>JAMPDJ010000009.1 GCA_023665805.1 Bacteroides sp. | reverse complement strand
AATAGGACATTGGACACACAGATTTCTTTATTCTAATTTCATCGAACTCACGTTATATTAAGTTAAGGCGAGTTCTACGAATTTATTCAGTACCTTTATCTTATGATTCCGACAGGATGTCAAGAAAAATATCAACTAATGTCATTTCCTTATTCTCCATAATCTTCAAATTACAAGTTTTCCAGCAACTCTATCATTTTATAGATGGTAGTTGATGGATTATTATATGTCTCCAACATCTTGGCTCTCGTCGTTGCTTCTGATGTCTTGCCTGACAACAGCTGTTTCTCATTCAATGCTAAAACTCCCTTTGTGTAGTGTTCAAGATGTCTTTTCAATTTTTGAATGCACATATTTTGAGATAATTCGGCATAACACTCTTCAAAATGAAGCAGATACCATAACTCAACACATGGATTCGACACCAGCAATACCGCATCCGGAATACTTTGTAGATGCACTGACATCCCAGACACATCAAGATCATACATTAGAAATGTTTTGTCTTTTTGGGTTGCAATATATTCCCGCTTGCAATTCTCTATATATCGAACAGATATGTTCGAATCACTCTTTCTTGGAATAATCTGAAGAGGCACACGGTATTGCGAACGGAGGTGACTAATATAGGCAACCTCAGACTCACTTTCACAGAAAACAAAGAAGTTTGGCTTCATTGTTTTACCTTTGGATTTTCTTATTTGTCGTCCCATATCAGTTTTTATTTTAGCAAGCTCCTCGAAACTCTATCCAAGTCACCTCTTAGGGTATATGAATCTATCTTAAGTATGCCTTACATTATTTTACAACAAAGTAATAAAATCCTATTTCAACAGACGGTACTCAATGGAAGTCGCTCGGACATCACATGAAAGGGAAGAACATCTTTTCGCAGAAAACGTTCTGAAAGGCCGCGACGGACTCCAGCGGGCAATGCTCCACAAGGGACAGGATGCCTTCCACCCCGGTCTGGCGGGAACGGAAAAGAAGTTCCTTGGCTCCGGCCAAAGAGGAGTTGGGAAGCTTGTGGAAACGCTCCTTGCTGAACTGCTCGAACATGCCAAGCTGCTGCATCTTCCCTATATTGATATAATAGCCCAGACCTCCCGTGATATAGATGTTCTCTATGTCGTCGGCAACGATTCCGGCCTGTTCCATGAGAATGTCCACACCAGCGGCAAGAGCGGCCTTGGCCAACTGAAACTCACGAACGTCCCGAATGTCCAAAAACACATTGTCGTCGAAATAGAAGCGGGTAGGGAGGGCATCCGCCTGAGAATCCGTGGCTGTGCCATTGACACCGCAAGCAACACTACAGGCTGAGACGGTAGCGACATCCTGTGCTGCAACATCTGTAAATGCGCCTGCAAAGTCTATGATTCCGTTGGAAAAAAGGTAATGTACCGCCTCCACAAGACCGCTGCCACAGAAACCGCGCGGGGCGACATCGGCCACAGTATGCATCAGCGGACGGCCGTCGGTACCGCCATCTATGGCATAGACGGCCCCATCCATGGCACGCATGCCGCAAGTGATGTTGATGCCCTCAAAGGCCGGACCGGCCGCAGTGGAGGCACAGAGAATACGGTCGCGACAACCGAGAGCCATTTCGCCATTGGTGCCAAGGTCTATGAGCAACTGCCAACTGCCACAATGTCGCATGCCACAGTGATGTATGCCACAAAGAACATCGCTCCCGATGAAGTGCGTGATATTGGGAAGGAAGAGGACATTACTATCCGGAGGCAGGTTCGGACTCAATTCGGACGGCAAGAAGGATATGCCTTCGTTATGAGGCGAGCAGAATGGAGCCACGGACAAAGGACCGAGATCCAAGGCGGCAAAGATATGGTGCATGACGGTGTTGCCTGCAATGACCACCTGGCGCACATGGCCAGCCTCGCCATTGCGACACAGGCGTTCTATGATGGCGGAAGCGATGAAGTCGCGTGTCAACGATGAAAGCTCCCTCAGGTTCTCCTCCGAGCGCATGCAATAGGAAATACGGGAAATGATGTCCGCCCCGTAGGCGACCTGCGGGTTTATCCCGCTTTCGGTACGTAACACCGTACCTGTCTCCATATCCACCAACTGCCCGACGACGGTCGTGGAACCGAGGTCTATGGCTATCCCCAGGCCCTTCTCCGGCACAAAGGAGAGGCAGCAATCATCGGCAGTAATACTCATGGCACCGCGAGGAATGCGTATGACTATGTCGTCCTCCACCTTGCTCATACAAGCCAGACACCACGAGGATCCGAAACCCTTGTCACGCAGGATAGCGGCATGGGCTTCCGTCATGGCAATGTCACCGGAAAGCAGTTCCACACGGCAGTTGCCGCAACGTCCGCGGCCTCCGCACGGAAACTCGACATCGGTTTGCCGCAAGGCCTCCATCAAGGAATACCCGTGAGGCACGGACAATTGCTTGCCTACTGGTTCTATGACGATTGTATGCTCCATGGTGTAAGTTCTTGATTAAACCCTGTTGCTCTTATAGGCACAATGTTCCAGGAAGCAGTCGGCGCACCCGCTCTTACGGTAGACCACGTCCTTGCCTATGCCTATGAGTCCGCTTAGCGACTTGGACGGACGCATCAGCATGGATTCGGAGAGGTCCACGCACCTGTCGCCTTCCGGCAACAGGGAAAGCAATATGCTTTGGTCTGTCAGCGGCCAGCCACAGTATCCGGGTCCCCAGTTAGAAGTAATCCCACCCTCCGCATGAGCCGCCCTGACGGTCTCCTTCAGTTCCTCCATGACAACGTCCACCGCATGGTTTGCCAACAGGTCGCACCAATAGGCCGACAGATAATCCATCTGTGCGGTGTACTCGGCATAAAGTTCGGAAAGGCCGTCGCCTATTGTCATGGCAAATACGGCCATACCCGTGGCTCCAGCCATGGCCAAGGCCACTTTTTTGCCGCACGAGAGCATGCGTCCCTCCATCTCTATGCAATCTTCACCTATGGTAAAGTCGGTGACAATCCTGAAAGTCGAAGACGGATGAATGAGGCCATTGACCCTGGCCAAGACCTCATTCACCATATCCGCAAACTCGGGATCCGCCTTGGTTATCCTCAAGGCTGTTGCCGGAGCTATTGTCATAATCTTCTATTTGGACTGGTTGTACTCGTCCAATGCCTCGAAATAGGCATCGATGTTGGCCGCGGGGCAATGGGGAGGAACATCGCAACCCGTGGAAAGGACATAATTCGAATGTCCGTCCATGGCCTCCAGCAAAGCCTTTGTGGTGGCCTTTACCTTCTCGGGGGTGGCCTGCTTCATGATGCTGACAGGGTCCACATTGCCCATCACCAATATGTCGGCCGGGCACTGGTCTATCACCCCTTTCATGTCTATGGCGTTGCCGAAATGCAAGGCTGCCGCCGTACTGTCCACCATGGCGGAGGTGCATTGCCCGGTATTGCCACAATTGTGGAGGATGACGGCAAAGGTATCGTCCTGCAAGGCATCCACTATGCGCTTGACATAGACGGAAGAGAAGGCGCGGCAATCGTCATCGGAGAGCAGGCCTGCAGCCGGTTCCGCCATGAATACGCCCTTGGCGCCGAGTCTCTTCAGTTCACCCACATAGGAGATGAGGAACCTGGTACACTTATCCAGAAGTGCGTTGATGACATCAGGCTCCAAATATATGCCCACCATTATCTCGGACATGTCGTAGAGACGGCCGGCCAGGGAGAAAGGACCGATACAACCAGCAAGAATAGGACGGCCGATGTTCTCCACCGCCCTGCGGCAAGCCTTCAGATACTCCGGAACACGGGCCGCCTCCAGCGAGGGCACGGCCAGCCTTTCCACCGATTCGGCATCGTACACCAGACGCCCCAGCACATTGGGAAGGTCAGTTTCGTTGAACTCCACATCGGCACCAAAAGCCTCAGCCTCCACGGTGAGGTCCATTATGGTGCAGCATGCGAAAGTGGGATACTTGTCTGCCAGATACTTGATGGCTTCATAGTGGATGTCGCCATTCTTCACGGCTTCTATCACCTTGTGCCCGGTAGCCTCTATGCCGGGATGAGTAAGAACGGGAATGTTGGCACAGGTCTTGCTTGCCAGTATTTCTTTAATCCAGGGTGTCATGACTGCAACAGATATCAAGCGGTTAGTTTATTGAGTATTTCCACAAGCTCCTGAGGACCGTCGGTATAGTAGTCGGCACCTATCTGCCGTGCAAACTCCGCCGTGACAGGGGCACCGCCGACAAAGGTCTTCACTCCGGGATTCTCGGCCTTCAGCATCTCGTTGATTTTCTCCATGTGGGTCATGGTAGTGGTCAGCAGGGCAGACATGCCCATGAATGCGCCCGGATGCTCTTTCATGGCAGCCACGAACTTCTCCGGCTTCACGTCCACGCCGAGGTCGATTACCTCGTAACCGTTGCCTTCCACCATCATTGCCACCAGATTCTTGCCTATGTCGTGCAAGTCACCGTCCACGGTGCCGATGACAAAAGTACCCTTGCGCTGCATGCCACCGTTGCCGAAGCGGCTCTTCAGATGCTTCATGGCCGTGGACATGGCCTTGGCACTCATGAGCACCTGAGGTACGTAGACCACGTTGGCCTTGAACTTGACACCTACACGTTCCATGCCGGCGATAAGGCCCTGTGAAAGAATGACAGAAGCTTCCATGCCCTCTGCTATGGCCTGTTGCACCAATTCATCGGCACCCGGTTCGCCCTTCATGACAGAGGCAGGAACATTCTGATTGATTTTGCCGAATTCCACGGCCTTGGCAAGTTTTTCAAGTATTTCCATAGTATAAAGTATATGTTAGCGATGGTTAGTGTTTACAATTATAGAATGCAAGGTCTATTATTTCCTAATATATGTTTAAGGTATGCGCCATACAAGTACAAGACGCATATTACCAGAAGATGTAGTATATGAAGAACAGTACAAGGAGTATGAGCGCGCTGAGTGCCTTGAATGCGCGTGTGGTACGGAACAGCTTGGTGTCTATCTCTATGCTTCGCTCATGTTCCTTCCTGCATGAAGCAAGACCAAAGACCAGAATCAACAGCACGCACAGCAGGAAGACGATGCCCATACGGTCTATGAACGACACCTCTGGCAGGAAGTACATAAAGCCCATGGAGAACACGAACGAACCTACGGCAGCCGCTATGGCACCCTTCTGTTCGGAACGTTTCCAGTAGAATCCCATCACGAAGATGGCAAGGGCACCGGGACTGACGAAGCCGGTGAACTCCTGTATGAACTGGAAGGCCTGTTCCAGACCGGACAGCATGGGAGTGATGATTACCGCCACCACCAGGCTGACAGCTCCGAAAAGCCTGCCGATACGTATCAGCGTCTTCTCCGACGCAGACTTGTGCACATAACGGTACAGATCCATGGTGAAGATGGTGGATATGCTGTTGATCATGGATGCCAGAGAACTGACTATCGCGGCCACCAGAGCGGCAAACGTGATGCCCTTGATACCGTTGGGTATGAAGTTGTGTATCAGCCAGGGGTATGCCTGGTCAGGCTTCTCTATGTCGGCATTCAAGGCAAAGGCCACGATGCCGGGAATCACCACGATGAGGGGCAGTATCAACTTCAGGAAACCGGCAAATACCAGCCCCATCTGCGCCTCCTTGAGGCTCTTGCCGGCAAGGGCGCGCTGTATGATATACTGGTTGCAACCGAAATAGTACAACGCACTCACCCAAAGGCCGCCGCAAATCACGCCCACACCGGGCAGGAACTTGTAGTTGGGGTCGGACTTGTCCAATATCATGTCAAACTTGTCCGGCACATTCTCTATGAGCATCTCCATGCCGGCCACCATGCCCGTATGTCCGGAATAATAGTCCAGGGCAATGTATGTGGTCATCAGACCGCCGCCGATGAGGAAGATTACTTGCACCATATCCGTGAGCGCCACAGCCTTCAGCCCCCCGTATATGGCATAGATGCCGGCAAAGACGGCCAGGCAGACGATGCTGCCGAACATTGGCACCTCCACTATCTTGTTGATGGCCAAGGCTCCCAGGTAAAGTATGGAGGTAAGGTTGATGAAGATGAACACCAGCAGCCAGAAAAAAGACATCATCACCTTGACGGTGCGGCCATACCTCAGTTCCAGGAACTCGGGCATGGTGTAGATGTTCTCGCGCAGGAAAATGGGGAGGAAGAATACCGCCACCACGATAAGCGAGGCCGCCGCGATAAATTCATACGAGGCTATGCCCAGGCCTATGGCAAAGCCGGAGCCTGACATGCCTATGAACTGTTCGGCGGATATGTTGGAGGCGATAACGGACGCGCCTATGGCCCACCAGCAAAGGCTGTTGCCTGCCAGGAAGTAGTCCTTGGTGTCCTTTTCTCCGCCACCCTTCTTCTTGCCTGCTATTAGGCCGACGGCCATGATGAGGCAAGCATATGCTATGAACACGACATAGTCTATGGTGCTGAAAGAATTCATCGTCTTATCCGTTTATCTGGCTATCTCGTCCAGGCGTTTTTCTGTAATGTCCTCGTCATAGACGCCCACGCCTATGGTGTTGAGCATGTGGAAGAAGTTCTTCACCGGAGTGTCGAGCTGCACATGGTGCGTGGGGGCACAAATCCAGCCACCGCCCTTGCCAAGCGAGTTGCGCAACCATTCATATTCCTTGTCTATCTCCTCCGGAGTGCCCATGGGCAGGGTAGACTGCACGGCCATTCCGCCGAAGAAGCAGAGCTTGTCACCGTACTTCTCGGCCAGGATTTCGGGATCCATGCACTCCGTCTGTATGGGATTGAGCACATCCAGGCCTATTTCTATAAGGTCGGGAATGATGTCGTAGTTGCAACCGTCCGTATGGTATGCCACCTTGATGTCGGGCTTGATTTCCTTCACGGACTTGATGATGCCGGCCATGCGCCATTTGAAGAACTCGCGCCACAGCTCCGGGTCTATCATCAAGGCATTCTGCGCACCCATGTCGTCTCCAAGCCATATCATGTCCACGCCGATGCCGGCCATCTTCTTGGCCACCTCCTTGTGGAAGTTGCAGGTCTCGTCCAGAATATGATTGGCCAGGTCAGGATTGATATAGAAGTCCGTCATCAATGTGTCCAGACCACGCAACGCCCATGCCGATTCGAATATGGTGCAATGTATGCGGCCTATGATGAAGTACTCGTCGCCAAACTCGCGTACCAGACGCTCGATGTTGACATAACGCTCCGGCAGATGCGGGTCCGGAGCCTTATAGGCCATCGCCTTCTCATCATCGTCACGCAAGGGATTACGTGCAATGTTGGTATAATGTCCGGTACCGAAAGGGGTTTCATAGGGATCCACTTTCCACTCCACTCCCCACTCGTCGGTATACGGCTCGTCATTCAGATAATAGCCCGTGGACCATCCCACACTGGCCTGCAGGATGTCCTGCCCTGTAAGACGTTCCAGGTCGTATCCGTACCAATCGCGGTGATGCGGTTCGGTAAACATGGGAGGAAGGCCGAATGCATCGCGCAAACGGTCTGCGAATTCGGGTGTGAAGGTCGCCTGAAAAGGAGGACGTTCCGTGACTTCGTGATTCAAAGCCTTGATGACAATGTCTCTATGCTTCATAGTTATAGTATTTCTTTTTTTTGCAAAGATAGTGTTTGCCATTGAAAAAAAAATAAACTATCTTTGCAAAGCATGGCACTATATTTGCCGGACGACTAACATCCATCATTTATGCGCAGAAATAAAGCAGTAATCGAGAAAATAACCTACGAAACAGGGTCTTCCATCGTGGCCGTGGAATACACGAATGCCTACTTTGCCGCGCCATTGCACAAACATCCCCAATTCGAGCTGATTCTGTTCGAGGAGGGAGACGGCCATCGCTTTGTCGGCGACCACGTGTCACCCATCAACGCGGGCGACTTCATCCTGCTTCCACCCAACATGTCCCACCTGTGGCTCAGTTCGGACATATATTACGACGAGGAAAACACCAAGGTATCGCACTCGGTCTATGCCCAGTTTGGAGAAAACATCTTTCCCAAACACATGTCGGACATAGTGGAGCTGGACCATGTCCACGACCTGCTGAAAAATTGTTCACGCGGTCTCATCTTCTCCGGTGAAGGAATAGAAGACTGCAAGCTGATTTTCCGCAAGTTGCCAGGAAGAAAAGCCATAGACCGGTGGCTGACGCTGTATGCACTATTGGACCGACTTGCCTGCCTGCACCATGAACCATTGGCCAGCAAGGAATGTGCCGTCAGCAGCTCAGGCTCAGGCAACAAGATTGTGGACAGCGTGCATGCCTACCTAAACACCAACTACAACCGTCAGGTGAGCCTTGAAGACATCGCCGCCACGGTGTACATGAATCCAAGTGCCCTTTGCAGGTACTACAAGGGGCACACCGGCCAGACCATCTTCGCCTACCTCTCGGAACTGAGAATCAACTATGCCATGAAACTGCTTAGCAACAGCAACCGCAACATTGCCGGCATAGCCTACGAGTGCGGATACAACAGCCTGTCGCACTTCAATCACCAGTTCCGCCGCATCACCGGTTACACACCGTCCTTTTTTGTACGCATGTTCATGTAAGCTGACCCGCACATTTGCCCTTGCCGAGACCATGACCTGTGAATTCACGAATACGCGCCTTTATATTCACGAATGCTCACCTGCGAATTCACGAATATGCAGGCAGGACATCGCGAAGGCTGCTTTTCGCTTGCATGAAAGTCTTTGTTTACAGAGAATGAAACTGCCACGATGGACACGTCGCATTCCCGGCCATCCTGGGACACATACGAAAAGGCCATACACGCCAACCCACCTTATTAATTATATATACATATGTTGAAACAATCCCTTCTACTATTGGGGACCGCCGGCATGGCACTGGCAGCATCCGCACAAGACACCAGGCGTCCCAACGTGATTTTCCTTCTGGCCGACGACCTGGGATGGGGCGACATATCGTGCTACGGCGCAGAAAGGGTTTCCACTCCCTCCGTGGACAGCGTGGCCAATGCCGGAACACGCTTCCTCAATGCCCATGCCTGTGCCAGCACCAGCACACCGTCGCGCTATGCCATCCTCACTGGCGAATACCCTTTCCGCAAGCAAGGCACAGATGTGGCCACCGGCAATGCCGGCATGATTATCTCGCCCGAACAGTACACCCTGGCCGATGCCTTCAAACAGGCAGGATATGCCACCGGAGCCATAGGCAAGTGGCATCTGGGACTGGGAAGCCGCACGGCACAGCAGGACTGGAACGGAAAACTGGACCAGGACCTGTCCGACCTCGGATTTGACTATCACTACATCATGGCCGCCACGGCCGACCGCGTGCCCTGCGTGTTCATCGAGAACGGGCGCGTGGCCAACTACGACCCCTCCGCCCCCATCGAGGTGAGCTACAGCCGGAACTTCCCCGGCGAACCTACAGGTGCCGAAAACCCGGAGGCCTTGACCAAACTGCGCCACAGCCACGGACACGACATGAGCATAGTCAACGGCATAGGCAGGATAGGTTACATGAAAGGCGGAGGCAAGGCCCTGTGGCAGGACGAGAACATTGCCGACTCCATCGCGGCAAAGGCCATAGGCTTCATAGAGGAGAACGCAGACAGACCGTTCTTCCTGTATCTTTGCACCAACGACGTGCACGTACCACGCTACCCTCACGAGCGTTTCCGCGGCAAAAATCCCATGGGTCTCCGCGGCGAGGCCATAATGCAGTTTGACTGGACAGTAGGACAGATCACCGAGGCACTCAGACGCAAGGGTCTGGAGGACAACACCGTCCTCATCATCACCAGCGACAACGGCCCCGTACTGGACGACGGCTACGACGACCATGCAGAAGAGCTTGCAGGCACACACCGCCCCGGGGGACCTTTCCGCGGAGCGAAATACAGTTCCTTCGAGGCTGGCAGCGTGATACCGTTCATAGTCAGCGGCCCGGGCATAGCGACAGGCAAGGTAAGCAACGCTCTGGTGTCGCAGATAGATGCCGTGGCCACCTTGGCACAACTGGCCGGAGTCAGGATACCGAAGGACGCGGCACAGGACAGCCGCCCATTCCTGAAGACATGGACGGGACACAGCCGGACCTCACGCCCCTTCGCCCTAAAGTACGCAGCCAACCACAATATCGTGGCACGCTCCGGCAAGTGGAAGTACATCCACCCAATGAAAGGGCCGGCCATGATTCAATGGGGACCCAAAGTGGAAACGGGAAACTCCAACGAGCCACAGCTCTACGACATGACCTCGTCTACTGACGAAACCATCAACAAGGCCAACGACCACCCTCGGCAGGTGAAAGCTTTCCAAAAGCTTATCCAAGACGTGAGCGCAACCAAGGGTTATGCGCCTGAACACCGGATAAAATAGGAATGAAGAAAAAGAAAAATCGGTCACTTCCGAACGACAACGTTCCGAAGTGACCGATTTTGTAATGGGAATAATCAGTATGCAAATCCGCCAGCCTTCACATACACCCTGTAGTCCTTTATCATGCCTGGAGCACCTTCCTCGGCACGAGGGAGAATGCGGAAGCCCGTGACATCATACTCCTTGCCGAGGTCTATGACCACGTGGTGGGGATAGGGCGTCCCGGCCACAGTCTGCCAGAAAGTACTCTCCTGCAGATCATAGAGCTTGTCGGCCGTGCGGTTGCCACTGCGGGTCTCCTCGCTGTCGGCATAGACTATTTTCCAGTCAACACGCGGTATCTGGTGTCCCTCGGCATCCAGGATGTCGAACTCGGCCACGGCGGCGATGTCGCTGCCGTCATGGGAGCTAAGGCCTTCGAGGCAGAAGAAACGGCCCTTGACAGCCGTGGTCTTGACCTCCTGCCAGCCGTTGCCGCCATGGAACGAGCCTGAGGCCACGGGGCTTTCACCCTCCAAGCGCAAGGTCTGCCCGTCGGCGCGGTGTGTCTCGGCCTCGCCGGTATATAGCATGTCCAAAATGGGCCTGGTCTGTCCGGTGACAACGAGGTCGCGTGGCCCTTTCATGTCAAGGACGATTATCTCGTTCTCGCCCTTCTTCAGCCAGCAGCCCGGCATGAACAAGGTCTGCTGAGGACCAATCTCCCAAAAGCGTCCCATGGCATGGCCGTTGACCCATACCATGCCCTTTCCCCAGGACTCCATGTTCAGGAACGTGTCGGCCACCTTGTCCAAGGTGAACGTTGCACGGTAATAGGCTGGTACTGCCATGTCACCTGCCTTCTGCACCTCGGAGGCCGTGGCTTCTATGTCCTTGAAGTCACGCGTGGAGACAAAATCGTAATAGACAGGTAAGTTATAGACGGTCCAGCCTTTGAGTACCTCGGCCGTGGCATCGGAAGCGCCTATCAGTTCCACCTTCCCGGTAATGCCCTTGCGGTCGTGGATGGAACGGTCGAAATTCACACGTCCCATGGCCTCCACCAACAGATCTATACGGGTTCCGGCCTTCAATTCTGGCAGAATGACCTCCTGCTGTCCCTTGCGACGGTCCAGGCGTGCCAGAAGCTTGCCATCGGCAAATACCTGTGTCCAGTCGTGCTGCTCGGTTATCTTCAGCACGGTTCCGGCCTGCACGTCGCGTGGCAATGAGGTGCGGTAGAGGATGCTGCCCCAGCCCTGGTCAAACTTCTCCATGGGCATGATGTCCTCGCTTTGCCTGGGTTCGGGCAAGTTGAAACAGAGGGGAGCGCATTGTGTAAAGCGGATTGCAGGTATCTCCATCACGGGAAGAGCTTCCGGCACATCTGGAAGGGTCTGGCTGGAATCAAGATAATTCGCCAGCATGTCGCGCAGGGCGAAGTACTTGTCCGTAGTCCAACCGGCCTCGCTGATGGGGGCATCATAGTCGTAACTGCTGCACATGGCAGAGTAGGAGGGGTTGTTGGCTCCGCCCCACCATCCGAAGGTAGTGCCGCCGTGCGCCATGTAGAGGCTGAATGAAATGCCTTTCTCCATCATCTCGCGCAAGCCGTCCACCATGACCTTGCCATCGCGGGTCTCGTGCTTGCGTCCCCAGTGGTCGAACCATCCGCTCCAGAATTCGCTACACATGAGAGGCGCATCGGGACGAACCTCCTTCAAGCGGGAGAACTGGTCCTCGATGTTGGCTCCGGTACCGAAGTTCATTGTCCACAGAAGGTCGGGCAGGGCATTGTACTCGAAAGTCGACGTCCAGTCGCACTGGAACAGCTGCACGTCAGTGAAACCGGCCGCACGCACCGTGTCGCGAATGGCGGAGATGTAAGGCTTGTCGGCAGCGTATGCTCCGTACTCGTTCTCCACCTGCACCATGATGATTGGACCGCCCTTCTGTATGGTGAGGCCAGACAGCTGCTTGCCGACCTCGTGCATGAACTGTCCCACATGCTCCATGTAGAACGGGTCCAGGGTGCGCAACTGCACGCTGTCGTTCTTCAGCAACCACCAAGGCAGGCCGCCCATCTCCCATTCGGCACACACGTAAGGTCCGGGGCGGACAATCACATACATGCCATGCTTCTGAGCCAGCCGGCAAAATGCGGCGATGTCCTTGTTGCCGGTGAAGTCGAAGTTGCCCGGGGTCTCCTCGTGAAGGTTCCAGAAGATGTAGATGCACAGTGTGTTCATGCCCAAGGCCTTGCACATCTCTATGCGATGCTCCCAGTACTCGCGCGGAATACGGGGATAATGCACTTCCGCCGCCTTTATCACAAAAGGCTTACCATTCAGCAGGAATGTATTCTTTCCCGCCTCAAACGTCCCTGGCTTGTTGCCGGTACATGCTGCCAACAGCGTTATGGCCAACAGCAATGTCAGTAGTTTCTTCATGCTTTATTAAGTTTGTTTTGAGGTATGTATATGAGATTTGTTGGATAAAACTCATACAAAGGTATGAATAAAAACACACAATGCCATGATATGGAGCCATATAATGGATGTATGGTTACCCATGGGGATGAAAAACAATCATGGCATGGACAAAAGCTCGCTATCTCCGCAAAAAATCACTATCTTTGTACATGCCTTGGACATCCTGCGTTTACAGGATAGGCCACTTGCCAAATAATATACGGCCTCATCATGGCCACAGACATCGATTTCAAACTTAACCATATTCACACTATGACAAAACGATTTTTCTTAGCAGCCATGGCCGCGTGTGCGGCACTGGCAGTATCCGCCAAGGACATCCTTGTCAACACGCCAAACACCTCCCTGTTGCTGAAAGCGGAGGAGGGACAACCCCTGCACATCAGCTACTATGGCGAACGCATCAGCGACATCAACCAGGTCTACGCCGCCTACAGCCTGTGGCAACCCGCCTATCCTGCCTTTGCTGGCGGAGGCAGCAATTCCTATGCCCTCAGCGTCAGGCACGCGGATGGCAACATGAGCACCGAACTGGTCTATGTCGAAGACAAACAGACGACCGAGACCAACTCCACGCTCTACACCATCAGCATGAAGGACAAAGCCTATGATCTGCTGGTGGACGTATGCTACCGCGCCTACGGCAACAGCGACGTGATAGAGACATGGACCGAGATACGCAACCAGGAGAAGAAGCCCGTCACCCTGCTGAAATATGCCAGCGGCTTCCTGCCGATGCGCAAAGGCAATGCATGGGTAAGCCACCAGCACGGCACATGGGGAGCGGAAGCATATATCTATGAAGAACCGTTGCAGAACGGCATGTTCGAGGTGTGCGAGGCCAACGGGGCCCGCAATGCCTTCTCCAGCCGTGCCAACATCATGATTTCACTGGACGGCAAGCCGCGTGAAAACGAAGGACGCGTAGTGGGCGCCGTGCTCTGCTGGAGTGGTCCCTACCGCTTCTCAATAGACACGCCAAACCAAAGCGAACATCATTTGACCGTAGGTATCAACGAGGCAAATTCCGCCTACACGCTGAAAAAAGGCGAATCCTTCACCACTCCTCCACTGGCTCTCTCCTACAGCACCGAAGGCATGGGTGGCGTTAGCCGCAGTTACCACCGCTGGGCACGCCTCAACAACAAGGTGCACAACGGTACGGCAACCCGCAAGATCCTGCTGAACAGCTGGGAGGGGGTATACCTCAACGTCAGCCAGGACGGCATGGAGAAGATGATGGACGGCATCCGCGACCTGGGCGGCGAGCTCTTTGTTATGGACGACGGATGGTTTGGAGACAAATATCGCCGTACTCGCGACAATTGTGCCCTGGGCGACTGGGTGACGGACACCGTGAAGCTGCCCCTCGGCATCCCCGCACTGGAAAAAGCCGCAACCGAACGCGGCCTGAAGTGGGGTATATGGATAGAGCCAGAGATGACCAACACCAAGAGCGAATTGTATGAGAAGCATCCGGATTGGATCATCTGCCATCCCAAACGCACTCCCTTGACCGGCCGGGGAGGCACCCAGCTGATACTGGACATGAGCAACCCGAAGGTACAGGATTTCGTCTTCGACGTCGTGGACAGGCTCATGAAGGAAACACCGAACACATATTACATGAAGTGGGATGCCAACTGCGACATATCCAACTTCGGCTCACACTACCTCACGGCTGACGAGCAGAGCCATCTGTATGTAGACTACCATCGCGGACTGCAAAAGACACTGGAGCGAATACGTGCCAAGTATCCAGACCTCGTTCTCCAATGCTGCGCCTCCGGCGGAGGACGCGTGAACTATGGTCTGATGCCGTACTTCGACGAATTCTGGGTCAGCGACAACACCGACGCGCAGCAACGCCTCTTCATACAATGGGGCACCAGCATGTTCTTCCCGTCCTGTGCCATGGCCCAGCACGTGAGCGCATCGCCCAACCACCAGACCGGGCGCGTAATTCCCCTGAAGTTCCGTTTCGACGTGGCCATGACCGGACGCCTGGGCATGGAGATGAAACCCAGCGACCTCACCGAGAAGGAACTGGCCTATGCCAAGAACGCCGTGGCCACGTACAAGAAGATTCGCCCCATAGTCCAGCAGGGCAACCAGTATCGCATACTGTCTCCATATGACAAAACAGGCTATGCTTCGGAACTGTATGTCACCGACGACAAGTCCGAGGCCGTGTTCTTTGCCTACAAGTTCGAGCATTACATCAACCAGGCGCGCCCGCGCTTCCACTTCGCAGGTCTTGACTCCGATGCCACATACCGCCTGACGGAACTTTGCCGCAACGGCAATGCAGATCATTGGGAAGGGCGGACTCTCACAGGCCGCTTCCTGATGCAACAGGGCGTGGAGATAGCACTGAACGGACAGTTCGCCTCCAAAGTCATACGCCTGACCAAGCAGTAGCCCATTCATAACACATAATTCATACAGTCATGAACATATACATGAAAGCATGCCTGGCCATTGCCTGCTGCCTGCCATGGGAAGCGGAAGCGCAAACAAATACCGGTGTCACGCTTCCGGCCATATTCACCGACCACATGGTGCTGCAGCAGCAAAGCCAGGTGCCGGTATGGGGCTGGGGAGACGCCAGCGCCACCGTGAGAGTAGTGGGCAGCTGGAACACGGCGGACACAGTTTCCACACAGGTGGACGACAACGGACATTGGATGGTAAGACTCCCTACCGGACAGTACGGAGGACCATACACCCTGGAGATTCTCTCCACAGAAAACATAGTGGTGAATGACGTAATGCTCGGCGAGGTATGGCTGTGCAGCGGTCAGTCCAACATGGAATGGACTCCAGACAATGGCATAACGGACGGACAGAAGGAGATAAACGAAGCCTCGTATCCGGGAATAAGGTTCTTCAGCCTTAAGAAGCGTGGCAGCCGGACCATGCAGGAGGATTGCCGTGCGCAATGGGAACAATGTACGCCCGATGTGATGCGACGCCGCAGTGCCATAGCCTATTTCTTCGGAAGGGAACTCCACCGCAACATGGACAATGTGCCCGTAGGCCTGATAGTGTCGGCATGGGGCGGAACGCCGGCAGAGGTATGGGTACCCAAGGACTCCGTGATGAGGTATCCGAGGATTGCGGATGCCCTGCTTCCACAAACCTATCCTTGGTGGCCCACGCAACCAGGAGTACTCTACAACAGCATGGTGAACCCGCTCATGCCCTACGGCATAGCCGGTGCCATTTGGTATCAGGGCGAATCCAACAGAGACAACCCCTCGTCATACCTGCAACTGATGAAGGAACTGATAGCAAGCTGGCGAACAGGCTTCGGGCACGAGTTCCCGTTCTACCTGGCACAGATAGCACCATACAACTACAACGTCCGGAACAACGGCCCGGCTTTGGTACGCGAGGCTCAGGAACGCATCACACACGAGGTTCCTCACACGGGCATGGCCGTGACCGTGGACTTGGGCGACCCGGGCAACATACATCCCGCACGCAAGCAGGAGGTGGGCACACGTCTGGCCTCCTTGGCACTGGGACAGCACTACGGGCTGGCCGGCATAGAGTTCATGAGCCCCACATACAAGAGAATGATGGTACAGGGGAGCAAGGCAATAATATACTTCAACCATGCAGGACGAGGCCTGACATGCCCCGACAAGGAGATACGCGGCGTGATGATAGCAGACGAGGGCGGACACTTCGTGCCTGCCAAGGCAAGCATCAAAGGCAACACGCTGGTGGTTTCCTCGCCCGAGGTGAAAGTTCCTGTGGCAGTACGCTATTGCTTCGACGATGCCACACCGGGCAACCTGTATCATCGCGACGGACTGCCTGTGGCCCCGTTCCGCACCGATGGCGGAAAGTAAAACGAGACTATCGGGAAGACTTCCGATACGGCAACGGCAAGAGCCGCGATGTCAACAAGGCATCATGTCTCCGGCATGGAAATTCCAAGCATATCTTTGCATCCGAAACAAGGTAATGCTACAGTTCCACAGGCGACTGTGCCACCACCGCATAAGGCTACGGCACGGGTGACAGACATGGAACACATGATGCAACGCATACACACTATAGGGAAGGCACACAATAGTAGCGGTTGTGTGCCTTCATGGCATAAATAAAGACGATTTTATTTTGCGTTACGCTTACTATATCGTACCTTTGCACTCGGAATAATCAGCATAATATATTTAAGATGAGAGAGTACGACTTCCGCAGCATCGAAGCCAAGTGGCATGCCCGTTGGGTGGCCAACAAGACATACCATGTGACCGAGGACGAGACAAAGAAGAAGTTCTATGTCCTGAACATGTTCCCCTATCCAAGCGGGGCCGGCCTGCACGTGGGACATCCCCTTGGCTACATAGCAAGCGACATCTATGCCCGCTTCAAGCGGCAGCAGGGCTACAACGTGCTCAATCCCATGGGCTACGACTCATATGGCCTGCCAGCCGAACAGTACGCCATACAGACTGGACAGCACCCCGAAACCACCACGTTCCGCAATATCGACCGCTATCGCGAGCAACTGGACAAGATAGGCTTCTCCTTCGACTGGGACCGCGAGATACGCACCTGTGCCCCGGGCTACTACCATTGGACGCAATGGGCATTCCAAAAGATGTTCCAATCCTACTTCTGCACCGCGGCAGGCAAGGCCATGCCCATAGACTCCCTGATCAAGCACTTTGAGGCCAACGGCACGGAAGGCATCACGGCAGCATGCAGCGAAGAACTTTCGTTTACCGCAGCCGAATGGCAGGCTATGGGCGAAGAGGAGAAAAGCCGCGTGCTGATGAACTACCGCATCGCTTTCCTGGGCGAGACGATGGTGAACTGGTGCCCCAAACTGGGTACCGTGCTGGCCAACGACGAGGTTATCGACGGTGTGAGCGAGCGTGGAGGCTATCCCGTGGAGCAGAAGAAGATGCGCCAATGGTGCCTGCGTGTGAGTGCCTACGCACAACGCTTGCTGGACGGCCTGCAGACGCTGGAATGGAGCGACAGCATAAAGGAGACCCAGAAGAACTGGATCGGTCGCAGCGAGGGTGCCGAGATACGCATCCGGGTGGCCGACAGCGACGTGGAGTTCACCATCTTCACTACACGTGCGGACACCATGTTCGGCGTTACGTTCTTCGTTCTCGCTCCTGAAAGCCAATTGGTACAGCAGCTTACCACCACAGGGCAAAAGGACGAAGTGGAGAAATACCTGGCCTACGTGAAGGGACGTACCGAGCGCGACCGCATGATAGACCACACCGTCACCGGTGTCTTTTCCGGTGCATACGGCATCAACCCC
The DNA here is from genome assembly GCA_023665805.1 of Bacteroides sp. GTDB lineage: Bacteria > Bacteroidota > Bacteroidia > Bacteroidales > Bacteroidaceae > Physcousia. The sequence continues at coordinate 82,931 of JAMPDJ010000009.1, read as the reverse complement.
ATCACCGGGGACAAGTGCCCGATATACATCTCCGAATACGTTCTCGCCGGCTACGGCACGGGGGCCATCATGGCAGTTCCAGCGCACGACTCGCGCGACTATGCCTTTGCCCGTCACTTCAACCTGCCCATTATCCCGCTCATCGAGGGCGCGGACATCAGCGAGACGAGCTACGATGCCAAGGAGGGTATCGTGATGAACTCCCCGGTGGAAGGCAAGACGGCATTCAACGGCTTCTCCCTGAACGGACTGAGCGTCAAAGAGGCAATCGAGGCCACGAAGAGGTTTGTCAGCGAGAACGGCCTGGGACGCGTAAAGGTGAACTTCCGTCTGCGCGACGCCATCTTCTCACGCCAACGCTACTGGGGCGAACCTTTCCCCGTATACTACAAGCACGGCATTCCCTGCATGATTCCCGAGGAATGCCTGCCTGTGGAACTGCCGCAGGTAGAGAACTTCCTGCCGACGGAGAGCGGAGAGCCTCCTTTGGGCAATGCACAAATCTGGGCCTGGGACGAGACCAACCGCAAGATCGTGGACAAGGCCCTGATAGACGAAAAGACCGTATTCCCGCTGGAACTATTCACCATGCCCGGATTTGCAGGGTCCAGCGCATACTACCTGCGATACATGGACCCGGACAACACCCATGAGCTCGTGGACGACAAGGTGGCAGCATACTGGCAGAACGTGGACCTATACGTGGGCGGCAGCGAGCATGCCACCGGCCACCTCATCTACTCCAGGTTCTGGAACAAGTTCCTTTACGACCTCGGTATCAGCAAGCAGGAGGAGCCTTTCCGCAAGCTCATCAACCAGGGCATGATACAGGGAAGAAGCAACTTCGTGTTCCGCATCAAGGACACCAACACCTTTGTCAGCCTTGGTCTGAAGGACCAATACGACACCACTCCCATACATGTGGACGTGAACATCGTGAAGAACGACATCCTGGACGTGGAGGCCTTCAAGGCATGGCGCCCGGAATATGCCACGGCTGAGTTCATCCTTGAGGACAGCGACAAGTATGTCTGTGGCTGGGCAGTGGAGAAGATGTCCAAGAGCATGTTCAACGTGGTGAACCCCGACATGATAGTGGAACGCTACGGTGCCGACACCTTGCGCCTCTATGAGATGTTCCTCGGTCCCGTGGAGCAAAGCAAGCCATGGGACACGAACGGCATAGACGGTTGCCACCGTTTCCTGAAGAAGTTCTGGCAACTATTCTGGGACAAGGACGGCAACCTGCAGGCCGATGCGTCGGAGCCTACGGCAGAGAACATGAAGACCCTGCACAAGCTCATCAAGAAGGTCACGGCCGACATAAAGGCTTTCTCCTACAACACGTCCATATCCGCCTTCATGGTGGCCACCAACGAGCTAACGGCACAGAAATGCCGCAGCCACGAGGTATTGGTACAGATGACCGCCCTGTTGGCACCCTTCGCTCCGCACATTGCCGAGGAACTGTGGGAGGCCATGGGCTGCGATGGCAGCGTATGCGACGCACAATGGCCTGCATTCGACGAGAAGTACCTCGTGGAGAGCAGCATACAGCTTGGCGTGCAGTTCAACGGCAAGGTACGCTTCTCCATGCACTTCCCTGTCGACGCCACACCGGAAGAGATGATACAACTGGCCACCTCTGCTCCCGAAGCGCAGAAGCATCTGGAGGGCAAACAGATAGTGAAGACCATTGCCGTGCCCAAACGCATAGTGAACATCGTGGTGAAGTAACCCCATACACGGAACCTGCAAACCAACATAAGGAGTCCAATGAAGACCACAGCAGCACTGGCCGAGCAACGGGAACGATTGCAAAGCCGCCTTCGCAAGTACCACATCCTGGACCTGATAAAGGACCTGATATTCATCAACCTTGGCATGGCCATCTATGATGTGGGATGGGCATTGTTCCTGTTGCCATACAAAATCACCACCGGCGGTGGAGCCGGCCTGTGCGCCATCGTGCAATACGCCACCGGCTTTCCCATGCAATACAGTCTGCTGATGGTGAATGCAGTATTGCTGTTGCTGGCCTGGTGGCAACTGGGAATCAACTTCACACTGAAAAGCCTCTATGCAGTCCTGTCGCTGACACTGTATCTCCAGATAGGTCAGGACATTGTAGGTGAACCGTCTTACGGACTGTGGCAGGTATTGGGCGAAAACCAGGAAGGCATGGCCTGCATCCTGGGTGCCATACTCAACGGCATCGGCATTGGCATGGTCTTCATGAGCGGAGGCAGCACAGGCGGATGGGACATAATAGCCTCCATAGTAAACAAATACAAGAACGTGAGCATAGGACGAGTGCTGCTGTACCTGGACCTCTTTGTCATAGGCAGTTGCTACTTCCTGTTCCACAGTTGGCAGATGGTGGTATTCGGTTATGTCACCTTGGTGATATACACCTTTGCCGTGGATACGATGATAAACTCGTCCAAGCAGGACATACAGTTCACCATCTACACCATGCATCATGATGTAATGGTAGAGTCCATTCGTGCCAACACAGGACATACGGCCACGCTGATGTTCGGCGAGGGCGGCTTCACGCACAATCAGATGAGGGTGGTGGTAACCATCGTGCACAAGAGCGAACAGATAAACATATTGCGATTGATACGCGACACGGATCCGGACGCCTTTGTCACCTTTCACCGTGTGGAGGGTGCCTTCGGTAAAGGTTTCAATGTAATCAAAGCATAGAAAGGAGCAAAAAGCATGGTAAAGTTTGAATGGAGTGACATAGTCCCGTCAGGAAAAGATTTGCTGATGATGGCCACCGGCCTTATTGTTTATGCAATAGGATTCTCTTGTTTCATCCTGCCCTACGAGATGACCAGCGGGGGTGTTTCGGGCATAGGAGCCTTGATATACTATGTCACGGGGTTTCCACCGTCTTACACCTATTTCATAATAAATGTGGCTCTGCTGGCCTTTGCCCTGAAAATACTTGGAGTGAAGTACACGGTGAAGACCCTCATAGCCACTGGCATGATTTCTTTGCTCATAGGCGTAGGCCAATCCATTGTCACGAGCGAGACAGGCGAATTATATAAGGTGGTGGGCGAACAAAAATTTCTTGCCTGCGTATTGGGCGGCTTGTCCGAAGGCATAGGACTCGGACTGGTATTCCAGGCAGGAGGCAGTACGGGCGGTTCGGACATAATAGCCTCCATCATCAACAAGTACAAACCCATCAGTCTGGGACGCGCCATGCTGATGATAGACATCTTCATCGTATCACTCAACTGGTTTGTCCTACGCGACATGGAGACTCTGGTAATGAGCTACTGCATGATGTTCATAGCCATCAACATGATAGACTATGTCATAAACGGCGCAAGACAAAGCGTCCAGTTCATCATCATCTCCGAGAACTACGAGCAGATAGCCACACGCATAAACAATGAGTTGGACCGAGGCTGCACCATCCTTGAGGGTCACGGATGGTACAGCAAACAGAAGCGTCCAGTCCTGCTGGTCATGGCCAAGAAGTTTGAACGCAAGGACATCTTCGACCTCATCCACAAGGAGGATCCCAATGCCTTTGTCTCAATGTCCAACGTGGAGGGAGTATTCGGCGAAGGCTTCGACCCAATCAAAAAATAACAATCCCTCAGGTGGTGAGAAGAGCAACGGCATAGAGTACCAGCGGCTTTCACCACCTGTTTCATTATACACCCCTATATGGTATTCGCTACAAACAACGAACACAAACTGAGAGAAATACGTCAGATACTTGGCGACAGGACAGAGATACAGAGCCTGTCCGATATAGGTTGCACCGAGGACATTCCCGAGGACAGCGACACCCTGGAGGGCAACGCCCTGCAGAAAGCCCGTTATGTGGCAGTGAAGTACGGGGTGGATTGTTTTGCCGACGACACAGGGCTGCACGTGGATGCGCTTGACGATGCGCCAGGAGTATACACGGCCCGTTTCGGCTCCATGAACGGTTTTGGCGACAGCCACGATGCACAGGCCAATATCAGGTGCCTGCTGTCCAAGATGGAGGGCAAGAAGGACCGTAGATGTCGTTTCCGTACCGTAATAGCCCTGGTCCGGCATACAAGCCACGGAACAATGGAAGAGCATCTCTTCGAGGGCACAGTCGAAGGCAAGGTGGTCGCAACCTTGCGCGGCACCAACGGCTTCGGATACGACCCAGTCTTCGAGGTGGAGGAGACAGGGCTGACATTTGCCGAAATGGGAAGCGAAGGCAAGAATGCCGTCTCCCATCGTGCACGTGCCGTGGCACAGCTGGCAGCATTCCTAAGACATTGACAGCATAGTCTGTCCGTACCACATAGGCACGATATGCCATAAGACAACACACACATAACACTAATCACACACATAACACTAATGAAACACCTATCGTCCCACTCTACGCGCATCAGCATGGTAGATGCCTTGCGCGGTTTTGCTGTGTTGGCCATACTCATGGTGCACAACCTGGAGCACTTTATCTTATCGGTATATCCAACCGGCTCTCCGGAGTGGCTTGACATCCTTGACAAGGCTGTGCACCACACCGTCTTTGCCCTCTTTGCAGGCAAGGCCTATGCCATCTTTGCCATTCTCTTCGGTCTCACATTCCATATACAGTCGTCCAACATGGCACGCCGAGGGGGCGACTTCGGTTACCGCTTCCTCTGGCGCATGGTCATGCTTGTGGGCTTTGCCGCACTGAATGCCACATTTTTTCCCGCAGGCGACGTGTTGCTGCTTTTTTCCGCAGTAAGCATAGTATTGTTCATTACGCGCAAATGGAGTGACAAGGCCGTACTGGTTGCGGCCGTTTTCTTCTTGCTCCAGCCCATGGAATGGTACCACTACATAGCCTATTGCATTGACCCGTCACACCAGTTTCCAGACCTGCAAGTGGGAAAGATGTATGTCGAGGTTGCCAGATACACCATGGCAGGTGATTTCTCAGACTTTGTCCTATGCAACATCACCCTGGGGCAAAAAGCCAGCTTCATGTGGGCAGTGAACTCCGGTCGTCTCTGCCAGACTGCCGGTCTCTTCCTCATTGGTTGCTACATCGGGCGCAAGCAACTGCTCGTCACCCATGCCGACCTCCATGTAGCAACAAGCAAAGACTTGATTGCTGCCGACAGAAACGACCGTCTGTGGCTTATAGTGCTCATCATTGCAGCCATAGCATTCTGCCCACTTTACGTATTCAAGGAACAAGTCATGCTTGCCGCAAGAGAGCAGCCCGTCATAGGCCAATCCGTAGGCACAGCCCTGGACATGTGGCAGAAGCTGGCCTTTACATTCGTGCTGATTTCATCTTTCGTTCTACTGTACCAGACCTCAAGGTTCCGTTCCATCACATCCAAACTCCGGTTCTACGGCCGCATGAGTCTTACAAACTATATCACGCAGTCCATCATTGGTGCTTTCATATACTTCCCCTTCGGACTGTATCTTGCTCCCCACTGCGGAGCAACACTAAGTCTGCTCATAGGCCTGGGGACCTTCCTGGTGCAGCTATGGTTCTGCCGATGGTGGCTCTCACGTCACAAACAAGGCCCTTTGGAAGCCCTCTGGCACAAATGGACCTGGATGAACGACGACAAACAATCTTAAGCACTCATCGCGCAATACCGTTTCCCTGTATTCATCAACTTAAGGCAATATACTACTTATCAAACACTTCATACAACTTATACACATGACAAAACAACGTACTTCATTCCTAAGCCATGCCGTGGCCATGCTGTTTGCGATGGCCGCAGTTCCTGTCATGGCACAGACACATGAACTGGCAGTTCCGCTGGCCGGCAACGCCTATGTCACACAACGTGCCGACGGGACACGCATTTCCGAGCACGGCGTGCGCAACTGGGACAATCCACAGACCATGGTGAGCACTTATTTCCATATCCAGAAACCGCAAACCCTGACCATATCCTTGCGTGGCCGCGGCCATGCCACCGTACTCATGACATGCAACGGCAAGAAACAGAAGGTACGATTCGACTCTGACGAGGCAGTCAAGGCCGGCAGCCTTAAAGTGAAAATAAAGAAAGCCGGGTATGTCCGCGTTGACCTCCAAGGTGTGAAGCGCGAGAACGAACACTACGCAAATGTCAGCAACCTGCTGGTAACATACGAAGACGGACAGTTGACATGCGTGCGAGATTTCTCCAACTACTGGGGACGCCGCGGACCGTCCGTGCACATGAACTACGGCATGCCGGAAGGAAACGACTACGAATGGTTTTACAACGAGGTAACAGTCCCGCGCGAAGGCGAGGTTTTGCACAGTTACTACATGGCCGCAGGCTTTGGCGAAGGATATTTCGGCATGCAGTACAACTCGGACAGCGAACGCCGCATACTCTTCTCCGTATGGAGTCCGTTTGATACCCAGGACCCGCGCAACATCCCCGAAGACCAGCGCGTGCGCATGCTACGCCGTGGCAGGGGAGTGCACATCGGCGAGTTCGGCAATGAGGGTTCCGGCGGACAGAGCTACATGCTCTATCCGTGGAAGGCGGGCACAACATACCCGTTCCTGATGCGTGTGCACCCAGATGGAAAGGGAAACACCATATATACGGCCTACTTCTACGCCACGGACGACAGGGAATGGCACCTCGTTGCCGAGTTCCTGCGCCCGAATACCGACACATGGTATCGCCACGCACATTCCTTCTTGGAGAACTTCAGTCCGGAACAAGGCTATCTCACACGCAGCGTGCGTTTCTCCAACCAGTGGGCACGCACGTCAGACGGACGCTGGGTGCGCCCGTCGGGTGCTGTCTTCACCAACGACGGTACGGCACAAGCCGGAGTACGTCTGGACTATGCCGGCGGACAAACCGAAGACGGGAAGTCCCTCTACCTAAAAATGGGCGGTTTCTTCGACGGAAACGTGCCGGCACATTCTCGTTTCTCCATGCCCGACTATGGCAACACACTGCCTCCGCAGATCGATTGGGATGCCTTGGAGAAATTGGGCACAGGCCAGTAGACTCTTCACGTATATCATACTATAGGCTGTCCAACAAATTCCTGTCTTAATGATTTACCCCCTGTCAGATTGAAGTGCACCCCAAAAGTTAGACACAGAACTTTTGGGGTGCATTATGTATAGGAGAAAGGCTCAATACAGTGGGTCGCTTAAACGCAGGCGAGCCAGTCACAGTTTTGTGCAAAGAGTTGCGTCTTGACGAACATGAGGTCCGACAGTGGTATCTCCGGTATAAAAAGTAGTATCCGAAGTGGAAGTTGCGCAGGCCGTGCGTACCATTCTTGGCCTTCAGCGACCATGTGACCGTGTTGGCGAGGGCATTCGCGCTGCGGAATCCCCATGATATTCTCAATGAACAAGGATATGGGTCCCAAGGCCGACCATGCGCAGAAATCGGGCCGTACACGCCTGCCATGCGTGGTGGAGTACTCTTTCAGGAGCGGACTTTTGAGGCTCATTCCCCAAAGGCACATCCTGTGTACATGGAGTCGGAGTTTAGTTCATGTATTGTCCGGATTGGATATTCACGAATTCGCAGAACAGTATTCACGAATTCGCACAAGCAAATTCGTGAATATAAAATACAATCTTCGCGAATATAAAAATTGGAGGGAGCCATGTCTCGTGATTGGACACATGGTTCCCCCCAATTGCTTCTTATGTAATATCATCAGAAGAGGACTTGAGAGTGCAAGCTTGCCGTTATCGGTTCAGGCCTCTGCCGTCCTCGGACTTGATCTTATTTTGTTTCTTTATCATCTGATGTTTCCTCCGCCTTCTTCTTGGCCAGGTATTCCGGCAAAGCCATGCCTGCCTGATCGAAGAGGTCGTTCAATGGAGGTACTGACTTCATGAGACCTGCCAGGAAATTGGCAGTGGACGTCTGGCCGTTGGCATTGCCGGAACCATTGTCCCATACGGTGACCTTGTCTATGTTGATTCCCTTGACGGCCTCCACCTGCGTCTTGACCAGTTCGGGCAGTTTCTCCAGAAGCAACAGAGTGTATGCCTTTGTGGCATCACCTCCGGCAGCCTTTATCATGCGGTCGTAACCATCGGCCTGCTTGGTGAGGATTTCGTACAGACCCTTTGCCTCCGCCTCCATCTTGGCAAAGATGGCATCGGCCTCACCCTTGGCATTGACGCGCTTCTGTTCGGCCTCGGCCTCGGCAGCAATTACCAGACGACGCTTTTCTATCTCCTGGGCCACGATGACATTGGCGTTCTGGCTGGCGCGGTCGCGGTCGGCACGGGCATCCTCGGCCTTCTGCTCTGCCGCATAAGCCTCTTCCAGAGCCTGGGCCTGGGCCACCTTCTCGGCGGCAATGGCCTTGCGCTGTGCTTCCGCCTCACGCTCACGGCGGTTGGCCTCGGAGTTGGCAATGGCAATCTTGGCTTCATTCTCGCCCTTCACTGCCTGTGCATTGGCATCGGCCGTGCGGATACGGGTCTCGCGGACAGCTTCGGCCTTACCTATCTCACCGACTTTCTCCTGCTCGGCCACACGTACCTTGGCCTCGTTGATGGCCTTGGCTGCGGCTTCCTGGCCGAGGGCTTCGATGTAGCCGCTCTCGTCCTTGATGTCGGTGACATTGACGTTAATCAGGCGCAAGCCTATCTTCTTCAGTTCCACCTCCACGTTGGCAGTGATGGCCTCCAGGAACTTGTCACGGTCCGAGTTCAGTTCCTCGATGCTCATGGTGGCTATGACCAGACGCAACTGGCCAAAGAGGATATCTCGTGCCATCTCCTGAATCTGTGACGATTGCAGACCAAGCAGGCGTTCTGCGGCAGCCAGCATGGAATCCGGCTCGGTGCTGATACCCACGGTGAAGCGGCAGGGCACGTCCACGCGGATGTTCTGGCGTGAGAGAGCATTGGTAAGGTTGGCATCAATGCCTATCGGAGTCAGAGACAGGTATGCATAGTCCTGTATGATGGGCCATACGAACGTACCGCCGCCATGCACGCATTTTGCAGAACCGCGCATACCTGTGGTACCATATACCACCAGAATCTTGTCCGAGGGACAACGGCGATAGCGATTGAGCAATGCCATTACGAGCATCACTATGACCACCACGCAAATCACAATCAGGAAAATAGGATCAATCATAATTGTTGTGTTTAAGGTTTATTCTTACTGTTACGATTATAGACGGGATTGCGGCATTGACAGAGCTTATGCGTTGTCCACCAACACCGTTGCGCCGTCTATGATTTCAACCACATGCACTTTTGCACCCGAGGGTATGGGCAAGGACGAGTCCGTCATGGCAGAAAGCTCCTGCACGGAACCGTTGAAACTGACCTGTACCTTGCCACATCCGTCACGTCTGGCAGGTATGGTAAGGTATACGTCCACAGTACGTCCCACGCAATCATCGAGATGATATGCACCATTGCTCTCCAAACGAAACAACTGCCTGTAGACAATCAAAAATGCGACTACAAACAATACGCCGACTGCAACAGCGGCAATGACCAACAAGAAAGCGTTGGGAATGACCGATGCCAGACAAACACCACCCCATCCAAGGCCAAGGAAGAAGTTGACCATGTTGCGTACGGTGAACAATTGCATTGTACCGCCCATGTCCAACGTGGAACCATCTGAAAAGTCGGCCCCGTCGGCCATATCCACGTCCATGTCCGCATCGCCTATGCCTATGAACGTGAGTATCATCTGTATGGAAAACACCAGAGTCGTCACCAATGCTATCGCCCAAAACACCTGCAATACGGGAGCGAGACCGCCATACCACTCATAGAAAGTCGCTGTCATGATGATTGTTGATTTGATATCTTTGTATATACTTGTGCCTCAAAAGGCTTTTGTCATAGACAAAGATATATAAAAGGTATAATATGACAAAATTTTATGGTACTTTTTGCTACAGAACCAAGGGACAATGGAAAAAATAGCCTATCTTTGCGAGCAACATTAAAAAACAGACTACAAGACGATGGATAAGAACCTGGTTATCGTGGAGAGCCCTGCCAAGGCCAAGACCATAGAGAAGTTCTTGGGAGAAGGTTACAAGGTGCAGTCTTCATACGGACACATAAGGGACTTGAAGAAAAAGAATTTTAGCATAGATACAGAAACTTTTGCACCGCAATACGAGATTCCGGCAGACAAGCAGAAGATAGTCCAGACGCTGAAGAAACTGGCTTCAGAATCGGATACCGTGTGGCTGGCTTCCGATGAAGACCGCGAAGGAGAAGCCATTTCATGGCATCTGCAACAGGTGTTGGAGCTGGATCCCGAACATACAAAACGCATAGTCTTCCACGAGATTACCAAGAACGCCATTCTGGAAGCCATAGAGAATCCGCGCAGCATAGACAACAACCTGGTGAACGCGCAACAGGCGCGCCGCCTGCTGGACCGCATAGTCGGTTTCAAGCTCAGCCCGGTATTGTGGCGCAAGGTAAAGCCTGCCCTGTCGGCAGGACGCGTACAGAGCGTGGCCGTGCGCCTGATAGTGGAAAAGGAACGTGAAGTGCTCTCCTTCAAGAGCGAGGCCTCCTATAGGGTTACCGCCGTGTTCCTGACAGAAGGAGGCGAAGAGATCAAGGCCGAACTGTCCAAACGTTTCCTTACCAAGGAAGAGGCCATGGCTTTCCTGGAAAAATGCAAGGGAGCGGCATACACAGTGCAGGAGGTGACCAAAAAGCCCGCCAAAAGAAGTCCGGCCCCTCCGTTCACCACCTCCACCCTGCAACAGGAGGCCGCACACCGCCTGGGACTGAGCGTGGCACAGACCATGATGATAGCGCAACGTCTCTACGAGAACGGTCTAATCACGTACATGCGTACAGACAGCGTAAATCTCTCCACCCTCTGCCTCGGTGCCAGCAAAAAGCACATTACCGAGACTATGGGAGCGGAATACGTGTCCATACGCCAGTATCATACCAACAGCAAGGGTGCACAGGAGGCACACGAGGCTATCCGTCCCACATACATGGACACGATGGAAATCCAAGGTTCCGCACAAGAGCGTCGCCTATACGAGCTGATATGGAAGCGCACAATTGCCAGCCAGATGGCCGACGCGCAGATAGAGCGCACCCAAGCCAACATAAGCATAAGTACAGTGGACGACTGCCAGTTCGTGGCCACAGGCGAGACCATCACGTTCGATGGTTTCCTGAAGGTTTATCAGGCTCAGTCCAACTCCGACGATGAGGAAACAGATAGCAGCGACAACCTTCTGCCGATGATGCAGAACGGACAATGTCTGACGAACCTTGAAATACTGGCCACACAGCGATTCAGCCAGCGTCCGGCACGCTACAATGAAGCATCGCTGGTGAAGAAGTTGGAAGAACTCGGCATAGGCCGTCCATCCACCTATGCCACCACCATCACCACCATACAGGATCGTGAATATGTCCGCAAGGGCGACAAACCGGGAGAATCGGTACCATACACAGTCATCACCTCGAATGCGGGCACTATCACCACAGAAGAGAAGGAAATCACCTTAGGAGCCGAGCGCGGCAAGCTATTGCCTACGGACACCGGTATCGTGGTGAACGACTTCCTTAAAGACAATTTCCCGGAAATCATGGACTATAACTTCACAGCCGAAGTGGAGAAGGAGTTTGATGATATTGCCGAGGGCAAGGCCGAGTGGACGCAAATGATACGCAAGTTCTATGAGGAGTTCAAGCCCAAGGTGGAACAGAGCATGAATAGTCGTAGCGAGCACCGTGTGGGTGAACGCCTCCTTGGCACCGACCCCAAGAGCGGAGAACCCGTCATGGCGAAGATAGGCCGATTCGGTCCAGTGGCGCAGATAGGCAGTACTGACAGCAAACACAAGCCACGCTTTGCACAATTGAAAAACGGGCAAAGCCTGGAAACCATCACGCTGGAAGAAGCCTTGGAATTGTTCAAATTACCCAAGGAATTGGGAGAATACGATGGCTTTATGGTGAAGATAGGTGCAGGCAAGTTCGGACCATATATAAATTACAACAAGTCCTACATCTCCATCCCCAAGGACACGGACCCCATGTCCATCAGCCTGGAACAGGCCGTGCAGATGATATTGCAGTATCGACTTGACGAAGCACGCAAGCACTTGAAAACCTTTGAAGAGGAACCGGAACTGGAAGTAATGAACGGCCGCTACGGTCCATACCTTGTCTATAAGAACCAGAACTACAAACTGCCCAAGAGCATGCACGACAAGGCCGAAGACCTGACCTATGAAGAGTGCATGGAGGTAATCAACAACGCCCCGTCACCTGCCGCGCCAAAGGCTACAAGGAGAAGGAAACAATAACAGCGACATGAAGAGCATCATCCTGATAGGATACATGGGAGCAGGCAAGACCACCATTGGACATGCCTTGGCCAAGGAACTGGGCGTACGCTTCTATGACCTTGACTGGTACATAGAAATGCGTTTCCATCGTACCGTGGCACAGATATTCGAGGAGCGAGGCGAGGCCGCTTTCCGCGAGATGGAGCGCAATATGCTGCACGAAGTGGCGGAATTCGAAAATGTGGTAATATCCTGCGGAGGAGGCACACCGTGTTTCTTCGACAACATGGATTACATGAACTCACGTTGCGAGACCGTATACCTGAAGGCAGAAGCTTCCGTCCTGGCCTCTCACTTGAAGATGGGAAGGGTAGTGCGCCCGCTCATTCAAGGCAAAAGCGACGAGGAGTTGCAAGCATATATAGAGGAGATGCTGCAGCATCGCGAACCATTCTACATGAAGGCGAATCACATCTTGGACGTTAACCTTCTGAACTCAACCGAACGTGTGGCAGAAAGCGTTCATCTCCTAAGGGAGGTCGCCGGCATATGACTCTCTTGCAAAGAGAGGTAGGGGACACAAGCATAATGCAGATGTCCATCGGGCTTTCCGACAGCATAAAACAACATCGACACATTATATAATATCATATAGATACTTAACACACACATATTAACAACAAGCATTGTGGTATAACATCACCTATTCTGTATTAGTGAAATGAAAAAATGGCGCATTGAAGACTCGGAAGAGCTCTACAACATCAAGGGATGGGGAGTTAATTTCTTTGGTATCAACGACAAAGGACATGTTTATGTGGAACCCAAGAAGAACGGTATCCGTATAGACTTGAGAGAGGTTGTGGACCGCCTTGTCACACGCCATGTGGCCGCACCCATGTTGTTGCGTTTCCCCGATATTCTGGACAGCCGTATCCAAAAGACGGACGCATGCTTCCGTACGGCCGGCAAGGAATACAATTATCAAGGTGAACATTTCATAATATACCCTATCAAGGTGAACCAAATGCGCCCTGTCGTGGAGGAGATTATCAGCCACGGCAAGAGGTACAATCTCGGCCTGGAGGCCGGCAGCAAACCCGAACTGCATGCCGTGCTGGCCACCCACATGGACTCTGATTCTCTCATCATCTGCAACGGACACAAGGACCAGAACTTCATCGAACTGGCACTGCTGGCCCAGAAAATGGGCAAACGCGTTTTCCTGGTGATAGAGAAGTTGCCCGAGTTAAGAATCATAGCTGACACGGCTGCCCGTCTGGGTGTCCGTCCCAACCTGGGCATACGTATCAAGCTGGCATCCAGTGGCAGCGGCAAGTGGCAGGAGAGCGGTGGCGACGCCAGCAAGTTCGGTCTGAACAGCTCCGAACTGCTCACTGCCCTGCAAACTTTGGAAGAGATGAATTTGAAGGACTGCCTCACGTTCATACACTTCCACATCGGCAGCCAGATAACCAAGATACGCCGCATATCCACAGCCCTTAAGGAGGCAGCCCAGTTCTATGTCCAGTTGCATGCGTTGGGCTACGACATCAAGTTCGTGGATTGCGGAGGTGGCTTGGGCGTGGACTATGACGGTACCCGTAGCAGCAATTCCGAAAGTTCCGTCAACTACAGCATACAGGAGTATGTGAACGACTGCGTCTACACTTTCGTGGAAGCTGCCGACAACAACCATATTCCTCATCCCAACATCATCACAGAGGGCGGCCGAAGCCTTACAGCGCACCATTCGGTGCTCATCATGGATGTGATGGAGAGCGTATCCGCTCCCCAAATGCCGGAGGACTTTCAGCCCACGGCAGATGATCACAAGCTGGTACACGAACTTACCGAGGTCTGGGACAAACTCTCCAGCCGTTCCATGCTGGAGGACTGGCATGATGCCGAAGAAATCCGCGAGGAAGCCCTCGACCTCTTCCGTCACGGAATCATAGATCTCAAAACCCGTGCCCAAATAGAAAGCCTGTATTGGGCCATCAGCCATGAAGTGGCAGAACTGGCGCACCACCAAAAGCACGTTCCTGACGACCTGCGTACATTGGACAAGCAGATGGCAGACAAGTATTTCTGCAATTTCTCTCTTTTCCAAAGCCTGCCTGATTCTTGGGGCATAGACCAGCTTTTCCCGATTATGCCCATAGAACGCTTGGAGGAGAAGCCGACACGTTCGGCAACCCTGCAGGACATCACCTGTGATTCCGATGGAAAGATTTCCACCTTTGTCAACGGCATGCAGCAAACCAGTTACCTGCCACTGCATCCGGTCAAACCGGGGGAGCACTACTACATAGGAGTGTTCCTCGTCGGTGCATACCAGGAAATCATGGGCAACATGCACAACCTCTTTGGCGACACCAATGCAGTGCATATCTCCATTGATGACAACGGCGCATATGAAATAGAACAGGTCATAGACGGTGAGACCGTAGCCGATGTGCTGGAGTATGTACAGTATGAACCCAAGAAACTTGTGCGCGGCCTCGAAATTTGGGTCAGCAAGGCCATCAAGGACGGCAAGATTACGGAGGTGGAGGGCAAGGAGTTCATCAGCAACTACCGTGCAGGTCTTTACGGATACACCTATTTGGAATGAGGAATTAAAAACTGATTCCAAACTCAGACACATTACACGATTATGGACAAGATAAACGTGATAAAGGTTGGCGGTGCCGTGGTGGAGGATGCCGCATCGCTGCAAGAACTCATACGACAATTCGCCACTATGCCCGGATACAAAGTGCTGGTGCACGGTGGAGGACGTTCTGCTACCCGCATAGCTGCGCAACTGGGCATCGAGAGCCGCATGGTGGGCGGACGTCGCATTACCGGCGAAGACATGTTACAGGTCGTTACCATGGTATACGGAGGTCTGGTAAACAAACGTATAGTGGCCGCCTTGCAGGCCTGCGGAGTGAATGCCGTTGGCCTTACAGGTGCCGACATGGACATCATACGCAGCCACAGGCGTGAACCCAAGTTGGTTACCATGGACGATGGTACGCAGGAGTTGGTCGACTTTGGCTTTGTGGGTGACGTGGACCATGCCGACGGCCATAGGCTGGCTTCGCTCATACGTGCCGGAGAAGGTGCCGGGGCCATAGTGCCGGTAATAGCACCACTCACGCATGACGGACATGGCAACATGCTTAATACCAATGCCGACACCATGGCTTCTACCGTGGCAAAAGCCTTGACGAAAGAGTTCGATGTCACTCTCACTTTCTGCTTTGAAAAGCCCGGAGTCATGGCTGATGCCAATGATGATGACAGCGTCATTCCCACAATCGACACACGGTCCTACGTCCGCCTAAAGGCCGACGGTACGGTCTCTGGTGGCATGATACCCAAATTGGATGGCGCCTTTGACAGCATAGCCGCTGGAGTAAAACATGTGGTCATCACTCACTTCTCGGACATCCAGGCCGCACAGGGTACCGTGATAGAGGCTTAGGCAACAGCCTTGCAACTCCATACATGTCGATGTCAAAACAATCATTGCAAAAGTATCTTTACTTCATTTTATGCCATATGGAACTCTCACAAAACCGTTATATTCCTGTATAACAACGCATACAGAAGCAAAAACACATAGTTTCATTAGGAATATACCATACTTTTTTATACCTTTGCTCACACTAATATGCATGAATACGCATGTTGTGTGCAATGTTAGCTTCGACAAAAGAAAACTATATCACACCTAAATCCAAATTTAACATGATGAAAAAACTTCTGACAGTATGCACCATGTTGGCCGGTCTGTCCGGTTTGGCATATGCCGAGGATCTGGCAGGGTTCAAGTATGGTACCGAACTTGCTCCTACAGGCAAGGAATGGGAATCCGTGCAGGAACTTGGCCTCAATAAGGAGCAGCCCCACGCATGGTTCTTCTCCTTTGAAAGCGTCGGGCAGGCACGCAAGGTGCTGCCTGAAAACAGCAAGTATTGGCAGTCGCTCAACGGAACATGGAAGTTCCACTGGGCACCAAAACCCGACGAGCGCCCGGCCGACTTCCACAAGCCTGGCTTTGACGCCTCTGCATGGGACAACATACCCGTGCCCTCCTCATGGAACATCGTGGGCCTGCAGAAGGACGGCACTCAGAAGTATGGCACGCCAATATATGTTAACCAGCCAGTCATTTTCCAGCACCGCGTGGCCGTGGACGACTGGAAAGGAGGCGTGATGCGCAAGGCTCCCGACAGCTGGACCGTAGCCAAGTGCCCCAACGAGGTAGGTTCATACCTGCGCACTTTCACCGTCCCAGCCGACTGGAAAGGCCGCGAGGTATTCATTTCCTTTGACGGTGTGGACTCTTTCTTCTACCTGTGGATTAACGGCCACTATGTAGGCTTCTCAAAGAACTCACGCAACACTGCCGAGTTCAACATCACCCCATACCTCAACAATGAGGGCGAAAACACCGTGGCAGTGGAGGTTTACCGTTCAAGCGACGGCTCTTTCCTTGAGGCCCAGGACATGTTCCGCCTGCCAGGTATTTTCCGCACCGTGTCCCTGCACAGCCGTCCCACCGTACGTGTCCGCGACCTTGTAGCAAAAAGCGACCTGGACGACAACTACCGCAATGCCACACTAAACATCAACGCACAGGTGCAGAACGTATCCAAGAAGAACCTCAAGGATCTGAAGATGCGCTATAGGCTCTATGCCAACAAGCTCTACAGCGACGAGAATACCCAAGTGGCCGACGCCGAGGCTGAGAGTGCTCCAATAACTTTGTCCAAACTCAACGGCAAGGCCGAGGTAAAGGTGGAAATGAAGGTAACCGACCCCAATAAATGGTCTGCCGAGGCTCCCTACCGCTATGTCCTGGTAGGCCAACTCATAGACAAGAAGGGAAACGTGCTGGAGACAGTATCCACCATCGTGGGCTTCCGCGAGGTGGAAATCAAGGACACCCCTGCCAACGAAGACGAGTTCGGACTCGCAGGCCGCTACTACTATGTCAACGGCCAACCTGTAAAACTCAAGGGCGTAAACCGTCATGAGTGTCATCCGGCAGTTGGTCATGCCATCACACGAGAGATGATGGAGGAAGAGGTAATGCTGATGAAGCGCGCCAACATCAACCATGTCCGCAATTCGCACTATCCCGACGACCCATACTGGTACTTCCTCTGCAACAAGTACGGTATCTACCTGGAGGACGAGGCCAACATCGAAAGCCACGAATACTACTATGGCGATGCCTCCCTCTCACATCCCAAGGAATGGGAGGCCGCACACGTGGCACGCGTGATGGAGATGGTACACGCCAATGTCAACAATCCCAGTATAGTCATCTGGTCATTGGGCAACGAGGCCGGTCCCGGCCAAAACTTCGTCACGGCATATAAGGCGCTCAAGGCATTTGACACCACCCGCCCCGTTCAATACGAACGCAACAACAACATCGTGGATATGGGTTCCAACCAGTATCCGTCCATCGGCTGGGTCAGATATGCCGTACAGGGCACAGACAAGGGCATCAAGTATCCATTCCACATCTCCGAGTACGCCCACTCCATGGGTAATGCCGTGGGCAACCTGATTGACTATTGGGATGCCATCGAAAGTACAAACTTCTTCTGCGGCGGTGCCATCTGGGACTGGGTGGACCAGTCGCTGTACAACTACGAGCCGGACGGCACACGTTATCTGGCCTACGGTGGTAACTTCGGCGATACACCCAACGATGGCCAGTTCGTGATGAACGGCATTATCTTCGGCGACCGCGAACCAAAACCCCAGTACTACGAGGTGAAGAAGGTCTACCAGCCAGTGTCGGTGAAGATGACGGACGCAAAGAATGGCACCATAGAGGTGTTCAACAAAAACTACTTCGTGCCCCTTCAGTATGTAGTGAAGGCTTCACTTTGGAAGGATGGCAAATGCGTGCAGGATAACCTCCCCATTATGGAGAACCGCATGACACATGGTCCCCGCATGAAGAAAGTAAATCGCCTCTCATATGACTTCTCTAAACTGGAAGCCGGCAGCGAGTACTTCGTCAAGGTGCAGTTCATTTTGGCCGAGGATATGCCTTGGGCCAAGAAAGGTTATGTGCAGGCCGAAGAACAGCTCTTCGTGAAGGCTGCCGACAAGGCACCCTCCATCGCTGATGTGGCCGACGAGGGCATCGTCGCCGACAAGGCCGGTAACGGTGACATCCGCACTTTCGCCGGTAAAGGATTTGAAGTCCAGTTTGACATGAAACAAGGAACTATACACAAGCTGACTTATGGCAACGAAGAAGTGATTGCAGCCGGGCATGGTCCCCGTCTCAATGCATTCCGTGCCTTTGTCAGCAACGACAACTGGTGCTATGGTCCATGGTTCAACAACGGCCTGCATAATCTCCGCCACCATGTGATTGACGCACAAGTCATAAATGAGAAAAAGAAGAATGGCAAGGTGGTTCTCACCTTCACCGTTGTATCTCAAGCACCAAACGGTGCACGCCTCAATAGCAAGAACGGCCGTTACGACAGCGGTATCCACACCCTTGTGGAGAATACGGATGTGCCTTTCGGTGATGATGATTTCAAGTTCACTACCAATCAAGTATGGACCATATATCCCGACGGCTCCGTAGAATTGCAGTCTGCCATCACTTCCAATAACCCATCTCTCGTTCTTGCACGTCTTGGCTATGAGATGCAGTTGCCTTCCAGGCTGAATCATTTCAACTACTATGGCCGTGGCCCCATCGACAACTACAACGACCGCAAGACCGGACAGTTCATCGAGGAATTCCATTCTACCGTGGCCGAGCAGTTTGCCAACTTCCCCAAGCCACAGCAGACTGGTAACCACGAGGAAACCCGTTGGGCCTCTCTTACCGATGCCCAAGGCAATGGCCTGCTGGTAGTGAACGAAAACCCATACGCTGTTTCTGCTTTGGAACACAATGCCCTGGACATGACCTTGGCCTCACATCCACACCGCTTGCCCAAGAGCAATGGCATATATCTGACAATCGATTCCAAAGTAACAGGTCTGGGTGGCAATTCATGCGGACAGGGCGGCCCCTTGAACAATGACCGTGCCTACGGTGTTCCTACTCGCATGGGCTTCATTCTGCGTCCTGCTTCTGCCAAGGGCGGAGCACATGTCAGCATAGCCAGCCCGAAACCACTGCTCATGACCCAGCAGAAGAACGGCGACATTGTAATGGAAAGCGGCATTGATGGCGCCACTCTGATGTACAAGGTCGGCAACGAGCGCAAGGCTCGTGTATATGACAGTCCCATTGCCTTCCGCAACGGTGGCACCATCACAGCCTACTACAAGGAATACCCTGAGCTGAAAGTGACCATGACCTATCCCAAGATAGAGAAAGTCAATACCGAGGTCATATTCACCAGCAGCGAGGAGTCCGGCGAGGGCAATGCCTCACACTTGGTAGACGGTGACGCCAACACCATATGGCACACCATGTACAGCGTAACCGTGGCCAAGTATCCACACTGGGTGGACTTTGATGCAGGAGACACCAAGAACATCAAGGGCTTCACCTATCTGCCTCGTCAGAATGGCAACAACGGTAATATCAAGGACTATGATATTTTCGTCAGCCAGGACGGCAAGAACTGGGGTGAACCTATACACAAGGGCAGTTTCGAGAACAACCAAAAGGAGAAGAGAGTAATTCTGAAATCTCCGGTCAAGGCGCGTTACCTGCGCTTCCGCGCCCTGTCCAGCCAGGATGGCCAGGACTTTGCCAGTGGTGCAGAATTCTCTATCATAGCCGACTGAATACTATGAATATCTGCCACACTTATATCATACGAATGCAATACAAGGCAGATTGATACGCATATCAATGCCCCCTTTCGTTCCCGTAACCACGGAAACGAAGGGGGGCTTCTTATTGAACGGATAGCCGCCTACATGTTATTCATGGTATAAGCATGGAGCATCTCCACTACAGCCACCCACACTCATATCATTTATCCTGACCACCACCATTCCATACACTGCTATCGGCGTCATCATCCAAGCCGATTGTCCACATCCACCAACACATTACATCCATATAATCATATGAATTCAAGAATCATAGGAATGGGAGAAACCGTAATGGATATCCTTTTCCACGAACAAGAGAGCGGTGATACCGTGCACAAGCCACGGTTCGTTCCCTTTGCCTCCGTACCTGGCGGCAGTACGTTCAACAGTCTGATTTCTGTCGGCCGAAGCGGTGTTCCATGCCTATTCATAGGGTACACCGGCAACAACCGCGTCGGCCAGGAGATTGCGGACTTCTTGATGGAAAACAACATCTCCACCGAGTATTTCCAAATGCGCGAGAATGAACGTGCCGCCATCTCCCTGGCTTATCTGGACAGCAACGGTGATGCCGACTACACCTTTTACAAGGAGGAACCCCTGGCAGCCAGCGAGTACAAACTGCCCGAGTTCACTGACATGGACTACATGCTCTACGGTTCCTATTATTCCGTGTGCGGCGGATTGCGCCCACAGGTCAAGGACACGCTGACGGCAGCCAATCGTGCCGAAACGGTAATCTATTACGATGTGAATCTGCGCAAGTCTCATCAGCACCAGTTGGACGAACTGACGCCGCGCATCATGGAGAACTGCGCACTGAGTACGATAGTCCGCGGAAGCGCAGATGACTTTCGCGTCCTGTTCGGCTGTACCGCCCCCGAGGAGATATACCGACGCCATATCTCAGCCCTCTGCCCTGTGTTCATATGCACTGCAGGGGCCGGACATATTGTCATATGCACTCCAGCCGGAACATATGATTTCGACGTACCTTTGCTGCCAAAGGAGGAAATTGTCAGCACCGTTGGTGCCGGGGACAGTTTCAATGCCGGCTTTCTCTGCGCAATGCACTCCCGAGGCATTCGTCGCAAGGATATTCCCGTAATGGACTGCGACGGATGGGCAGCCCTGGTGGCACGCGGCACCGAGTATGCATCGCAGGTATGCCGCAGCAGGGACAACTATATCGCCGCAAGATAAATTCATTCACAAGACAACCTCATTTACAAATGGGAACAATTATAAGTATCTTTGCCCTGTTGGGTTCGCTCGGCCTCTTCCTCTATGGCATGAAGGTAATGAGCGAGGGATTGGAAAAGTTCGCCGGCGAGCGTCTCCGCAATATCCTGGCCTTGATGACGAAAAACCGTTTCGTAGGGGTCTTCACAGGCATCATCATCACAGCCATCATCCAGTCCTCCTCGGCCACCACCGTCATGGTGGTAAGTTTCGTCAACGCCGGACTGATGACACTTAGCCAGGCCATAGGTGTCATCATGGGTGCTAATATCGGTACCACCGTCACAGCGTGGATTATTTCCGCCATTGGCTTCAAGGTAAATATCGCCGCCTTTGCCATTCCCCTGCTGGCATTGGGAATGCCGTTGATATTCAGCAGCAAGGGCAACAGGAAGAACATCGGAGAATTCATTTTTGGCTTCTCCTTCCTGTTCATGGGTCTTTCATATCTCCAAGAGGCCGCAGTGGCCATGGACATCGGCGGCATTGTGGCCAACATGTTGGCAGCGGTGCCTCAGGACTCTTTCCTCACCATACTGCTCTTCGTGATAGTAGGTGCGCTCGTAACGATGATAGTCCAGGCTTCCGCAGCCACCATGGCCATCACACTCATGCTTTTTGGAATGGATATTCCCGGTTTTGGCTTCGAACAAGCCGCTGCTTTGGCAATGGGCCAGAACATCGGCACCACCATCACCGCCCTCATGGCATCCCTCACGGCCAATGCACAGGCACGGCGCGCTGCCCTGGCACATATGTTCTTCAATGTCTTCGGCGTAGTGGTCGTCCTGCCGGTATTCTATCCTGCCTGCGATGCAGTAAGCTGGTTTGTGTATAATGTAATGGGAGGAGGCAACGAACTGTTCAAGCTCTCCAGCTTCCATACTGCTTTCAACGTATTCAATACCTTGATACTCATAGGCTTTGTCAAACAGATAGAAGCCCTTGTCTGCTGGGTTATCCCACAGACGGAGAATGATGAAGAGCACCACCTGCAATATATCTCCGCCGGCATGCTCTCCACGGCCGAACTGAGCATATTGGAAGCACAGAAGGAGGTAAAAAGCTTCTGCCAACGTTGCGAGCGCATGGCCGGATTCGTGGACGATCTGATACAGACAGACAAGGACGAGGACTTCAACAAGCTTTTTTCACGCATAGAGAAATACGAGAACATCACAGACAACATGGAGGTGGAGATTGCCAACTATCTGCACAAGGTGAGCGAAGGCAGGTTGAGCGTCGAATCCAAATTGCAGATCATGCGCATGTTGCGCCAAGTCACCGAACTCGAGAGCATAGGCGACTCGTGTTACAATCTGGCACGCACGCTCAACCGACGCAGGCAGAACTGCAAGCACTCCTTCACCGAGCAGCAGTTGGCCAACATGCACGCCATCCTGGGCATGGCACGCGAAGCCATGGCCAAGATGACATCATGCGTGGATGCCGGCCTGAACGGGAAACACGCGGACTACAACCCGTCCTACAATCTGGAGAACGAAATCAACAACTTCCGCACCAGTCTGAAGAACCGCAACCTGCAGGACATCGATGCCGGCCTGTACCACTACCAGATTGGCGTGTTCTACATAGACTTCGTCTGTGAGTGCGAGAAGTTGGCAGACTACGTCCTCAACGTCGTGCAGGCCACCAAGGTGGACAAGATATAGCCTTTCACAGTCTACACCATTCGCGTGCGACGGTAGCATCCGCCACGTTACTTAATACACAACATATATGTCGATTTGGATTTTTCTTAAACTTATAGGGTCGCTTGCCCTGCTAATGTATGGCATGAAGGTGATGAGCGACAGCTTGCAGAAGATGGCCGGCTCGCAGCTCCGCCACATATTGCAGGCAATGACCACAAACCGCTTTGCGGGCATGTTTACCGGCACGTTCGTGACAGCCTCCGTCCAGTCATCAACGGCAACCACTGTGATGACAGTGTCCTTCGTGAATGCCGGACTGCTGACCTTGGCCCAGGCCATTTCGGTGATTATGGGCGCCAACATAGGCACCACGTTGACGGCGTGGATCATGAGCGCCGGCTTCTCGTTCGATATCACCCAGTTTGTCTACCCCGTCTTTTTCATTGCCCTGCTGTTGATATACAACAAGAAGCGCAAGAGCATGGGCGACTTTCTCTTCGGAGTATCGTTCATGTTTCTTGGACTTGGCACACTGCGCCAGACAGGTATAGACATGGACCTTGGCAGCAACCAGGCCGTGCTGGACTTCTTCTCGTCGTTTGACCCCAACAGCTTCACAACCACGCTGCTCTTCCTGCTGCTCGGCGGAGTGCTGACCTTCGCTGTTCAGTCTTCGGCTGCCGTCATGGCCATCACCATGATTCTTTGTTCCAGTGGTGTGCTGCCAATATATCAGGGCATAGCCTTGGTCATGGGAGAGAATATCGGTACCACCGTAACTTCCAACATCGCCGCCTTAACGGCAAACACCTCTGCAAGGCGTGCGGCCTTTGCCCACATGTTTTTCAACCTCTTCGGTGTCATGTGGATGCTGTTTGTCTTCCGCCCGTTCGTGAACATGGTTTGCGGCATTGTGGGATTCGACGAGACACTGACCAACAGCGACCCCGGCTTTATGGAGAATGCGGCCAAACTGTCCTTCGTTCTGGCGGCCTTCCATACCATGTTCAATGTCATCAACACGGGCATACTCATTTGGTTCATCCCTCAGATAGAGAGACTCGTATGCTATGTCATCCGTCCGCGCGCCATGGGCGAGGAGGAGGAATTCCGTTTGCAGTTCATCTCCGGTGGCCTGATGAGCACACCTGAACTTTCCGTGCTTGAAGCACGGAAAGAGATACAGAACTTTGCCCACCGTATACAGCGCATGTTCGCCATGGTGGTGGAGTTGCTGCACACCAAGGAGGAGACAAAGTTCGTGAAACTCTTCAGCCGCATAGAAAAATACGAGAACATCAGCGACAACATGGAGATAGAAATCGCCAAGTACCTCGAAGGTGTAAGCGATGCCCACCTCAGCGACGAGACCAAGGCCAAGATACGTTCCATGCTGCGCGAGATTTCCGAGCTGGAGAGCATAGGCGACAGCTGCTATAACTTGGCGCGCACCATCAACAGGCGTGCCAGCGGAAAGGAGGACTTCACCGAAGAACAATACGAACACCTGCACCAGATGATGAGCATCACCGGCAGCAGTCTGGCACAGATGAACGTCTTGCTCAACAGCCGCCGCGAACAGGTGGATGCCAACCGTTCGCTAAACATCGAGAACGAAATCAACAACTACCGCAAGCAACTGCGCAACCACAACATCAACGATGTGAACGATCACAAGTATACCTACGCCATCAGCACCATGTACATGGACATCATCAACGAGTGCGAAAAACTCGGCGACTATGTCATCAACGTCGTCGAGGCGCGTATGGGCATCCGATGGCGCGAGGTTTAGGAGCTTGGCCGGCTCCCATGACTTGGGCATGCCAGAAACCTTAGACTGGAAATCACCTTCGCGGTGGTGTGATTCCGCCCACATATTGTCGGCACCTCGACCACACGCACTATGGACGCAACCACGATCATACCATGGTCACAATCACAACCATAGTACGGTCGAGGTGACGCCAATACCATAATCAATAAGGGTCAGGCCCCTCGCCAAGGAGGATGCCTGACCCTTGTGTATCGCTGCGTTCGCTATGGCCTGTGCCTATCTGATCATTACTTTACGCATGGTGCCGTCGGGCATCCTTACGATGTTGACTCCGCGTTGAAGTGAATTTACCCTCATGCCATCGATGGTGTAGATACCGTCCATAGGCAGACGTTTGTCAGTGTCTATGATGTCGCTGATGCCTGTGGGAACGTCATCTGTAAGTTCAGACTCCATATTGTCTATGCAGAAATACGCAGGAGTATTCATGAAACCGTATGCCATGTCAGATGACTTCATGGTGAACCGGACATGATCTACGGCACCGAGAGAAGTAAGGTCCACCTTTGTCCACTCTTTCACTATCTTTCCATCCTTGGCAAGATAGAAGTCCACGTGGCCCGTCTCCTCGTCATCGGCAGTCATGCCGGTAATTGTCAGAACCAGAGAGTCTTCTTCCGTGAACTTGTTGGCAATACCGTCTCCGTTCATCATGGAAACGTATGCCGATGCGGCATTGTTCACATGCACGTACTTGGGTCGGAATGCCTTTGTGGCGTAGATGGCCGGAGCCAGATCCTCCATGTAGAAGTCGTACTCCGAATAGTATCCTACGGCAAACTGCATTGACTCCATGCCGCCACCCACACAGGAATTGAACTCGGAAACCGTACCGTAGCCAGTGAATACACTGTCTGTGGTGCGTGACACGGCAAAGCCGCTCCATGACTTGTAATTCTCGTTGTAGTAGTTCATGAAACTATAGTTGCCGGCCGTCATGAACAGTCCGTCGCCGTTCGCGCCGTTCCAGTATCCGGCATCGCCGAGTGCAACGTCCTCGAAGTTGATGATATTGTCGTATGCGGGGTTGTTGTTGGTATATGCTCCGTCGGCACCGTATACCTTCGCGCCGCCAAGCACAGGATGGGCGTTCTTGCCTATTTCCTGACCGAATGCCTCTCCAAGGAGATATGCCACCTCGCCGGATGCCATCTGTTCCTCGGTCACCAGTGTGTGAGACGTGGTGACTGCATATTCCTTGACGGCAAACATGTTCTTCATGTTGTTCTTGGCCGTGCTGCCACCGACGCAGGCGCCCACATTGTTATTGCCTTCCAGTTCACCGATGCAGAACACGTTCTCCACTACGGCATTGACATTGTTGCCACCGGCAATACCGCCGCAATAGTTAGCCGAGATTATGTTTCCGAGATTATAGCTGTTGGTCACCTTTGACGTGGCATTTGACAGATAACCGGTGATACCGCCGCCGTATGATACGCCTGCTGTGACGTTTGCCTTGTTCACACAACGGTCTACCGTGGCATTGCTTCCGAGATAAGCGGCAAGGCCGCCAGCATACTGACTGGCCACAATCTCGCCCTCCACGGTAACGCCCTCGATGGTGGCATCGGCAATGAAGCCGAAGAGTCCCTGGTATTTGGCACCGGCGTTATTGATATACAGACCGCTTACGGTATGTCCCTGACCGTTGAAGTGTCCCTTGTAGGCCTTGGCCATGGTGGAACCTCCGACAGGAGTCCAATCGTAGTCGGCAAGATCTATGTCGGCAGTCAAGACGGCATTTGCGACATTGTTGCCGTCATTCACGTTTGCGGCAAACCAAGCCATCTCCGCACCAGTGCCAATCTGGTAGACACCATCTACCGCCATCGGCTCGGCAAGAGTCTTTCCGTCCCAGGCCTCCTCGTTCCCGAGGGCAACCATTTCCACGTTGACGTTCTGGTCGCCTTCAGCGTCGTCGTCAATCGTGAACGAACCATGATAGCAGCGATAGCCTGCCTTCTTTCCGGTTATGCTATACGTGCCGTACGTACCGCTGTACACGCCCTCGCTGTCGGCAAGGAGGGTGTCCGTCCCGGCCACGATGGTATACTCGGCATCCTCTACATTACCGTTGACGTATATGTCGAAGTTCCTTATGGCCGTCAGCGGTATGCGCACATCAGGTATAGCACCGAAGTAGGTCTTGTGGGCAATGGCGGTGAAGTTGGCCGAACGTCCGGCCGTGCGGCTGATAAGACGATGGTTGCCAATCGGGTCACCGTAGCCGTTTACCTGGATTACACCCTCGTTCATCACTATTTCCGGATTTGCCTCAATGTCATAGTCGGAAGGAATATCCACCGTCACGGCCTGCGCTGATGCGGCAGAACCGAAAGTGTACTGGCCGCTGCCGAGGATGAGAGACGAACCGTTGGGAATGCCATTGTATGTGACATAGGCGGACATGTTGTAGATACCGGCCAGTTTGTTGGCCGGATGGCGCAGTCCGCTGTACTGTATCTTCACCTTGTCGCCGGGCTGGAATATCTTGCTGCCCTCGCGTGACTGGTTGGTTATCTCGCGATGGCAGGACTTGGCCGTGAGCACCTGATATGCGGCATTGCCTGCGGCATCGGTCATTCGCACAATCTGTCGACCCTCCTTCAGCAACAGGGTGTAGGAGCCATCCTCGTTCCTGGTCACGCCTTCGGTGCCGAAGCCCTTGTAGGTGGCAGACTGCTCTCCGATGACCGGATAGGCCATCTCCACATTCTCCACACCCTCGGGAGCAAAACTGTAGCTGCAACCCTCTTCCGTGTCAAGATAGTAGAACACGTCATGTTCTGCATCCACATATTTGCCGGCATTCTTCTTCGTGTCCTCGTTGTATCCCTCGTTTATCAGCATGTTGGACTTGACGGACGCCTCTCCCTCACCCACGGTCACCACGTATGCGGCGGTGTTCTCGGGCCATATCGCGCTCCAGTACTCGCCGCCCATGTAATGGTTCTTGTTGGCGGAACTGTAGTAATTGAGACCTATGGCATCGTATGTAACAAGGACAATGGCCGTGCCCTTGCCAACGGCCTTTACCACAGACCACGGATCGGTGGTGGTATTGGCGTTGTCTATTTCTATGACACCGGTACTCGGGTTGCCGTCCATGTCGATTACCGTATAGTGGAAGTCAGGCTCAATGAAATAGTTGTTCGTGGAGTTGTCGGTAAGCTGCCATGTGCGCATGGCGTGAGCCTCGTACGTGTCGCCTACGTTCATTTGCAAGTGTCCGCGCTCGTTGATATTGACGAAGATGTCGCCCGTCTCGTAACCGGAGTTCCACTGCACATCGTGCTTTATCGTCTTCGGGGCGAAGGCCTCGTAGTCGGTGTTGGTGAACGCCAGCGCGGGACGCTTGCTCTCGTCTATGTACATGGTGAAGTATCCGGCCTGTGTCAGTCCGCCGCTCTTCCATGTGCGGTAGTTGTACTGCTGTCCGTCAGCCAGACGATAGGTAATGCTCTTGGTGTCGCCCTCCACCTCGGTCTTCCGTGGCTCCACATCCTTGAAGGCAGTGAAGTGCGCGAACTTTATGCCAAGGTAGAAGTCGGCATCGGCCGGAACTGTCAGCGTGTAGTCCTGTCCCATGGGAATGACGCCCGAGACGGTGACACCGAACGTCAGAGTACCGGCCCTGTAAAGGGTCATGTGGCCTTCGGCCTGATGCGCCTCGCTGGGGATAAGCGAAGCATAGTAGCTGTTGCCGTTAAGTGCAAGGAAAGTCTTGCGTCCTGCAGTGGTACTGTTGCCAACGGTGATGTTCTGCCTCACGCCTTCACGCGAATTTATCTCTACCTCCACGGTATAGTCCTCGTCCACCTTCCATTCCTTGTTGGTGGCGTATGCCGTGCAGGTAAGAATCTTGAACTCCTGTCCGTCTTCCTCGGTGACGTTCAGCTCTATGGTACCGTTCACCGTCTCGCCATCGGAGGCGTATGCCGTGAGGATGTAGGTGCCTGCCTGCACATCGAACTCATAGAGATTCTGTCCGGTGGGTTCGCCTGTCTCCACTGGTGTTCCGGTGGCCTTGGAGACAAGCTTCATGGTCTTGGAGGTGGTGTTCATGTACACCTTGACATTGGCGGCAAGCATATCGCCAACACACAGCAACGCCATTAACGCTGCGATGTAAAGTCGTTTCATAAGCATTGATTGTTTATTGTTTAATGGTTGATGATATATTTCTTTCCATCCCTTATATACACACGTCCACGTTGCGGACTAGTTACACGGTGTCCCGTAGGATCATAGGTGAATGCGTTGTCATGCTTCGCAGACACGACTTCCTCTATGCCCGTGAAATGCCCGTCGGGAGGCAGTGCGAGGAAGTGTGCCGGATTGATATATACACCGTGCTTGCCGAGCAACTTTCCTTCCGGCGACCACTGATAGAGCGCACCGCCGCTCACAAACTCGCCTGCGTCCGTGGCATAGATGTATCCTGTATAAGGGTTCACGTAGATGCCGTAGGGCATTGTCATTTTCTTTATGTCCTCGAGCATTGTGCCCGGAAGGACCTCTTTCACTCCCGGGCCGCCCATCGACACCATCACCTCCTCGGGGTCTATGGTAATGTAGTTGAACGTATACTCGCCGGTGTAATAAGAGTAGCGTGAACCTATGGCAAAGAAATGCCCGTCCATTGTCGTACAGTTATAAGTTGCGGCATAGGGCAGCGTCACGAAACAGTCATTGTCTCCATCCACAGCCTTCTCGCAATCGAAGATGATTGTCGCGGCCGGTATGTCGTAGTAGTCGCCGGGAGAGTTGATGCAGAGATATTTGCCACTCTGCGACATCTTGCCATAGAGGTTTATCTGGTGCGTGTCCACATTCCTGATTACCTGCATGGTCTCTGCATTGAGGATGCTTACCGTAGTCTCATATTCATGGTCTTCCTGGAAAGCGTATCCACCGGTGTTGGCAACAAACAGGCAACCTTTATAGTAAGCGATGCCCTCCGGCTCATAGCCCACCTCCGTAGCTGCCACGACCTTGAACGTATTGATGTCTATCTTTGCCACGTAGCCCTTGGTAAAGTACTTCATGCCGTTAACGGTGCCGCATTCATGACCGTATGACGAGACGTAGACATAGTGGCCGTCGGTAGCAAGCTTGCGGTTGTTGGGCACGTTCTCCGTGGCGGCCACGGCCTTGCCCCCTGGGGTAATGAACTGCACGATGTTGGACCAATTGATGGCAATGGCAATCAGGTTGTCGTTAATCTGGATAATGTCATTGGGCGTATCTCCCAGCTTGTATCCGTTGTTGTCGCGGAACCATTTATTACTTACTACTTTCCCATCCTCAAAGTAGCTTATCCTGCCATTGTCGGCCTGCCAGTTGCCTTCGTCAAGCAGGATGATTTTCTCCTGTGCCACAACCATGTGTGTCATAACGGCAAGGAATAGGGTTAAAAGCATTTTTCTCATAAGGAAAATGATAATGTGAACTTATAATTTCTTCCGGGCATGGGATAGCGCGGTATATGTTCGTACTGTTCGTCCAGCAGATCGTTTATTTCGAGGCATGCTCCCATGTCCGCCTTCCTGGTGATTGGATACAAATATGAAATCTTAAGGTCTACGTTGCAATATGGCTTCAGTACATCTTCCGGATCAGCATAGGACCACATCCGTTCCGAGACGTACAGGTTGGAGACCGTCAAAGACAACCTGCGCCATGCCACGATGCCGGTGATGCCGCAGGATATGGCCGGGGAGTAGCAGATGGGCTTGTCGTAGAGGTCGCTCTCGCTGTTGGTGCGGTCTACGTCGCGTTGCCATGTCAGCGATGTCAACAAAGAGAAATTCCAGTCACGCATGTTATAGCGCACGTTTCCCGTAGCATTCAGTCCGCGACAGTATGTATAACCGTAGTTCATCATGGACCACGTGTAGGTGCCTTTCAGGGGAAGGCACACGATGCGGTTCTCTATCTTGTTGATATAAGCATCTGCCTGTATGGAGGTGTTCCAATGAGGTGAAGAGTGACTCCATTCCACCCCTATGTTCCACTGTTTGGTGTACTCGGGCTTAAGATTGCGGTTGCCAGCCTGCGTATAATAGAGATCGTTGAGCGTCGGTGCTCTGAAAATATGCTTGTACCAAGTCCTGAGGCTCAGGCCGTGGTAAGTATAGCCAAGTGTTATGGCCGGAGTGAACTTGTCCAATGGGTCGGCGGCTCCGGTGTGCATCCTGGTATAGTCCTTGTAATGCTGGTGCAGCACGGAAGCGGCCGCCTGCATGCCACGGTGACTCATCTTCAGTGCTATCACCTGCTTTTGGTCGAGGCGATGCACGGTATCGAAATAACGCAGGTCGGCACGGAGTTTGGAATACCTTATGTCGTAGCTGGCGTTCAACGACAGCCATCGAAGGGGTGCCCAGTTGTAGCATGCGGCCGCATATACGTCATCCTGCAGATAGTGGTTGTTCACTCTGGCCGTATTCTGATTCTCGGGATAGTCGGTGCAGTAGCGAAGATATTCGTGGGTGTATTTTGTGTTGACCTTGAACATGTGGCTTCCTGTCTGCCAGCTATACGATATCTGTGCGAAGAAGTCACCATCCCATTCACGCCCTACGTTGGTATACTTGTCCGAAAGGCGGCGCACAATGCCTCCCGGACATCCGCGCTCGGAGTAGTAGTAATAGACATGCGAAGACAGACCGCCCTTGAAAAGGGCTCCTTCGATGCGGGCATATTTTATGTCGGAATTTGCCCTGCGTCCTATGGTATCCTCAAATTCAGACTTGTATCTGAACGGATAGTCTCCCTTTGATGTCAGTCCTTCCACGTCCACGAAACCGCGCCAACCTTTACGTGCAAACTGCATGTTTGCCTTGGCCATGTATGTACCGAAGGAGGCGAAGCGCAGTTGTGCGGACAGAGAGTCGCTTGCCGGCCGACATGTACGCAGATAGACAGTTGCCCCGGAAGCGTATTCCGAAGCAGACTGGCAGTCGTCAAGTTTGTTGGCATTGTACAGTTCCACGGTTTCCATTGTGGTCAGGGAGAACTTTCCAAGATCCACAGTGCCGTTCTGCGCATTGGTAACCCTTATGCCATCAATGTATATGCCTACATGCTGAGCACCGAGCGAACGCACGTTCACGGTTTTCAGTCCCCCCAATCCGCCATAGTCTTTTATCTGTACTCCGGCAAAGTACTTCAGCGCATCGGCTATGCTTGTCGTGGAAAGAGCCTGCAGCTCCTTGCCACCGAGAGTTTGCCTGGTGGCAAGCGGCCGAAGACCGTACACCTGTACCGTTCTCAATGTATCGGCAAATCCACTTGCTACGGATTCCGTACCCGTATTCGTGGAAATGGTATCAGCATCCTGGGCACATACATGGTTAATGCAAGTGCACAAAAGAATACCACTGACGATAATCTTGTTGAACAAATAAGTCACTGCAATGAAGTACTGTCTTGTAACGTCCGTAATCCCGCAGACGTATGTTTATATACGTTACAATGGCAGGTCTTCTGACTTATCCTTAATTATGTAACTCGGTCTTCCCGGATTGACGACAAGCCTACAGTAACGGCTTGCTTCCAGTGACACTGTCGGTTACACGCAAGAAAAGGACTCACAGCACCGGGTAGTGTTGCAGACTTTCACTGCATTCCCATCTTAGCTCCATACTGCCTTTGCAGACAGAAAGAGAACCAATTGCGGTGCAAAGTTACATGTTTTTTATATAATACAAGGGCTGATATATGTATTTTTTTTCAGATAAAAGTAAAGTCGGACATCCTCCATACCGAGGATGTCCGACTTATGTTTATTGCAGGTGGCACATACTTTTAATGCACCGTTGCATGATTATTCTTCCTTATTTGCCCATGAGCACCTTCTTGCCGTTCTGAATGTATACTCCGGCCTTGGCTGGGGCAACTACGCGACGGCCTTGGAGGTCATAGATGGCGTTGTCTGTCTTGATGGTTGAACCGTCCAGCACGTCGCTTATGCCTGTTACGGTAGACTTGATGGGGTGGAATGGATTATCCTCCGTGAACTTGTACAAGCCGTCACTGGCCCAGTCCAGAGAACAGCGGACAAAGCGCATGGTGTACCCCCCTGTGCTCAGACTGTTCTCCTCGTAATAGATACCGAGGGTTCCGTCAGGCAGTACCACGGCGGCACTGTAGGCCGAACCGCGTGGACAGATTGTCTTGGGCTTGCCGAAAGTCTCGCCCTCATCGGTGGAGAGCGCAATGCTTACGTTCTCACGACTGGAACTGTTGGGCAGGGTCTGGAAGGAGATGTCCCAAGGGTTGCCTTCCACGGTGGAGCACCATACCATGTATTCGCCGTCACAGGCGTTACCGGAAATTCCTGTGGTGAACTGTGTCTGTGACGGATACTTCCATGTTGCACCGTCATCTGAAGTAACATTATGATAGTTATAGCCACCGTGACGGACGCTGATAGCCAAGTCGCCGTTGTTGCGTTCCAGGGTCTTGGGCTCATCGGCACCGCTTGTGCCGCTTGTACCGCTGACATACCAGTTCTTACCACCGTCCTTGCTCATGAAGAAATAGAAATGCTGGCTGTTGTCGGCCTGTCGGTTGACGAAGCTTGACACAAGTGTGCCGTCACGCTTTTGAAGTGCTGCACCGGAACCGGAGAAGCCGCTCTTCCAAGTCTTTGTATCGGGGTTGTCGCAATTGGCACCGAAAAGATCGTCAGTATGGTCCACGGGAGCTTCCCATGTCTCGCCGTTGTCATGACTGACGATAGTCTTCCAGCGGGGAGGCTCCTGAGCAGTGCCAGCAAAGAAGCCGTGACCATAAATACCTGCGCTGGTCATGATGCCGATGATGTCGCCGTTGTCGCGGTTGGTAACAATCGATGCATCGCCATGGCCATAGTCACCGCCAAGGTCGGCAGTACCTGCCACAGTCACCGGCTGGCTCCATGTCTTACCAAGGTCGTCGGAATACTGGGCCACCAGATAACAGTGGCTGGGAAGGTCCGCACCGTGCCCCTTGCGGTCGTCGCTTATGGCCACGAGACGTGAACCGTCCTTTGTAACAGTAATGGATGGTATGCGGTAGCACTTAGTTCCCATGTCCCAAGGCATGAGTGCGGCACTTTCGCTCAGGAATATGGTAGCCGAGTTGGCTGGATGGCCAGTCTTGCTGGTTTCCTTCAAGGTGTCGGCATCTATTACATAGCTGAATATGCGCGCATCCACATAATTACCCTCCTTGGCAGTCTCGGCAATGTCATATGCTATCCACAGGTAGTGTTCTCCGGGAACGAGGTCCTTGTCGACATCAATGTCGAAGCGGCGGTTCTCGTCGACACTGCCCCCAGCAAGGAGTTCGCCGTTCTGTTCGCGCCAAGGCATCTTGTTCTCACGGTCAACGTACAACTCGTTGGAGTTGGAGGCAAGGTATATCTTCACGTTGGAGATGTCCTTGGGATCCTTGCCCACGAACATGCCCTGGATGCTCTTGAGGTGACATACTCCGTCAAGGCCTGTCACGCGTATGGTGGAACGGATGATGCCCTGGTCCTTGTTGCCGATACCGGTGGTGACCTTACCCTGCTCCACAAGAGTGCCTGCTACCGAGGCCTCAGCATTGGAAACATCCGCTTCATCGAAGCGCCACAAGGATGCTCCGTCAGCTTCGGCAGCCCAACGCACGATAACGGCACCAGCGTTTTGGGCATGCAACTCCACACCACTGTCCTTGATGATGAATGCACCGAAGGATGATTGTATGCTATAGATATAGTTCGGTTCGGAAACTATGCCGAAGGAAGTGCCGCCACCTGTACCTGCTCCGGGAGTACCGAAGTATTCTCCACGGTAGTTCTTGATGGCAATTTTGCCGTCCTGCTCCCAAAAGCTCCAGATATATTCGGCGCGGAATGCCTTGTCGCCAAAGCGCATCTGCCGGGTCTCGCCGTCATAGTACATGACCTTGTCACGGCAATAGTCTTTGGTTGAAGCATTGGCGATGTAGTACCAATGCACGTTACCTTCCGTGCTTATTTCGGGACCGACGGTGGAAGAATTGTCTTTTTTGACCTTGACCGTAAAATCCTTGAATATGACACCTGTATTTGACCCTACCTGAGTAAATGACAAAGTGCGCAACTTCTGCGCCGTGGCACTCACTGTCTGCTCCTCCGTTCCGGTAGTATATACGTTACCATTGTCCATGGTAATGGTGATGGCATTGCTGTGGCCGCCATTGACAAAGGTAAAGGCGTATTCCTCTATTACATAACCGTCCGGTGGTGCCAGTGTATAGGTGGCATTGCCGGATGAACCGGAAAACAATTGGATATTTTCACCGGACCAGTTGATATTGTTGACAGTACCGCAACCGAATTGCAACTGTGGCACAGCAGTGCTCTTCCACACGCTGTTGAAACTTTGATTCATAGATTCGCCACGGTACAGATTGCCATTGGCCTTGTCCACGGTATATATTACAGTCTCCGGATCTTCAGGCCGCTCTTCTGGTTCCGGAGCCTCCTGTATCTTCAATTGGCAACCTGCATCGGCACGGTCCGTACCCTTGCTGCCGGGATTGCTCCAATTGTAGATTTTGAAGTTTTGGGCACTGCCAGTCTGGTTCACTTGCACCTCGCCTGAGGAAAGGATAAAATAACCCGTATTGTCACCATAGCTAAGGCTCCAACCTGCCTCGGGTTGTGCTTGAACAGTCTGTATTTGAGTATTGAAGTCGGCCGCAGGGCTGAGATAGGAACCGAATCCGCGGTTGATGACGTCGTATGTATCATCGCCACGGTTCACGAACTTCCACATGGAACATGCATATATGGCCTCGTCAGCGGAACCCAGTACGCCAGCCTCGGTACCCTCGGCCGTAAAGAACATGGCATTGCTACGCAGGGAAGAAATCTGGTACCAGTGTTCGTCACCATCGGTGCTGACGGAGGGATATATCAGTGCAGTTGAAAGGATACCCTTTGTTGCGGCAACAAATGCATCCACTTGGGCTTGTGTTACAGGCTCGGAGCCTGAAAGTACGGCAGAAGCTTCTTTCAATTTTGCATCAACCTGTTCCTTGGCATCTGCGCCATATTGTCCGACACAGGTTCCATAGTCAAGGGACAACATTTGTGACATGGCCTGCGACAAGGCATTGCGAATACCTATGTTGTCGTGCAACAGTTGTGCGTCCTCTTCAGTTATTACATTATATATATCCTCGGGAAAGTCTGCCAACAGGGCTTCTTTCATCAAGTGTGCCACCTTCACGTAACCCAAGCCACCGAGATAGTTGCTTGGATAGAAATAACGTGTGTTAGCCACTCCGTTATTCACCAATGCATTGTAAATATCCACATATCCTATCTTATCATTACCATCGGCCAAAGTGCGCGCATATTCGTTCAGTACGGAAATACGTTCGGCATTGGTGGTGGCATTGTTTATGGGGCAAAGACTCATCAGATAAAGAACGGATGAAGGCGACTTCTCTGCAATCAGATCCACCAAGGCCTTGTAATTGGCCTTTACGGTTTCCATGTCCGTAGTGCCATTGCACTCGGCGGTACCTGTATATAGGAAAATTGCCTTGGCATCGTCTTTCCTTACTCCGGTCTCGGCGTATGTGGCTTTCACCATGGCGGTGGTAGTGGCGATGTCACCACCGTATCCCCAGCCGGTGCCGCGGTTTTTGACATTCACGTTGCCAAGCAATTCATGCCATTCACCGTTCTTCACCATCTCGTCACCGAAGACCAGTACGTCACCGGTGCCAATTGGCATCATGCTGAAATATGTGCCACGCATGCCGTTAGAACCGCTTGCGCCTCCATTCTGCTGCACGTCAATGCTATTCTCGGGATACACCGTGCTGACAGTATACTCCTCTCCCTCTTGCAGATACTGGCAAATGGCCTCGCACCACACGCGATATGCACCGGCTGTAAGGTGCAGATGGTCGTAGCTCCATTTGCTGTCAGTAGCCACATTGATGAGCTTGTCGTAAAGGTCTACATAGGTCACATTCTCTTTTTCGGATGCATAAGCCTTGAACAACTCGTTGGCTTTCAGCCAGTCTTCCGGACGACGGTTGCCTGTGCTGTTGTTGAGGATACTGTAGATATATACCTTTACATCCGGATAACGCAGATGTATGCGAGTCACCATGCTGTTGACATTGGCAAGGACCTGCTCCGGAGTGATGTTGCTGCCAATGTCGTTGGTACCAATCATCATGAAGATTTTTTTGGGCTTGTTCACCAGATAGGTCTCCAGATTGTCGCTCTGTTCGATCGATATGGTACCAGAGTTGCCCCGGTTCACTATGGGCAGATACTCGCCGGAGGACGTTTTGAACACCTCGGGCCAACAATGCATGTCCGTAATACTGTTGCCGAGAAACAGGATACTGCCTTCGGCCGGAGCCATCACCTTGAACGAGTCATAGCGATGGTTGCGGAATGGCAAATCCGCCCATGCTCCCAACATGCATATGCATGCCAGCAATGTCAATAGAGTTTTCTTCATTATATATAATTAAAGTTTGTTTGTCAATGGGCCATATGATTGTCCCGCAAAGGCCAAAGCAGACCTGCGCAGCATCTCTCCAGCCTATTCTTCCTGTAGACTGATAGTGTCTATCTTGACGGAATCAGTTTCCTCCAGAAGGATGTCCGCAATGGTCTTATACGTGGAGTCGGCACGCAGGCTATCCTGCTCAGCGGCTATTTCCTGAAGGATGAACTGTTCGGCTTCCATGGTCTGGGCTGTGCCCGTGCCCCAGACCAGTTCGTAGTATCCGCGGTCCAACGGGCGGTGGGCACCGTCATACAGGAAGGCAAAGACAAACAGATTGCCGCCCTCTGCATCGCCTCGGTAGCAGGAGTATCCCGACAGCGTATGCAGGGCGGCATACGCTACCTCGCCCTGCAGGGCCTTGTCATTGATGCGGACGAAGAAGAAACGGTCTCCCTTTCGCGCGTAGGCGTTGGTGACGGTGATGGTGGAATCCAGGGCATTGACGCGGAACTTCAGATCAGTGTCCTTATATCCGAACCAGTCCTTTGCCACGAAAGTACTGTCATCCATCATGGTAAGCTCTATCCGAGGCTTCTCCGGCATGTTGCACAATGTTCCCGAAGCCTGGGCGTTCCACACCGGTGCAGGAGCAAACCACGCACTCATTGTCAAAATCAGGACATACAGCCAATGGCTGATTATACCGGCGCATATACCTCCGATAAACGAACTGAGGAAAGCCTTTGGCACCAAAGGACGGTATCCAAGGGAATCCAGAGTGGCGGCATCCGTACTAAGATAACCGCTCCAGCACATTCCTATGGCCGTGAACACGGCTATGGCGTTACCATCGATTATGCCCTTGGAAGCGAACTCCGGAACCAACCCCAAGGCAGCGCCCACAGCTCCCAAGGCAGTGATGGGAAAGGCTATCAACTCCGGTGCGGTGAAACCGAAGAGCCATTCAAAGACAAAGCTGATTTTACCTGCGAGCCACGGCAACAACTGCGTACCTTGAAAGGCACCGCCGGTATAGACTATGATGTCGTTTCCATCGGTATCTATGCCCTCGGCTGTGCCTCCGAAAGTCAGCATCATCACAAACGTGCTTATAATCAGCACGCCTGGTATGATGGCCATGCCTATGTTGACACCATCACGACCACCGTCCAACAGGGCATTGAGTACACGGACAAACAGGCTCAGGTCGCTTTTCTTGCCGTCATCCTCCTGTTGGAAACTGACATCCGGCAAGGCTTCACCGCCACTGTAGTTGGTCACCGCCACTGCATCCTCGTGCAGATAATCCGGGAATGCCTTCAGGGTGAAGTGTTGCATCAGACGGGTGGCCACCACGCATCCGCAAAGGGCACCGAACAACCCCACGAACGGAGCCAGAAAATAACCCTGCCCCACCATGAAAACAATTACCAGCAGCCCCATGCCGAATGCCGTGCCGAAATTGACAAGCGACACATGCTGGTACTTCTTGAAATAACGGGCAAAGCCCTTGTCCTGGCTCAAGGCAATGATGGCGGGATTGTCGCTCAGGAAAGTGAGGACGGCCGCCAACGACGCCACGCCCGGCATATTGAACACCGGACGCATGACGGGGCGCAATATGCGCTGCAACAAGTCTACTACGCCAAATTCTACAAATACCTTGCCCAAGGCACCTGTAATAACGCACATGCCCATGATGTAGAACACCGTGTTCAGCAACAACTCGTGTGCCGTGTGCATGATGGTATTCAGCATGTTAGTCAGTCCCATCACACAGCTCATGTATCCAAAGATGACAAGAATTATAATCAGGCATGGAATGCCATTTGGAATCTTCTTAAGCATTTTCTTTAGCTATCGTTATATTTATATAAGTTAGGTATATCGCTATCTTCTTTTCAAGGCCCAACGCAAGCCATGCAGTATGTCCAGATTGAGCTTGACACCCACATTCACGCACACGAGTCCATCCTTCAGCACACCGTCAGGATTAGAGTTGGTTCCAATATCGTAGCCCGCAGTTCCGTACAGGCGCAACACATCGGGATATTGCCTGAAAGGCTCGTATTCCACGCCTCCGCTAATGCCATGTATCTCCGTGCCGTCAAGCACGCACAGGTCGGCATCTGTGCCGGAACGGTTCGTATCGTAGGTATATTTGGCAAACAAACGTGTTGTGGGATGCGGACGGCCGCTCAACTCTGCCACCACGCTACAGTCCTTAAACATAATGGTTTGGTGGCTGCTGGCACGATTGACATAATCAACTTCCATCCACAAGCGTCCGCCTGACATCAGATTG
This sequence comes from Bacteroides sp., assembly GCA_023665805.1. GTDB lineage: Bacteria > Bacteroidota > Bacteroidia > Bacteroidales > Bacteroidaceae > Physcousia. Next base: position 43,295 of record JAMPDJ010000009.1, on the reverse strand, counting down.
AAGCGGTTGCCCAATGCCATGTAGCTCATCCACCGTCCACCGGTGCACTGAAAGGCATTCAAAGACCAAATGCTTTCCCAACAGCCGTGAGTGCCGTTCCACATCAACGAGAGACCGTAAGTATTGTTGCTGCCGATGGCTTTGCGAAAAGGGCTGTTGCAGAACTGTAACGTCAGGCAATCTCCGCTGTTGAAGGTATATGCCACACTGGCACCCAGCTGATAGCAGGATATGTTGTTCCAGTATTCGCTGTTGTAGTACAAATCTATGCCTGGACGGTCGTATTCATACCCGCCGATGGCCACCACCTGCTTGCCGGCAGCTATCCGCCAATGCCGGTCCGGCTCGTACTGCATCATCATGTAGTCGGTGGAATCCCAGAAATTGCGCTCATTTGTGATATTCAACCGTTGCCGCCACTTGAAGGACAAGCCTTTGTAAAGGCGCGCGAACAGGTACATGTTGATATACTCTCCCCTGAATCCAGTGCGATTGTCGTCCGTAACTCCGGCGCTACGCTGCATCTGCCACCCCATGCGGGTTTCCACACTGAATCTCCGTATCTCAGGTCCCTCATAGGAACGCTCTCCGTGTACCGACAGCGAGTCCGCCCCGGCACCACGCACACCCATGCCCCAAGCACAGGCGACTGCAAGTAATATAAGTGTCCTTTTCATGGATTTACGACACCAAAGATACAAAGATATGCGCACTCGTACAAAGGAACGGCAACACTTTTTTTATCATTCTGTTAAATTTATATAGTTTATCTGACATTTAACAACTACGTTGACATGTCCTGCAAACTCAGAAAGTGACACGCTATCGGCAGAATACGTCTGGCAAGTCCAACAAGCCATAACTCCGCATACATGACTGTCTATATCCATGGCCATACGCCTGAGCGGCATTCTGCCTGCTTGCGCCTTTGCCGTAAACGCTCATAGCAGAAATAGACGAAAAGGTCAAGGCCATTTGAATCCTAACGACCAATTTTGGACAATTTATGGCAACGGCAACGTATTTTCGCCATTTTATTTGGCCTTTACAAAAAAAAAACATACCTTTGCACTCGCATTAGGCCCAGATGGCGGAATAGGTAGACGCGTTGGTCTCAAACACCAATACCGCAAGGTGTGCCGGTTCGACCCCGGCTCTGGGTACTGAATTGAGGATTCTCGTTTTGAGAGTCCTCTTTTCTATTTCTATTGCTCTGTAACTCATTGGCCTACTAGTAGATAAGCTCAAGCACATTGTCATAAGAATCGGTTCTATGTTTGGCAATTGAAATTAAATAATTATTTTTGCAATATGGCAAAGAAATTCAACATCGAATTAAACACACAAAAGGCCATAAAAGCTTTTTGGAATACTAAAAAGAAACAGTTGGTAAAAAGTGGAGATTCATCTAACCGCGGAGCTGTTGTAGGTGGCAAGCAGTTAGATGGCTTTTTGTCGCTTATAAAAGACGCTTGTATAGAGGTCGGTATTCCCGAAACGTGCCTTTACGACAAAAATAATCATATCCCAGGATACTACCGTTCTTCTAAAGATTGGGATTTTCTTATTATCAGCCCTAAAGGAAAACTTATTGCAATTATTGAGCTGAAATCTCAAATTGGTTCTTATGGAAATAATTTTAATAATCGCACAGAGGAAGCCATTGGGAATGCAACAGATTTTTGGACGGCATATAGAGAGAAGCAATTCCCAACTTATGGAACCCCATGGGTAGGTTATCTTATGCTAATTGGGCGTGATATTAAATCGACAACACCGATTAGAAATTATACAAATCATTATCCAGTTAGATCAGAATTTGAAGACGCATCATATATTGACCGCTATAGAATTTTGTGCGAGAAATTGGTGACTGAAAGACTTTATACCTCATCTTGCCTAATCTGGACGGCCGATTCTACCACATACGGCAATGTGACAGAAGATATTTCAATCGAACGATTTGTCAAATCTTTACAGGGATACTTATTGGGATGCAAGGATGAATTCGAATAATTCAATATATGGAGTTCGGTCGAACGGGTTGAATCATGGGGATGTGTTTACTTCTCATGAGGTAGTTAAGTTTATGTTAGATACGGTTGGTTACACCTCTGAAATCAACCTGTCACACTATTGTATTTTAGAGCCGTCGTTTGGATATGGGGATTTTCTTCTTGAAATACAACATAGGGTTATAGAGTCCGCAAAAAAATACAATTTTAATCCCAATGAAGTTTTTCAGAAATGTGTATTTGGGTGCGAAATAGATAGTAACAAGTATGATGATTGTATTACTCGACTGAAGGAACGCATGCCTGATTTTTCTCCTTGCAATTTAAGAAACGAGGATTTCCTGTTTTCAACTTGGGAAAACAAATTTGATTTTGTCATTGGGAATCCACCTTATGTAAGGTATGAGAATATTCCGACGGATGCAAGAGATATTTACAAGTTTAAATTTAAGACATTTCATTATCGATGTGATCTGTATGTTATTTTTTATGAACACTCACTTCATTGCTTAAAACCATTTGGTAAGCATTGTTTTATATGTTCAAACAGATGGCTAAAGAATGAATATGGAAAAAAGCTGCGTCATCTAATTTGCAGGAAATTTAATTTGGAGAAAATAATTGACGTGGAAAGACTTAACGCATTTGAAGAGAATGTCCTTGCCTATCCTGTAATATCGGTAATAACAAATGACGTTAATCAAAACGCTATCGAATTCGCTAGCGTTGACAAGCTTGGGGATTTAAATAATAGTATATATTATACATTAAAAAAGTATTCTAATTCTAAAGATTTCAGTTCTGTTTTTCAGGAAAGCCAGTATTCCGACCTACCCACAATAGAGAAACAAAATTTTTCCATAGGTATTGGTGTCGCTACGGGTGCAGACCGTATTTTTATTTCTAAGGACTTAAAGAGTATGATTGAAGAGGAATTACTTCTCCCGATTATATGTGCTAAAGACTTATCAGGAAATAAATTTCAATACAACGGACTTTATTTGCTTAATCCGTATGATAAATTTGGAAGTCTCATTGATATCAACAAATATCCTAAGGCGAAAGCATATTTAGAACAATATAGAACTGTATTGCAACAGAGACATATTGTAAAGAACAATCGGAAATGGTATGCCTTGATAGACCGTGTTAAAACTGATTTACAACATAAGTCAAAAATATTACTACCTGACATCTCAGCAAATTCTTACATTTTTATAGATAATGGTAATTATTATCCTTCTCATAACATCTATTACATAACATCTAATTATGAGGATAAAGAACAATTGCTTTTGCTTGCGGCAATTTTAATGTCTGATGCTGTCAAGGAACAGTTATTAAACCTCTCAAATAAAATGAATGGAGGTTTTCCCAGATGGCAGAGTCAGGTCATACGCAAATTAAGAATTCCACATATTTGCGAAATTAATTCAGATATAAAAGCGCAATTAATATCTGCGTATAGATGTTTTAATCTAAGTGAAATAAATCGTATTGTACATCAATTATTCGATATTTCCGCAACTTATGTTAATCCTGAACAGAAAACTTATACTCAATTATCCTTGTTTGGATGATTAATTGGTTTTCCTGGGTTTGGAATCCAGTGACGCATTTCCCACAACCTATCCAAATCGGCCAAAATTGGTTCTAATACGGCACGATTAGAGGTACAAAGAGGACGGTTGAGATGTTTACATAGAAACATTCGACCGTCCTCTTTGCGTTTTGCATGCCCTTATCCCAAGGAGGCGCACTACATTGCAGTCTCGGCAAAAGGGCATCACCGTGGCAATCAGATTTAGTTCCCGTATTGTCGGCACCTTGACAATAGTATCATCGCACCCTTGACAACAGTATTGTCAAGGTGCCGACAATACTATAGTTGAAAACTGAGGATTCTTACCCAACAAAAACGGCACGGCTCCCAGCAGGGCAGCCGCCATGCCTCGGTTTTCAGTGATGGTGCACAGCGCGAGGGTAATGGTCGCCGGTGTCAGCAGGCCAACGCAGAAAAGCATGAGGAAGATGAACACCTCGAACATGGCGAACGGCCACGCCAGCAACAATGCCGACAAACTGAGCACCGCCATCGCCATCAGCACGAAGGTGCTCCACCGAGGTGAATCCTTGAACAGGTTCATCATCAGATACGGGCGGTTGCGCACCACGGAGGCATAGCAGCGGAACGTTCTCCACACGGGCATTTGCAGGCGGTCTTTCTCGTCCAACGTCTCCAAAAACTACGGCAGGCGCAAAGCATCACCAAGGCCCACAAGCCCAATACGTCGAACGCGCCCTCAGGCTGAACGTCGCACCACCAGTTGAATGTGCCCTACAGACCATCCTACCTTATATATATGATAAGGGTGATACACCCGTCACCCTACGCCATTCCCCTGCCTTTGCCTCACAGCCTCGAACATCAGTATGGCAGCAGACACCGACACGTTCAGAGAGTCCAGGATGCCGAGCATCGGGATACGGATATGAGCATCGGCAGCCTCGCGCCACTGCCTGGTCAGGCCTGTGGACTCCGTGCCCATGACAATGGCGGTGGGAAGGGTCATGTCGGTATCGTAATAAAGGCTGGAGTCCTGAAGCTGTGCCGTGAGGACACGTACTCCATGATCATGCAGATATCGTATGCACTCCTCGCTGGTGCAAGCAACGGTGGGAACCGAGAAAAGTCCGCCGAGCGAGGCGCGGATAAGATTTGGGTTGTACAAGTCCGTCAACGGGTCGCACACTATCAGAGCATCCACTCCGGCGGCATCGGCACTGCGAAGTATGGCACCAAGGTTGCCGGGCTTTTCAACACTTTCCAGCACAACGTACAACGGTGCATGCCCACTGACAGGAACAGGCAGAGTGTCAAGACCATGGTCCTTCATGTGCATTGTGGCCACCACGCCCTCGGTACCTCCACGGTAGGCAATGCGTTCATAGACGTTGGCGGACACCTGCACGGCACGGCACCGCGGCATGGAGACCATCAGTGACTCGTATTCGCCTTCGGCACGCAAGATGTCCGGGCACAGAAACAACGTGTCCACCACGTATCCACGCGAGATGCAGTGTGCCAGCTCGCGCCGTCCCTCCACGACAAACAGCCGCTGCGAACGACGGCATGACGACTTCTGCTGCAATTGCACGAGAGCCTTTATCCTCTGGTTCTGCGTGCTCGTTATGGTCTCTGATATTTGCATAAGGTATACAAAATTACGCAATTACTCAAAACTGCGCAACATTTCTTTGCATTATTCTCAATAAATGTCTACTTTTGTGCTTTGTTGGGATTTGTGTATCAGCAACACCCCATTACGACAATAACCTTGACACGTAATATGTACACAATATGGGTAGATTTTTCGTTGTATTGAAACGACCGCTGCTGGCCATCCTGCTGATGCTGCTGTTGCAGGCCGCAGCAGGACTGGCACTGCTGATAGCACAGCTCATAAAAGGCCATGGCATTACGGCGGACGGCACACCGGAACAGATGTTCGATGCCTCGCTGATGGCCATCTGCCTGTTTGTCGCGGACGTGATCATAAGCCTTGCCTGCCTGGCTATATTCCGCCGCAAACAGTATTCACGCAGCCAATACGTCCCCTCGTCGTCCACCTGGAAGCAAAATCTATGGGGCATGCTGGGATGCGTGTTTGGTGTCGTGGCCCTGGACCTGATGACCGAGTTGATGGCAATACCCAACCTTATGGAGGAACAGATGATGGCTATCTGCGATACTCCATGGGGCGTGGCGGCCATAGCATTGGCGGCTCCTGTAGGCGAGGAAATGCTGTTCCGATGGGGCATCATGGGACATCTGCTGCACCACAACAGGGGAGTGGCGGAGTCCATCTTCGTCAGTGCGCTGCTCTTCGGTCTCATACACATGAATCCTGCCCAAGTGTTCTTTGCCACGGCCATGGGTGTGCTGCTGGGCATGTTGTATTGGAAGACGGGCAACATATTCCTGCCTGTCCTGTTGCATGTGCTCAACAATTCAGTAGCCTGTGCCCAGGTATGGCTTCTCGGAGATGACATCCACACCTACAGTATGGTCGAAATGCTCGGCGGCCATGCCATGGCGTGGAGCACGGTAGCCGCATGCGCGGCCGTGTGCATAGGGCTGATGTGGTGGTATGCCATGTCAAAACCTACGGCACAGACAATCGGAATGGAGGACGCAGAGGCATGAAGATAACCCGATTGACAGCATGCTCCCCCGAAGATTTCAGCCAGATAGAAGCCTTGACGAAAGTGGTCTCCTCCTCATGCAAGGCAGACCGTGAGACCATCGACGAACTTCTGTCACAACAGGATACCCACCTGTTGGTGGCACGTGGAGACGACGGCATCATCGTGGGAATGACCACCATCTGCTGCTTCAGCATCCCCACAGGCAGACATGCGACCATAGAGGATGTTTCCGTATTGCCGGAGTGCCAAGGCCAAGGGGTGGGACGATTGTTGGTACAAGCCGCCTTGGACCTCCTTGCGTCCACCGGCAAGCATTACCGCGTAGGATTGACTTCGCGCCCGTCGCGTGTGGCTGCCAATGCACTGTACCGCAGCATGGGATTCTCGCCCAAGGAAACCAACGTATACACAATGGACGTGTAACCGGACAACTCGCCACCACCACAGTGCAGAGCCTGCAAAAGGACCTGCATCCATTTATAACAAGAACAGAATGAAATCATTTGAAGAATTAGGATTAGACGAACGAATACTGCGCGCCATCGGCGAGCAAGGTTATGAATACCCCATGCCCGTCCAAGAGGCGGTGATACCGGTACTGCTGGGCAAGGCAGAGACAGAGGACGGCTGGCAAGGCGATCTGGTGGCGCTGGCACAGACCGGCACAGGCAAGACGGCCGCCTACGGTCTTCCATTGGTGCAGCTGACAGACGGGATGCCGATGCAACCCACTTCACTCATACTGGCTCCCACACGCGAGCTGTGCCTTCAGATTGCAGACGATCTGGAGGGGTATTCCAAGTATACCGACGGAGTGCGCATCCTTCCCGTCTACGGCGGCACAAGCATCGAAGCACAAATCAGATCCCTGCGACATGGCGTGAACATATTGGTGGCCACGCCCGGCCGATTGCTGGACCTGATGAAGCGCGGCGCAGCCAACCTGTCCACGGTGAAGAACCTGGTATTGGACGAGGCCGACGAAATGCTGACAATGGGCTTCCAGGACGACCTCAACGAAATCCTTGAAGGCATTCCCACCGAACACCGCACCTTGCTCTTCTCAGCCACAATGAGCAAGGAGATAGAGACCATAGCAAAACGCTATCTGCACGACTACAAGGAGATACAGGTAGGTTCCCGCAACGAGGGTGCCGAACATGTCAACCATATATACTATATGGTACGCGCGCAAGACAAGTATCTTGCACTCAAGCGCGTGGTGGACTACTATCCACGCATCTACGCCATCATCTTCTGCCGAACACGCATGGAGACGCAGGATATCGCCGACAAACTGATACAGGACGGCTACAACGCTGATTCACTGCACGGCGACCTGTCGCAACAGCAACGCGACCTGACCATGCAGAAGTTCCGCCAGCACCGCACACAACTTCTTGTGGCCACAGACGTGGCGGCAAGAGGATTGGATGTAAACGACCTTACACACGTCATCAACTATGGCCTGCCGGATGATACGGAGAACTATACACATCGCAGCGGACGCACGGGTCGTGCCGGAAAGAAGGGTACCAGCATCAGCATAGTCCACGTGAAGGAAAAGGGCAAGATACGCGTGATAGAAAAGGCTATCCAGAAGCAATTCGAGCGTGGTGCCCTGCCATCCGGCAAGGATATATGCCAGAGACAGCTCTACCGCGTCATAGACGACATAGAACGTGTGGACGTGATGGAAGAGGAGATTGCCGAAGTTATGCCCGAAGTTATCCGCCGCTGGGGATGGCTGGACAAGGAAGACCTTATCAAACGCGTCGTGAGCCGCGAATTCGGTCGTTTCCTGGCTTACTATGCCGATGCACCGGAGATAGAAGAGGTGTCCGAGTCCAAGTCCGGTGCAAAAGGCGAACGCAAGTCACGTCGCGACAAGGGCGGCAACGGACCACGCACAGCCGAGGAAGGATACACACGCCTGTTCCTGAACGTAGGCAAGATAGATGGTTTCTATGCCAAGGAGATCATAGGTCTCATCAACCGCAATGTAAAGGACGTGCCGGTGGAAATCGGACGCATAGACCTGATGAAGAACTTTGCCTTCGTGGAGGTAGCGTCAGACCATGCCGAGGCCGTAATCCGAGCCATGAAACATGGAGTGACAGTAAAAGGGCGCAGCGTAGTGTGTGACGAGGCAGACAAGAGCACAGACGACAAGGACAACAGGCACGAACGCAAGCGCGACACAAAACGTGACCGCCGTGACACAAAACGTGAACCACGCGACGGTCGCCGTCGAAACGGCGGCACCAATAACGAGGAATCTTCCAGCCATGGCAGTGCAAGGCGTGGCGGATACAAGGAGGAAACACGTGCATCACGTAACAAGCCCGCACCTCAGCCCAACAGGAAACATTACACAAAGAATGATTGGATGCAGTTCCTGAATCCTGATGCAGCACAGTTGCGCGGCAAGGAGCCTGACTTTACCGAAGAGGGATGGGCACGCCGCAAACCAAGGAAAAAGAAGTAAATCCCTGTGGATACCAAATCCACAAGCCCGATATTCCAATCTGGATGTTTTCCATACAACAAGCCCGCACAGCGCATATGTACTGTGCGGGCTTGCGGTTTATTCTCAGGATTCCACCAGTGACGACAGACAAAGGGCCAACTTCATACCAGCCTGCCCATGTATGGGATTTTCCTGAATGCAATGGTGGTGAGCATGGACATGACAATGACGGCTATCGTTATAAAGAAGAACGAAAACATACCCATACACATCAAATCGATATGGAAAAACTTTGTAGCCAGATTGATAAACAAAGGATGAAACAGATATATGCCAAAAGAACAGTCAGAAACCATCAATCCTGCTTTCCTGCCAAATATCGGTCCATTGTTTAACGCCTTGCTTCCTTTAAACAGCAAGAAAATGCCATTTGCCAAAAAGAATGTTATGATAGGATTGAGACTCAGAAAGGCAGCAGTTTCCGGAGTTGGATTCATCATATGAATACCAACGGCTATGAAGCACAGAGACATTGACAGGCATATACATCCGATCATTTTGGTCATGCCACACATCTCCATGACAGTCTTGTCAATCAGGTATCCAAGGAACAGATACAGGACATAAACGGACGATACAGGGAAAGTGATGCCCACCTTCAAGCCAAACACACTTCCAACCTGTGGCATTATCAGAAGAAAAAGCGCCATGACCAGTACAAGCTTTACCAGATCACCTGTATCAGAAACATTGACAAAACCCTTCAGCATGGGCAGTACGAGATATAATCCTGTCAGCATATACACATACCACATGTGATCCCAAAGGTTGCCGGACAACACGTTGGCAAACGCTTCAGCCACCAAGGCCGGAGAAATGGCGCGGTGGATGTAGGCAATCTCCATCAAAGCGTATGCACTGCCTATGGTCAGCAAAACCAACAGCATCCTCCATACATACTTGCCGAACACATTGTCATAAGTTATGATGCGCCGCGGGTGCAGGAGAAGTGTGCCTGTTATCATAACAAACACGGGAACGGCAAAACGAGTGATGGTGTTGACGAGAACAAGCAACACGTTTTGCATTGTTGCGTCCGGATTGTAAAACCTGTCCAGGCACACACCGGACATATGCAATAGCACTACGGCCAATGCCCCAACTATTCTGAGGTTGTCCAAATAGACTATGTAATGCGATTTATCCATTATAGCAATCCTGAATACTATCCACCCTGTTCCTCGTAGGATTTCCGGAAGTCGGTGATGGTGGCAATCACCTCGTCTATATCATCGGTAAGCGAAAGCAGCAGGTTCTTATATATGCCCTTGTCCATCAAGTGGACCAACAGGGGATACAATGGGGTGGTCTTGGTCCAGAACTCGGTATCAAGGAACACCATGGGACTGGCAAAACCGAAGGTAAGGTAGTGGTTTTGCACTGCTTCCTGAAATACTTCCTGAAAGGTACCAGCACGTCCCGGAGCATATATGATGCCACCGTAGGAAACGGTTAGGAGCGTGTCCTCGCGCACGCTATTCTCGAACAACTTGGCTATGTCCGTGGCAAACGGGGATGTCCACTCGTGACCATAGAGCCATGTGGGTATGCTCAGATTGCGATAAGCTACCTGAGGATAGCGGGCGAGAATGTCAAATGACACCTGCAGGTAACCATCGTCCTGTTGAGCAGGCACTGTACGCAAACGGGACAGGGCGTCAAGGAACTCTGCCTCGCTTCTGCCTGCCATCCATGCACCGAACCCTGTGGCCTCCATGGCACCGCTACCTCCACCGGAAACCATCAGTGAACCTAATTCCGTCAAGTGCTTGCTTATGCGGGCAATCTTCTCGTAGGAGACATCGTCCCTTCTCATGGCATTGCCACCCATCACTGCCACCACACGGCACTTGCCATACTGCGAAAGCAAGTGTTTCAACCTTTGCATGATGGCAAAGTCATGCAGGTTACGTGCCAGGGCCTCAAGCGGATTGTCCGTTATCTTGCCCTGTTCCATATAATGACGGTATACCCTTTGGTCGTAGCAATCGGCAAAGGTCTCGGGATGACTGAAATCCAAGCCTTCGTACAAGCTTTGTGCCGTGTACAATCCCGGAGGATCCATAATATATGGCACCGTACGGAAGTATTCGGCTATACGCTGTGCATGTTGTACATAATTCTGAATCATAGGTCAGGGGGATTACCAGACTTCGTCCCACAGGCCGTTGCCGGAAGAGCCGTTGCCTCGTGACAGGGAGTTTCCCGGATTGTAGCCACCTTGGCCATCGTCGCCGCCGGTGTTGTCATTGTAAATTTGAGTTGACATGCTCGAAGTGGATGCCAAGATGCCACATGATGGACTATATTCAAGGACCGTAACCTTGGGTGCAATGTATGTTCTCTTCATAGTCATATGATGTTCAGTTGATTATAACCTTGGTGTTGCCAATGATATTCACGCCTTTATGCGGTATGGCGAGACGTTGCCCGTTGAGATTGAATATGAGATTGTTCCGGGGAGTAGCGTTAATGTCACGAATGTCGGTCTCTGTAGAAAAGTCCAGCGAAATAACCCGTGCCCCGGCCATCTCTGCCGGAACAGCCCACTCCATCCAGCACTTATTGGCTGCAATGGTGCCCTTGTCCTGCATACGATAAAATCCGGTATCCTGGCCGTCCGGCTTTAGGAAGATGAACTTTTTCACCTCTTCTCCCTGAACCAAATCCTGTTTCAAGTAATTTCCACGTAACAGAGAACCAGGCAGAGATGTACGGGAACCTTCATCGTCCATGGTGATGTCCAGATTGTATTCGCCACCAGCGGCCTTGATGACGACCGGGGTTCCTTTCTTCAATGTTTCGCCGGGATTGGCTATGGCCTGCATGGTGCAAATGATTGCAGACTTGTCTGCACCCTGTGCAATGTTGGAGGCGGCACAGTCGAAAGCCTGCATGCCATCTGGAAGTACCACATTGAATGGCAGACAAAGTATGGCAAAACCTGCGGAACTGACAGTGAATGGAAACTGAGTGACAGGAGAGACGGTAAAGGTCGACAATCCTTCTTTTTCGGGTCTATCGTTACCAAAAACCGAGTTTTCATAGTCATTGACATAATTTACACCCTCGCCTGTACTGCGCAATTTATACACTCCGGCCTCATTGGCTTCTTCGATAAAAAGATATGCGCCAGCCTCATCGGCATTCTGCGAGAACATGATATGGTTCCAGCCATTGAGAGTAGGAGACTTTAGATACTGTCCCTGCGCCGAGATGGAGAATCCATTACCACAAGGAGCCAATGCGAAAACCATGTCCGCAGGAGCATCGGAAGAGTATGTGCCTGTGGCTATGAGCTTGTAGCCCTTGTTGTTGCTGTTGTCCTTGTCCTCGTTGTAGGCTATGAAGACGGGAGCATCATTGCTCCCGTCCTTATAGTTGATATGATACGTGCCATAGTACGCCGGATTCAGCACCACGGAGAACTTGATGGTGGTGCCGTTTGCCAATGCGATAGTGCCCGTGTGGTTGCCATCTGCGGCATCGGCCTTGATGCGGATGTCGCTCAGACTTGTCACGTTGCCATCAATGAAGTCTCCGCTGACTGTCACATTCTCCAGAGATGTGAAATATGACGTAAGGTCTATCACACTTCCTGCACTGGCAACGATGGTTATCTTGTCGGACAGGTCGTTGTCCAGCAGACTGTAGGCATAATACACTCCGTCGTTTATGCTGACGGGTATAATGTACTTGTTCAGCAGATTCTGTGCCTCGTCTATGGTGTTGCCCTCGGGTGTGCGGCTGTATGCATATCCGCTCTCTCCTTCATCCAGACGTGTGGCGCTCTTTTCCGTCTGTCCCACGCTGTGTTGCATGCCATGTGCCCAATTCCATTCGAAGAAGAAGTAATCGGTGCCCTGACAATCGTGCTCAAAGAAGTATTGCCAACGTGGCAGGTAGTAGTCTTTCAACAATCCCTGCCATGAACGATAGGAATAGTCCTTCAGTCCGCCATTCTGTGCCCGGTCGCCCCAAGTGGTGACAAGTGTACGTGCATTGTTGAATTCATACCAGTCGGCAGTTGCAGTGGTGGCATCGGTGACTTCCTTGGCGGCATCGCGTGCTTCCTGTGTCCATTTGCCCAGACGGAAATTGAGGTTTGTACCCTTGAATGTATCCATGTCGGCAATGAGAGCAAGGAAAGCATCGCGACGTGCCTTGTACTTGAAATCTGTTGCAAAGTTGTCACCGGCAGCCTCCTTGGCAGCCTTTATGCCGAGAAGCAGGTCATAAGCATAGTCGGCCATGACGGCACCTCCGAATTCCACTATGTCGTAGAGGTAGTTGCTCTCGTGGACGGAACCTGAGGCAATGCCCAATACATCCTTTGCACCCAATAGTTTGTATGTGGCATCTATGAGCATCTGGCGACGTGCACGGGTATAGGTACCTCCGGCATTGTTGAGGGTCACGCCCCAGGTGCTGGCAGGAGAGGCATCGAGGTTAGGACGTGCCGCCCATACATCCTCTACAGGACCTTGTATGGCATCGGCACCATAATTGAGCACACCCTGACGAAGCAGTTCCCATGCATCCTGGACTGCGGCGTTATCCGTCCCATACCTGGTAGAAGAGTATTTTTTTACCCACTCTGCCATGTCCGGCTTGTTGCCCATCCATGGCAACTGGAACAGAAGGTCGTAGGTGACAGGTGTCTGCTCTATGGCCTCGGGGGCTGCGCCGATGCCCTTGATAGAAGAGAACTTTTCCTTGAAAGAGAAATAATTGTCGACAAGGTTGTTCAGTCGTCCCATAACTCCGGAACGTCCGCCGAAGTTTGGTATGGCACAGAACACGGCGTGCTGCGGAACATATCCGTTATAACTATTGAAAGCAGGCTTTCCGTCCGAAAAGAGGTCAAGGACAATGAGCTTGCCTGCGGGAACCGAAGTAAGAGAGAGCTTCTGGTTGTCTGACCACTGCCACTGCTGTATCACCCACTGTGATCCTCCCTTAGCCGCCTCCATGGCCTTGTATATGGCAGTGTATGCCTCGGAATACTTGCCGCTCGAGATTCTGCCGCCCTCATGGAACGGATCCATGGAGTAGTATTGGCTTTCGCCCATCACATCCTTCAGGCAGGCATAGTAATCTGCGGCAATCTCGGTGAAGCGTTCTGCAGTCGGATCTATGATGTAGGGACGTGTGAAACCGCACCATCCGCCACCGTTGTTGTCCGTGGCGACGCCTGTCTTTGCAGTAAAGTTACTTGGAACCATACCGGAAAAGCCTGGCAGTACCGGTTGCATGCCCAGTTCACGCTGACGGGCAACAATTTTCTTGGCAAGGTCCGTCTGACGGGCATACCATGCATCGTCCTGGACACCACCCCAGCCATTATTGCCAGTGCCACCCCAACCCTCAAGGTTGTTCATGCCCCACCATGCAGTGAATGCGGGACCGGCCACGAAAGCCTTGGCATCGCTGTCGCTGTAGTTGTATTTGCGTGTACCATCCTGTTCCATGGTCAGGAACTTGCGCCATACCTCTTCCAGTCCAACAATCTGCAGCGGCATGTTGATACCGTGCAGCGCCATCCAGTCTATCTCCTGTTGCCAACGCTTCCATGTCCACGTAGTCATGGAGTAGCCGAAAGTACAATAGTTGAGATAGTATCGGTAACGCGCATCACAGGTGTGCATCTCCTCTGCCGTTGGCAATGGCAGGGAAGAGATATCAGCATATGCCTCGCCATCAGCTTTCTCATTCAAGGAGTTCCAGGATATATTGATACTGGCAATGTTGTTCAGATACCAGCCCAAGCCCGTAGTGATGGCACTGACAGTACTGCCCTTGATGAAAATCCTGCCTCCATCGGTACCAATAACAAAAACCTCCTCTCTGGAGTTCATGGACGGTGAAAGAAGGAAGCGGAACTTGTCGGCGGCACCTTGACCGCCTATGCGTTCTGCCAAAGCCACTACCGAAGCGGGATTCTCCACATCCTCTGCCTGTGTATAGGCCACGGTCACTGTCATGGCCTGAGAATCAACCGCCACGGCCCAAGTATATCCGGGTATTTCATTTGCAGCGAGCAGATCCGCATCAAATGTGGCTGCAGCTATGGCATCACCAGCATTGACAGGCAGCCCGTTATACAGGATTGCAACCTCATTACCGGCAGGTGCGTTTACTGCCAGGGTGTATTCCTTGACCACTTCATCCAGAATCTCTATACGAAAGGCCTTGGCATTCATGGTGGTGTTCTCCGTTACAAAGGAGAAAGAGAACACTCCGCCGAGGTCCTCGGGCAATATAATTTCAAAGTAATCGTCCGTTGCTCCAGATGTGTACCATCCACCGTTGCAGTACGTACCGTTGACACCGTCCAGCATATTGGCATAGGACTTGTTGTTGTTTCCACCCAACTGCGATGCGTCCAGTTTCACCTCCTCACCCTTGGCATCATAGAGGACAAAAGAATCGAAGCTCATGCGCTTGGCACCGTTGGCATAGAATGCCCCGGACTCTGTCAATGTAAAGCGCAGCTTGCTACATATTCCGGGATAGTATGTCTTACCGGAGGTGAAGTGCATCTTGCCATCCTTGTCCTCGGCCAAAGTGGGACAATCTACGACAGGTGTAATCTTTGCCAACTGTGCCTTGACGTTAATTCCTGTTGGCAGACCGTATGCAAATT
Source organism: Bacteroides sp. (assembly GCA_023665805.1). GTDB lineage: Bacteria > Bacteroidota > Bacteroidia > Bacteroidales > Bacteroidaceae > Physcousia. The sequence goes on along the minus strand of JAMPDJ010000009.1, from coordinate 27,895 downwards.
CGGTTATCGGGGGCAGGGCAGTGTTGAGAGTGAACTTGTCCTGAGCCTGTTTGCCCTCGGCATTCGTTGACTCCACTGTAAGACTCTTGTCACCGTCATATACTATAGTAGCTTGGAAATCTCCACTGTATGTGACATTGCTGATAATGTGGTCACGTCCACCGAATACGGCATTCAGTTTTCCTCCGTTGCCACTGCTCTGAAGATAAAGCTGGAATCCATTGAAATTGTTTTTCTCCGGAAATGCATTATTGCCGCTGGCTATCAGGCTTGTACCCCAGGGATTGTATGAGTTACCGTCAGGGTTTTCCACTTCCAATGTCAGAACCCATCCTTCGCCAGCTTCAAGAGAAGAGAACTTTGCATCGCTCAAATCAGAAACCGACACGGTACCCTGTTGGCCGGTACCCGTGATGATACGAGCCGCCCATCCTGTGTATATACCCAGAATACTTAGAAGAATGGCAAATAAAAATTGCTTTTTCATACTATAGGAATTAAGTTTGTTTATGTCTCTACAATTATAAAATCAGCGCAAGGTATACCTGGTATACTTGAATGCAGGCATTCCCAATCCCATGATGGCAAACGCCTTGTGTCCCTTGGGTATGCCCAATATGCGGGCGGCACGCCTGGTACCCATCATGAACATGGCCGTCTGTACGAAGCCCATGTAAATCTGGCTCACACCGAGGCTTTCCGCCATAAGAGAAGCGTTCTGATAGGCAAGATTGCAATCCTGAAATCCGAAGTCATAGCCCTTTGGGGCAGAGATGACCAGCAACGCAGTGGCATCGCAGATGGACGGACGATGCCCGTTAGAAAACTGTTCGTTCATTTCCATCAGAGCAGGCACCCTGTCGTACAAGTCTCGCAGAAATGGTTTCATTATCATCTTGATTGGCGGAAACAGCATTACGCGTGCCAATCTCATGAACAGTCTGATGACAGAAGCCTCAACGGCTTGCAACCTGGCATCGTCAGTAACAAGGCTAAGACAAACCTGGCGGCTGTTCTCGGCCGTGGGAGCATAGCGTGCAGCCTCCATTATCATATCCAAGTAATTCTCGGGAACAGGAGTGGAAGTGATGGTACGGTTGCTCCGGCGTGAACGTATCAATTCCATCAGGCTCTCCGGACTTGGCATCAGACTACCTTGTACGGTGCGCACATTCTCCTTGGGGAAATCGGAGTGCAAAAAGGCTCCTGACGGGCATACGTCCACACAGTGCCCGCACCCTATACAATCGTCCGTGTTGCGCAGCACAGGCAATCCTTTCCGCCGTATGTCAGGAATGAATGCCGGACAAACCCTCTGGCACTTGACGCATCTTATGCAAAGTTCCGTATCTATGTTTATCATGGTCACACGTTCTTACCAAAGGTCAGAGGGTTTTTTCGTCCGGATTCTTGGCATAGTACTCGTCCCATTGCCGCTGCACTTCCTGCCAGTCCACTTCATCTCCATTTGCCACAGCCTCGGCCTGTCTCATGGCTTCGTCGCGCATGCGTTTCTCGGCATGACGCTGTTTCATGGCCTCGATGGTGGCCTCGTCAAGTATCTGGATACGACCACGGCGGACACACTCTTGCAAATCCTCCGGACCGAAGGCCTTGCCCTGTATATTGAAGTCGGAGATATTGAAGTCAAACGTGGTACGCAATGTATGCCGCACCATCTTCTGCTGAAAGCGCGTGCCTGCCATCTTGCGACGCAGCAGTTTGGCTATAATGTCTATTTCACGTTGCGAAAACTTGTTCCTTCCCATGTCTTTAACGTTATTCTTGCAAAGACAAAGATATAAATAAAACAGTAATTAAATGTGGCTCACCTTATTTTTTTGTACCTTTGCACCCGTTTATTTCTTTAATTTATAATAAGAATAAGTATGCGTAAACTTTTTTTGACGGCTATCGCCGTTATGTGTTCGCTGGTATCCAGTGCCGACGAGGGCATGTGGATGCTCTCGCACATCACCCCCAAGACGGCAGAAACCATGAAGGCCCTGGGCCTTACACTGACACCCGAACAGCTGTATAATCCCGATGGCAGAAGCCTGAAAGATGCAGTCATCAACCTGGGAGACTTCTGCTCAGGCGTGGTCGTTTCACCAGAAGGACTCTTCTTCACCAACCACCATTGCGGTTATGGCGCCATCCAGTCCCTTTCCACTCCCGAAGATGACATACTGAAGAACGGATTCGTTGCCCGCAAGCGGGAAGAGGAACGTCCTGCAAAAGGTCTCTATGTACGATTCCTGCAGAAAGTCACCGACTTTTCCGACAGAGTGAACGCCGATCTGGCCCGCCTGTACAAGGAGCATGCAAGCGACATGGACTCTGCCAGCGTGGAGAGTGCCTATGTGGACAGCATCTGCAGCGCCATAGAGCATGAACAGGACAGCCTGTATCCCGACATGGAATGCATCGTGCGCGCCTATTACGGTGGCAATGCCTACTATGCCAATTACTACAAGGTATACCACGACATACGCCTGGTATTCACCGCCACCGAGACACTGGGCAAGTTCGGCGGCGACACGGACAACTGGATGTGGCCGCGCCAGACATGCGACTTCTCCATGTTCCGCATCTATGCCAAGCCAGACGGCACGCCAGCGGAATACAGCGAGGACAACGTGCCGCTGAAGACGCCAGGATATGCTCCAGTATCCATCGATGGATACAAACCAGGCGACTATTGCATGACCATTGGCTATCCTGGCAGCACGGACCGCTATCTCTGTTCCTGGGGCATAGTGGAACGTACCGAGGCAAGCAACCAGGCCATCATAGACGTACGTACAGCCAAGCAAAACGTGTGGAAGCACTGGATGGACGAGGACCGCTCCATCGCCATAAAGTATGCCAGCAAGTGGGCAAGCAGCAGTAACTACTGGAAGAACTCCATAGGCATGAACAAGGCAGTCAAGGACCTGGACATCGTAGGCCAAAAACAAAAGACCGAACAACAGATACGCGAATGGTACTCCAAGGACGACAAGCTCAAGGCCACATACGGTTCCGTATTGCCGGCTCTGGAAAAGGCTTATTCCGAACGCAAGGAGACTATGGCATTGATTACATATTTCAATGAGACATTCTTCCGCGGAATAGAACTGATAAAGGCCGCCAGTCGTGTATCACGCCTCCCCATGGATGCCACTGCAGAGGATACACAGTTGTGCGTGAGCAACCTGAAGGATTTCTATAAGGACTATGAACCTCGCGTGGACGAGGAGACCATGGGCACACTATTGCAGGAATATCGACAGTGGTCGGGCAACAAGTTCCTGCCTGCCTTCTACAACATCATCGACAGTGTCTACAATGGCGACACCCGTGCCTATGCCCATGACGTCTTTGCCAAGACATGCCTGCTGGACACCACCTGCGTGGCAAAGGTCATGGCAGACAGCACCTTGCGCGAAACAGACGTGGCCTTGCGTTATGCCGACGACATCTTTGTGACCTACAACGATATGCTTCACAAAGTACGCAGTTCATTTAACATCATAGACTTCAACGAACGTCTTCTTACCCGTGCCATCATGGAAATGGATATGGACCAGCCACACTATTCCGATGCCAACATGACCATGCGCCTGTCCTACGGCTTCATCCAGGACTACACGGCCAATGGCACGCACTACGACTACTTCACCAACAGCCAGAGCCTCCTGGACAAGGCTGCCAAGCAAAACGAGATAGAGGACTACGAACTGGAGACGGACATAGTAAAACTGCTTAAAAAGGGCAAGTTCGGCAAGTATGCCGACAAGCATACCAAGCAGATGCAGCTATGTTTCCTCAGCAACAACGACATCACAGGTGGAAACAGCGGTTCGCCCATGTTCGACGGCAACGGTCACGTGATAGGCCTGGCATTCGACGGCAACTGGGAAGCCATGGCCGGAGACATCAGCTTCGACCCCACTCTGCAGCGTTGCATCGGTGTGGACATACGTTTCGTCCTTTGGATTATCGACCGATGGGGCGGTGGCAAGAACATCATCAAGGAACTGGGACTGTAAAGTATCCACACACAGGACATACAATATAACCCTTTTCACACAAAACACTGGCATCGTGCCATATCAAGAATGATGGCACGATGCCAGTGTTTTGTATAGAAACATTTGTCTGTTGCCACAAGTACTTGCAAATGAAGATATGGTCCCAAGATACAGGACAGACTCCATGAAACAAAAACTATTCATCGGATTAGGATCAGACACAAGCATTGAGGTTGAATTATTCTTACATTCATCGGCTCTCTCTGAAACCATGTTTCGACCATAATATCGTCTCTCCATTTGCCATAGTATCATCGATAACATGACAATAGTATTATCGGTAATGTGACAATAGTATTATCAATGCCACATCCATAATATAGTCGGGATGCCGACAACAATGGGACGAAAACGCATCCTCACTGAGATAGTCTTCCTGTCATGGCATTATGGCATGCCAACGTTAATGTAAGCAGCCTAAAGAAAGAAGTTTATAAAGACATAAACTTTTGACCGTTTGCATATTCATCATACGCTTTTCGTGTTGAAACTGCCCGTTCTTATGACATTAGTAATACAATAACTTGGACAAGACATCCGCATTGAAACCAATACTGTCACGGATGTCATCAGTTCATATTATTATATTGAAAAATTCTTACATACACGATGGAGAGGGCCGGTGAATTATTCATAATCATCGGAGTATTGTCAAGCACCTGTCCACTTCCAATCCTGACGTTGCTTACTGGATGGAATTCATTCCGTATGTCTACTCTTCTGTAAGCGCAGCGCACACCTGGTCCTGAAATGCACGTCCCATGCTGCAACTCTCCACTCCCTGGTTCATGATACAGAAGGAAAGGACGTGGCCGTTGCCGCCGTTAGCATAACCGCTGAGGGTGGATATGCCGCTGACACTGCCGGTCTTGGCAAATATGTTGTTGCGAGCCATGGTTCCCTGCATGCGGTTCTTCAGAGTGCCGTCCACCCCGGCCACAGGAAGGGATGGCATCAAGTGAGCACGGATGTCCTGCTGAAACCATGCATATACGAGCAAGGCATTGAGCATCTGCGGTGTGATGTAGTTGTAGAGCGACAGTCCGCTGCCGTCCGCTATGCGGTAACCGCTGCCTCGCGGAATGCCTGCCTTCTCCATAACCGATTCCATATGCGATCTCACTGCGGATATGTCCCCGAACTTGCCGCCTCCCACAAGGGATAATTGCCAAAAGAGAGACTCGGCCATGCGGTTGTCACTGTCCTTCATCATGGGAACAAGCACCTCGTTGATGTTCCACTGGCGGCGTTCCCTGTAGGGCATCTGGCTGGTTATCTTGTCGTCCCAGCACCATCCCTCACCTGCCACGTTGATACGCGGAACATAGTTGTACTCACCGCCAAGCAAGTCAAGGGCCACTATGGCCGTGACAAGTTTCTGGCATGATGCAGGACGCAAACGATGGTCACCGTTGACGGTAAAGAGAAACTTGCCATCCGTAATGTCGTATACCACCATTCCCAACTGGCTGCTGCGGAACAGAGGGCCATTGCACAATTCCAGGAGACGGGCCTGCAGCCGTCCTTCCCAAGTCTTGGCAGGACAGGACGGCGCGGTGCTGAAATTTCGACAGCCTTGGTGCAACATGGCCAGGATGACCTTGTCATGGTCGCTTACCTTGTGGCCGCTCTCCTTTTCAACCACCACGGTCTTCACCACTTCACGTGTTTCCACCACCGGATGATGGGACTTGCAGGAAATGAGCAACAGGACGGAAACAAGTTGTAAAAGTATCTTTTTCATGACGGGATATAATTATTGCGAATATGACAACACCAGCGATAAAAAAACAAGCCAAGCAATGCAAATAGCTTTTGCACGTTGATTTCAATCCCGGCGCATCTGAGACAAAATTACTGTTTTTTTTCATCATAACGGCAGGATACACAGTCGAATAGACAATATGGCATGGAATATGGGACAAAAACGGGCCGGGGCATTTGGGGGTGTGAAGTTATTTTCATAACTTTGTGCGAATAATCACACGAATTCAGCGCACACCCGGAATACAGACAGGCGGACACCGGATTCAAAACAATCATGTAAACCAAGTACAGATACAATGATCAGGAAATTTGACTTTCTCATTATCGGAGGCGGTGTAGCAGGAATGAGCTATGCACTGAAAGTAAGCAGGAGTGGCAAGGGAAAGGTGGCTCTGATTTGCAAAACCACTTTGGACGAATCCAATACCTCCAAGGCACAGGGAGGAATAGCTTCGGTGACAAACTTGGAGGTGGACAATTTTGAAAAGCATATTCACGATACAATCGTTGCCGGGGATTACATCTCCGATCCTGAAGCCGTGGCACAAGTGGTGAAAGGTGGTCCCGAAGGAATACGCGAACTGGTGCAATGGGGTGTGAATTTCGATAAGAAAGAGGACGGCAACTTCGACTTGCACCGCGAGGGAGGACATTCCGAGTTTCGCATCCTGCACCATGCAGACGACACGGGCTTTGAAATACAGCGCGGTCTGATGGAAGCTGTCAGGCACGAACCAAACATTACCGTCTTGGAGAATCACTTTGCTGTGGAAATCATCACCCAACACCATATGGGCATACGTGTGACACGTCGTACACCCGACATAGAGTGCTTCGGGGCCTACGTGCTGAATCCGGAAACAGGCAAGGTGGACACATATCTGTCCAAGGTGACTATGATAGCCACCGGAGGTACGGGAGCAGTATATTCCTCAACCACCAATCCGGTGATAGCCACCGGCGACGGCATAGCCATGGTCTATCGCGCAAAAGGCAAGGTACAGGATATGGAGTTCGTGCAGTTCCACCCGACTGCACTCTACAATCCACAGGAAAAACATCCTGCATATCTCATCACTGAAGCCATGCGCGGATATGGCGGCATACTGAGGTTGCCCGACGGAACGGAGTTTATGCAGAAGTATGACGAACGTCTGAGCCTGGCTCCGCGCGACATAGTGGCACGTGCCATAGACAACGAGATGAAAATTCATGGTCTGGACCATGTGTGCCTGGACGTAACGCACAAAGACCCTGAGGAAACAAAGAAGCATTTCCCCAACATCTATGCCAAGTGCCTCTCCATAGGAGTGGACATAACCAAGGAATATATACCTGTGTCGCCTTGTGCCCATTACATGTGCGGCGGCATCAAGGTGGACCTGGACGGACAGAGCAGTATACACCGGCTGTATGCCGTTGGAGAATGTTCATGCACCGGCTTGCACGGAGGCAACCGTCTGGCAAGCAATTCCCTGATAGAGGCCGTGGTATACGCCAATGCCGCTGCAAGGCACTCCTTGGAAACGATAGACCATTATGAGTTCAACGACCGTATCCCGGAGTGGAACGACGAGGGAACCATGACCAACGAGGAAAAGGTGCTGATAGCACAGGACATGAAGGAGGTAAACCAAATAATGTCCACATACGTAGGTATAGTGAGAAGCGACCTGAGGTTGCATCGCGCCTGGGAACGTCTGGACCTGCTTTACGAGGAGACTGAACACCTTTTCAAGAGAGTGAAACCCACAAAGGACATATGCGAACTGAGAAACATGATAAATGTCGGTTACCTGATAACCAGACAGGCATTGGAAAGAAAAGAAAGCCGTGGACTGCACTATACCATTGACTATCCAAAACATGCCTATGACAAATAGATATTAGCACATACCTGACACATCCGGATGAAGAAAAAAATCTTTGGCATACTGCTGCAACTGGAATCATTGTTCCTTATCCTCACTGCCTGTGTCAGTCTGTTCTTTGCCGAGAAGGACTGGTGGATGTTCCTGTGCTGCGCAGCACTCAGCTTTACGATAGGTGCCGTGGCCATAAGCATGAACAAATTGGAATTCAAGCGAAAAGGCATGAAAGATTACAGGTATCTTTCACGCTCTGACAGTTTCATGATAGTTGCGCTGGCGTGGGTGCTGTTTTCGCTCATCGGCATGATTCCGTTCATGCAACTGGCAGACATGAGTGTGACCGACGCCTTCTTTGAAACCATGTCAGGATTCACCACCACCGGAGCATCGGTGATATCGGATGTGGATGCTTTGGGGAATGGATTGAAATTCTGGCGTTCCATAATACAATGGATGGGGGGATTGGGCATAGTGGTGTTTACATTTGCCTTGGTTCCGTCAGGGGACATGCGGAACAACAACATCTTCTCGGCTGAGGCCACCGGCATAAGTCTGGACAAATTCAGTCCGAAGATAGGTTCCACGGCCAGACGACTGTTGATGGTATATCTTATACTTACCAGCGCCTGTACCGTGTGCTACTATCTTGGACCCATGAATGCCTTCGATGCCGTGTGTCATGGACTGACCACCATAGCCACAGGAGGATTCTCCACACATTCGGCCAGCATAGCATTCTTCAATTCTCCTTACATAGAATATGTCGCATCCGTGTTTATGCTTCTGGCAAGTCTTAATTTCGGCCTTTATTACTACGCTTTCATACGCAGATGGTACGCAATCAAGACCAACGAGGAAATGAATGTCTTTCTGAAGATTGTAGCAATGTTCGTGGTATTGTTCGTGGTAATGTTTCAATTTGCTTCACGTACCCCGGAGAATGCGCATTCACTTCCGACTGGCTTGGAAGAAGGATTCAGATGCGCCCTTTTTCACGTGACTACCGTCATAAGTACGACAGGATTTGCAGCTTCCAAATTCGATTACGTTTCATGGGGCAACATATATCTGATGCCTACCATCTTCATAATGATAGTGGGAGGATGTGCAGGCAGCACATCAGGCGGTACCAAAATAGTGCGCATGATCGTGTGTCTGAAAGCCTTACGAAACGAATTTCTGAAGCAACTTCATCCCAGAGCCATGCTCAGCGTGAACCTTGGAGGAAAAGTGGTAAGCGACGAGAGAGTAAAGCGAACTTTGGCGTTCCTGCTCATATACATTATACTTGTACTGACGGGAATAAGCATACTTTCTTTGGTTGGAATGGACATTGTAACCGCCTTTGGCAGCAGCATAAGCGCGCTGAGCAATGTAGGTCCGGGTGCAGGACTGACCGGACCGGCATCCAACTTTGCCTATGTACATGATGCAGGAAAGTGGCTGATTAGTTTCTATATGCTGATAGGAAGATTGGAAATCTTCACCGTATTGATGCTTTTCATGCCAGACTTCTATAAAAACTGACTATATGACTATAATATATCCTTCACCCATATTCGGCCCAGTAAAAAGCAGACGCCTGGGCACATCACTCGGTATAAACGTCATGCCTGGCGATGGAAAATGGTGTTCGTTCGATTGTGTGTATTGCGAGTGCGGCCTCAACAAGGATCATCGTACACATACTCCTCTGCCTACTCCGGAAGAAGTCCGTTTGCAATTGGAACAAACCTTGGCAGAAATGAAATCCAGGGAAGAAAGACTGGACGTGATTACCTTTTCAGGCAATGGAGAACCTACGTTGCATCCGCAATTTCCCGTGATAGCGGACTTGGTACAGGAACTGCGAGACAAGTATTTTCCACAAGCAAAGGTTACGGTACTATCCAATAGCACACAACTTTACAGGAAGGACGTTCGCGATGCACTGATGAAAGTGGACAATGCATTGATGAAACTTGACACAGTATCCAGGGAATACATAGACTTGGTGGACAGACCTGCGGGCAACTACGATATAGACAGCATAATAAAGTATCTGGCTGACATGAACGGACATCCTGTAATACAGACAATGTTCATGAAAGGAAACATCATAAACGAACAAGGAGAACTTGTGTCGGTGGACAATTGTACGGACATGTATATTCGCCCTTATATAGAAGCTCTGAAAAAAATACGTCCCCGCCAGGTGATGATATACACATTGGATCGCGAATGGCCGGTGCAGGGTCTGGAGAAAGCGGACCGTGATACAATGGACCGCATAGGGCAACAGATACGTTCGGCCGGATTTGACATTCAGATAAGTTATTGAAGCAATTATCATATAAAATGAAAATCACATACATCATATCCATTCTGCTCTTCATGTGCTGCAGCATTTCCAATGCACAGGATGTGGAAGATGTTTTTACGGAAATGGACGAGATGTGTGACGGGGATACTCTACCTACTCATTATAAACTGAAGCTGCAACGATACCTTTACACCAAACCGTACATATTGGATGGCGATACCATGCGCCAATATCTTTTGCCCGAGATACCTATATACGCGCCATTGGTTTTCAAAAGCCAAAAGCAGAGAGCACAGTACAACAAACTTGTATATAATGTAAAGAAAGTTCTTCCTCTGGCACAGGAAGTGAATGCATTGATAAAGGAAACATACGAGACGTTGGAAATGCTTCCTGACAAGAAAAGCAAAGAAGAGCATATAAAATTAGTGGAGAGAGACATTAAGAAAAAGTACACTCCGCTGATGAAAAAACTTACATACTCACAAGGCAAACTGCTTATAAAACTCGTGGACCGCGAATGCAATCAAACTTCTTACGAGATAGTAAAGGCATTTCTTGGTCCTACACGCGCAGCATTCTACCAGGTGTTTGCTTGGACCTTCAGAGCATCGCTGAAGAAAGAATACGATCCGGAAAACGATGACAAACTTATAGAACGAGTAGTGGTACAAGTAGAAACCGGAGTGTTGTAAATACTGATAGTAAAATCGCAACATTGTACCGTATATATAATAACAGACAACAACCGCATAACATAAATGAGAAAACTGAAGGTAACGGAAATGGGACGCATCACTCCACAGGAGTTTCAAGAGGCGCAGAAGACTCCACTCGTGGTAGTTCTCGATCATGTACGTAGTCTCTACAACGTAGGCAGCGTGTTTCGCACTGCCGATGCCATGCGTCTGGCCGGAATATGCCTGTGCGGTATCACAGCCACACCTCCTAACGTGGAAATACACAAGACTGCTTTGGGAGCCGAAGAGACTGTTGAATGGAAATACTTCCAACGAACAGAAGATGCCATTGAATGGTTGCGGCTGAGAGGTTACACCATCATGGCTGTTGAACAATGTGAAGGCAGCACAATGCTGAATGATTTCATTCCGGATACATCCAAGAAGTATGCCGTAGTAATGGGAAACGAGGTCAAGGGTGTGCAGCAACATATTGTGGACATGGCTGACGGATGCCTTGAAATTCCACAATTCGGTACCAAGCACAGCATGAATGTTTCGGTCACAGCAGGCATGATTATATGGGATTTCATGCAGAAAAGTTATTTACATTTGTGTTGATAACCATGTAGACAACCATTGGATAACCCTTTGAAATGTGATAATAAATACGGTCATCTAAGGTTATGAACACAAGTACAATGGATATGAACATGGTTGTATGGACACTTTTCTACACCGACAAATACATATGTAATTAACTGTTATACAGTATACTGACAATACATGCAGAAAGACTTATCAACATTATCAACACCATATCATTATCATCATATATTTAAAGAGTAATAAAACAAATAATAATAATGACACAAATAAAGGACGAGATACGACGCATGTGTCGTGAGAAGAATGCCATTATAATGGCGCACTATTATACCGATGGCGAGATTCAGAATATTGCCGATTTTGTGGGCGACTCTTTGGCTCTTGCACAAAAGGCCGCCACAACGAAAGCAGATATAATAATAATGTGTGGCGTGCACTTCATGGGAGAGACAATCAAGATACTTTGTCCTGACAGGAAGGTACTGGTACCGGACATGGCTGCCACCTGTTCTTTGGCCGAGAGTTGTCCGGCCGATGCTTTTGCCAGTTTCATAAAGGAGCATCCGGGACATACGGTGATAAGTTATGTAAACACCACTGCTGCCACTAAGGCAGTGACTGACATAGTAGTCACCAGCAGCAATGCTTGCCAGATAGTTGAATCTTTGCCAAAGGATACACCCATAATCTTTGGTCCGGACAAGAATCTTGGTGGATATATCAACAGCATCACCGGGCGCAACATGGTATTGTGGGACGGTGCCTGTCATGTACATGAGCAGTTCTCGGCAGAAAAGATAATAGAGTTGAAGAAGCAGTATCCCGGTGCCAAGGTTCTTGTGCATCCGGAGTGTAAGAATACTGTAGCCAGGCTGGCTGATAAAATAGGATCCACTGCCGCCTTGTTGAAATACAGTATCAACGATTCTGCCAATGTGTTCATAGTGGCTACCGAAAGTGGTATTCTGCACGAGATGCAAAAGGCGTGTCCTCATAAGAAGTTCATTCCCGCTCCGCCATCCGATGGCACATGTGCATGCAATGAATGTGCTTACATGAAGATGGTGACCATGCAGAAACTCCACGATTGTCTCATGAATGAGGCACCGGAAATTTTTGTAGACCCTGCGGTTGCAGAGAAGGCTATACGTCCCATCAACCGTATGTTGGAAATATCGGCAAAGTTTGGAATATAGCAATAAGCTATGCCCATAAGGCGACATTGTTGCCATCATGACAATATAATACTATAAGGTATAATACGAATAAAAGAAAACATATAAGATATGAAAGCAGGTATAGTAGGACTGCCAAACGTAGGCAAGTCTACACTTTTTAATTGTTTGTCCAGTGCCAAGGCACAGGCAGCTAATTTTCCATTCTGTACAATTGATGCACAACTGGGACAGGTGAGCGTTCCTGACGAACGTCTCACCAGATTGGCGGAAATAGTGAAGCCTGGTCGCATAGTTCCTGCCGTATGTGATATAGTGGATATAGCAGGTCTTGTTAAAGGTGCCAGCAAGGGTGAAGGCTTGGGCAACCAGTTCTTGGCCAATATCCGCGAATGCGATGCCATTATACACGTGCTCCGTTGTTTCGACGATTCCGGCATAGTGCACGTGGATGGCAGTGTGGATCCTGTCCGCGACAAGGAGATAATAGACATGGAACTGCAATTGAAGGATCTGGAAACTCTTGAAAACCGTGCCAAGCGTGTAGAAAAGGCTGCAAAGGTAGGCGGCGACAAGGCTGCAAAGATAGAAATGGATGTGATAGAGACTTACCGCAAGGTTTTGCTCGAAGGCAGGAGCGCACGTACAGTCAGCTTTGATACCGAGGACGAGGTGGCTGCTGCCAAGTCTCTATTCCTTCTTACTGCCAAGCCTGTTCTCTATGTATGCAACGTGGACGACAAGAGTGCTTCCACTGGCAATGCACACACTGCCCGTGTGGCAGAGGCCATAAAGGACGAGGATGCCGAAATGCTTATCATAAGCGCTCAGACCGAAGCGGATATTGCCGAATTGGAAACCTATGAGGAAAAGCAAATGTTCCTGGAGGACATGGGGCTTGGCGAGAGCGGTTGCAATCGTCTCATCAAGGCCATATATCATCTTCTGACTTTGCAGACTTTCATCACTGCAGGAGAAATGGAGGTTAAGGCATGGACTTTCCGCAAGGGATGGAAAGCACCACAGTGTGCCGGAGTAATTCATACTGATTTTGAAAAAGGCTTTATTCGTGCCGAAGTCATCAAGTATGAAGACTATATCCGCTATGGCAGCGAGTCCGCAGTGCGCGAAGCCGGAAAGATGGGTGTGGAAGGCAAGGAATATGTAGTGCAGGACGGCGACATAATGCATTTCCGCTTCAACGTGTAGGGGTTATGAGTAATTTTCTATACATATTATGGAGCCCTGACGTTGTGGCCTTCCATTTGGGTCCAATGGAAATACGATGGTATTCCTTGTGCTGGGCAATAGGCATGCTGGCGGTATATAAACTGATGCATCACCTCTACATGGAGCAGAAAATATCCGAAGAAAAGTTCGAACCCATGCTGGTGTACTGTTTTCTTGGTATCTTCATTGGAGCCAGGCTCGGGCATTGTCTGTTCTATGAGCCGGAATACTTTCTTTCGCATCCGGCTGAAATGATTCTGCCCATGCGCAAGTTGTCCGACGGTCAGTGGCATTTTACCGGTTACGAGGGCTTGGCTTCCCATGGAGGTACCATAGGTCTGATGCTGGCCTTGTGGCTGTATTGCCGTAAGACTCGGTTGAACATCATGCATGTGCTTGACAATGTAGCCATCGTCACGCCTGTTTGTGCCTTTGCCATACGCATAGGCAATCTTATGAACTCGGAAATAATAGGCCACCCTACTGATGTCCCTTGGGCATTTGTATTCACTCGTGTGGATATGCTTCCACGTCATCCCGGACAGTTGTACGAGGCCTTGTGTTATGCGTTCTTTTTCTGCATGGGATGGGGCATATACAGGATGTCAATGCGTCCCGAAGTCAAGAAAGCTTATACTGGCAAGGGCAAGAAACCGTTGCTTGACATTCGTGTTGGTTCCGGTTTCTACTTCGGTCTGTGCATATTTCTGATATTCCTATCACGTATATTCATAGAATTTACCAAAGAGAACCAGGTAGCTTTCGAGGCTTCAATGACTTTCAATATGGGCCAATTGCTTAGCGTACCCTTCGTTCTCTTGGGACTTTACTGCATTTTCGGTGGAAAATTGTGCAGGAAGTTGGGAGAGTATTAGCTCTTCCGACAGTCAAGTCATTACATGAATTCACCGATTTTATCTCTTTATATTTTAATAAAACAAACTAATTTCTAAGACTATGAAAAATAAAATCCATGTCGGGTGCTTGTTATATCTGCACCGAGTTATGGTAATTGTATCCATTTTGGCATTATTTGCTTCGACAGGTTATTCACAGACTGCCGGCACCATCTACCGTATAGTTTCCACAAGTTCCGGCAAGGCCATGACCGTGAATGGCAACTACGATGCCGATGCTCCTGTACTCATGGGTGCCCAGTCTTCCGATGACAAGGATCAAATGTGGGCATTGATAAATGACGGCACAGAGGACGGATACGGACTGATGAATATTGCTTCGCGCAAGAGCATAGACATGGCCCTGTCTGCTTCGAATGCAGGAAAGTTGCTTCAATGGAAACCTAATCTCAATAACTCCAATCAGGTCTTCCGTATCCAATCTCCAGGTATCGCCGGTTCGGCAATGCAATTGCTTTGCGCGGCAAATCCCTCTTTGGCCGTGACGGAGGTTTCTGACGGTTCGTTGCGCATGCTTTCAGACCTTACGGATACTAATACGTATTTTGAGTTCAGAGAGGTCGTCAGTGCCGAGGACAATACCATTCCTCTACCATATTTCACCTATCTCATTCAACCTCTCAACGGCAACGGTGTGTTATCTAATGGTGGAAGTAACGATAACGATGCTCTCATCAAAGTAGAGCAACCCGATGAAAAAGCCTATGGACAGATGTGGAAACTCAGTATTCCTGCTTATCAGGGTGGAGCCACTACGTGGTATCAACTTTACAATGTCAAATGCGGCAAGTGCATAGATTGCGCTTTGGACAACAAGTGTGTTCCTCTTCAGTGGACACAGGACATGAATACCTCCCGTCCAAATTGGAATCAGATGTTTGAAGTATCGGATGTGGAAGGTGTGGAGAATACATACCGGTTGAAGATAGGCAAGAACATTGGCAGTGTTTATTCTCCTTCGTTTGAGTATTACTATCTGGCCGTGAATTCCGGCAACAAGGTATACATGACTCAGGACGGGACTTCCACTGATACCTATTTCCGGTTCAATCGCGTTGCCGAGGAAAATCTTCCGCAAGGCATGTATTGGCAGGATGAAAAGGTTTTTGAAGAAAACAAGGAACCCGGTCATGCCACCTATATTCCTTATCAGAGTACCGAGGCCATGCGTTCAGATGAATGTTATGCCAAACCTTGGCTTGACCCTGTTTCCAGTACCAGGTGGCTAAGTCTCGATGGTACATGGAAATTGCTGTGGAACGTGCTTGACGATGAATATGCTATGCCTGAAGAAGACTTCCATGGTGACGATGTAGATCCATCGTCATGGAATAATATCACAGTGCCAGGCTGCCTTGAGATGCAGGGATATGGCACACCTTATTATATAAATGTGAATTATGGTTTTGCCGACAATCCTCCGTACATAGTCATGCGCAGCGGTATGGACAACAGCGTAGCCAGTTATCGTCGCAATTTCACTTTGCCTGACGGATGGGAAAATGAACGGGTCATGTTGCACTTCGACGGCATATATTCCTGTGCTTATGTTTGGGTAAACGGTTCGTATGTCGGTTATTCCGAGGGAGCCAACATGGATGCCGAGTTCGATGTTAGCAAGTATGTCCGCGCAGGTGATAATAATGTATCCGTAAGGGTGATACGCTGGACTGACGCTTCATATCTCGAGGGTCAGGACATGTGGCACATGAGCGGCATACATCGCGATGTCTATCTTGTGTCAGTACCTCGCATATTCGTTCGTGACCATCATATCCATTCCGACCTGTCGGCTGATGCAACTTCTGGTTCTCTTTCTGTAGAATTGAATTTGGACAATCGCGACTGTTTGGAAGCAGATAAATCATACGAGGTACGATTGCTTTCTCCGGATGGAAAGATTATGGATATTCGTGAGGCGGCCGCTAAATTCCTTTCTACAGAAACGGAGAAGGAACTGAAACTGGTTTTTGAAGGTCTGACCGATCTCAAGCCTTGGACGGCCGACTCTCCAACTCTATATACCGTGGAGGTGATACAGAAGGATGCAGATGGTAATGAAGAAAGTGCCATATCTACCAAGTATGGTTTCTGTAATGTCACCATTGCCAACAGCAAGTTCCTTGTCAATGGCAAGCGTACCTTGTTGAGAGGTGTCAATACCCAGGACACACATCCTCTTACTGGCCGTACAATGGATGTCGGGACCATGTGGCAAGACCTTGTAATGATGAAGCAGTCCAATGTCAATGCCGTCCGTACAAGTCACTATCCGCGCAGTCCCAAGATGAATGCCATGATGGACTATCTCGGACTGTACATGATGGACGAGGCCGATGTGGAATTTCATAAGAACTGGTCCGATGGCGGACGCATACATACTTCCTCTACATGGCGTGCACCCATCGTGGATAGGGTGACACGTATGGTGCTTCGCGACCGCAACCATCCAAGTGTAGTGGCGTGGAGCCTTGGAAATGAGAGCGATGGCGGCATCAATCACCAGTATTCCTATGATGCGGTCCGCCGACTGGATTCACGTCCCATACATTACGAGGGCGCGACACGTGCAGGGACATCCCCATCTGACATACATAGTGTCATGTACACCGCCGTACCTCAGGTGCAGAATGATGTGGATCGAAAGGGTAAACCTTACTTCATGTGCGAGTATGCCCATGCAATGGGGCATTCCGTAGGCAATCTGAAAGAGTATTGGGATGTGATGGAAAACAGTGCCAACGGCATGGGCGGTTGTATTTGGGACTGGGTGGACCAGGCCATAGTAGATTATAATGACATTAAAGCGGGACAACTCACAGTCAACGGTTTCAATAAGTATCGCAACGGTAATGATTATGGTGGTCCTCATCAGGGCAATTTCGTAAACAACGGCATCATCACCGCCAATCGTGGCGTTACAGGCAAGCTGGCCGAGGTTAAACGCATATATCAGCAAGTAAGGTTCAGCGACTTGAATAAGGATGCCCGTACAGTTGGTGTTCTCAATAATTACGAGAGCATCAATCTTGAAGGCATGCCGCTTCGCTGGGAATTGCTCCTCGACGGTAATAGTGTACAGAGCGGTTCTGTTATTCTTCCATCCATACCATCTGGCGAATCAGTCGATGTGGAAATTCCATATAATATGGATTCAGATGGTGAATATCTGCTCAATGTTTCCGTAGCTTTGCCTGCTTCCACCGCGTGGGCCGAGAAAGGACACATCATTGCTGCCACGCAGTATCTCCTCACCGAACGTCCGGCCATGTCAGAAATTGATACTTCGCTTGATACCCGGCTTAATCTCTCACATGAGGGCAGCGACTATGTTATCGAGGGTGGCGACATTCGCATGACAGTGAATACCACTTACGGAATCACGCAATGGATTCAGGGTGGCATTGACATCATACCTCAGGATACCAAAGGTGCAACGGCTCCTGCATATAGCAATTACAGATGGATAGAAAACGATGCTCCGTATGGAAATGATCCTTCATACACTACTTCAAACGGTGTTACGAGACGCAGTTTTTCTGTCTCATTTGAGGATGATGCTTCCGGCAACGTGCGCATTGTAGAGAATGCCACAGGCAGCTTGTGCAACTATGTATTCGTCTACACTGTTCGTCCAAACGGTAGTGTGGACCTTGATGCCAGTTATACGGTCAAGGGCAGCAATTTGCGCCGTATTGGCATGCTGATGCAGTTCAATCCCGAATTTTCCATGACACGCTACTATGCACGCGGTCCGTTGGACAACACTGTTGACCGCAAGCATGGAGCAGACATAGGCGTATATTCACTGCCTGTGAGCGATTTCCATGTAGACTATGTTCGTCCGCAGACAAGTGGCGACCGTCAGGACCTTCGCTGGATAATCCTGCACAATGCCGAAGGACATGGCATCAAGGTGGAGACCGAGGGACAGGTCAATCTATCCTTGGACAATTATACCGACGAGTACAAGCATAATTATCTGCATCAGTGGGACATGCCGGCATCCGATGCCATATATGCCAATTTCGACTATGCACAGCTTGGCATAGGCAATGCTTCGTGCGGTGCCGGAGTTCTGAGCCAGTATGTTCTTCCCACCAGCGGAACTTACAGTTATCGTCTGCGTTTCACCACCGTCAAGGACTTGGAAACAGGTATTGCCGACATTCCTTCATTGGATGGGGTCCATGACACATCCGCCAATGTACCCGTATATAATCTGCGTGGACAATTGGTGGGTAATACTGCTTGTCCTGCCGCTTTGCCACGTGGCATATATATTGCCGGAGGCAAGAAGTTCATTGTACAGTAGTATTTGCTCATAATATTTTATGGAGGTGTGCATATAATTATAAAATGCACACCTTCATTTTATATAACTATGTGATATATAAGTATATTGTTATCATATTTCGATGCCATATGGACATGTGTTCTGTCTGTGTAATGGGAGTCATATGCTGTTAAAACAAGTATCTTCATGTATCTTGTCGAATACATGACAAATATGAATATGATAGGGCAGTTTGATGTTAGTCAAACTATATTGATGCATGTCAAAAAAAATGATAATATGCAAGCAAATGGTCTTTTCTTATATTCCCTCATTTGTATAAAATAAGTATTTTTGCACCGTCATCCGATTAAGGAATGTACATGGTCTGAAACCAGACGATTGTATGGTCCTGATTCGGGGATTAGGTTAAGTTTGTTTAGGTTAGCACCATTCAAGTCATACTTGTTTATGGTAAGGTAAAAAGATTGTTATTAAAGTAGACTTTAAAGAGATTGGTTCTTTAAAACTAATCATGGTGCAAAGGGTGCTTGGTTCGTGAGAATCGGCACCTTGTTATTTTATTATGCATGACTGAGTATTGTCTTACCTTGTCATGTCGTGAGTTGATATGTCAGCAGATTGTCATGGAAAGCATCCGGTTCAGATTGTCAATATATACTATGCGTAATTGTAAGTATTTCCAATGGTGTTTTTGTTTTGCTATGAGTGGTGGAATGCATATTCGTAAATGCAAGGGTGCGAATACATGAAGATAATATGGCGTGCTCCATGGCATGCTTTAACTCCAATCTGTCATTATGGCGTCAATCTGTACAAATCATCAGATAATTCCATTGTGAATGTCCGTTCCGACAATGCTATTGTCTGTGGCGTGACAATAGTATTCTCTGTGGCGTGACAACAGTATTGTCGAGGTTGCGTCAATACTATTCTTGAGGCATTGACAACACTGGGAATAAATCGCATTGTCGCTGGCATGGCCTTTTGCCTCCATGTCTTGGCATGTCCGGGCGACCAGCAAACAACCGACCGAAGATGCAATGGCGAGCTATGGAGAGACGAAACTGGAAGCAAGACGGCGAAGATAAGAGCAAAACGGATGAAAAGGTAATACAAATCAGCTGATTTGTACAAATTGACGCTCTAATGACCGATTGGGGTTTAAGTCGTATGCATTTCTTCTATGGATTATCTTATTAACCTTTGTATGAAAAATATGAAATCCATTTGTCGTAATGGATTATTTACATATCTTTGTTACATATCATTTGTATATATAACATATAATGAAGAACAAGCTATCCTGCATTTGTGCCTCTTTCAAGACTACTATGGTACTGATGTTCATATATATTGCCGGATTGTCAACGGCCACGTGGATTGAGAAGTGTCATGGGGCATCTGCCGCCAGAGAGTGGATATATCATGCACTGCCGTTTTTGTTGCTGCAATTGTTGTTGGTACTCAATTTCATCGGCGTGGCCATACGCCTCCATCTTCTGAAAAAGGAACGTATAGGCTTCGTTCTTACACACGGGGCATTGATTGTCATCATGTTCGGAGCCTTGGTTACCTTCTTGTTCGGAAAAGAAGGTTATATGCACATAAGGGAAGGTGAAACTTCCAATGTCATTGTAATGTATGATGGTGAAACTGAACAGATAACGGCATTGCCCTTTTCCATTGAACTGAAGGATTTTGTCCTGACCCGTTATCCAGGTTCCTCCAGCCCGTCATCCTACGAGAGCATAGTCACCGTGCACTGCGAGGGGAGGCAATATGATGCCCGTATCTATATGAACAATGTCCTTGACGTACAGGGATACCGTTTTTTCCAGGCGTCTTACGACATGGATGAACTCGGGTCGGTATTTACTGTCAATCACGATGTGGCCGGGCGTACCATCAACTATGCAGGCTATCTGCTGTTGGGTGCGGGACTGTTATTGTCCTTGTTTATGCCTGGGACACGATTCCATCGGTTAAGGAGAAAATTACGGAATCTGCAAGAATATGCCGGATTGCTGCTCTTGCTGTTTGTTATGCCACATACGATGATGGCACAAACCGGGGATGAGGAGCATTATAGCTCCATTGTGCGTTCACACGTCATACCGGAGTCTCATGCCCGCAGGTTTTCGCTTCTGCCCATGCAGTCATTGGCCGGACGTATGATGCCTGTCAATACGTTCTCGTCAGAAGTATTACGCAAACTGCACAAAGGTAGCAGTGTATGCGGACTCAATCCTGACCAGTTCCTGTTGAGCGTGCTTGTGATGCCTGAGGCATGGATGCAGATTCCATTCATTGCTATACCAGAAAAGGACATAGCCGACAAGTTCGGCCTTCCTGAGGATTACTGTGCTTATTCGCAGGTGTTTGACAAAGAGGGCGGATACATGTTGCAGGCCATGTTGGAAGACGTATACCGCAAGGAACCGTCCCAGCGTACGCGTTTTGACAAGGATTTGCTCAAGTTGGATGAACGTATCAACATCTTCAACCAACTGGTCGATCGCAGGATGCTGGATATTTTTCCGCTTCACGGTGACGTGTCGCACAGGTGGTTTGCTCCTGGAGATGACCTGTCGGAGTTCAGTGGCACGGACTCGATGTTCGTGGGAAGTATTATGGACTTATATTTGGATGAGGTAGCCTCCGCCATGCAACATGGTGACTGGAGCCATGCCGACAGCATAGTGGACATGATTTCCATGTACCAGCAGGACAAAGCCACGCATGGTGTGGACATCAGTACGAAACGCATGGAGGCTGAAGTCAGATATAACGAAATGCGTATTTTCCATAATTGCAAAATCTGGTATCTGATGCTGGGCGGGCTGACTCTTTTGACGGCCTTCAGCGGGTTGTCCCGCAGAAGACATTTCCATTTCGTTATGGCAGGCAGAGTGCTGGCCTTGGGAATTGTCGTAATATGGCTGTTTCATGCATTCGGCATAGGACTGCGTTGGTATCTGGCCGGATATGCCCCTTGGAGCAATTCATATGAAACCATGGTCTATGTGGGCTGGGTGACTGTGTTTTCCGGACTATGCTTCGCTCATCGCAATGGGGTGGCGCTGGCCTTGGGGACATTGTTCGGAGGTATTCTCCTTTTCGTGTCTGAACTCAATTGGATGGATCCTCAAATAAGCCAATTGGTGCCTGTGCTGAAATCTCCATGGCTCATGTATCATGTGGCGGTAATCGTGGCGGCATACGGATTCTTCGGGCTCGGCTGCCTGTTGGGTATCACCAACCTGTCTATGATGTGTTTTCTTGGGAAAGGCACTGGCAGCGATGCTTTGCGGAGACGTATTCATGAGCTTAGCCTGATAAACGAGATGTCGCTATGGGTAGGGCTTGCCTTGATGGCTGCCGGCATATTCCTGGGTGCCGTATGGGCCAATGAGTCATGGGGCAGATACTGGGGGTGGGACCCTAAGGAGACGTGGGCGCTGATTACGATGCTATGCTATACGATCGCAACTCATCTGCACATGTTGCCGTTGCGGCGTGCAGCCTGGTGGTTGAACTTGGCTTCGTTGCTTGCATTCTCTTCTGTGCTTATGACTTTCTTTGGAGTCAACTATTTGCTTACAGGCATGCATTCCTATGGTAGCAATGCCAATGCGGGAAAAGTTGTGCTTCCACTTGTCATTGTCGCAGTCGTCCTGATACCTCTTGCCGTCTGCTCTTATAGGAAAAGCACATGGAAGATGACAGGTTATGTCTGAATCTCTCAGTATTTTTATTATTACCGGCTTGATTTATTATAAGTAGGCATTTTGCACCGCCTACTTATCATGGTGCATGAAAGGCGTTAATGAAGGCCGAAAGTACGTTCCGGATTATTACGTGCTCTTCTTCCGGTTTTAACGATTTAGGATACTATATGTAAAAATGTCTCCCTAAGTTGCAAGCGCAATCTAAGGGAGACATTTTGTATTCATGGCACACCAATGTGTGTGTTAAGCGAGTCAAGTGTTATCGTCCGCAGAACATGTACACATTACCTCCGAAGTCGGAGATAACCACTGCATTGCCCGACATGGCCACCGAACCGAAGATAGGGGCACCTGTGGAGTGCTTCCACTGTACTTGGCCGTTGGACTTGTCCACGGCGTAGAGAGTTCCGTCGGAAGCTGTGACAAATACTGTCTTGCCTGCCAGTACGGGACTGGTTTCGATGGTGGCGGAGGACTGCCTGGTGTAGGGGCTGGTGTAGATCAGGGCATCGCCTATGGGGCATGTCCACTTCTCCTCCAGGGTCTCATTGTCGAGGGCTATGAGTCCGTTCTGGGCCGAACCGAAGATGATTTCACTGTCGGTGAGCAGTGGAGTGGAGGTCACGTCCACGTTATATGGCAGGGCTTTGCGCGCTACTACACGTCCGGTGGCGGCTTCCATGATGAAGAATGATTTCTCGGACAACAGATACAGCAGGTTGCCGTGCATGGCTGGAGAAGAACCGCGATTGCGCAGACCGTTGTCGCTACGTCCCCATAGATATTTGCCGGTTTTTGCATCGTTGCCATGGAGGGCAGACCATTGTGCCGACCCTATCAGCAGGCCGTTGCCAAGGGTGAGGGTGCTGGTTGTGCCTTCTCTTTGGTTCCAGCCCTCGTTCTTCCACAGCAGTTTGCCTGTTGTGGTTTCGTAGGCTCCAAGTGCCTTGCCAGTGCCGGCATACACCACGCCGTTTTCTGCCACCAGGCCGCCGATTAGTGCGGGCAGTCCATTGACTGGCATGTGTTTCTCCCAACGAAGTCTGCCGGTCTCGGCATCAATGGCATAGAGATAGCCCTGTGCGTCCTGTGCGAATACGATGTCATTGTCTATGGCTATGGTGTTCTTGACGGAGTTGCGCACCTGGTAGCTCCATAGCAATCGGCCGTCCGTGCCGTCCAAAGCATAGACGTGTGCCTTGCCCTGAAGGTTCTCGTCAACGGAAGCAACATAGACCTTGCCCTTGTGTATGAGGGGAGAGGTCATGTACAGGTTGGCACCCACGTTTGTGCTCCAGGCCATTCTCAACGGCAGGTGCAGGGTGTCGCCCGTCGGGGCTGCATGCGAGGCGTTGCCAAGAAGATTGTCCCAATCGGAGACAAGGGAGGGAATGTTTTTTTCTGCACGGCATGTGAAAGTGCCTGTTGTCTCTATCTCCTTTCCATTGGCAAAGCGTGCACGGACATGCAATGTCAGTTCCTGTCCGACATGGCTCTCTGGCACGGTCAGCTGTCCGTTCCAGGACCAGTCGGTGCTTTGGCCGAGACGGCTCTTCTTGGCCACTGTCTTGCCATTGGCATCCGTGCAGGTGTATGTAACTTCGGTGGCGGGGGTGGCGGAGGCGTATGCGTTGACTGCCACTGGAATGGTGCCTGCAGACATTTCTCCGGCGGGGGCGGCTATGCAGATGTTGTTGTCAAGATAGGTATAGCGCAGTTCGGAACGGAAGTCGCCATTGCCGTCCACGTGCATTATGCGGAACGCACTGGTGGAATGATCTATGCCTCCCTTGTCCAGAGAAGATGTGCAGATGCTGTGTACGTCGCCCTGCTTCTTGATATAGTTGATGTGCCAGTGTCCGTATAGCCAGGCCTTCAGGTTATGTTCGTTCAGATTGACGCTGCCGCTGTTATTGCTCTTGTAGACGAAGTCGTTGCCGTATGTGAGAAGGTCGTGGTTGAAGACAATGACTGGAGTGCCTGGGGTAACGTGTTCAAGGTCGTTCTTCAGCCATCGGCATACGTCGTCCGAGGTGTATCCTGGCCAATAGTCGCCTCCCATCATGGGGGTGACTATGTAGTGAACGTTGCCTGCATCGAAGGAATAGTACACGGGACCATAGTTGTTCTCGAAGACCTCCTCGCCATACTTGCCCTTGACCAGGTCGTGGTTGCCTATGCAATAGAATACGGGGCAGTCCATGTTGCGTGTATTCATCAGCTTGATATGCTCATTCAGTCCGTTCTCGTAGCAGATGTCGCCAGTGTGGATGATGAATGCTGCCTGTTCGTTGCGGGCATAGTCCCGGAGATTGCCTATCCAGTCCTCGTGGTTCTTGGTATTGAATATCTCGGTGTCCGAGATGTGGACAAAGCGGTGGGCACCGTTGCGTGATATGCCGGCATTGTATGGTATGAGTCCGAACTCATACACTTCGCTGTCGCCTTCTATCTTGTGGTAGTGGCTGTTGAAGGTCTTGTAGCCGGACGGGGTGGTGATGAAGACAAAACGTTCCCTTTCGTGTCCGGGCAACGTGAAACTGCCGTCGGTGGCGGTTTCCACCACATTGAGTCCGTCGGAGACTTTCACTCCGGTCATGGGCTTTTCTCCCTTGTCCCAAATGCCGTTCTGGTTCTTGTCAACATACACATGTCCTGTGTACTCTGCCATGGACTGCACAGCAGCAAGCATCAGGCAGGAGAGCAATAGGTTCTTTTTATTCATTATGACGAGTTGTATATTGTGCAATAGCCCTACAAAGTTACACAATTATTATATGATGTGTGAGACAAAATATTATAAAAGTAGACTGTCGATGCAGCAAAAAGCCTCATGTTTGCGTTATATAATCAGAAGGCGACAGCAATCACATGCGGCAATGCCTGCAAAATAGATACTTGACAGTGGAAGAATACCAAGGCACATACGAGAGCATAATACATGGATGCATCAGACGGGAACGCAGGGCACAGGCTGCTTTCTATGACCTGTTTGCTCCCGGAATACATGTCACTGCATATCGTATGCTGGACAGTGCCGAGGAGGCCGAGGAGGTGGTACAGGAGATTCTGTTGCGCACGCTAACCAATCCGGTGCTGGTGGTGTCCGACCACGGAGGCATGGCACGCAGGTTAAGGCGCATGGCCATAAACGAGTGCATAGACCGTTTGAGGAAAAGGCATGTCGTCTGGGAAGAACTGGACGGACAAACTGACGTGTGTGATGAGCAGGACTTGGACGAATTGCTGATACTGGAGGAAAGAAGCGGATTGTTGCGCCATGCCATAGCGACTCTGCCGCAGCAGAGTCGCACAGTGTTGCAACTGGCCGTGCTGGAGGAAATGGACCATGATGACATAGCCTCCGTCCTGCACATAACTAAATCCACTGTGAGGTCGCACTTGACAAGGGCAAAACAGAAACTTGCAAATAGCTTCAAACATGAAAGTAAATAAGAATAAGATATTGAAAATGAGGATGGAATCGGCTTGGGACGTTCCTCCTATGCCGCGAGGCTGTAGAGAGCGTTTTCTGGACAAGCTGGAACATGCGGAACATTCTCGTAGTCGTAGGCCATGGCTGTATGCAGGAATGTTTTCCGCCATGGTTGCGGCCATTATAGGTTTTGTGCTGATGCTTGCCAGACCTCGGTCTATCGGCGAGGATGCACCAACGCAGATGGAACTGACCATAGCCGAGGTAAGGGGCTATTACAAGGCCAAGTTGTGGAGCGAATCCGAGTATATCTTCATGTTGACAGAGAATATGGACGAAGACACACGGGAGACCCTACTGCAAGAAGTGAAAAAGCTGGAACAGGGACCTGATTCACTTGTGGAACGTCTTCAGGACGAACCTGTTTCGGATGACTTGAAGATTTTTTATATCACCCAGATATACCAATCACACCTGCGCAGCCTGCAACATATACACAGCCTGTTGGACGAGAGGGTGGCGCGAAAGTAGTGCAATAGAAATAAATAACCTTATATTATGAAACAAGTAACATGTCAGCTGTTGTTGGTCTGTGCTTTGGTATGCATGCCGTTTACCGGTGCATGGGGTGCCGATGCAATGAAGACCAAAGAGAAAAAAGAAACATTCCGTTTTAGCAAGATAAAGGAGAATGCCGTGCTGAAACTGAGTAATGATTTTGGCAAGATTACCATTGTCCATTGGGACAAGAACGAGATCTTGTTGGAAAGAAAACTGACCATCAGTGCGTCTACCATGGAAAGAGCCGCGAAAAAGGTGGAAAGCAGGATGGTGAAGCAGGAGCAAGTCGGAAACGTCTATTCTTTAGTGTTGGAATATCTCCCAGTAGAACTGCCACAAGACAATTACAACATGTCAGACGAGTGGATGTTGTATGTGCCAAATGACAAGTTGTCGTTTGAGATAAGGAATCGTTTCGGGGATGTCAACTTCACTGACAGACTCAAGTGCAGACAGCTTGAAGTGAATGTGGAATTTGGGGGAGTATATATATTGGAAATGCAGGTGGAGGATGCATGCAATGTGAAAGTATCCCACGGTTCCTTGAATATAGGCAAGTCCAACAAGGCTACGGTGAAGACAGATTTCAGCAATGTGGACATAGAGCATGTCGGCAGGTTGGACTTTTCCGATAACTTTGGCAACATGCATGTCAAGCGCATGGATACTGGGAATGGAAAATTATCATTCAGCAAATTCACTGTTGACTCATTGAAAGAGAAGATGGTTATATCATCGTGTCAGCATGGCGAGATAGGTGTCACCATTGCCGATGGTAAGTCATTTGGCGGATTGGACATCAACAGTGCCCATACTGATGTCAACCTGTTACTTGCCGACAAGATGAACGCACGCTACGACTTGAAAGCAAAGTTCGGAGACATCAAGGTCAAGGTGGGCGTACACAGTACGCATCGGCAGGAGAGTGATGTTGAAACTGGCTTCGTCAGCAGCAACAGCGGTTACATCGGCAGCGATTCCATGGCCAAGGCTCAGATAAATATACGCACAGAGCATGCCGGAATAACAATGAGGGGCAAATAATCTCCTCATAGGATGATAGGATATGCCAAGCCAAATCAATAATTTTATTGGCAAGTTTGACTTGCCTTCTATGCGGTTTTTGTATTATCAAGATACAGAAAGGGGCTGACTGTCAAGTCTACGAATATAAAATTAGACATCCTCCTAGACACTGTCCAAAATTTTGTGTAAATGTAAACAGGATTCAGTTGTAAGTTTG
>JAMPDJ010000008.1 GCA_023665805.1 Bacteroides sp. | reverse complement strand
CATTGCCCATAATTTACACCATAACGTTAATACGTGGACCGTTTCAAGGAGCAAGCCACAGATGTTTCGTGGACCGATATGTCCTGATAGTCAGTGTCTTGCATTGTTCCTTGCGGTACCATTTGCTTGTCAGTATGTGCGTGTCTTCCAGCGGTAAGATACGCACATGTACGTTATTCGTAGTAAATCAGCGAGTTTCGTGAATATCATGGGAGAGATTTGTAAAACATTTCGTGAAAAAACGCACAAATGTTTAGCAAGTTTTGTTTTCAATGCTATGATAAATGCGAGAAAATCAGTACCTTTGCACCAAGATGCGTATCTTACCGCTGGAAGACACGCCTGTTTGTAAAACATTTTGCTGTAAAATGGATACTTTTTTTGCTATAAGGGATGATGCATGGTGCAAGGTTATGGCATATACTCCAAGTTTGTTTGAAGCTATTACATGGTTATAAAAAGTGTGTGAAGATTGTTATAATTATATAATGTACATGTGAGGAATGCACATTTATATATATAAAGTCTGAAAGTCCTCTGTTACCCGTTGTATCATTGAAGATTTTGGCCTTATTCTTCAACAGCAACGAGCAACAAGACCTTACAATGTAAGGTATATGCCTATTATATACCTATATTGTATATACGAATAAACCTGCACTGTGGCAGGTTTATTTACAAAATTTTCGTATACTTGTACTAATGGATATTGTATAGGCTTTTTGTCATTGCTGGTAATGCTCTTTCTGCATAACAGCAAAATACTAAGAAAGTTTGAAATAGTGCTATACGTTTTGTCTACGTATCTATCTACCGATATACTTGATTATTGTTATGTTGGATTTCTTCTCTCATCTTTCCGTCATGGCGTAGCTGAACCAAGTGGAAATCTGCATATCTGACTTAAGATATATTCTTATTGATAAGTGTATGGCATAAAATTTTGATTCCTCATTCGTAACCAAGGTCAATGTCAGATACGCATCTTTTCCTTGAAGATGTTCACTATTTCTTCACGTTGTTTTATGGTGGTGTCTGGAAAATATTCTTCCAGAATGTCTTTTAAGGCCTCCTCGGCTTTACTGCGCATTTGCATTCTTCCCGTGGCCAATCCGCTGTGGTACGGGGTATGGGGCAACAAAGCGCGATTGAAATTACCGTCGCTCATTTTATTTTGAATGCGGAACGCAAACCACGTACAACTTTGAGGCCGAAACTTACGCCTTGCCAAATTTGAAACACATTGCGTGCAGCATTGAGCGCAATGTCCATGGTGTTGGTCGGGCGTGGTGCAGGAGCAACAGCCACTCTGAAAGCCGTGATCAATTTTTTTTGCAATTTGTCCAGCTCCACTTGATTTTTGGTACGCTTGTTGCTTATAGCCAAAAGTATATCCTTGTGATTCAGTATGTCTTGTATTTGCTCGGCTGTCATTTTTCTATCGTGTCATTGTCCTTGGAGCGATATTGGCCAAAGAAAACTTGAATCATCAAACTCGCAATGGATTGTACGACCCATTGTTTGCGGTTGAACCAGAATAAGAGTACCAATGCCAATATAATACCGGCCATTACTGCAAATCCGGTTGATGTCGAGCCTATATATTCACCTATGAGGAATGCCAATGCTATACAGGCCAGCAAAAGGATGATGCAACCGAACAGGAACAGTATTGCTCCGGTAATCAAGGCGGAGAGAACCTTTGTAAGGCTCTCTGCCGCCCCGAGAATCATATCTTCCTTCTGCTTCTCTATGTATTCCTTTAACAGGAGGAATAACTCTTTGAATTCTTCCAATGTATCTTAAACTATGTAGCAGTTTAGACTGCTCTGTTTATTCTGCGTTGTCCAAGCCCAAATCCTCGGCGATGTCGCTTGCCAAGTCTTCCAATTCTTTTTTGCTAAGCTTGATACCACGCTTTTTGAGGTTTTCAACTATCATTGCACGGGTGTTAGAACCCTTTTCGGGTGCAAAGAGAATACCGGCAGCAGCACCTACGGCAGCACCGCCAATAAAAGCCAACAGATAATTGATTGCTTTCATAACGTTTGTTTTTTAGTTGTGTTTATGAATTTATGTGTATCTCTCTGTACAACCCCTTGTCGTATGTCATCGGGAATTGTTTTTCACCGCAAATATATGCAATTTATTTATTGCGTCATTGAATAGTAGCGGCTTTTTTACTCGTTTAACGTATTTTATATTGTGAATGTATATTATTAGCACTTAGTCATGACTATATTCGTGAATTTATCGTACCTTTGCATAGTGTGATATGCCTACTAACTTGGAATACTTAGAATAAGTTCTATACTAACTTCAAATAATATTATGAAGAAAACTTTTTGGATGGGCGTGGCCCTGATGGGAGCTTTTGCTGCAAGTTCCTGTAAAAGTGGTGAGAGTGCGTATAAGAAAGCCTATGAGAAGGCTCAAGCTCAGCAGACCACAACCACTACTGTTACTCCCGTGAACACAGAAGAGAACAGTGGTTCCGCTGTGAGTGTTACTCCTGTTCAGACCGTGACTCCGGTTACTGATTATA
This sequence comes from Bacteroides sp., assembly GCA_023665805.1. Taxonomy (GTDB): domain Bacteria; phylum Bacteroidota; class Bacteroidia; order Bacteroidales; family Bacteroidaceae; genus Physcousia. The sequence goes on along the minus strand of JAMPDJ010000008.1, from coordinate 104,939 downwards.
GCAACGAGAAAGTACGTACCGAGGATGTTACGGTGGTAAACGGCGCAGGTCTGAAGGCTTACAGCGTGGTAGTCGGAAGTTTCGGTGTCCAAGCCAATGCTACAGCTTTGCAGAATAAGTTGAAAGGCCAGGGTTATCAGGCACAAATCGTAAAGAGTCCGTCGAATATGTATCGCGTGGTGTTGTCTACTCATGCAGACAAGGCTTCTGCCGTGCAGGGACGTAACAATGTGCGTTCTACCTATGCTGACGCTTGGATATTGTATCAGAAATAATTGATGGCTCGCGTACTGAGTATTGATTACGGCAAACGACGCACCGGATTGGCGGTCACTGATCCCTGCCAGATTATCGCTGGAGGATTGACTACGGTGGAAACTTCTTCTTTGATGAAGTTTTTGCAGGAATATATAGCCAAGGAACCTGTAGAGAGGTTCGTTGTTGGGTTGCCTAAGCAGACTAATGGCCTGGATAGCGAAAATTTGCCTCGCGTCCAGGCTTTTGTGAATAGATTGATTGCGGCCTTCCCCGATATACCGGTGGAGTTGTGGGACGAACGCTATACCAGTGTGCTGGCCCATCGGGTCATGCTGGATAGCGGAATAGGGCGCAAGGCTCGTCAGAACAAGGCCTTGGTGGATGAGATAAGTGCTACCATTATCCTTCAGGGGTGGATGGAGCGTCGCCTTTAAACATCAGTCTTGTCATATTACGACAGATTTGTTGCCTTGTATTTTCATACTTGGAGAGTCTTTGGAGGCATACATGCCTATCAATTAAAGTTTAACACGAAGGAATAATAAATAATGATATTACCCATATACACATACGGTCAACCTGTTTTGCGTAAGGAAACAGAGGAAATAGATCCGGATTACCCTCAACTTCAGGAAATCATACAGAACATGTGGGAAACGCTTGCCAAAAGTCACGGAGTGGGATTGGCAGCTCCACAGGTTGGACTGTCCATCAGGCTTGCTATCATAGACTTGGACTGCATCAGTGACGATGAGCCTCAGTATGCAGGATATAAGCGTGTGTTTATTAACCCGTATATAGAGGAAGTCGACGACAGCGAGATGGAGACACAAGAGGAAGGATGCCTTTCATTGCCGGGGCTTTCTGAAAAAGTGAGCAGGCCAACACGCATACATGTCACATATCAAGACGAGAATTTCCAGGAGCATGATGAATGGGTCGATGGCTTCTTGGCCAGAGTTATGCAACACGAATTTGATCATTTGGATGGTGTTGTGTACACAGACCGTCTGAAAGGTTTGCGCCGCCAGTTGATTGCTCCTAAGTTGAAACAATTGGCCAAGGGTCTTTTCCGTGCCGATTACAAGGTGAAGCCTTTGCACAAATAACCCCGTGCACATCCATTTACCAGCATGCCGCGTCACATATTCTTTTTCCTGTACATTGTATATAGTGCGGTATTATCCGCGCAAATCAATACCAACCGGGTGATACTCATGGGCAGAAACGCCCTGTACTACGAGGATTACGTATTGGCCATACAGCGGTTCAATTCCGTCATTGCTGCCAAGCCGTATTTGGCCGAACCTTATTTTTATCGTGGTCTGGCCAAGTTTTATCTTGAGGACTATAGTGGTGCCGAGACAGATTGTTCCATGGCATTGGACCGGCGTCCATACACTGCGCAGTATTACACTTTGCGTGCTCTCTGTCGTATCAATATGGAACGCTATGCCATGGCCGTGGATGACTATCAGGCATCCTTGCAGCAAAACCCAATGGAGCGCAACAACTGGCATAATATGGTGCTGTGCATGATGGAAATCAATCATTATGACAGTGCCGATGTGGCATTGGACAGCATGATGGTGTTGTGGCCTCGCGAGTCGTCGCAATGTACAATGAAGGCACAGGTCGCCTTGGCCAAGAAAGATACTGTCGGTGCCGAGGTATGGGTGGACAGTGCCTTGGTTCTCGACAACTATGACGGTGGGGCATGGAGCATGAAAGCCACCATGCTGGTAAGACGAGAAGAGTATCCCGAGGCAGAGGCTGCCTTGAATAGGGCCATAATGCAGAAACCCCGTCTTTCCGGATTGTATGTCAGCCGTGCCTTGACACGTTTCCATCAGCAGAACATCCGTGGAGCGATGTCGGACTATGACCAGGCCATAGAAATAGACAAGAACAGTTATGTGGCGCATTACAACCGAGGTCTTTTGCGTGCACAGGTGGGGGATGACAATCGTGCCATTGAGGATTTTGACTATGTCCTCTCCGTGGAACCTGACAATATGATAGCCCTTTACAACAGGGCCATCCTGTTGGATCAAACCGGAGATTACCGTGGTGCCATTCGCGATATCAGTACGGTTATTGATTCATATCCACAGTTTTGGGCAGGTTATCGTCAGCGTGCCGCTATATTGCGCAAGATTGGTGACACTTACGGGGCTGAACGAGACGAGTTCAGAGTACTCAAGGCTGAAATGGAAGCTCGTACAGGAACCTATAAGGTACAAAAGACAACGAGAAAGAAGAGTGATACCGACATCGAGGATTACAACAAGTTGGTTGTGGATGACGAGCAGTCGGGTATGGACACTTATGCCAGTGAGTTCCGTGGTAGAGTACAAAATCGTCAGACAGAACTCAAGTGTCTGCCGATGTATGTATTGGGCTTTTATCGTGCCAATCATCCAACTCGCCGCTATATGCCTTATAGCAAGGAGGTAGAGGATTTCTCCAAGAGTTGTGGACTGGAACAGCCACTTCTTGTGTGCAGCGAGGAGATTACTTTGGACAGTGCCCGTCTTTCCATGCACCAGGAAAGAGTCGTGCGTAACGACATACTGGGGCAAAGATTCCAGTCTGTCCTTGACAATTATATCGTACGTGACTTTGAGACCTCAATGACTTTGTTGGATTCAATGATTGTCGCTGTTCCACGGCCAAATCCTCTTCTGCATTTTCTTCGCGCCCAGGTGCGAACTTCACAAATAGAGGCTCAGCCTCTCAATGATAGCGAGTTGCGTCTCGGATATCTGGAAGTGTTGCAGGATTGGAAACTTTGTGCAAAGTCTATCCCGACTTTCCCTTATGCATCATATAATGTCGGCAACACTTATGTCAAGCTGAAGGATTATGCTTCTGCCATTTCCGCGTATACCGAAGCCATAGCCAGAGATTCAGATATGCCGGAAGCCTATTACAATCGTGGTGTGGCGTATATTCTGGCTGGGGAGGCGCAGAAAGGGCTTGCCGATTTGTCCAAGGCAGGCGAGATGGGCTTGTACCAAGCCTATAGCCTGATCAAAAAATACTCCAAGCAGAAATAGTGGCAGATTTCGCACGACCGACTTGCAGTATAAGTGTAAATTGTATTATAAACAAATCAAGAAAGATATAGCATCATGCCCAAGAAGAGATACCTGTTCTTTGATATAGACGGAACCCTTGCTGCCGGCGGATATGGCAATACCTACATACCGGAGTCCACGAGATTGGCCTTGGCAAAGTTGCGCGAGGCGGGACATTTTCTTTGCATTGCCACCGGGAGGTCCCAGGCTATGGCAGTGGATTATATGTGTAGTCTCGGCTTCGAGAATATGGTGAGTGACGGTGGATACGGAGTTACCATCAACGGTAACCTTATAGGTATCACGCCACTGGATCGCGACAAGGTCATAAGTCTGATACGCGAATGCCAGACAAAAGATATTCCATGGGGATTACAAGTGGATAATTCCGATACCCGTTATGTTCCCGACGGGCGTTTTGAGGATTTTACTCATGATACTTACATGAAGTCGCTGGTTGTCAAAGGCCTGAAACCGGAAGATTACCAGCAGATATACAAGGCTTACATTGCCTGTTACTATCCTGAGGAATTATCTTTGGAAGCTCTTGCCGGCTTGCCATGGTGTCGTTTCCATAAGGAGTATTTTTTTGTGGAGCCATCGGACAAAGCCTTTGGAATAAAGAAAGTGATGGATTATTTCAATGCTCCTTATGCAGATGCAATCGTATTCGGAGATGCCATGAACGACCTTTCCATGTTCACCGATGACTGGTATAAGGTGGCCATGGGCAATGCTATTCCGGAACTTAAATCCAAGGCCGACATGGTTACGTCCGCAGTAGATGACAATGGCATTTACAAGGCTTGCGAGGCTTTGGGCTTGTTCGAGCGGTAGGATTCATTTCCACTCTCCCCTGTAGCCTATGGCATCGGCATTGCTCGGAACAAGGTGGACATAGGCACTGCCTTCCGGATAGACTTCAATCTTGAAGTCATAATTGATGGCATTGTTCTTGCAGGAGAGCTTGATTACGGTTTTGCCCTTCTTTCCTTTATTTATGCTTTTTTTCGTGGCTGGCATGGAGAAATTAAGGTTGTCCGTGTTGCCGAAAGTTGGTTGGTGGGCACGTCCCATATATGGAAGCCTTGAGATTACGGTATCGCCCTTGATGCAGAGAGAAAAGTCTGTCACGGCTTTGGTGCTGTAACGTAGTGGCATCATGTAGAGGATGTCTATGCATATGCTGTCTGTGTTTATGTCAAGCGTGTCTTGCGCTTGACATACAGCTGGCAGTGTCATCAGTGACAGTGCCATATAGAGATTGCGTATTATGTTCATGGCGTCATTGGTTACTGTTTTACGTTTTCCGGTGTCCAGTTATTTAGGAATCTGAGCACTTTGGGGGCATCGTAGCTTTTGTCGGACTCAAGAAAACTGCTGTCTTGTATGTGCAACACTTTGCCATCCGGACTCAACACAACGAGTACCGGATAGCCAAAACGCCCGGCGTTGTTTAGACGTTTCTGCAGAGGTTCTACGGCCTTGGCCTGAGGAGTTCCGCGCCGTGGCGTATTCACGTGTATATATTCGTAGTTCTGCTTGATGACCGCATCTATTTGGGCATTCTTTGTGATGAAATCTGCAAACCTCAGACACCACACGCACCAGTTGCCGCCTAATTGAACTATTACGTTCTTTTTCTCCTTTGCCGCCTTGGTCAGGGCACTGTCTATCTGTGCCATAGGGTCGATGTTCTCGTCATAGACTTTTGGCAGTGGATTCTGCGCCCTCATTCCAATAGTGACCATCGCCACGGTGATAAGTAATAATGTTCTTTTCATAGTTGTCTTATTGCTTCCAAGTAGTTCTTCATGTTTCCTGCTTTCATTATCTTCTTCCATACCTTGCGGTCAAGTTCCTTTTCCTGATATTCCCAAAAGGCATGTATGTGCAGTAGTATCTGTGATTCCACTTTGTACTTTCTTGTGCAGCATGCCAGCATGTCCTCATGCATATTCATAAGGATGTCCTTACGGTCGTGCAACGGCATTTCATTTTTCCTACGGTATTCCTGGGCCAAGGTAGGGCGTGCCAGCATGCCACGGCCTATCATTATACCGTGCAACGTGGGATATTCTGCTTCCATGGCAGCTATGTCTTCCATGCATGTGATGTCCCCATTATATATGATAGGTACATGTATTCTTTCGGTCATTTCCCGGAATACGGACATGTTCACCTCGCCTTTGTACATTTGCCGTCCTATTCGAGGATGTATGCACAGATGTTGCAGAGGAGCCTTGTTTATTATGTCTGCCAGGGCACACCACTCGTCATCTTGTTCCAGACCCATCCGCATTTTAGCTGAGAACCGGACTTCGGGTCTTCTGTCCATTTCCCGGAACAGTCCTTGCACCATATCCGGATGTGGCAGGATACCGCTTCCGTACCTGCGTCTTGTCTGCATTGGAGCCGGGCAACCCATGTTCAAGTCTATTTCCTTATAGCCTTGTTCCTGCACCGCATCGGCAAGACGGTTGAAATCATCGGTGCAGGAACATAATATCTGTGGTATCAGGTGCAGGCCGCGGTTGTTTTCCGGCAGTATGTCCCTGATGTCCTTGTCCCTCACTCCGCCTTTATCCCAACGTATGAATGGAGTATAGTATGTATCCACACCACCGCAATGTCTGGCATGTGTGCCACGGTACTCAAAACCGGTATATCCCTGCAACGGGGCGAAGTGTATCTGCATCCTTATCTCCTTTTCGGACAAAGGTACGATTAAGTGCGTGTATGCCAAAATCTGAAGACTTAAATAATGTTGCGTTACCATCATTTGCTCCCAGTCGCTCATGCATTAGCCAAAGCGGCTGCAATCTGACGGATGTAAAGGACAAAACGGCATTGAAATACCATGACCGATTGGGTCTTAAGAGGCTTTCTCCGCAACAAAAAGCAAAATACCTGTGCTTAATCGTTGCTTGATTGCCCGTTTCTTTGTAACTTAGCCCTGAAAATATGAAATATTATTCATTTATGAGACTAATTGCGGCGCTATTTGTGGTTCTCGGTGCAACCATTGCGGCCAATGCAAATTCCGACGATGATGCCGATATGGCGCGACGTATTGGCGACCAGGAATATGCTGTGGACACCACGCGTATCAACACATTGGGATTTGAACTCGAGGCCTTGGCTTTTTTCAAGGACAATGAATTTGATGGCAATGTACAGGCAGGATACTCCCTGCCTGGTGTGCGATTGCAGCCACGACTTACATACATGCCGATCCGGCAAATCAGGTTGGAACTCGGGTTGCATGCAACCATCTACTCTGGTGCCAACAAGTATCCCTGTTATGTGTTTCATGACATTGCCACATGGAAAGGCGACCAATATCAGTCCGGAGCGCATCTGTTGCCTTTTTTTCGTGCTACGGCCTCTTTCAGGCATATCACCTTGGCTGTGGGCAATATCTATGGAGGCATGACGCATGGTCTTTCCGAGGTCATGTACAATCCCGAACTTGTGCTTACCGATGATCCGGAGATGGGTTTCCAGATGATTGTGGATACACGCCGCTGGCATTCCGATTTGTGGCTTAACTGGCAAAGCTATATCTTCAAGGAGTCTTCGCATCAAGAGGCTTTTACCGTGGGGTGGACTCAAGACATAAACGTATGGAGGTATCGTCGCGAAGAGGGCGGCATTCACAGCTTGTCCATCCCTGTCCAATTGATATTGCAACATAGGGGAGGGGAGCAGGACAATACAAAGCTGGGTGTCCAGACCATTGCCAACGGTGCCTTGGGATTGGCCTACCGCTACTCTGCTCCACAGCACAAGGTGGTTACCGGAATCAGTGCCGAGGCTTTGGCTTTGGGGTGTTTTCAGCAGAGTGGTAGTTTGTGGCCTTTCAAGGGAGGACCAGCCATGTGGGTACGTGCCAGTGTGGACTTTATTCACGACCTGCGTGTTACGGCTGGATTGTTCACCGCACGTGACTTTTGTTCCCTTTATGGCAGCCCTTTCTTTGGCACCCTCAGCACCAAGAAACCTGGTGGCCGGTTCGCAGATGTTTCCACGGCCATGTTAGGTGTGGAATACTCACGAACCTTTGCCGGTGCCTACACCGTTGGAGCCGATGTGAAGGCATATCTCTGCCATACTGGGGCACTGGCATGTCCGGCAGACGACAATCATCCAGAGCCGCATGTCACCAATGGCGAGTTCCGTACTCCGTTCAGTTTCGGAGTTTATTTCCGGTGTTCACCATCTTTCGTACTTAAACGTTTTGGCGTCAGTAAATAGATAGAGCCGAAAACATGCTCTATGTGTAAATAAATTCTTTTTAACCATTTATTCTATGTTAGACATAAACAAATTCATGGCCTCTCTTGAGGCCAAGCATCCTGGGGAACGAGAGTACCTGCAGGCTGTGAGAGAAGTGGTTGCAAGTATCGAGGATGTCTATAACAGTCACCCCGAGTGGGAACGGGCATCCTTGCTGGAACGCCTGGTTGAACCAGAGCGCATTATTACTTTCCGTGTGCCTTGGGTGGACGACCGTGGCAAGGTGCAGGTAAACCTTGGCTACCGTGTCCAGTATAACAGCGCCATAGGCCCCTACAAAGGAGGCTTGCGGTTCCACGCCAGTGTGAATCTGAGTATCCTTAAGTTCTTGGGATTTGAGCAGACGTTCAAGAACGCTCTCACGACACTTCCCATGGGTGGAGGCAAGGGTGGCAGCGACTTTTCTCCACGTGGCAAGAGCGATGCAGAAGTGATGCGTTTCTGTCAATCTTTTATGAGCGAGCTGTATCGTCATATAGGCCCCGAGGTGGACATTCCTGCCGGTGACATCGGTGTGGGGGCAAGGGAGATAGGATACCTGTTCGGCCAGTACAAGCGTCTTACCAGGGACTTCAGCGGTGTTCTCACAGGCAAGGGCCTGGACTACGGTGGTTCTTTGGTACGTCCCGAGGCAACTGGCTTTGGCGGCCTGTATTTCGTGCGTGAAATGTTGCGTCGTGCCGGTCATGACATTGAAGGCAAGACCATAGCGATAAGCGGATTTGGAAACGTGGCATGGGGTGCCGCCACCAAAGCCACACAGATGGGGGCGAAGGTTGTCACCATAAGCGGTCCCGACGGATATGTCTACGACCCGGACGGCATCAGTGGCGAGAAGATAGACTATATGTTGGAACTGCGTGCCAGCGGCAACGACATCGTGGCCCCGTATGCAGAGCGTTATCCCGGTGCCACGTTCTTCCCCGGACGTCGTCCTTGGGAACAGAAGGTGGATATTGCATTGCCGTGTGCCACACAGAACGAGTTGAATGGCGAGGATGCCGCATGCCTCACCGACAATGGCGTGCTGTGTGTGGGTGAAATATCCAATATGGGTTGTACGCCAGAGGCCATCGACCATTTCCTGAAACTTCATACCTTGTATGCTCCCGGCAAAGCGGTGAATGCCGGCGGCGTGGCCACCAGCTGCCTGGAGATGAGCCAGAATGCAGGACATATAGTATGGAGTGCCGAAGACGTGGACAAACGCCTGCACGAGATCATGCACAGCATCCACACCCAATGTGTCCGCTATGGCGAGCGTGAAGACGGCAGCATCAATTATGTACGTGGTGCCAACGTGGCAGGTTTCATGAAGGTTGCCCGTGCGATGATGGCACAGGGAGTGGTATGATAACAGGTACGGTATCCTGAATTAGATCATATGCGCACGTCAATTCCGAATGAGGCCTGACAAGGTTGTGGGCTTTTGTTGGGAGAGTGTACGCTATACTGAAGCGCTTAATTATGATTTATATACGTTTAGGGCGAGCCATTGCAATGGCTCGCCCTAAACGTATAATTCCTATTTACCTGCTTAACCCCCAATCGGTCATTAGAACGTCAATTTGTATAAATCATCTGCTTTATATTGCCTTTTCCTCCATTTTGCCCTTCTCTTCGCCGTCTTGCTTCCCGTCTGGTCTTGCCATAGCTCGCTATGCCTTCGACAAAACGGTTGCAATACGCACGAACATAAAGGCAAAACGGATTGGAAATCTAATGACCGATTCGGGTTAAAGACAAAACGTATTGAAGACCTAATGACCGATTGGGGGCAAAGAAAGTGTAGTGTATATATACGATACCCTCGTTGAAATCTATTTTGAGAATGTTATTGTCGCAGCCTTGAATATAGTATTGTCGGGAGCGTGGTTATAGTGTTGTCTGGATAGCGTTAATAGTATTGTCGAGGTGCCGAGTGTACTGGGACAAAATCGCATCATCCCTGAGATGGCTTTTCAATCCGGAGTTGTCCTTTTGGCAATAGAAGATGTCTTGCCGATACTAAACCGTACAACCGCGATGTAATCTGGAGCTGTCATGTCACGTACAAAGATAAATAATTGCCGCAAAGTTTGGATTATTTATGGATTTGCCGTATCTTTGCATGGCAAATGAATGCTAATGGCGATTTCGTCTAGGGGTTAGGACACATGCCTCTCACGCATGGAACACGGGTTCGATTCCCGTAGTCGCTACAATGATAATGGTGCTGCCTCCGATTTGGCGGTACCATTTTTTTTGTTCATAGTAGATGTTTTATTGATGCCGTTGTGCTTGATTTAGAACAAAAAAATATATATTTGCATCATGAAAGGCGTAGCGGAGCAATGTATTCGATGCGATATGGTCTAAGGACAGTTAAAATCATGTATGGTCATAATTCTTGATTGTTGCATGCCGTGGTCTTGTTCTGTTTGAAATAATACCCAATAATTCTGTAATGTTGAGGACACTAAGAATCATTTTGGCCCTAATCTTCTTTGCTGCGATTACAGCCATGTTTTTGGATTTCACCGGGTGCATACATGGATGGTTTGCATGGATGGCCAAGATACAGTTCCTGCCTGCCTTGCTGGCGGTGAATGTCGGAGTTGTACTGTTGCTTGTTTTGCTTACTTTGACATTCGGCCGTATCTACTGTTCCGTAATATGTCCTTTGGGCGTGATGCAGGATATTTTTGCATGGTTGGGCAAGAGGGTGCGCCGTAATCGTTATACTTATTCTCCGGCAAAGAGTTGGTTGCGGTATGGTATGCTGGTACTTTTTGTGTTGTCCTTGGTCATGGGTATCGGCCTGTCGGCGCGCCTGTTGGCTCCTTACAGTGCATATGGTCGTATAGCTGGCAACCTGCTGGCCCCAATATGGTATTTCATCAATAACGGCTTGGCTTACTTGGCAGAACGTGTGGACAGTTATGCATTTTATGAGACGGATGTGTGGATCAATAGCGTTGTGACAATGACTGTGTCCTGTGTGACACTCTTGCTGCTTGCCGTTTTGGCATGGCGCGGTGGTCGCACGTATTGCAATACCATTTGTCCTGTCGGTACTGTACTTGGGTTCTTTGCACGTTTCGCTTGGTTCAAACCAGTGATGGATGCATTCAAATGCGTGGACTGCGGGCTGTGTGCCAGGAATTGCAAGGCTTCATGCATAGATGTGTCCCGGCATGCTGTTGATTACAGCAGATGTGTGGCCTGCATGGATTGTATCGGCAAATGCAAGAAAGGAGCCATCAAATATGTGGGTATGGCTCCCTGGCATCGTCCTGCGCTTGTGACGGAGGTGCCGCCTGCAACAACAAGCAAGAAGCATAGTGAAGTTTCTGTTGCACGTAGGGCATTCCTTTCTTCGAGTGCGGCATTTGCCGCCACTGGCATAGTCAAGGCCCAGAAGATGAAAGTGGACGGTGGACTGGCTATAATAGAAGACAAGGAGGCTCCGGTGCGTAAGACTCCCATATTGCCCGCCGGGTCTGTCAGCGCGCAACATTTTGCACAGCATTGCACGGCATGCCAGTTGTGTGTGTCGGTCTGTCCCAACGGTGTGTTGCGCCCATCATCTGACTTGTCGAGGCTGATGCAGCCGGAGATGTCTTACGAACGTGGTTATTGCCGTCCGGAATGTACACGCTGTTCCGAGGTATGTCCGGCCGGTCCTATCCGTCCAGTTACCCGTGAAGAGAAGTCTTCCATACAGATAGGGCATGCCGTGTGGAGAAGAAGAAACTGCATACCGGTACGTGACGGGCAGCCATGCGGCAACTGCGCAAGGCATTGTCCGACAGGAGCCATACAGATGGTGCCCATGAAGAGGGACAAGACCGGCAAACTGACAATACCGGTGGTTGATACCGAACGTTGCATAGGGTGTGGCGCATGCGAGAACCTTTGTCCTGCCCGTCCGTTCAGTGCCATCCATGTGGAGGGGCATGAAGTCCACAGAATGATATAAGTTCAGGAAATGATATGGATAGACGAGAATTTCTCAGAATAGTTGGTATAAGCTCAGCCGCTGTCGCGTTGCCCGGGTGCACACCTGGCAATTCCGGCAACGGTGTTGGCTATACGGCAGATCCGGGTGCAGGCAAGATGACATACAGGCAATTTCCTTCCGCGCTGGGTAACGACAAGGTCTCCTTGCTGGGCTACGGATGCATGCGCTGGCCCACCGTCCCCAATCCCGACGGGCATGGCGACCTTATAGATCAGGATGCGGTGAACCGCCTGGTAGATTATGCCTTGGAGCATGGCGTGAACTTCTTCGACACGTCTCCGGTGTATGTGCAAGGGTGGTCGGAGCGTGCCACGGGCACTGCCCTGAAAAGGCATCCGCGCAGTGCCTATTACATCTCCACCAAATTGTCGAACTTCTCTGATTCTTCCCGTGAAAATTCATTGGCGATGTATCATCGCTCATTCAAGGAATTGCAGGTGGACTATATCGACTATTACCTGTTGCACGCCATAGGCGGCGGTGGCATGAAGGAGTTCCGCAAACGTTATGTGGACAATGGCATGCTGGATTTCCTGATGGAGGAACGCAAGGCCGGACGCATACGTCATCTGGGATGGTCGTTCCATGGTTCCAAGGAAGTGTTTGACGCAATGCTTGCCCTGCACGATACTTATCATTGGGATTTTGTTCTTGTTCAGCTGAATTATGTGGATTGGCACATAGCCAAGGGAAGTGGCATAGGTGCGGAATACTTGTATACGGAATTGGAAAAGCACGGCATTCCCGTGAATGTTATGGAACCTTTGTTGGGAGGTCGTCTTACCAAGTTGCCTGATCACATAGTGGCTCGCCTCAAGCAGCATACCCCGGAGCGTAGTGTGGCATCATGGGCATTTCGTTTTGCCGGGTCGTTGCCAAACGTACTGACCGTGCTTAGCGGCATGACATACATGGAACATCTTCAGGATAATCTCCTTACTTATTCACCGCTTGTTCCTCTTGAACAGGACGAAAAAGACTTTCTTTTTGATACGGCCAAACTCATTGAACAGTACCCGACCATACCGTGTAACGATTGCAAGTATTGTATGCCGTGTCCGTATGGGATAGACATCCCGTCCATATTGTTGCATTATAATAGGTGCGTGAACGAGGGCTGTGTACCCCAAAACCGTCAAGACGAGAACTATCGCAAATCACGCCGTGCCTTTCTGGTAGGCTATGACCGTAGCGTGCCGCGCTTGCGCTAGGCAGACCACTGCATAGGTTGCGGGCAATGTGTCAGCCATTGTCCGCAAAAGATAGACATCCCCAAAGAGTTGAATAAGATAGACAGTTTTGTAGAAAAGCTCAAGCAAGACACTCTCTGAGGTTTGATATTGCAAAAAGTAATCATTAAATATAAATTAAAGAAACATGTTTGGAGTAGGATTTCAGGAAATAGTGGTTATCGCCCTTGTGGTATTGTTGTTGTTCGGAGGAAAGAAGATACCCGAACTCATGAACGGTCTGGGTAAGGGCATACGCAGTTTCAAGGATGGCATGAACGGAAAAGACGATTCCATTGAGGAGACCCCAAAGGATAATTATAGGGGTTAATGATGGGGGCAACATGTATGGTTGCCCTCATGTCTGGTGTTTGGAGTACAAAAAGATGCAAAGAGCACATCAGACCTTTATGCGTTGAAAATCAGCAATGAAACACGGTTTGGTGCGGGTGTTGTTGATGGAGGACTAATAAAATGTGTCGAGATTATTTGGTTACTTCGGATAATTGTTGTACCTTTGCACTCGCAAACAAGGAACAAGGTGCCTTGGATGAGTGGCTTAGTCAACGGTCTGCAAAACCGTCTACGGCGGTTCGAATCCGCCAGGCACCTCTTGGACAACACGGGAGGGCAATCATATCAATGAATGATTGCCCTCCCGTGTTCTTTATCGTTTGCAATGTTTCTCCTATCTAAATTAGTTTGATAGGATTAGGCTGAGTGATACCAGTACGGCAAATGCCAGGATGGACATTGCTGTCATGCCCAGCACGCGGTTGAGTGCCTTGCCACTGTAGATTGTGCTCATTGCAACCAGCACTCGGAAGTGGATGGGTAAGAAAAACAGTGGCAGGTAGTGGAGTACAGTGTATTGCTCTGACAGTACAAGTATGCCATATATGGCTAAAGCTACCGAAAGGAAACCTATGAAGCTATATATATGCAAGGTTGCCGATGGGCCGATTATGGTGACGAGGGTGTTTTTGTTTGCTTTTGCGTCTGTATCGCGGTCACGAAAATTATTCACCAACAAGAGGCAATCCGCAATTAGTCCTTGGGCTAAGGCCAGAAGCCATACTCCGGAAGGGATATCCGCAATGGAGTTATAGGGGCCTTGAAAATAAAACGTATAGCCTACGGGTATGATTCCAAAAAAGAGTACGACGAGAATGTCCCCCATGGCAATGCGGGAAAACAAGGTGGTGTAGAGAAAGCAGAATAGCACGCAGGCACCCCCGACAATAATGCATTCCCATCCCCCCCACGTCACAAGCGGCAGGCCAACGAGGCATGCCAGCAGCGTAGTCATTCCTATGCCGATACGCATGGCCGGTAGGGTAATCCAGCCTTGGGAACATGCGCGTTCGGGGCCAAGGCGTTCTTCTCCGTCCACTCCATGAATGCAATCAAAGTAGTCGTTCACCAGGTTGGCATCAATTTGCATCAGCAAAGCAAACAACAGGCATAGCGTTGCCGGCAAGAGGTCGATGTGTCCGTATTCGTGCATGGCGGCCGACAAAGCCACCGCCACCGGGGCGGCAGCTCCACTAAGGGTCTTGGGCCTGGCTGCCAGCCACCAGGCGTATATTGAATTAGTCTTTACCATGTTGGCAAAGTTATCCCTTTTTGTACAGACGGCCAAGAATAACATGGCGTTTTTTGTCGAACTCGTATAAAATCCTTACCTTTGCCAGTGCTTGCAGACAGCATGCTGAGGAGGCAATGTCAGATGCCAATCAGTGTTCTGCACCTACAATGTAATAATATAATCATAGTCGCTTAGTTAATACCCTTATGGTATGGCAGAATCGAAACGTAAGATAAATCCAAAAATAGTAGAGGTGCCAAGCATGGATGCCTTGGGACACCGCCAACCGCAGAATTTGGAAATGGAAACGGCCGTGTTGGGTGCCTTGATGAATGAACAGGACGCTTTTGGGCAGGTGGCGGAGATATTGCGTCCGGAGAGTTTCTATGAACACAAGAACCAGTTGGTGTATGAGGCTATCCGTGATTTGGCTGCTCAGCAGAAACCGGTGGATGTCATCACTGTGGTTGAGCAGCTGGATTGTAAAGGGCATTTGGACGAGGTTGGAGGTATGCCATATGTGGCAGCATTGTCAGATGCTGTGATAAGCAGTGCCCATATAGAGTATCATGCCAGGATAATACAGCAGAAATCACTTGCAAGACAGCTTATTACTTATTCCAGTCGCATACAGCAGTCGGCCTTTGACCCTGCGACTGATGTGGATGACCTGATGCAGGAGGCCGAAGGCAGACTCTTCGAGTTGTCGCAAAACAACATGAAGAAGGACTATACGCAAATAAATCCTGTCATAAAGGATGCTTATGACATGTTGCAAAGGGCTGCAGCGCGTACCGATGGTCTTTCGGGCCTGTCGTCAGGATTCGAGGGCTTGGACAAGATGACATCCGGTTGGCAGAACTCCGACCTTGTCATTATTGCAGCCCGTCCTGCCATGGGCAAGACGGCATTTGTGATTTCAATGATCAGGAAGATGGCCGTGGATATGAAGATACCCTGTGCCATGTTCTCTCTGGAGATGGCCAATGTGCAGTTGGTGAACCGTTTGATAGTGAACGTGTGTGAAATACCTGGCGAGAAAATCAAGAGTGGTCAACTGGCCCCATATGAATGGAGTCAGCTGGATGCGCGTATTACTCAACTATATGATGCTCCCATATATGTGGACGATACCCCCTCGCTGAGCGTATTTGAACTGCGCACCAAGGCACGTCGTTTGGTACGTGAGCATGGTGTTAAGATTATCATGATAGACTATCTTCAGTTGATGAATGCCTCGGGGATGAGTTTTGGCAGTCGTCAGGAGGAGGTGTCTACCATAAGCCGAAGCCTGAAGCAGTTGGCTAAGGAGCTGAACATACCCATTATAGCCTTGTCGCAGTTGAATCGTGGAGTGGAGTCGCGCGAAGGTTCTGACAAACGCCCGCAGCTATCCGACTTGCGCGAATCAGGTGCCATAGAGCAGGATGCCGATATGGTATGCTTCATCCATCGTCCTGAATACTACAAGATATTCCAGGACGAAAAGGGAAGAGATCTTAGAGGCAAGGCCGAGATTATCATAGCCAAGCATCGTAATGGCGCAGTGGGTGATGTGATACTTGAGTTCCGTGGAGAATTCGCAAGATTTTCTGATACAAATGAGAATAGATATGTGCCTGTCCCCGGGGAGCAAGGAGGGATAATAGAGTCCAAAGGATTGTCTTCCGAGGAGCAGGCCAAAATAATGTCCCAAGATCCGTTTGGCGGGGAACTGCCACCTCCGTCACCAGGTGGCATGGATACACCGTTTTGAAACATGCCAGACGAATAGCCAAGGCAACATAAGTTTGCATAGCATAATTTATTTGCCGGTTTGTACTGCTAATATGCATAAATTTTTATAATTTTGCATTCCAAATGCGGTATACATTATATATAATATATATACACTATGAATATATCTTACAAGTGGCTTCGTGACTATGTAGATTTCGACCTTACGGCCGATGAAGTGGCAGCTGCACTTACGAGCATCGGTCTGGAGGTTGGTAGCGTGGAGGAAGTCCAAAGCATAAAGGGAGGTTTGGAAGGATTGTGGACGGCACATGTGTTGACGTGCGAACCCCATCCCAACAGTGACCACATGCATGTCTGTACCGTTGATGTCGGACAGGAGGTACCTTTGCCGATAGTGTGTGGTGCACCCAATGTGGCTGCCGGACAAAAAGTCATCGCTGCAGTGGTAGGTACCGTGTTATATGATGGTGACAAGGAGTTTGTAATCAAGCGTAGCAAATTGCGTGGTGTAGAGAGTCTGGGCATGATTTGTGCCGAAGATGAGATAGGTGTAGGTTCCAGCCACGATGGTATTATCGTGTTGCCGGAGGATACTCCGGTAGGTATTCCGGCCAAGGCGTACTACCATATAGAGAGTGATTACCTCATTGAAGTCGATATAACGCCTAACCGTGCGGATGCTTGCAGTCATTATGGCGTGGCACGCGATTTGTATGCGTGGTTGATACAGAATGGTTACCAGACATCGTTGCATCGTCCCGGATGTGATGCATTCAAGGTGGATGATGTTTCCCTGACAATTCCGGTGAAGGTGGAGAATGCCGAGGCTTGTCCTAGGTACTGTGCCTTGACTCTTACCGATTGCGAGGTGAAGGAAAGCCCGGAATGGTTACAGGAACGTTTGCGCGTCATTGGCCTGCGTCCAATCAATAATATAGTGGATATTACCAACTATATCATGATGGCTTATGGACAGCCTCTGCATTGCTTCGATGCAGATATGATTCAGGGTGGGGAAGTGATAGTGAAGACCATGCCCGAGGGTACTGCATTTGTTACTTTGGACGGTGAGGAGCATAAGCTTAGCAATCGTGACTTGGCTATATGCAATTCCAACGAACCAATGTGCATTGCCGGTGTGTTTGGCGGTAAAGGTAGTGGTACATATGATACTACACGTAATGTCTTGCTGGAAAGCGCATACTTCAACCCAACATGGATTCGCAAGAGTTCCAGACGCCACGGATTGCAGACAGATGCCAGTTTCCGGTTTGAGCGTGGCATAGATCCCGATGGCCAGATATATGCACTGAAACAGGCTGCCATCATGGCCAAGGAACTGGCCGGAGCCAAGGTAAGCATGGAGATTGTGGATGTATGCCATCAGTATGTTTCAGACTTTAATGTGGACTTGAAGTACGCCTATGTAGACACATTGATAGGCAAGCATATACCTGCGGATACAGTCAAGAGCATAGTCACCAGCCTTGAAATGACCATTCTGGATGAGGATGCGGAAGGTTTGCAGCTTTCTGTGCCTGCATATAGGGTGGATGTACGCAGGCCTTGTGATGTTGTGGAGGATATACTGCGTATCTATGGCTACAATAATATCGAGATACCCACTACAGTGAAGTCCAGCTTGTCGGTAAAGGGTGAGACTGACAAGAGCTACAAGATGCAGAACCTTGTAGCAGAACAACTTGTTGGTTGTGGTTTCCGTGAGATATTGAATAATAGTCTGCACAAGGCTGCCTATTATACCAATGGTACGCAGACTGCGTATAAGGCAGAGAATTGTGTACGTCTGCTCAATCCTCTGTCACAGGATTTGAGTGTGTTGCGCCAGAGTATTCTGTTCGGTGGCTTGGAGAGCATTGCTCGCAATACGGCTCACCGTATGCCGGATTTACGTTTGTTTGAGTTTGGAAATTGTTATCGGTTTGATGAGGCACGTAAGTATGCCGGCATCATTCCTGGGGTATCTGATAGTCGGGATTCTGAGGTAATCAAGCATGTTCTGGACGCATATTCCGAGGAGATGCACATGGGCCTTTGGGTTACGGGTAAGCGCGTATGCGGAAATTGGGCACATGCCAATGAGGATAGTAGTTGTGCCGAACTAAAGGCATATGTCATGAATATCCTTTCCCGATTGGGTGTACCTTTTGGCATGCTGGTGTTTGCTGAAGGTAGTGAGGATATCTTCGACAAGAGCTTGGAAATTCGCAACAGAGGCGGAAAAGTATTGGTTAAGATGGGTATTGTAAGTCACAAGATACGCAAGTCTTTTGATATAGACAATCATGTATTCTTTGCTGATATCAATTGGGGCCTTGTAATGAAGACAGTACGCAACCAGGTTGTCAAATATACTGAAATAAGCAAGTTCCCTGCAGTAAGTAGAGATTTGGCGTTGCTGATAGACCAAAGTGTGGAATTTGGCAAGATAGAACAGATTGCATATCAAACGGAGAAAAAAATGCTGAAGGCCGTTACACTTTTTGATGTGTATGAGGGTAAGAATCTGCCAGCCGGCAAGAAGTCTTATGCAGTAAACTTTATTCTTCAGGATACAGAAAAGACCATGAGCGACAAGGTCATTGATGGTATCATGCAAAAGCTTATATTGCAGTTTACAAAACAGTTGGGAGCCGAACTCAGATAAATGATACATAAGTAATAATACTCTAATATAATACATAATATATGGGACGCGCATTTGAATATCGCAAAGCAACAAAAATGAAAAGATGGGGCCACATGGCCAAGACATTTACACGCTTGGGCAAGCAGATTGCCATAGCAGTGAAGGCTGGTGGACCTGAACCTGAAAACAATCCCTCCCTGCGTTCTGTCATTGCAGTATGTAAGCGTGAGAATATGCCTAAGGATAATATCGAGCGTGCTATCAAAAATGCCATGGGCAAGGATCAGAGCGAGTACAAGAGTGTAACCTACGAGGGATACGGTCCTCATGGCGTTGCTGTATTTGTGGATACTCTTACTGATAACACCACACGTACTGTGGCCGATGTCCGTTCTGTGTTCAACAAGTTCAGCGGCAACATGGGAACTACCGGTTCTCTTTCTTTCCTCTTTGACCACAAGTGTGTCTTCTCTTTCAAGAAGAATGCTGACATGGACATGGATGATTTCATCCTGGAAATGATAGACTTCGGAGTAGAGGAAGATTATGATGAGGAGTACGATGAGGAAAAGGATGAAACCACCATTACGATTTACGGTGAGCCTACGGCTTACAGTGAAATCCAAAAGGCCTTGGAAGCCAAGGGGTATGAGGATGTCGGTGGTGAATTTACCTATATTCCCAATGACTTGAAGGACGTGACTCCAGAGCAACGCGAAACCATCAACAAGATGGTGGAGAAATTGGAGGATTTTGACGATGTACAGACAGTGTACACCAATATGAAGCCTGAAGAGTAAGGGTTAATCTTGTGCAACCTTATTGGAAGCAAATACAGAAAGAGAACTATGTGGATGTATATTAGTATGTCTCACATGGTTCTCTTTTGATATGTTTCCTTGTTGCATGCCGGATAATATACATTTGAATTAAAACAAATTGCATTTATATAATAAAAATGAGAAAACTGATATTGTCTGCCTGTGCCATCATGCTTGTTGCTGCATGCAAACGAGAATCCTTGGACGATAAGATATTCAGGCAGACACAAGAGTTTACAAAAAACTCTTGTCCCAAGCAAATGGATAAATATACAATTTTGGATAGCATGGTATACCATCCGACCGGTCGTGTGATGGTCTATCATTATTCTGTGTCTGACAAGATGGATGTGGATAGTGTCTATACATCGTCCATGATTGATTTGTTTGACACTAATCTATTGAATAATATCTGTCAAAATCCCGGATTGAACGAATTGAAGCAGCATGCTGTCACGTTTCGTTATATATACTCATCGAAAACAAGGGATGTTGAATATATGTCGTTCACCTATGCTCCTGAAGATTACACAAAATAGGGGTTGTTTTGTGCATAATCAGAATGGCAGTCCCACGGCAAAGTGAAAAGCGAAGTCTCGGTTAAAATCGGGATATATCAATGGGTAGTGTCGCTTGGTATCTTGGTATGCAGGATTGATGGCTTTCATGCCGGCATCAAAACGCAACAGGAAGTAATTCAAATTCAGTCTTAGGCCCATTCCATAAGATACTGCAATTTGTTCCCAGCAAGTGTCCCAGCGGAATTGTCCTCCTGGTTGTTCCTTATAATCGCGTATGGACCAGATGTTACCGGCATCCACGAAAACAGCTCCGTCGAATTTCCAAAAAATGTGTGTGCGTAACTCCACGTTTATATCCAACTTGACATCTCCGGTTTGGTTGATAAAGTCGATGTTGCCATCGTTGCCTATGAATGAACCTGGACCAAGACTTCGAACACTCCAACCGCGCACACTATTGGCACCACCGCTGAAGTAACGTTTTTCATACGGTAAGATGTTGCTATTGCCATAGGGATAAGCCACTCCAATTGCAAGGTGCATGGCTAAGCTGGCACGATCTGAGAAACGAATACTTTTGCAGACGTCAAAGTCAAATTTTGCGTATTGTGCATAAGAGATATTGAACAAAGTTCGTTGGCCGTCCTCGTTAACTTTGGTATTGAATAGGTTGCACAATCCATCAATGAGGTTACCGGCGGTTTCTGCATTTATGTGTATGGCGTATCCATTCTTGCCATATAATCCCATGGGTGTGGTGAGTCCTACGCTGGAATACTGATATTTATATCCAAGTCTTACGATGAACAGGTTTTGATAATTGTATGCAATGATGGCATTTCGACTTTCCGGATTGGCAATATAAGTCTCGTAAAATGTATCGCTTATCCATGGCATGTAGACATAATTGACATCGAACAGTTCAAATCTATGTTGGTATTTGGCCACATGATTGCTCCAACGGTATTTCCATGATGTGGTAAGAACACGACGATGAAACTCCGGCCTGTTCTGGCTGGCAAACATCAGTCCGAACTCACTATCCGCCTTGTACTTGCGACGCACTTTATCAGAAATAAAAGGAAATAGCAAATCCGGAAACTGCAGTCCTGCTTCAATGCTGTATTCAAAGTAATTCTGATCGGCATAACCCTTGAGTCCATGGATAGCTTCGAAGGCAGTGCGTGCTTTCAGGGAGAAGACTTCTGAGCCATGGAAAACATTACGGTTTTGATATGTGAAGTTAAGGGCTGCGCCTAAATCACCTGCAGTATTTGTGCCATCGAGTCCAAATTGTATGCTATTCAATCTCGCCGGAGTGAGTATGATGTTTGCATCAAGAGTGGTATTATCCTGTTCGTTAGGAGTGATTCTGACATTGGTTGCAGATATGGCATCTAAATTATTCAGTTTACGATATGTGTCCGTCAAATCAGATTCACGATACATGTGTCCTTCAATGATACTACAAGACTTTTTCAGTACGGCATTTCTAAGCCATATAGGAGAACCATTACTTCTGTCGTAAGAGAAACTGACATTGCCGATATTGTATCTCTGGTGTCGGTGCGTTGTATTGGTTGTCGGGTCTGTAAAGTCTGACACTACCATTTTGAGGTGAACATTTCTGGATGTGGATGACGTATCGGCTTCAAAGCTTATGAAATCCCGATTGAATGCATAATAGCCTTTGTCAGTCAGATAATTGGCAATTCGAGAACGTTCTTGATTGAATATATTGGCATCAAAAGGCATGCCTTTATGCAATAGTGTTGTGTTTGCAATACTTTGCATCTCATTTGCTATTACCGTATCCTGTACCTGTATGGTCAGAGAATCCACATAGTATCTTATACCGGGATGCAGGTGGTATCGTACATGTACCTTATGCTTGTGGTAAATCTCTTCCATATTTATGCTTGCATGCAGATACCCCATGTTAAACAAAGCATCCTGCATGCGCATACGACCACGCTCCGCCTGAAGGGTATCATATACCACCGGTGCTTCGCCCATTCTACGCAGAAACCTATGGAACGAGCTATTGCTTTTGGGATTGGACATTAGGTAAATGCCCAATGGCAATTTGAAGAGTGAGGCCCAACGTGCGTTTGGCTGTTGCAACAGATAACCGGATAGCATGGAGACATTGAATTTCGTTGAATCCGGAATTACGCTGACTTTGTCCAACATATATTCACCTTCAGCCAAGTGACGTTTGCTACTACAAGAACACAATAACAAGAGAAAGCCCAATAGGACTTCCATGCATTTGGTTCCTGAATATGGTGCTATTGTTTTGATAATCCTCAATATATTATTTTATCATGCCATCCATGCATGAGTACTAAGCCACAAACATGAACAAACGGCAGAATGGTAACTGCTACCCGAACTCTACCGTTTGTCCATATCCAAAAATCTTCTGTGAAATTATATCGTGTATCGTTTGATTGACAGATGGTCTTTATTCTTCGCCCTCGTCTATGGATAATCCGACAAATTCTTCGTCACCTTGGTCTTCACGGTTCTTGACTCCCTCGGAAATGCTGCTGTAATACATTTCGTCCATTTGGTCGTCATCTGGACTGTTGTCTACTTCATCGTCATTTTGCTCAGTCTCTTCTGGTAATTCTTCTTCGTCATCATCCGCGTTCTTGGCAGAAGCCTTTCGCAAGTTTCCCTCCTCATCATACTTGTTGTCGTTCATGCGCACCTTGACTAACGGTTCTTTCTTCTTGGCGAAGATGGCCTCTATCCATGTGCCCTTGGTTATCTCAAGCACTTCATAGCCTTGAGCCATTTTTCTTTCTAATGTTCCTCCGGCAACGTGCATGCGATTGGCAGGCAGTGTGGTTGTGCTGATATCAAATCCGCTCAGTATGATATCCTTCATGCTCAATGATATACTGTCCCAACCGCCACCAAAGTTACGGTCAATTAGCTCCAATAGGGTGGCTGCAGTAATGAAACGTATGTTTTCATAGCTGAGGTCGCTAAGATGTGTGATATATTTACGACGGATTGCCACCCAGCCTTTCTTTTCATCGCAGTGCTGGAATGTCGCCCATTCGCTATTCTCATATTTTGCCTGTTCGCGTGGATCTGCAGGATTGTAGTGCACCACATCAAAGCACAGACGGATGATGTTCAGCAACTTGTCTTCGCTGGATGCAAAACTACATTCGCTCTTCTCGTTGTCCCATGCTTTTTTTATATCGTATTCGTAAAGTTTCCAAACATTGGTAGAATTCAAATCAAGAATACTCTCCAAAGCAATTTCATGTTTCATGTTGTTTCTATCGTATTGTGTGTTGTCGTTAAAGTAAGTGTATCAGGACATTTGTATGTAGTCTTTTGCCAATCCTCCTTCGCTTGTTTCCTTATACAGGCTTGGGAGGTCATGTCCGGTTTGCTTCATCACATCTACTACCTTGTCAAATGAAACGCGGTGTACACCGTCGGTGAAGCTGCTGTATATATTGGCATCCAATGCACGTGCTGCTGCATAGGCATTGCGCTCAATGCATGGTATCTGTACCAATCCGCATACCGGGTCGCACGTCATGCCCAAATGATGTTCCAATCCCATTTCTGCAGCATACTCTATTTGTGCAGGAGAACCTCCGAACAATTGGTTTGCCGCAGCTGATGCCATGGCACATGCTACACCAACTTCCCCTTGGCAGCCTACCTCAGCTCCTGAGATGGAAGCGTTTGTCTTGACCACGTTTCCGAACAAGGCTGCTGTGGCCAAAGCCTTCAGTATTCGCTGTTCAGAGAAGTCGCGACTTTTCCACAGGTGGTACAGAACTCCTGGAACCACGCCGCATGAACCGCATGTGGGGGCAGTGACTATCATTCCTCCAGAGGCATTTTCCTCGCTCACAGCAAGAGCGTAGGAGAAGACGAGACCGCGTGTTCTAAGGTTGTCTTTGTATCCGGAGGCCTTGACATGATAAGAATAGGCCTTGCGTCGCAAGTTCAGAGGACCGGGCAGTACGCCTTCGGCATCTAATCCTCTTTCCACGGCCTCACGCATCACCTTCCATACATCTCGTAGGAAATCCCATATTTCAGGACCCTCGCACTCCTCTACATATTCCCAATATCCCTTGCCAGACCATTCACAATACTGCAGGATCTCAGTCATGGTGTTCATTGGATATACATCTGGAGATTCCACGCTGTTTTCTCCATCTTCAGACAAAGCACCGCCACCTACGCTGAACACAATCCATGGTTCGCCATAGTCGTTGTCTCCGGATTTACGGCATTCAAATTTCATGCCATTGGGATGAAAGGATAAAAAATCCTTGGACCAAACTATTTCCGTACGGTCATCTTCCAATATATCCAATATGGCGCGGTCTGTCATATGGCCTTTGCCTGTGGCAGAAAGAGAACCATACAGGGTCACCTTGAATGCTATTGCCCAAGGATGTCGTTCCTTATATAGTTCCGCCGCTTTGCGTGGTCCCATAGTGTGGCTGCTGGATGGTCCCACACCAATTCGATAGAGTTCGCGTATTGTTCTCATTTGTTTGTAGTATATATCGTGTGATATTGTAGTCCACCGGTTACTCTGCCGGAATTGGCAGAACCTCCGTTCATAGGATGGAACCCTGCCATCTCTGTGTATATGTTTCCAAGATATGGATCCATATGTGATTCGCTATCACTAAAGTTTACAACAGAGTTCTGATTGCCAAAGGCTCTGAAATATAATTGGCAAGCCGCCTCTACCTTATAGTATTCATATTCACCATCAAGTTCTGGCAAAGTGAATGTTGCATAGGGATCCTCCCAGCCATCAAGATTGGCATTGGGAGTGGAAATTACAGATTTGTCCAGAATTTCCGTCTGAGGAGCTCCGGTTTTCATGTATGCCGTATAGCGGATATAGATTGTGCCGTTTATCTGGCCCACCAGCTTGCCGTGACTTTTCCTCACGGCATATACTTTAAGCTCATCGCCTGGGGATATGGGGCCGCGCTCTGTCTGTTCATATTCATCGCCCACAGCTTTTTTGACTATGTAGTTAAAGCCTTTCCAACTGGGAGGCGCCACTTCCGGGCTGGCTTCATTGGATGAGCATGCGGTCATAATCATGGCAAAAACAGCCATCGTCAACATTGTTATCTTGTTTTTCATTGTCATGTGTGTATGGTTATTCGTAAATGGTAGACAGTATCAGCATATATAGTCTTCGGCGTGCATACCGTTGTTTTCGTTGATAAAAGCGGCAAGTTCTCTATTGAGTCGTTGCACAGGCAGTCCCATTACATTATAGTATGAACCGTTTATACCTGTAACGCCCACGCAACCTATCCATTCCTGTATTCCATAAGCTCCGGCCTTATCAAAAGGCTTGTACTTTGTGACATAGTGTCGTATCTGTTCCTTGGTCAGTGATGCAAAGGCAACGTCCGTCACGCAAGAAAATGTGCGTGCGCGTTCTTTTGTGCGAATTGTCACACCGGTAATCACCTGATGTGTGCGTCCGGATAGTTTTGCCAACATCTCGCATGCTTCTTTGAATCCTGCCGGTTTTCCCAGCACTTCACCGTCAAGATACACTATGGTATCAGCCGTAATCAACAATTCCTCGTCGCTGATATTATAGGCTGCTGCCTTTTGGCTTGATATGTATTCTGGTATGGCAGTCATTCCCAACCCTTCGGGATAACTCTCGTCTATGCCATCCTGTATTCTGACCTCAAAATCTATCTCCATCGCACTCAGCAACTCCTTGCGCCGTGGCGAATTGGATGCCAATATTATCTTCATTTCCCAGTATTATCAATCTTTTATATTAGGTCAATAGTTGTTCATGGTCATTATGCTTACCAGACAAATGCTTCCTTGCCGGTCATCCATTTGCCTTGAACCTTGAGTACCTGCTCTATCACATCCCGTCCGCATCCTTGTCCGCCAGGGTAGTGGCTTACATATAATGCTATTTCCCTAATCTCCGGTGCCGCATCTTTGGGACAGCAGGAACATCCGCACCGTCGCATTACTTCGTAGTCAGGTATGTCGTCACCCATATATAAAACGTTCTCGTCGTCTATGCCGTACTTCTTCAGTAGTTTCTCGTAAATGTCTATTTTCCTGTTACATCCCAAGTGAACATCCTTGCAACCCAAATCCTCATATCTTCGACGTACGGCCTCATGGTTGCCACCTGTGATAATGGCTATGGGCAGACCGTTCTTCACGGCATGATGTATGGCATATCCGTCCTTGATGTTTATTGTGCGCATCGGTCGACCGTCCTCGTCCATTGGTATGGTGGAGGCACTGAGTACTCCGTCTATGTCAAAGGCAATGATTTTTATCTTGCCGAGGTCGTAGTTTATCATAACGGATGGGTAATGGGAATGGGTGTTGTCTACTTATTTGGAGTTGGAATGCGATGCCCTTATTGACTCGCTCATCAGACGGTATATGTCGCGGTGTAGAGGTTCCTTTAGCATATGCATGTGCCGTTCCATCACTTTCTCATCCCATCTTACGGCAGGGCCGGTTTGAGCCTCGTTTGGCGAGATGGTACGTATTTTGGCTGTGGTTTCATCTATCAGCGGTAACAGCATCTCAAACGGAATGCCCTCCTTGGTCATCATTGCATGCGCTATATCATATAGGTGGTTGGTAAAGTTGCAACACAGTACTGCCGCCAAATGCATGACTCGCCTTTTATTTCCATCCATGTACATGTACACATCAGAGATAGAAGCTGCCAGATGTGTCAGCAAAGGCATATCCTCTTCCATAGCGGTTTCAAGGAACAGTGGAACTTGGCGAAAATCCACTTCACGTTCCATGGAAAAAGTCTGCATCGGATACAACACGCCACGGTGCCGGCACGGTATGGCATCAATAGACACACTGCCGGATGTATGTACTACCATACAGTTACAATCGACAAACTCTTTTGCCACTGTGGGTATGGCATCGTCCTTGATGGAAAGAATGATAAATTCTGCATTCTCGGGTACTTCATGAACGCGTTGCCTGCCACCACACTCTGTCACCTCATGCCCGGCATGTACCAAAGTGCGCGACAGATGTGTGGCCACACGTCCTTTACCTATGATTGCAATTCTCATAATCCTCCTGAAGTATAAGCTTGTTTACAGGTATGATACTTTTTCTTGCATTAAGGATCGTATCTTGTCCATATTCTGAGGCTTACGCTCCATGCCCTTGTGTCCCAGAACCACCATGCACACGATGCGTAAATGATTTGGCAGGGATAAGATTTCGCGTACGATATCTTCGCTATCCTTGCCATTGGAATTTTCTCTTGCTCTCACTTGCACCCAGCATGCACCCAGTCCCAAGTCTTCTGCTTGATACAACATGGACATGGCCGCTGTAGATGCGTCCTCTATCCATACATCGCTGATGGCGGGGTCGGCCGCCACCACTATTGCACATTTGGCCTCTGCAACGAATTGGCCGCCAATAGTCTTGGCTGCGGACAAACGTGTCAGTAGTTCCGGATTCTCCACAACACAGAAAGAATAACTATGCAGTCCTTTGCTGGTAGGAGACATCAATGCGGCTTCCAGAATGTTCTGCATGCATTCGGCGGCTATGTCCTCTGGTGTGAATTTTCGGTGAGAACGGCGTTTTTGCGCCAATTCATAAAATTCTTTCATCCTTTCTCTGTATCTTTGTAACGGCAAAGATATGAAAAAAAAGCCATACCGAATAAGAAACACATGCTTTTTTGCGTTATTGTAAGTGGTTATTGAATCGAAATCTGCCTACATTATCCGGATACGTGGCTATTGTACTTATATATTACCTGGCATGAAAAAGATATTGTTGTACATACTTATATTAACCGCCTGTTTGCCGGTCCATGCCGGTGACAGCATACGTGTGACACTTAAAGGCCGTGTCATTGACGAGCAGAATGAACCTGTCAGTTTCTGCTTTGTTCGTGTGGAAGGACACGCCAAGGGAACCACGGCCGATATAGATGGTAAGTATGCGCTTTCTTTCAATTCAGCGGATTCCGTGGTTGTCATTTACAGCATGGTTGGCTATCGTACACGTCGCCGGGTATTGAAAAAGCCACAGGGGGCTCTTACTTTGAATGTGGTGATGTACGGCAACACTTTAGACATTGGCGAAATAGAAGTCAAGGAGTTGCGTCGGCAGATGGGACAGACTCAGGAGTTGAATGTTGATGAGATTGCCCGTATGCCCAGCGCCACTGGCAATGCCGTGGAAGATTTGGTGGCCACACAGGCAGGCGTGTCACAACACAATGAATTGTCATCTCAGTACAATGTTCGTGGAGGATCGTTTGATGAGAACTGCGTCTACATCAATGGCAGCGAGGTCTACAGGCCTTTGCTGATACGCAGCGGCGAGCAGGAAGGCTTGTCCGTAATCAATCCCTACATGGTGGGCAAGGTGCGTTTCAGCGCAGGAGGGTTTGAGGCAAAGTATGCCGACAAGATGTCGTCCGTTTTGGATATAGAGTACAGGAAGCCGACGAAATGGGAGGGCACGTTGTCTGCTTCGTTATTGGGTGCGTCAGCACACATGGGGTGGGGTAACAAGAAGGTTTCCCTCTCCCACAGCTTGCGCTACAAGACCAACGCATATATGTTGGGTGCTTTGGAAACCGAGGCTGAATACTCTCCCAGCTTCATCGACTATCAGGCTTACTTGTCGTGGGTACCAACCAAGGATTGGGATATAGATGTGATAGGATACATCTCCCACAATAGCTACAAGTTCATCCCTGCCAGTCGGGAGACCAGCTTCGGCACCATGGACAATATCACTAACTTCAAGGTCTATTTCGATGGCTGGGAACAGGATTTGTTTCAAACGTTCTATGGGATGGCAAGAATTAAACGTAAGATTAAGGACACGCATTCCATATCATTGAATTATACAGCATTCAGCACCAACGAAAAGGAAACATATGATATACAGGGACAGTACTGGCTGTCCAATACCAGCACCGCTACGGAATTGGCGGTAGGCACTTATTTGGAGCATGCCCGTAATACGTTGTATAGCACCCAACACAGCTTGAAGCTGGCTTACGATTACCTCAGCAAGGCACATCATATAGAGGCCGGGATCGGCTTTCGCCATGAGAATGTCCGGGAACATTCCCGTGAATGGGAATACCGCGATAGTTCAGGATATTCCATGCCGCATAATCCGGAGGTGTTGGAATTGATTTACAATATGCGCGGCCATAACAGCATAGGATCCAGCCACGTGGAACTGTATGCGCAGGATACATGGCGTCGAGAGACTTCCAATGGCATTTTCAGCCTCAACTATGGTTTGAGAATGTCGCATTGGTCATGGAATAAGGAGTTTCTTGTCTCTCCACGTGCAAGTATCAGCTTTGTGCCAAAGAAACATGATGAAATGACTTTTCGCATGGCCACTGGACTGTACTATCAACGTCCGTTTTATAAAGAATTACGTGACACTGTTACCAACGGGGCCACCACTATAGTGGAACTGAACAAGGGGATACAATCGCAGCGTTCTTTCCAAGTGATTGCCGGCTATGATTATCGCTTCAAGTTGGGTAAGCGTCCTTTCCTTTTTTCTACGGAGATGTACTACAAGGCACAGGACCGGCTGAACCCTTACACAGTGGATAATACCAAAGTTGTTTACTATGGACGCAATTGCGCCACTGGCAATGTGATGGGCGTAGACTTCAAACTTTACGGCGAGTTTGTCCCTGGAACGGATTCATGGCTCACATTCTCTCTGATGAGGGCGCGCATGAACCTTAATGGCAAGAACATTCCCCAGCCGACGGATCAGACATGGGCACTCAACATGTTCTTCTCCGACTACTTTCCTGGCACAACGCGTTGGAAAATGAATCTCAAGGCTTGTTTTGCCGGTGGGTTGCCTTTTGGCACCCCGCATCAAGGATGGGAGAAACATGTCTATCGCTCATCTGCTTACAAGCGCGTGGACGTAGGTATGAATTTTCGTGCCCTTAACAATGAAGATCGTCATCTCGGACACAATCCCATACGCAATATATGGCTGGGGTTAGACTGTCTTAATATTTTTGGCTTTGATAACGTCAGTGGTTATTATTGGGTCACGGATGTAAAGAACGAACAATATGCGGTTCCTAATTTTCTGACTGGCCGAATGGTCAATTTTCGCGTGAATGTTGAGTTTTAGAGAGCTTAAGGCTTGAAACAACTATCAAGTGCTCCACTGGGGAGATATGCCGTGTCCGTAATATCTTTTACCGATTTCTCTGGATATACGAAACGGAAAAATCCCGAGGCGAACAAGGGGGCTGTCGACACTTGGATTTGACTTCTGTTATGGAAGTTTGCGACATCCGATGTCCGTATGGCGGTGGTGTTTTAGACCGTTTTTCATGCTGTCGCAAATACCGGATTGAATATTCGTGAATTCACAGGTTAACATTCACGAATATGAGGGAACGAATTCACGAATATGTAAAGCTGTTTTCACTGGGGCTTGCTGCTTGGTACTCTATGATACGGCATCTCTTGTTTTCATAGAATAATCCAGCAGCCATGGGAGGTCCTTATGGCGTTATGTTAAGTTTTGCTGGGGCAGTTCATGAATGTCAGTTAGAAGAATATGACTTGGTATGACGCATGGCGAAAACTTCTATATTGTTTTCATACGGTGCGCATTATCAAGTTTATATGTTGAAATGTTTGTGAGAATGGCTATTTTGCCTTACCTTTGTGTTAAAATGGCGTTTAAGGCATTGGGGGCAATGCCGCCGCATATGGATTAAAGTAATAAACATATCAAGAAACTAATTACAGACTAATTATTATGAGTTACGGATTATTAAAAGGAAAACGAGGGGTTATTTTTGGTGCACTGAATGAACAGTCCATTGCATGGAAGGTGGCTCTGAAAGCCGTGGAGGAGGGCGCTACTATAACTTTGTCCAACACCGCCATAGCCATACGTATGGGGCAGCTGAACGAATTGGCAGAGCAGTTGGGGTGCGAGGTGATACCAGCTGATGCTACCAGTTTCGAAGATTTGCAGGAAGTTTTCCGTCGTTCTGTAGAAGTTTTGGGTGGCAAGGTGGATTTCGTCCTTCACTCCATAGGAATGTCTCCCAACGTGCGCAAAGGTCGTACGTATGACAATCTGGATTATGGTATGCTTGGCAAGACGCTGGACATTAGTGCCATATCATTTCACAAGATGCTGCAGGCAGCCAAGAAGCAAGAGGCCATTGCCGACTATGGTTCCGTGGTTGCGTTAACATATATGGCAGCACAACGTACTATGTATGGATACAACGATATGGCTGATGCCAAGGCATTGTTGGAGTCCATTGCACGCAGTTTTGGTTACATCTATGGCCGTGAGCGTAATGTGCGCATTAACACCGTATCACAATCTCCTACCATGACTACGGCAGGTAGTGGTGTAAAGGGAATGGATCGTCTCTTTGACTTCGCCAACCGCATGTCGCCTTTGGGCAATGCCAGTGCCGATGAGTGTGCGGACTATTGCATAACGCTCTTTTCCGATCTTACACGCAAGGTGACCATGCAAAACCTTTTCCACGATGGAGGATTTTCCAGCATGGGCATGAGTTTACGTGCCATGGCTACGTACGAGAAAGGCCTGGAAGAATACAAGGACGAGGATGGCAATATCATCTACGGCTAATAATCGCCCACATCGATAGTATAACACTATGGAAACAGATCACGAGAACATGGTTGTGCCACCACGCAAAACCGAAGCAAACGGAGGCATTATGCTGATGCTCCTCATCTTCATATTAGCCGGAGCTTTTTCGTCCATAGCCAAGGATATGGGATGTGTGGATAGCGTGGTGAACCTGACATTGTCTGTATTGCCAGGTCGCTTTGTTCTCGGGGGACTGTTTGTTACCTCCTGTCTGGTTTCCCTCAGCATAGGAACAAGTTGCGGGACCATAGCGGCATTGACCCCCATTGCTGTGGGGGTGGCAACCAACACCGCAATGGGGGTGCCTTTGTCTGTTGCCGTGGTAATAGGCGGTAGTCTGTTTGGTGACAATCTTTCAATCATTTCAGACACTACCATCATGGCAACTAAGACACAGGGGTGTCGAATGTCGGATAAGTTTCATGCCAATATCCGTGTGGCCATGCCTGCTGCGCTTATAGTTACGTTAATATACTTGTTTATAGGAAAGGGAATACATGCGCAGGCTACAGTAGGTCAAGTGGAACCGTTGTATGTCCTTCCCTACATTGTGGTATTTGCCCTTGCCGTGGGTGGGATGAATGTAATATGGGTCTTGATATTGGGCATACTGTCTTCGGCGGCCATAGCAGTGTATACGGGAGTTATGGATGTGGCCGGTTTGTGGGATTCTGCTCAACAGGGTGTTCTTGGAATGCATGATCTCATAGTCATTACCATCATAGCTGCGGTCATCATGGATCAGTTGCACAAGCGTGGAGCAATAGACTGGATTATCACCAGGATGGGGCGTGTCATCTCGTCGCAGCGTGGAGCTGAGCTGAGTATTGCCTGGACTGTGGTGGGCGTAGATGTTCTCACTGCCAACAACACCATTGCAATCCTGGCCGTTGGACCGGTGGCACGTAGTATTGCTTATCGCTATGGCATTGAGGCAAAACGCGCGGCGTCTATCTTGGACACAATGTCGTGCTTTGCTCAGGGAATAATACCTTGGGGAGCGCAGCTGTTGATAGCCGCTGGTCTGGCATTTGTAAATCCGTTGGAGATTATACCGTACCTGTATTATCCTTATATATTGGGAGGCATGACTATACTTAATATCTTATTCCATAAGAAGAAAAACAGCTCCTTTGAATTATAAGCATATAACTAAAATCAATACATCAGTATCATGGAATGCATAGACAAGTATTTCCCTAATCTTACACCCGAACAGCGAGAGCGGTTTGTCGCATTGGATGCCTTGTATCGTGATTGGAATTCGAAAATCAACGTCATATCCCGAAAGGATATAGACAACTTATACGAGCACCATGTCTTGCATTCGTTGGGTATAGCCCAGTTGATCAATTTCAAGCCGGGTACCTGTATCATGGATCTTGGAACCGGTGGCGGTTTCCCTGGTATACCATTGGCGATAATGTTTCCTGACGTACGTTTCCACCTGGTGGATAGCATAGGAAAGAAGATTCGTGTGTGTGACGAGGTACGTTCGGCTTTGGGGCTGACGAATGTTACCACCGAATGGACGCGCGCGGAGAATATAAAGGATAAGTATGACTTTGTTGTGTCGCGTGCAGTGATGCCATTGGCGGATCTTGTTAAACTTGTCCGTAAAAACATATCTCGCAAATCCAACAATGCCATGCCAAATGGCTTGATATGTTTGAAAGGCGGTGAACTGGCACACGAGGTCATGCCCATGAAGTCGCATACTTTGGTAACGGATTTGAGCAGTTGCTTTGACGAGGAATTTTTTATGACAAAAAAACTGGTTTATGTATCGTTGTAGATTGTGTGATGTTCCACCTGTAATTCGGTAATCGATGATTCGTTATAAAAGTTTTGCCGTTAGTCCAATTGAGGAGAACTGTTACGTGCTGTGGGATGATGTCACCAGCGAAGGTGCCATAATAGACTGTGGAGCATGGAGCCACGGAGACAGGGAAAGGATTTGTGCCTTTATCGGGACGGAAGGTATAGTGCCAAAGTACATGTTGCAGACGCACATGCATTTCGACCATTGCCTGGGACTCGGGATTATGGCAGAGAAGTACGGACTTGTTCCTTTGTGCCATGCCATGGATTTGCCCATATACCATACTGCTCCCATAATGGTGCAGAGGTGGTTTCGTAAGGATATTTCAGGTTCTCTGCCGGATGTGGATGCCAGTATTGGAGAAGACACGCAGTTGCACCTTGGAGAAGTACGAATACAGGTTTTGCATACTCCTGGACACACCCCAGGTGGAGTGTGCTACTATATTCCTGAAGCACGCATGGTTCTCACGGGTGATACCTTATTTAGAATGAGTGTCGGGCGTACTGATTTGCCTGGTGGCGACATGGAACAGGAACTGGACAGTATCAGGAACAAACTCTTCACATTGCCATCCGATACCATGGTATTGCCTGGACACG
Organism: Bacteroides sp.; assembly: GCA_023665805.1. Taxonomy (GTDB): domain Bacteria; phylum Bacteroidota; class Bacteroidia; order Bacteroidales; family Bacteroidaceae; genus Physcousia. The sequence goes on along the minus strand of JAMPDJ010000008.1, from coordinate 70,605 downwards.
GACCGGAGAGCGATATAGGGACAGAAAAGGCTTCCAACCCTTATCTGATATAGTATCAAGTGGCATACGATATGATATGTAACTATGTAAAATGCATCTGCAATGGAATAAAATGCATATGATACCTTGTATTGTATGAAAGATTTTATTAACTTTGTGTCGATAGAAGCATCGTTGTGTATATAAGAAAACACAGTTATATGTCAAGGGATGTGTAGTTTCATATATCTAAATTATATATAGTTAAAATGAAAATCTTGCTTACTGGTGGTGCAGGCTTTATAGGAAGCCACACCTTGATTGAACTTACAGAAGCCGGTCATGAGGCTGTGGTTGTGGACAATTTGGACAACTCGTCTCCCATTTCGTTGAAGCGCGTTGCCAAGATTATTGGCAAAGAGGTTCCCTTTTACAAGGTGGACATCCGCGACCGTGAAGGCTTGCAGAAGGTATTTGACGAACATAAATTTGATGCCTGTATCCACTTTGCCGGTCTGAAGGCAGTAGGCGAGAGCTGTGCCAAGCCTCTGGAGTACTACGAGAACAATATGAACGGTACTTTTGTGCTGTTGGACGTTATGCGCAAGAATGGTTGCAAGAACATAATTTTTTCTTCAAGTGCTACCGTTTATGGTGATCCCGCAATTATTCCCATTACTGAAGAATGTCCAAAGGGACATTGTACAAATCCATATGGACAGACCAAGTCCATGTTGGAAGAGGTTTTGATGGACGTACAGAAGGCCGATTCGGAATGGAACGTCGTTTTGCTGCGCTACTTCAATCCCATAGGTGCGCACAAGAGTGGTACCATTGGCGAGAATCCCAATGGCATACCTAATAACTTGATGCCATATATCACTCAGACTGCCGTGGGCAAGCGTGCGGAATTGGGTGTATTTGGTAATGATTATGACACACACGATGGCACAGGTGTTCGTGATTACATTCATGTCGTCGACTTGGCTCGCGCCCATGTGGCAGCATTAAAGGCCATTGTAGCCAAGAAGGGTATTGCCATTTACAACATCGGTACAGGTCATGGTTATTCCGTCTTGGACGTTGTAAAAGCCTTTGAAAAGGCCAATGGTGTGAACGTTCCTTATTCTATCAAGCCCCGTCGCCCTGGTGACATAGCTACATGCTACTGTAATCCGGCTAAGGCCGAGGCTGAGCTTGGTTGGAAGGCAGAGTTCGGAATTGAGGAGATGTGTCGTGACAGTTGGAATTGGCAGAAGAACAATCCTAACGGTTTTGAAGAATAAATTCCAATAAAGTCAAGAATTATCACGTTTTAATCTTCTCTCTTATACGGAGCAATATGCTATCAGTCCCAAGAGCTATGATGTAATTGTATAATTGTGTTGTAGTTCTTGGGGCATTTTACATATGACTAATCCACAGCCCTATTCTTGGGGGTAGTCGTTTTTTCGGAATTCCTACAATGCATCTTTCATATGCCATTCCGCAGAAAAACACAAAAAAACGCGGAAACACTTGCAGGAACCGAGAAAAAGCTATACCTTTGCATCGCAATTGAGACGGGAACACCCCATTAAGGGCAAGTAAAAGTTCTCTTTGGCATTGAGGAAGCATCCAAGTTTGGAAGTGTGGGTGAGTGGCTGAAACCACCAGTTTGCTAAACTGACGTGCGGGTTACCGTACCGGGGGTTCGAATCCCCCCGCTTCCGCTGAAGAAACGGCCAATTCAATTGCAAATGGCGATTTCGTCTAGGGGTTAGGACACATGCCTCTCACGCATGGAACACGGGTTCGATTCCCGTAGTCGCTACTTAATTAAGCAGGATGGTGATGTATTTAATTTATACATCACCATTTTTGTTCTCATCCATACCGTCCCGGATTGGAGGGCTGCGGATTTTGGGCACAAACCGAAAATTGTTTGATTGTGTGTGCACGTATTTTATTATCTATAAAGACGTAGCTTCTGTGTCATATGTGTAAGGAAATAATGACTTGTATTGCATATGAGCGTGAAGCTGCTCGTGGATTTAGGATAACCAAGATACCTGAGATTTTTGCGAGTATGTCCTTATCAAAGCCGATTTGTGGGTTTATGAAATAGTTTTGTGACATTCCATTATTGCATATTGAAGGGGGATATTCCAATAATGCAGGATAACATATTTTGAATCTCACGTTTTTTATGTAAATTTGTGACGTAATAACGTTCGATAGCAATGCAAGACGATAGATATGTTTCCTTGGATGGATTGGAAGTGCACATGCGGTCATCGCGCGACCACAGAGGACTACTGACGTTTGTAGAGGAAACGAAAGATTTTCCTTTTCAGTTGAAAAGGATGTTTTGGATAACAGATGTACCATCAGGGGCCAGGCGAGGAGGACATGCCCATAATACCTGTATGGAGATAGTGTGTTGTATATGTGGACGATTCAGATTGGTGTTGGATAATGGTCGAGACAGATGTGAATTTGTTTTGGATTCACCGACATATGCTGTGATTATACCAGCAGGCGTATGGTGTTTGTTGGAAGATTTTTCTAAGGATTGCGTGGTATTGGTCGGAGCAAGTGAGGAATACTCTTTGGATGGATATGTAAAGGACTACGATGAGTTTATCAAGAGGTTTACATGACAACAATGTGAGTTGCAGGAAAATACAAGGTATCTGATGTCGTATGCATTTGCCAGTTTTTAAAATGTCATAGACATAAATGTTTGAGTATAGACACATAAAATAGGATAATGAGGATATTTCCATACAGTATAAACAAAAGGGATGCATGGAACAAGTTCGTGGAGGAGAGCAAACAGGGCACGTTCCTGCTTAATCGTAACTTCATGGACTATCACGCAGACAGGTTTTTTGACTGTTCCTTACTGGTGTACAAGGACGATGTGGATGAAGGTGAAGAAAACTACGATAGTCTTGTGGCGATTTTCCCGGCGAACTGGAATGAAGAGGAGAGGATTGTCTACTCGCATCGTGGTCTGACATATGGAGGTCTTCTGACTAAAACAGGAACTACCCAAAGCGAAGTTTTGCAGATATTGCAAAAGGTCCTTTTATATTTTGAGCATTATCTTGGTGCCAAGTCCCTTGTGTACAAAGCCATACCTTATATATATAGTAGGGTGCCAAGCCAGGAGGACTTGTATGCCTTGTTTCGTGCAGGTGCCCAATTGCAATCTCGTAGTGTGGCCACTGTTGTGAGTGTGGCTAATCCATTGAGCATGCGCAGTCTGCGCCTGCGCCAAGCCAAAAAGGCCTTGGAACATGGCTATTATATTGAGCGCATCAAGGAAGGTGACGATGACGGTCTGAGGGACTATTGGGGAGTTTTGGAAGATGTCCTGCAGGAATATCATCAGACACGACCGGTGCATACTGTGGAAGAGATGTCGTTGCTAATGCACCGTTTTCCAAAAGAAATCAAGTTGTATGTGGTGAAAGACACCGATGCGAGGATAGTGTCTGGCGTAGTGGTCTTTGAGACGGATACGGTGGCGCATATTCAGTACATAGCATCTGCAGCCGAGGGCAGGAAGTATGGGGCGTTGGATCTCTTGTTGCGTCATCTTTGCGGTGAAAAGTACAAGGACAAGGAATTTATTGATTTCGGAATAAGTACCGAACGAGATGGATATTACCTCAATGAAGGCTTGATTTTCCAGAAAGAAGGATTCGGAGGCAGGGCAGTATGTTATGATACCTATCATGTGGATCTTGACCGTAGCCATATACAGAAGATGTTTACATCTGGTATAAAGGATAGTGCGGAGCATGACATCAAGTTCTTGGACCTTAAGGCGATGTCAGACAGTTTTGAACCAATGCTTTCACGTGGTGTCATGCGTGTGATACAGAGCGGGCGATACCTTTTGGGTGAGGAGAATTGTGCTTTTGAGCGTGAGTGGAGTGAATATCTTGGTGCCAGGCATGCCATACTTTGTGGCAACGGGCTTGATGCTCTGAAGTTGATACTGCGCTCATACAAGATGCTGAAGGGATGGCAGGACGGTGACGAAATCATTGTGCCTGCAAATACGTACATTGCTACCATCCTTGCTGTAAAGGATGCCGGACTTACACCAGTACTGGTGGAACCTCGCCTGTCGGATTACAACATTCATTCCGAGGAATGTGCCAAGGCTATAACGGAAAGAACACGAGCCATTATGCCAGTGCATCTTTATGGACGTGTTTGCGACATGGCAGGATTGTTGTCTTTGGCCGAACAAAGCGGGCTGCTTGTAATAGAGGATGCCGCGCAGGCTCATGGTGCTGTATGGCAAGGCAGAAAAGCCGGTCACATAGGCGATGCATCAGGATTCAGTTTCTATCCGGGAAAGAACTTAGGAGCATTGGGCGATTCCGGCTGCGTTGTTACCGATGACGATGATTTGGCACGAGTAGTCCGTATGCTTGCCAATTATGGCAGTTGTGAAAAATATGTTCACGAATATGATGGTGTCAATAGTCGTGCCGATGAAATACAGGCTGCCGTCCTAAGGGTAAAGTTGTCACGTTTGGATGAAGACAATGCCCGTAGGCGAGAGATGGCACGTACTTACATAAATGGAATAAAAAACCCAATGATAATATTGCCGGAGATGCCTGATAATGAAGAAGAGAACGTGTGGCATATTTTCCCCATACGTTGTTCCGAACGTGATATCCTGCAAAGCTATTTGAAGGAGGCCGGTGTACAAACACTAATACATTATCCTATTCCTCCGCATAAGCAGCAGGCTTTGGCAGAATTGAAACATGGACCATTACAACTTACCCAACGTATACACGAGGAGGAACTATCCTTGCCAATTTCGCCTTTATTGGCGGAGGACGACTTGAATTATATCGTGGAACTGATAAATCGCTTCGTGGTATAGCCTTTCGTGTTGACGACATGGTCATTTCCGCGTCTCGTGCCGTTGGCGTACATAAGAGTGGAAGATTACAGTATAGAAATTAGACAAGAACGATAATAAAAAACATATCATGAAAGTAATTAACATATCCGAGACCAATAGTGTCATTTCCAAATATGTGGCGCAGATGCGAGATGTGACGGTGCAAGGCAACAGATGTCTGTTTCGCAACAATCTGAAAAAAATAGGCCTGCTGATGGCATATGAAGTAAGCAAGACGCTGCATTATTCAGCCAAGATCATAAACACACCTTTGGCAGAATGCCAGGTTTCCACATATGATGACAAGATAGTCATCGGTACGGTTCTTCGTGCAGGACTATCGCTTCATGAGGGCTTCATGCAGATATTTGATGATGCAGATGCTGGTTTCGTGGCTGCTTATCGCAAGGAGGATGCCGGTAACGACATTAGCATACAACTGGATTATCTGGCTTCACCTTCTTTGGACAACAGCACATTTCTATTGGTGGATCCCATGCTTGCAACCGGAAAGAGTTTCGAGGCGTCTTATCATGCATATCTGCGCAACGGCACTCCGGCCAAACTGCACATCGTTGCTGTTGTGGCCTCCCGCCAAGGTGTGGAGTACTTGCAAAATGTATTTCCGTCCGATGATGTGACACTATGGTGTGCCGTGATTGATTCCGAACTCAATGCTTCTGCGTACATCGTCCCTGGCTTGGGTGATTGCGGTGACTTGTGTTTCGGAGAAAAAATATAGGCCTACGACGAGTATGCCGTTTTCATGGAGTATATCCTATCCATAACTGGTTCTGACAATTCCTGTTCTTCCGGTCTGCAACAGGACCTCAGGGTGATTGCCGAGATGGGTGCGCGAGCACTTACCGCCGCCTCCTGTATTGTCATACAGGACAATATGCGTATCAAAGAGGTGCTTGAGTTTCCGTCACATCTTATTAGCAAGCAAATCTCCAGTGTGATTTCCATTCATCATCCCGATGCAGTGAAAGTGGGGCTTCTTCCCAATGCTGATGCAGTCAAGACAGTATCTGAAGAAATATCGCAATGTGGCAAAGTGGTTATTGCGCCAGGAATTCTTTCGTCCGCAGGCATATCATTGGTGGATGACAAAACTATCTCTGCCATAAAAACATACTTGATACCACAAGCGACTCTGCTGGTTTTGCGTTGTGCCGAGGCGGAACGTATATTGGGTACAGGCATAGTAACAGACGAAGACATGTTGCGTGCCACACAAGTTTTAATATCAATGGGAGCACAGTACGTGATGTTGCGCGGAGGTAAGGTTTTCGACGGTCGTATCACGGCATTGCTGTCAGGTGCTGAGGGCCATAGGTTCTTTTCTTCTTATAATATAGACGGTTGGCAGCAGCATGGGGTAGGCGGGGCCCTTGCCATAGCTATCACTACACGTTTGGGCATGGGGGATGATGTGTCGGAGGCCATATCTCATGCCCATGAATATGTACACAGCCATATCGTATACTCCGTGGCCAATGATGGAGGGAAGTTGCGTCCTGCGGATATTTACAATGAGTTTATCAGTCTTATTGCCTCGCATCATTGCACGGCGCATGATGTTTCATTCTATGCAGGACAATTGAACATCAGTACGCGTTATCTTGCTCAGATAACGGCGGATACTGTAGGCAAGGCTCCTAAGCAAGTCATTTCGGACTACCTTTTTCTCGAGGCCAAGCAACTGTTGTCCAACAGCCGCTTGTCCGTCAAGGAGGTTTCCTGCAAACTGGGATTCTCCAATGTAGCCCTTTTCTGCCGATTTTTTCGATTAAGGCAACGACAGTCGCCAAGTGTATATCGTTTATCAGTAAAAACGTTATCACAATCGGAATAAAATTCCTGTTCTTTCCTGTTTTGACTATATCTTTGTGGCTGAAGTAAGCGAGTTACGAAGTATAAACCAAATAATAAATGGAGGTTATGGAAGACAGGACTATTCTTAATCGCCAGTTGGCACAGATGCTGAAGGGCGGAGTGATAATGGATGTGACCACGCCAGAGCAGGCACGTATTGCCGAGGAGGCCGGTGCTTGTGCCGTGATGGCTTTGGAGCGCATTCCTGCAGATATTCGTGCTGCGGGCGGAGTAAGCAGAATGAGCGACCCCAAGATGATACGCGGTATCCAAGAGGCAGTCAGCATTCCTGTGATGGCGAAATGCCGCATAGGACATTTTGCCGAGGCACAGATCCTGGAGGCTATAGAGATTGACTATATAGATGAGAGTGAGGTCTTGTCTCCGGCCGATGATGTCTACCATATAGACAAGCGCAAGTTCCAGGTTCCGTTTGTCTGTGGAGCAAAGAACTTGGGAGAAGCCATGCGCCGTATAAATGAAGGTGCCACGATGATACGCACCAAGGGAGAGCCGGGAACCGGGGATGTTGTGCAGGCTGTCAGACATATGCGCATGATGCAAAGCGAGATACGCAGACTTGTATCCATGAGCGATGATGAACTATATGAGGCGGCCAAGCAGTTGTGTGTGCCATATCATTTGGTGCAGTACGTCCATGAAAACGGCCATCTGCCCGTAGTGAATTTTGCGGCTGGCGGCATAGCCACACCTGCTGATGCTGCATTGATGATGCAATTGGGAGCCGAAGGTGTATTCGTGGGTAGCGGAATTTTCAAGAGTGGCAATCCTGCAAAACGCGCACAGGCCATAGTGAAAGCTGTAACCAATTACAACAATCCCAAGATTTTGGCCGAACTAAGCGAAGATTTGGGAGAAGCCATGGTGGGCATCAACGAAAATGAGATAGAGATACTGATGGCAGAGAGAGGAAAATGAAGATTGCGGTATTAGCACTCCAAGGTGCATTTGCCGAGCATGTCCGAATGCTCAAAACCTTGGGTATAGATTCCTTTCTGGTAAGGAACAGAGATGATTGGGACCAGCCAAAAGACGGATTGATAATCCCAGGCGGCGAGAGCACTGCCATTACGTGTATTCTCAGGGATGAAGATTTGTTCTTGCCAATTCGTGAGGCAATAATGCAGGGATTGCCCGTATTTGGAACTTGTGCAGGACTGATAATGTTGGATGGTGAACACCTTGACACCATGGACATCAAGGTGAGGCGCAATGCCTATGGAAGACAGCTTGGCAGTTTCAATGCTAATGGCGATTGTCATGGAATAGGTATAGTACCTATGATTTTCATTCGTGCTCCATACATAGAAAGCGTGGGAGAGGAAGTGGAAATCATTTCCATACTGGACGGCCATATTGTGGCGGCACGCCAAGGAAATCAGTTGGTTACGGCCTTCCATCCCGAGCTTTCAGATGATACTCGGGTGCATGAATACTTTATTCGCATGGCAGAGGTACGTTGCTCTTAGTCAAAAGGCAGAATATAATGTGATGTCCCGGTTGCAACCTTCCTGTGGCCGGGACTGTTCAATCTTCGCGGATGCCTACAGTCTTGAGTGCCTTACCATCGGAAAAAGCCTGTCCCACCTTGGCACCCAACTGCAGGTAACCGTGATGCATTGGGTCGTAGACTATCAGGTGCATCTTTTCCATGTCAGGTACTCCATCCTCTGCAAGATATTCCTCGTTGACAAGTATGTTGACAATCTCGGCCACGATGTAATATCCTGTTTCGCTCTCGTACAGTTTCTCCTTGATACGGCATTCCATGCTCATGGGGAAATCTGTAAAGACAGGAGCGTCCACATTCTCCGCCTTGGTAACTTTCCATCCTGTCTTGGCCATCTTGGCAGGATTGTTCTTGACACTGACAATACCTACAAAATCCGCGGCTACAAGTGTGTCTGTAGTTGCAAAGGCCACTGTGAATTCACCGCAGCGGTTAATATTTTCAGTGGTAGCGTGTGCTCCCATGGAAATCATTATCTCATTGGAGTCCCATTGTCCGCCCCAGGCGGCATTCATGGCGTTGGCAACTCCGTTTTGGTTGTATGTGCCTATAATCAACACAGGTTGTGGGACAACCCACGGCTTTGGTATGAAACTTTTCACTTTCTTGATATTGTTTATACATTAAGTGGTAGCTGACAACAGGGCTTATAGTGCCTGAATATCTTCAAAATATGACTGTTGAATTCACTGTTGCCATGCACAATAATATGTGGGACGGCATTATATACCGCCCCACATATAGATACTTGCCAATGACTAGCTAATCACAGAGATTAAAACCATGTCACATAGCAGAAGTCCTGACGATGAGGCAGGTTCGCATTCTTGGGATACATGCGGAATGCAGTTTTGTAGCTGCCAGCATTATCCAGAGAATGGCTACCCTCGAAGGTAAACTCAGAGCCATTGCTTCCCGTCACTTTCATTTCATCAATACTGTATATGGTTTCGACACCATCATTGTTAGTATGAACTGTTACAATTTCTACTCCGACAACGTCATTCAGACCAGCCTCGTCTATTACTACCTTCACGTTGTACTTCTTGCCAGCCTCAAGTTGACCACTTTGCAAAGCCTCATCAGTTTCCACTTTGACCACCTTGATGTTGTTCCAATTGGAAGCCACACTTTCCTTCCATGCTGCGATTTCCTTTGCCAACTTGTTGCCATCCTTGCGAAGCTCGTTGCCACGGTCGCGCAACTTGTTGTAGAAACGGCTGTAATAGTCGTCCAGTTGACGCTTCATAGTGTAGTGAGGAGCGATGGTCGCGATAGAATTCTTGATTACTTTCACCCAACCGGTACTGTAGCCCTTGGCATTGCGAGCGTAGTAGAGAGGCATGATTTCATTCTCTAGAAGGCTATAAATGGTTGCTGCATCAAGCTGGTCTTGATGACCTTGGTTTTGATAAGTACGCTTCTCGGTCAATGCCCATCCCGCACCTTCGCGATAGCCCTCAAGCCACCAGCCGTCAAGTACGGAGAGGTTTACTACACCGTTCATCAAGGCCTTCTCGCCTGATGTGCCGCTTGCCTCCAAAGGACGTGTAGGAGTATTCATCCAAATGTCAACACCGGAAATCAAACGGCGTGCCAACTGCATATCATAGTTCTCCAGAAATATAATCTTACCAAGGAACTGTGGCATCTGGCTTATTTCATAGATACGCTTAATCAATCCTTGGCCAGCACCATCGGCGGGGTGTGCCTTACCGGTGTAAAGGAACTGTACGGGATAGTTGGGATTGTTGACAATCTTTTCAAGACGTTCCAGGTCGGTGAACAACAAGTGCGCACGCTTGTATGTGGCGAAACGACGTCCGAAACCGATAAGCAGAGCGTTGGGATTGATTTTGTCCATCAAGCTTACTACACGTGAAGGGTCTCCCTGGTTCTTCAACCAGCTATCGCGGAACTGCTCGCGGATATAGTCGACCAACTTGTTTTTCAGTTGCATGCGTGTGTTCCACACCTCATCATCGCTGACATTGTATATGGCATGCCAAATCTCTTCGTTACTCTGGTCTGCCAAATGATTTGCATCAAAATGCTTGGCATACAGCTTGCGCCATTCGTTGGCACACCATGTGGGGAAATGAACGCCATTGGTAACATAACCAACATGACTCTCTTCGGGATAATAACCATTCCAGATGCCAGCGAACATCTTCTTGCTTACTTCACCGTGCAGCCAGCTTACGCCATTTACCTCCTGACATGTATTACATGCGAAAGTAGACATGCAGAAACGCTCGCCCTTGTCATCGGGATTCATACGGCCCATACCAATGAATTCATCCCAAGTAATGCCAAGAAGCTGAGGATAACCACTCATATACTTTGCAAAGAGAGATTCGTCAAAGTAATCGTGACCTGCAGGCACAGGAGTGTGAACGGTGTATAGGGAACTTACGCGAACCAGTTCGAGAGCTTCCGTGAAGCTCAGACCTTCCTTGACATAATCAACCAGACGCTGTACGTTGCAAAGGGCAGCATGGCCTTCGTTACAATGATAAACATCCTTCTTGATACCAAGTTGCTTAAGCAAAAGCACACCACCGATGCCGAGAAGAATTTCCTGCTTCAAGCGGTTCTCCCAGTTGCCACCATAAAGGGCATGGGTGATAGGACGGTCGAACTCGCTGTTCATCTCGTTATCAGTATCCAGCAAATACAACTTGACACGACCTACATTTACACGCCAAACATATGCATGTACATAGTAATCCATATAAGGGACGTCCACTACCATAGGAGTTCCGTCCGCATTGAGCTGTTGTTCAATGGGCAATGAACCGAAATTCTGAGCCTCGTAGTTAGCAATCTGCTGACCATCCATGCTCAGTGTTTGTGTGAAATAACCATAGCGATACAGGAAACCTACAGCACACATATCCACGTTGCTGTCAGATGCTTCTTTGATATAGTCACCTGCCAAGATACCTAGACCACCTGAATAAATCTTCAGAACCTGGTTCAAACCATACTCCATACAAAGGTAGGCTACAGAAGCACGTGTTTTGTCTGGTTCAACATCCATGTATGCACGGAACTGGGCATATACCTCGTTCATTTTCTTGACAATGGCCTTGTCATGAGCCAATTCCTCCATCTTTTCATGAGAGAGACGCTCCAAAAGAAGAACGGGATTGTAACCACATTCGGCATACAGCTGTGCATCTAAACTTGTAAAGAGGCTGCGTGCATCATGATTCCACGCCCACCACATGTTGTGAGCCAAATCATTCAACTTCTCCAACTCGGCTGGAATGTTGCTCTTGGCGGAGACTGTCTTCCATGCGGCTGCATTGGCGTTGCTTGCTTTAATTCTCATAATCGTTAGTTTGTTTATATGTTCTTTGTTTTATCATATCAAATATCAAGGCGACATGGTCTACGTTGCCTGTAACCGTATTTCACTGTAGCATGTAATATAAGGACATGTTCTTAACCCATACTAATATATAAGGTATAAGCACATGCCCCATAAAACTATTTTTCCTTATTCATAGCAGCTACTCTTTTGTCACGATTCTTCAATGCTACGTCATAAGCATCAAAATAATAACGTATAAAATGTTTCCATAGGGCTTTGTCAGAAAGCTTCTTGGCATTTTTACGCACCATTTCCACTTCACTGTCTTTTAACTGGGAGAACGCTGATACGGTATCCTTTATTCGGTCAGCTACCTCGCTATAGTTATAATCGGTCCTATGGATAACTTCAACACCATCCATCAAAGTAGAAGTACCACCCTTTACTTTGTTTGCCCACATGCCAAAGCCAGACAAGCTTGTCGTGATACATGGAACGTGAAAAGCAACACTTTCCAATGGCGTATATCCCCAAGGTTCGTAATATGAAGGATATATACTCAAATCCTTGCCTATAATGACATCATAGTAGTTGATATTCATCACTCCATCTTTACCATCCAAGTAACATGGAACAAAAATAATCTTTACCATATCCTCTGTCCGGTTCCACATGTCACTATATTTCAACATGCCTGTAACATTGTCATGTGTCATGTCGTGCAACCAATGTGTTATTACGGGACATGGAAGCGGGGTATCAAAGGTGTCGGGACTACAAAGACGCTCCAGCAAATCTTCTCTGGGTTCGCCCACCCAAGCGGGAACTTCTACAAGAGCCAGCACTGGCTTCTTCAAATTCTTGTCACGTCCCAAGCGGTTCATGGCTTCTATGAATACATCAATGCCCTTGTTTCGGAATTCATATCTTCCGCTGGTACCTACAATAAGAGTATCCTCCGGAAACGTGTATCCAGTCAAACAATTGGCAACTCGAAACAACATTTCTCTGGCTTCTTCGCGTTTAAGTTTAAACTCTGCCGACTTGGGGACAAAATCAGCCTCAAACCCATTTGGAAGCACAGAATCGCATTTCTTGTCCAAAAGTTCCTCGCATTCATGAGCAGTCACTTCGCTTACCGTAGAAAAGCAATCCACACGATGTGCGGTCTCTCGTTCCAAACTATGTTTTGCTTCCACGTTTAACTCTTGCGCCATCTGTATTCCGTTGTATGCCCAAAGGTAATCATACAAAGGCTTGTTATTGCCAGCTATGCTACGACCTATGGTGGTGGCGTGCGTGGTGAAAATGGTGGCTATCTCTGGAACATGCTGCTGAATATACATGGCTCCCAGACAAGTCATCCATTCATGTGCCTGAAACACGACATTGCGACACGTCTTCTTTAACAAGTGCCTGTAAAAGCTTTCTACGACAAGTCCTGCTGCATAAGAAAACATGTTTGCCTCGTCATAGTCCCCATAACCGTTCAAGCTGTTTACATGTGCATATTCCCACAAATTGGCGTATAGCTGATTGCGCATTTCAAAATACTTACGGAATTCAACCAATACCACACATGGATTACCCGGTATATTCCAACGTCCGACCCGCACGTCCAGACCTTCCTTGCGGGCCACATTAACCCAGGACTTCCATAACTTCTTGTCTTCGATGAAAAGGGGATTGGGCTTGCCATGTCCAAAATCAGGTCCTATAAAAACAACCTTGTCGGGCATGGCATTCTGAAGAGTTTTGGCACGACTGGAAAGAACTGTATAGATACCACCGACCTTGTTACAGACCTCCCAACTGGACTCGAAAATATGGTCGGGTGCAAGCTTTATATTTGCCATTATGATAGTTTCAAGCTTAAAATTACCTAATAATGTTCGCAAAGATACGACTTTTTATTAAAAAAACCATACATTAACAATCTAAATGTCATTTAGAAGCGTTGGGGCATATCCTTTTCACTATCTTTGTACACTACCAACCAATGCAAATGCACCATGAAACAATTGTTAGTGCTTATATTACTGGTAGTCTGTATGCTATCCCATGCGGAAGATCCATGGAAGCTGGACTTGATAGACCGTAATAAAAATATAATCCTTAAGATTAACCTTGATGAAGAATGCATCGAGGTGCCTGGCATGGAAGCGTTTGGACCAATGCATGGATACTTGGGAGGCAACATCTATGGTGTATGGGCGGTTACATCTTTTCGAATAAACAATAAGAAAGCAATTTTACGTTTGTCAAATGACTTGGGGAGCGAAACCCAAGAGGTGGAACTGACCCAAACCACCGACAGCACATATCAGCTCAAACTTGTAGGGACAACTGTGATAAAACGGGTAGAAGGACATAAATTGCACAAGATTTCTCCAACGCTTACAATGGTCAATAACCACAAGTAATCTGCCAGCCCATGGCAAGTGCCGTCAAATACAAAAAATATATTGAAACCATTATCATACCTTCCGTCTTCGTAATCTTATATTTTGTGATGCCAAATACCAACAGCATGATTCCACTAACTACAAGAACCACCCAATCCAGTAATCCGATAGATTGAATACTTAAGGGACAAATTGTGGCACTGACTCCAAGTATAAAGAAGATATTAAATAGATTGCTACCTATAGCATTGCCCAATGCCAGTCCTTTGCTACCTTTGCGTGCAGCCACTATGCTGGTGGCCAATTCTGGCAAACTGGTACCAACCGCTAATACAGTAAGGCCCACGACCCTGTAGCTCATGCCGCAGGACATCGCAAGGGCAGAGGCTCCGGAAACCAACATCTGCCCACCTCCAACAAGGCAGAGCATCCCCACTATGGAATACACCAACGTTTTACTCCAACTATATATATATCCACATGTCCTCGTCTCCTCCGGATTATGCTTTGCCACATAAAAGGAATACGTAATATACATGCCGAAGCACAGAAGCAAGACGATACCATCGCCCCTACTGACATTGCCATCCCTGGATAATGCAACCAGAACGAGTGATGACAGCACCACAAAAAGGATATCCCGTGAAAGCAGTTTCTTTGTCAATGACATCGGAATAAGTACCGAGGATACCCCGACAATCAGCAGTACGTTGGCGATATTGCTACCTACCACATTACCTATACTCATATCAGCCTTGCCTTCAAGAGCACTGAAAAAACTTACTGCAAATTCCGGCATGCTGGTTCCCATTGCCAGCACAGTAAGGCCAATTACCATTTCGCTTACATTCCATCTACGTGCTAAGCTGGAGGCACCATCAGTAAACTTGTCCGCCCCCCATACGACTATTGCCATGCCAAGACATAAGACGAGGATTTCAAGTATTATAGTCAACATATCATATATAAATATAGGTATATCCGTAAATTGACATATCGCGACCGTTCGGTAATCCTACACCAATGGCAATCACGCGTCGTAACTGATGTACGCTTTTCCATATCGCGATGACGGCTGACATCCAAACAACCATTGGGAATGCGACACCAAATTTGCTGCAAAGGTATCACTTTTTCACAGGAATTGATGTTACCTCAAGTGTTTTTGTATATTTTAAGCAGCTTAAACGGACGTTTATAGAGAAAAAGCCCTATCTTTGTAAAACAATATGAGGAGAACAGCTTATATATTCATAGTAATCATATGCGGTCTGTATATGGTTTCGTGCACTCCAACAAGTGAGCATCAGGATGCTTCTGTCAAGGAGATACCCACACATCGTACTGATGTCCACAACACGGATACGCTTTTGCTTATCACCATGCCCAAAGACGCTCTGTGGGGGCATTTGGGAGAAGCCACAGGCATGAGTGTGATAGAATTCATCACAGATGGAGGTGACACCTTGTACCTTAGGAAAGAAAGTGAAATCACAGGCCGCAGTGGTATCATATATGGGAGCATACGCAACTATACGGACCGTTTTTGCATTACCACTACTGATGGTGGCGAAACATTGCTAAAGGCCGTAAACGTTTCACAAATGCAGGAACTGTGGGCGGAACGTACTCTAACCGAAGAAAAATAACCGTTAAATATCATCAATAAGAATCTTCCACAACGTAATTATGGAAATCAGAAAACTTGCTTTTGCATGCCTGGCGACATTTGCATCTGCTGCCATGGCACAATTTGAAGGAACAACTGTAGACGAAAGAATCGCCTCCACTGCTGGTGAAGACAGCGTTACCGTGGGTCGTGGACACATCAGCAGTTTCCAAATGGGCATAGAGAACAAGAATTGGAAAGATGCCCATATCTCTTGGAAGTGGCTCATGCAGAATGCCCCTTATTCAATCTCCGGACTTTATAAGGGCCATGCTCCTTTCATGCTATATCAGTTGATTGTAATCGAGCAGGACGAGGCACAGAAATTGGCATATTTCAATGACCTTATGGACCTGTTTGACAAGCGTGCCATTCGTTTGGACACCCTAAACAGTATGGAAAAACGCGATAATCTCAAGAGTACCTTGGGCGATGTACTTGCCATAAAGGCCGACTACTACAATTGGACAGCTCCCACCACCAAGGGTTCCAACTATACTTTGAACCAAAGCTACAAGAACTATTCTGAAGCAATCCGCATGATTAACGAAAAGGGAGGACGAGAAGTCGAGGGATCCGTTTTGCAAAACTTCTTCCTCACTTCTGACGCAATGTACAAGAGTGCTCCCAACGCCCTTCGCGAGCAGTACTTGCAGGACTATCTGGATTCCAAGGATGCATGCGAAACCATGCTCCAGTTGGCCAAGGAGGCACAAGTTGCCGGCGACTCCGTCAAGGCACAGACGTTGCTGAAGAAATATGAGGGGCCTTTGGCTCTGATAGAGCAGACTTTTGCCAACAGTGGAGCCGCAGACCGCGAACAGATTATTGCCATCTACACCAAGAAGTTCGGTGCATACAAGGATGACATAGCCAAACTGAACTCATCTCTTAATTTGATGGCCCAGAATGGCTGCGACAACGATTCTATCTATTTCGTGTATGCCAAGGCCGCTTATGATCTCAATCCGACTTTCACTTCATCCATCGGCTTGGCTCAGAAGGCTCAGAAGGACGGTAAGGCTTCCGAAGCTCTCGCGTATTATGACAAGGCTCTCGAACTGGCTTCCGATGATGCAACACGTGGCAAAATTTGCATAAAGGTAGCCCAAGCCCTCATATCCAGCGGCGGCTTTGCCAAGGGCGAGGAATACATCAAGAAGGCCATTACATATAATCCCGCTTTAACCGGAGCTGCATACTGGCAGTTGGCCATGAGCCTCATCAAGGCGCATGACCTCAAAGGTGCCATCAACTACTGCAATCTTGCGGGACAGGCGGACATCACATATGCCAACCGTGCAACAGACATGACCCAACGTCTCAAGGAAGCCATCGCACAGCAGGCAAGCAATGCCAAGATGCAGGCAGAGTACGAGGAATACATGCGCAAGAAGAAAGCAGAGGAGGCATTCTGGAACCAGAAGTAACACAACAATCCATAACGGACCAATGAAAGGCTCAATCATCAATCAATGGTGATTGGGCCTTTGTCATTTATGCATAAATCTTCACAAAGACGTATTGGACATTTGGAATTGCAATATAGAATTCACGAATATGTCCCTCTGAATTCGCGAATTCGTTAGTGTATATTCGTGAATTATCAATTCGGTTCTCATGTCTTTAAACCCAAATCGGTCATTAGAACGTCAATTTATATAAATCATCTGATTTATATTGCCTTTTCCTCCATTTTTGCCCTTCTCTTCGCCGTATTGCTTCCCGTTTGGTCTTGCCATAGCTCGCTATGCCTTCGACAAAACGGTTGCAATACGCACGAACATAAAGGCAAAACGGATTGGAAATCTAATGACCGATTTGGGTTAAAATAGCTACCCCGTCACCGATCGGAAGAGCTGCACTTCTGACTGTAGCATACCAGAGACTAAAGAACCATTAGAATTCCTGTTGCTGCTCATCGAAAATATCCGCGATATCATGGTTTATTGCAATAATACACAGAAATGATTTTTTTAAGGAAGAACTATTACATATCGAAGTCCGTATTTGATTAAATCATTGTTTCCATTGTATTTTTTTGATTCATACATGCTCTTAATGTACTATTATTTGCATTTAATAGCACACTATTTTGGTCATGTCAGTATTTATCACTAAATTAGCATCCAATAACCATAAAAATACTATAAGATTTATGAAAAAAACTTACCACATCGTATTACTTGTCATGGCGGCAGGTTGTTTTGTCGGCTGTAGCAATGACACATCCGGTATAGACGAAGTTGTTCCTACGGAAACTACGGGAAATGCCTCGGATGACCTCACACGAAATTTCCCTTTGGACAACGGTGCTGAGGAATTGAAAGGAAGTGAGGCAGAGAAATTCTGGCAGATTCTGCAAGGCGTGGACGATGAATTCCCACGCATGCAAGCCGGTTATAAGATTACTCTTGCACAGTATGCGGAAATAAAAGATTTCACAGATGAATTGCTTGAGGGCAGAACCACAGAGAGTCAAAAATATCGCGATATTTGGTTATGGATAACTAAGAACATCAAGTATAATACTGAATATGATCCAGGATTTAGCAATGAACCTTACGATGTCTTTATCAACAAAAAATGTATTTGTCAGGGCTATGCGAACCTGATGAATGTGATGGCGCATACACAGGGAATAGACGTAATAAACGTCAACGGATTCCTATCCACGATAGGTGGTCATGCATGGAACTATGTCCGCCATGGGGGCAAGTGGTGGTTGAGCGATCCCACAAACGGTATAGAGCACAAGGCCGAAAACATAAGTGATTACAAGGATATGTATATCCCGTATTCCGCCGATGGAAATTTCTTGGAAACTCCGGAATATGCTTATAATTTTACCGGAGCCTCAATAAACCTTAATGTTGTCAAGGAGGCAGAGGATGCCATGATGGTTCCGTTCAGCATAACCCTTAACAACGGAAGTCGTTATAGAGTAACATCTTTCTCTCCATCAGAATCTTTGCCGGACAACGTACGCGAGATATACATAGGTTCCAACATCGTGAGCTTGAGCAACAACAACATCGTTGGCCTTAAAGACAATGCCCCAAACGTAAATGCCGCATACGTGGATCCTACCAATCAGACACTCCACAGTTACGCTGGTGTCGTATATAGACGTGATATGGAGGAGCCTCTCTATATTCCGGCAGCCATGAAAACAATAGAACTGATGCCATTGGAGGTGATTGGAAAGAATCATATTTTCGATCACAATGGTATTGAGGAAGTGATAATTGCCAATGGTACCAAACGTCTTGAAGCATGGGCTGTGGAAAAGTGTCCGAATCTGAAGGTCGCATACGTACCCATTGACACGGAACTTGATGAGAATGCTTTTGCTGATGTGCATCCCGATTTCCAAATCATCCGTCAGAACCAGACTGGCATCAAGGACATCTTGGCAGACTGAACATCGGCGTATCCTCCTGACCATGTAACAGCTGAAGCATGTGACATAATTTTATTTCCTTGAATATCTATACGTATCTAAGGTCGTCGTTTTCACGAGACCATGGATACGTATAAACTATGTGATGATTCCTGCATCCGTATACAATGGCAACCGTCAACGAATAGTCAATCGTCAATATGCCACAGGTATGGACAACAATGACTATGGACGCAGGGATTTGGCTCTCACATCCAATCCCATTCCGCAGCTCTCTCCGGAACACGGAGCGCAGTCTCGTTTGGCAGTCTTGGTTTGCAATGTCGCTATTCCGGCCATCACTTTCATGGAACGAGCCAAGCAGTCTGCCACTCTGCTACTGACTGATCAAGGTATTGGTATCGTGATGCCGCGTCCAATCATATCGGCATAGGTCTTACACGAAAGAATGCAAATATCCTTTATTGGATGATCAAGCAATTTGCCCTGCTAAAACAGCAGGGTAGGGCAGAGGCAATTGATGCCTGCCAGCATTCCACGAGTTAGTTACCAAAGCCAAGGTTCATGGTGTGATGTGCGCTTACAACCGCTGGGAGGGACAGCCTTGCTGTGGCAATAACAGGCTATTGCAGGACATATTACGTAACCAATGGGAGTTTGATGGTTATGTCACTTCGGATTGCTGGGCTGTAAGCGACTTTACTTCTTTCCATAAGACACATAGCAACCTTACGGATGCCGTGGTGGATGCCGTGCTTAATGGCACGGATTTGGAATGCGGCGGATCATACCAGAAATTGTTACAAGGTGTGCAACGTGGACAGATATCAGAAAAGGAAATCAATGTCTCCCTGGCACGTCTATTCAGAATACAGTTCAAGATGGGCATGTATGACCCCGCAGACCGCGTGCCGTACTCTTCCATAGGACGCGAGGTGCTGGAATGCGATTCTCACAAAGCCCATGCATACAAGATGGCACAAGAATCAATGGTGTTGCTTAGAAACAACAAGAACCTCCTGCCATTGAGTGCGAAGAAAATCAAGCGTATCGCCCTTGTAGGTCCCAATATGAATAATGGCAAAACATTGTTGGCCAACTACTTTGGCATGCCAAGTGAAATTATCACTCCATACAAGAGTTTGGAAAAACGTTACGGCAATACCATCAAGATAGACACTATCCAAGGTGTAGGCATAACCAAGGAGCTGGACGGTGGGCCATCATTTGCGCAGGTGGCTGCCAAGGCGAAAAAGGCCGATGTGATTATCTTCGTTGGTGGTATCAGTGTCGACTATGAAGGTGAGGCCGGTGATGCTGGTGCAGGTGGATATAGTGGATTTTATGGCGGCGACCGTACTACCATACAATTGCCACCAGTACAAACAGAGTTGATGAAGGCTTTGAAGAAGACAGGCAAGCCTCTGATTCTCGTAAACATGTCCGGTTCCGTAATGAGCTTTGAGTGGGAAAGTCAAAATGTCGATGCCATTCTGCAGGCATGGTATGGCGGACAGGCAGCCGGAGATGCCATCACGGATGTACTTTTTGGCGACTACAATCCGGCAGGACGTATGCCGCTGACCACTTATATGAGCGACAAGGACTTGCCCGACTTTGAAGATTATTCCATGGCCAACCGCACCTATCGTTATTTCAAGGGAGAGGTTCGCTATCCTTTCGGTTACGGTCTTAGTTACACCACATTTGCCTATCGGCCCATGAGCGATAATGCCATCGTCAAGACCGGTGAAAGCATACAAGTTACCGCGGCTGTGACAAACACAGGAAAATACGATGGTGACGAAGTGGTACAGCTGTACCTGTCTCATCCGCAGAACGGCAAAACACGTGTGCCGCTATGTTCACTCAAAGGCTTTAAACGAATACACTTGACCAAAGGAGAAACCAAAGAAGTCGCTTTCACACTCACTCCCGAGGATTTGGCATTGGTTGATGAACAAGGCAACCTAATAGAAAAGCCTGGAGAGGTGAACCTATTTATTGGCGGAGGGCAACCCGACAAAGCAACAGGTTTCCACAGTAAACTGGTCATAGAAGGGAGTCAATACTTTGTTTACTGATATGTGAATAGATGGCTCAATATAAAAAAGATACTGTTCATTGCGGGCAACTTCTTACGCTATCCCATGTTTTGATGATAATACCATAGCGATTTCTTGTAAATGTCGGTAATAATGGCTAATTTTACTACCAGAAACAGCATATCAGGCATGTTCACAACAAGCTTAACCAATAATCACTAACCTAATTAGAGACATGAAGAAAGGTTTTATCAGTTCGGCTGTCATCTTGGCAGCAAGTTGCCTGTTCTTTTCTTGCAACTCGACCGTAAAAGAGGCGAATTACAACGTTATCCCTCTTCCGGCAGAAGTTGTATTGGGACAGGGAGAAGCTTTCATCCTTGCCGATGGAACAAAGATACTTTATCCAGATGGCAACGAAAAGATGAAGAAAAATGCAGAGTTCTTGGCTGAGTACCTAAAAGAGCAGACAGGAAAGGCTCTGATTGTGGAATCAGGCACAGAGGGTAATGGCATATTGCTCTGCGTCGTGACTAATGAGGAACAACCTGAAGGATATAACTTGAAGGTCACGAAGGATAATATAATCATCACCGGTGCATCAGAGGCAGGCGTGTTCTATGGCATCCAAACTCTCCGCAAGTCAATTGCTGTAGCCAAGGATGCAACCGTCATACTGCCTGAGGTAGAAATCAATGACGCACCCCGTTTTGGTTATCGTGGTTCCATGTTGGATATCTCACGCCACTTTTTCCCCATTGACTCGGTAAAGAGCTATATTGATATGCTTGCATTGCATAATATCAACCGCTTCCACTGGCACTTGACCGATGACCAGGGGTGGAGAATTGAAATCAAAAGCCATCCTCAGTTGGCAGAACAGGGTTCCAAGCGCAAGGAAACTGTCATAGGGCGTAATTCCGGTACATACGATGGTATACCTTATGGTGGTTTCTATACCCAAGAAGAGGCCAGGGAAATAGTTCGTTATGCAGCCGAGAGATACATCACTGTTATACCGGAAATAGACATGCCTGGCCACATGATGGGGGCCTTGAATGTCTATCCGGAACTTGGTTGCACCGGCGGACCGTATGACGTATGGACCCAATGGGGTGTATCAGATGAAGTCCTGTGCGCAGGCAATGATTCCACGCTCAAGTTCATTGAGGATGTATTGGGTGAAATCATAGATATATTCCCTTCAGAATATATACATGTAGGTGGCGACGAGTGCCCCAAGGTGCGTTGGAAGAATTGCCCGAAGTGCCAGGCACGTATCAAGCAGCTTGGCATAAAGGGAGATGAAAAACACACTGCGGAAGAATACTTGCAGAGTTTTATTATCAGTCATGCCGAAAAGTTCTTGAATACCCACGGTCGTCAGATTATCGGCTGGGACGAAATCCTGGAGGGAGGTCTTGCTCCAAATGCCACGGTCATGTCCTGGCGTGGCGAAGGCGGTGGCATAGAAGCTGCACGTCAAAAGCACAAAGCTATCATGGTCCCCACCAGTTATCTGTATTTCGACTACTACCAAACCAAGGATACCAAAGACGAACCACTTGCTATTGGAGGATATGTACCTTTGGAGCGTGTCTACAGTTTTGAACCTTGTCCCAAGGTGCTGACTACAGAGGAACAAAAATATATCATCGGTGT
Source organism: Bacteroides sp. (assembly GCA_023665805.1). Classification (GTDB taxonomy): domain Bacteria; phylum Bacteroidota; class Bacteroidia; order Bacteroidales; family Bacteroidaceae; genus Physcousia. The sequence continues at coordinate 47,793 of JAMPDJ010000008.1, read as the reverse complement.
CCAGGCCAATCTGTGGACCGAGTACGTGACTACCTACAGTCATGTAGAATATATGCTGCTGCCACGCATGGCCGCCTTAAGCGAGATTCAGTGGAGTGCTGCCGACAAAGATTACGAGAATTTCTTGAAGCGCCTGCCACAATTAGTTGAAATATATGATGCCAAGCATTATAATTATGCCCGTCACATATTTGACATCACGGCCAAGATGATTCCGGATTCAGATGAAGAAGTTTTGAAGGTTGCTCTTTCTACCGTGGACAACAGTCCCATCTATTATACTCTTGACGGAACAGAGCCGACAAAGTCCTCGTCCGTTTATACGGATACTCTCAAATTAAAGGAAGCGTGTACCTTGAAAGCCATAAGCATACGTTCCGGTGGCAGCAGTCGCATTTTCCAGGAAGAAGTTAAGATGCATAAAGCATGTTTCAAACCCATTACCATGCAGCAACCTATCAATGCCCAATATGCTTTTGATGGAGCCGGCACATTGCTGGATGGCCTTAAGGGAGACCACAACTACAAGACTGGACGTTGGATTGCATTCTATCGCAATGATATGGAAGCTGTGATAGACATGAAGCAACCTACCGAAATCAGTTCCGTATCCATATCCACATTGGTTGAAAAGGGTGACTGGGTTTTCGATGCACGTCGCTTTGCCGTGTCCGTGTCCGAAGACGGTCAAAACTTTACTGAGGTTGCTGCTGAAGAATATCCGGCAATGGCTGCTGATAGTCCTAACCAAATTTATGAGCATACCCTAAAGTTCAATCCAGTGACAACAAAATATATAAAGGTACACGTACAGCCAGAGAACGTCCTACCGGAATGGCATGGCGGCAAAGGCAATCCCGCCTTTGTGTTCCTGGACGAAATTTCAGTAAACTAATGTAACTGTTGGTTATTTCATTTTAAGTTTAGGGCTGGTTCACGTTTTTGTGAGCCAGCCCTAAAATAATGAAAAAAACATATCTACCACAAAAGAAGTATCAGTTTGCCGACTTGAACTCATCCAAGAAACGAACGTCATTCTCCGAGAACATACGTAAATCCTTAACTTGATACTTGAGGTTGGTAATACGCTCTATGCCCATACCGAATGCATAACCGGTATATACCTTGCTGTCAATGCCATTTGCTTCCAGCACAGCCGGGTCAACCATACCGCATCCAAGTATCTCTACCCATCCGGTATGTTTGCAGAAAGAACAACCTTTGCCACCGCATAAATGACAGGAAATGTCCATCTCGGCACTCGGCTCAGTAAACGGGAAATAAGACGGACGCAAACGTATCTTAGTGTCTGGACCGAACATCTCTTGTGCAAATAGCAGCAATACCTGTTTCAAGTCGGTAAAGGAGACATTTTTATCTATATACAATCCCTCAACTTGATGGAAGAAGCAATGTGCACGTGCAGAAATAGCTTCATTGCGATACACGCGTCCAGGACAAATCACACGGATGGGTGGCTGGCAACTTTCCATGACACGTGCCTGCACGGAACTGGTGTGGGAACGCAATATGATATCGGGATGCGCCTCAATGAAGAATGTATCCTGCATGTCACGTGCAGGATGGTCATCGGCAAAATTCATACTTGAATATACATGCCAGTCATCCTCTACTTCCGGACCTTCTGCCAATGTAAAGCCAAGACGTGAGAATATGTCCACAATCTCGTTTATTACGATTGTAAGCGGGTGGCGCGTACCCAAAGCAATAGGGTAAGGCGTACGTGTAAGGTCTATGGTAGAGCATACATCAGCACCTGCGGTAGAATTATCTTTCAGCTCCTTTATTTTGGCAGTAATGTCCTGCTTCAGTTGGTTCAGCTTTTGGCCCAATTCTCGCTTATGCTCGGCAGCAACACCACGAAACTCCTCCATGAGGTCATTCATTATGCCTTTTCTGCCAAGATACTTAATGCGTAATTGCTCCACTTCCTCCGCATCCTTTGCGTGCAGATTACTGATTTCCGTTAATAGTTCTTCTATTCTATCTATCATATTTGCCTAAGATTTTTCTGCAAAGTTAATGATTTTTGTCTACATATAGCGTTATATCCAGAGAAAAGTGTACTTTTGTAAATAATTAGCCTACGTTGAAGTTTGATTATGATAACAAGGAAACTCTACGTCTATTTAACATTTTCTCTATTTATGGTTTCCTCTTCTTGTATGCAGCACACAAGTGCTCCGGAGAAGACGGAGGATACGATTATCGTTACCTCCAGCACATCACAAACCTTATTGTGGACCAATGCCGATTTGGAAGCAGAAGTCGACCATGGCGATCGGTCGGAAGAGTTGTTCGATGATTTCTTGTACAATTATATCCAAGACACCATTCTTCAACGCGAACGCGCAATCTTCCCGTTGCAGGAAATATCTCCCGATGGTAGCACTTACCAAATATCTGAAATGGATTGGGGCAAAAAGTATTATTTTACAGCAGCAGACTATACCACAGCCTTATACAATAGCGAAGCAGAAATGACTATCAATGAAGACACGGCCTTGATTCGTGCCTCAGTAGACAAGATTGATTTGGAGCAAGAATCAATCACGACCTATGATTTTCTGCGACACAATGCGCGATGGAACTTGATTTCAATCCGCAATATGCACTTTACCGATAGTGATTTGACGGATTTTTTGCAATTCTATGCCCGTTTTGCGTATGACGCATCTTTTCGCAATAAATCCCTGTCTCCATCAATACACATCAGCATGACAGATCCAGACGATGAGTCTCAGAGCATAGACGGATTCATCAGTCGGGAGCAATGGCCAACGATAGGTCCCGAGATTCCGGATGGCACAATCATGAACATACGCTACGGTCAGCAATACAGCCATTCCAAGCGAATCCTTATGGAGAAAACCAGTATAGGAGACGGTATGTCCGAGATTTTCACCTTTACAAAAGGTGCCCGAGGCTGGGAACTGGCAGGCTATGAGAATTAAGATACTTTGAGTACATTTTCTTAGCAACGCCATGTTGTATTCGAAATCATTGTAGTGCGTTTCCAACAAGATTTATATGCAGATAGAACATAATATATCCCTATTGCCACACAACACTTTCGGCATGGATGTCCAGGCCGATACCGTAGTCACGTATGGAAGTGCCATAGAATTATCAGAATTGATTCGCACAGAACTCTCTGGCTTACCAACACCTTTTTTACACATAGGCGATGGCAGTAATTTGTTATTTATGGACGATTTCCATGGTACGATATTTCTGTGTTCCAACCAGGATATAGACATAGTGGAACAGGATTCCGACAGCATAGTAGTGAATGTTGGTGCAGGCTGGAAGATGGATGATTTCATTGACTATGCCATTTCGCATGGCTGGTATGGCATAGAAAACCTTAGCCTTATTCCAGGTCAAGTAGGTGCCAGTGCAGTGCAGAACATTGGAGCCTATGGCGTGGAAGCCGGAGACTTTATCCGTTGTGTCCACTGCATCTCGTTGGAGGATGCACGGCAACGTACATTCACCCATGCCGAGTGTGATTTTTCTTATCGCCACAGTATTTTCAAGGATGCCGGATACGTGGGACGCTATGCCGTAGTCAGTGTGGAATACATACTGAGAAAACACTTCAGCCCGCACTTGAATTACGGAGGAATCCTTAATAGCATCCTTTGTTCCGGACTGGAACCGGAGAGTATCAGTGCGCAAGAATTACGCGACATCATCATTCGTATAAGGCAAAACAAGCTGCCCGATTACAAGGTACAAGGCAATGCCGGTAGTTTTTTCATGAACCCGATAATACCCCGTGCAGAATACGAGCGTATTTGCACCATCGTGCCTGATGTACCCAAATATGACATCGATTCCGACCGAGTGAAAATTCCAGCGGCATGGCTCATAGACCAATGCGGATGGAAAGGAAAACACTTAAGGGCAGCAGGGGTACATTCACGCCAACCATTAGTGCTGGTCAATCTTGGAGGTGCCACTGGCGACGATATCAAAACGCTGTCTGACCGAATACGGCATGATGTTTTAGAACGTTTCGGTGTGGACATACAGCCCGAAGTGATATTTATATGATTCAGATACCCTTTAGAAAGGTAAAGGAAGCACCCATTTAGTTTGGATTTTACCAATAGTCCATCATGCAAAATGGGCTTTTTGCTACCAAAATGCAAGATAATGCATGCTTTTAGACACTTAAAGGCATGCATTTATAATTCGTATTAAAATTCATTGTAACTTTGAAAACAGATAGTAGTTGTTGTGACAAAATACACTTTCGCATCGCTGTCTGTCTCGCATTCATACATAAGTCCCCACCATGTGATGATGTATTTAATAATATAAAAACATGTCAGTAAAATTTTACCAACCCGAAAACCAAGTACCATTGGAAATGCACAAAGTGCGAGTAATCCAGAAGTTGAACCTTTTGCCTGTGGACGAAAGAATCCGTGCCATTCAGCAGGCCGGATGCAATACTTTCTTGCTCCAAAACAAGGACATATACATGGACATGCTTACCGACTCTGGTGTAAATGCCATGTCTGACCGCCAAACCGCCGCCATGCATGTTGCAGACGATTCCTATGCCGGCAGTGCCAGTTTCCTGCGTCTAAAGGATGCCATCAAGGAAGTCTTTGGTGTGGAAAACGTATTGCCCGCACATCAGGGACGTGCCTGCGAGAATATCTTGGCCGAGCGTTTTGTGAAACCTGGCATGGTGGCCTTGATGAACTTCCACTTCACCACCACCAAGGCGCATGTTACGCGTTGCGGTGGAGATGTCATTGAACTTATCAGCCAAAAAGGCCTTGTTCCGCAAAGTGATGATCCATTCAAGGGAGATTTTGACCTGGAAGAACTCAGAAAGACCATTACGGAATATGGTCCGGACAAGGTGGCGTACGTCCGTGTGGAAGCCGGTACCAACCTTATTGGCGGTCAACCGGTTAGCTTGGCCAATATGCTGGCAGTGGCAGACATCTGTCATGAATATGGTGTTCCCAGCGTGTTGGACGCATCGCTTTTGCAGGACAACATTTATTTCATAAAGACACGTGAAGCACAGTGCAAATATATGACTCCCAAGGAAATATTTCATCTTTTGGCCGACAAGATGGACATCATATATTTTTCTGCGCGCAAGTTGGGTTTTGCCCGTGGCGGTGCCATCCTCAGTCACAATACCGACCTCATCAAGAGCATGATGGAGTATATCCCATTGTACGAAGGCTTCCTTACATATGGTGGTATCGACGTTCGCTCCATTGAGGCTATGGCCGAAGGTCTATACGAATCCTTGGACATGGATTACTTAAGCCATGCCCCGGAGTTCATCGCTTATCTGGTGAAAGAGCTGGACGATTACGGTGTACCCGTAATCAAACCATCAGGTGGATTAGGCGCACACTTGGACTGTCAGGGATTTGTTCCCGACATGCCTCATGACCAATATCCTGCTGCAGCCGTAGCAGCCGCCCTATACATTGCCGGTGGCATACGTGGTATGGAACGCGGTACATTGTCCGAACAGCGCGAACCGGATGGCACCGAACGTTTTGCCGAACTGGAGCTGATGCGTCTGGCTGTTCCCCGTCGTGTCTACACTCTGTCACAAATCAAGTATGTGGCAGATCGTGTTAAATGGTTATGGGATAACAGACAGCTCATAGGTGGCCTGCAATGGGTGGAAGAGCCTAATGTCTTGCGTTTCTTTTTTGGACGTCTGAAAGAAATCGGACATTGGCAGGAGGAGCTTGTTGCCAAATTCAAGGCAGATTTCGGCGACAGCCTGTAGACAGGATGTCAACGAATATGCAGTAATAATGTCCGTTCCAACATATATAACATGCCCTCCGGTGATGTCGATGGTGTTTTGATGCCATAGACATCACCGGAGATTTTATTTGCATAGGCATCTGTATCCTAAAATCTCAGAGTTTTCAACCATTGGATTACATGTGGCAAGCATCTGAGTACTCAATCGTGTGGCTTTCTGCCACCGGTATGCATCAATGTAATAAAATGAAGTCATCCTTGAAAAAAAGCAACAATGCAGTAAAGTATAAACGAAAAAAGATGTAAATTTGTAATCGTTTTCGTTAAATTTGTAACGGGAGTTGCCATATGGAGGATTAAGGCCGACATTATATAATACAAAAACAAAACGATAATAGTTATGAAAGATTTTATCAAGTACACCTTTGCCACGGTAGTGGGCCTGTTCCTCACCATGGCATTCTTTACAATCATCAGTATCATCTCGCTTGCTGGTATGATTGCGACCGAGGGAATGACTTCTCCCATCAAGAAGAAGAGCATATTGAGTCTGAATATCAGCGGCTCCATTAACGAGCGTAACGAACCAAATCCATTGGCAATACTGATGGGTGAGAAAAACGAAGGTCTTTCTCTGGAGGATGCCTTGACTGCCTTGAAGAAAGCCGCCACCAACAAGAACATTGAAGGCGTATATATGCGGGCAGGTGGTACGACCGCCTCTCCGGCCATGGCACAGGAATTGCGCCAAGCCTTGGTGGAATTCAAAAAGAGTGGCAAATGGATAATCGCCTATGGTGAGGGTTATGGCAAGACGGACTACTATTTGTCCTCTGTAGCCGATACCATTTTGTTGAATCCCGAGGGGTCGGTGGACTTTAGTGGCTTGTCCACACAAGTCATGTTCTTCAAGGACGTTTTGGACAAGGTAGGAGTGAAGATGCAGGTGTTCAAGGTAGGCACATACAAGAGTGCCGTGGAACCTTTCATAGCCACAGAGATGTCTCCGGCCAACCGCGAACAGGTTACATCTTATCTCTCCAGTATTTGGAACAATATGGTAGACGATGTGGCGCAAAGCCGAGGTTTGGAGGCAAGCGCATTAAACGCCATGGCCGACAGCCTTACCATGCTGACTCCTGCCGAGGACATAGTGAAGGCCGGTCTTGTGGACAAATTGTGCTATATTGACGAGGTGAAGGCATTACTACGCGCCAAGTGCGGTTTGGATGATGACGACGATGATCTCATATTCGCCTCCGTATCAGATGTAGCCAAAAGCGAAGCTTTGGACGACAAGGTGGATGACGAAGTTGCTGTGTACTATGCCTATGGCGAAATTGTGCAAAGTGCTGCCTCCATGGGTATGAGTCAGACTCACCAGATTGTTGGCGACCAAATGGTGAAAGACTTACAAGGGCTGCGCGAGGATGATGATATCAAGGCCGTGGTAATACGTGTCAACAGTCCTGGCGGCAGTGCTTTTGCCAGTGAGCAGATTTGGCGCGAAGTGGAACTGTTGAAAGAAAAGAAGCCTGTTGTTGTCAGTATGGGTGGTATGGCAGCCAGTGGAGGATACTATATAAGTTGTGCCGCCAATCGTATCTTTGCCGAACCTACCACGTTGACAGGGTCAATAGGTATCTTTGGTCTTATTCCTGATGTCAGCGAACTGATGACTGAGAAAATCGGCCTGAAGTTTGATGTGGTCAAGACTAACGAGATGGCAGACATGGGTACCATGGCTCGCCCCTTTAATGATGCGGAAAGGGCACAATTGCAGAAAATGATAGAGCGTGGTTACGATACATTCACCAAACGTGTGGCCAATGGCAGAGGTATCTCCCAAGATAGCGTGAAAATGATAGCCGAGGGTCGTGTATGGACCGGTGAACAGGGATTGAAGATAGGTTTGGTGGACGAGTTGGGCAATTTGGACGCTGCAGTGTCCCATGCTGCCAAGCTGGCCAAAGCGGACAAATATCGCACCGTGGGTTATCCTGCACCGGCTAATCCCTTTGAGCAGATGTTGAACCAGAAGAAGAACAGTTATCTCGAAAGCCATCTGCATGATATGCTTGGTGAGAATTACACTGCTTATTCCATGCTACGCGATATCCGCAAACAGGATTACATGCAGGCACGTATGCCTTATGAATTGAATATACGCTAATCCATCATCACATGACTTATCGGCATGAACAGGCATACACTTGAATACTGGATGACTGTTCATGCCGATATTATACATATACCCTCACAATCGTAGACATAAGCGATGAACAAATATAGACTATACCGCCTGTTGGTAGAGCAGGAAGAACTGAAAGACAGGCGGCACCCAATGTTCGAAAAGAGCCGCTTCATAAAGATTCTAATGTGGTTCATGGTAATATATTATGCTGCCATCCTGCTACTTTTGGGTGCTATTCTTCCTTTGGCCATGAAAGGGGCTTATCCCGGTGTTGCGGCTTTTCACGTCTTGGACGGAAACATGATATGGATACTGATGGTAGACTTCTGGATACGTTTCATACTGCAGGAAACACCTGCACAACAGATACGCCAATACTCATTGTTGCCCATACGTAAGCAGTTTCTCATGAATATGCATTTGTTGCGTAGGGGATTCAGTTACGGAAACTTGTTCTGGGGATTCATGCTGGTGCCATTTGGTGCCATTTGTGTCCTGCCGCTTCTGGGGTGGTCAGGATTTCTGATGTGGCTGCTGGGATGGTGGCTAATGTGCATAGCCGACGGCTTCTGTTACTTGTTGTGCCGTGCTCTGTGCATGAAGAATATACTGTGGATATTGCTGCCTTCAGCCATACACGGTGGATTGGTGGCACTCATGCTGCTGCCGGACAAAAACATACTGGACATGCCATGTACCCAATTGCTTTATGGATATGCCTTAGGCGACGTTTTACTTTTTCTTGTTACATTCTTGATAATAGCCCTGCTGTATCTTGCCAACTATAGGCTGCAGATGCGCATGGTGAACCTCGAGGTTGCCAAGAAAGAGGAAGTCGAACTGAAGTCCACCACTCAGATGAACTTTCTCAACCGATGGGGTACCCTTGGTGAATATCTGAAGATGGAAGTCAAGCTGAGGTTGCGCAACAGCCAGGTGCGTATGCAGTTCCTTGTAGGTATAGTCCTCATAGTGGTGTTCTCTGTTGTCCAGTATTTCAGTGATGTCTACAGCGGTTCATTCATGAAATCTTTTATCTGTCTCTACGACTACATCATCCTGGGCATGACTACACTCATTACGATTATGTGCTACGAGGGCAACTACATAGACGGACTGATGGCGCGTCGCGAGAGCATCTTCTCCCTGTTGCAGGCCAAGTATTACTTCAATACCGCTTTGCTGGTCTTTCCTTTGCTCATTGTCTTGCCACTGATAGTCATCGGCAGGATTTCACTATGGATGAACCTCGGATATATGTTCATGACGGCCGGAGTTTTGTATCCTCTAATCTTCCAGATGGCAGTGTACAACAACAACACCCTGCCTCTCAATCAGAAACTTCTTGGCAAACAAGGTAACACCATGCAGCAAATCATCAGCATGGTAATGCTGTTTATGCCCATTGCACTGGAAAAGGCATGCGTGCTGATGTTGGGCGATGTATGGGGTTATATGTTGCTGGTAGCCATAGGTGTAATAGGTATCTGCACACATAAACTGTGGTTGCGCAATATCTATACCAGGCTGATGGTCCGTCGCTATGTCAATATGGACGGATTTCGCTCCAGTCGCAATTCGTAGATATCATATATAATAATAAGGTGTAAGCACACATAAGCAAAACATAGGGAACAACACCTATAAACGATAAACATACATGAAGATAATAATCGAAAACCTAAAGAAGAGTTTTGGAGAGAAGACCGCAGTGGATATTTCTCATTACGAGATAGAGGACGGCCAGATGTTGGGACTGGTTGGAAACAACGGAGCTGGTAAGAGTACACTGTTTCGTCTGATACTGGATCTGGTAAAAGCCGATGGCGGACGTGTACTGATGCATCCGTCCGCTTCCGAATTATCCGAAGGCTTGGCACAGGCCACAGTCGATGTGGCCACAACGGAAGAATGGAAAGACTGGACGGGTGCCTTTGTAGACGAATCTTTCTTAATCGACTACCTCACTCCCGATGAGTATTTCCAATTCATAGGCCGGATATCCGGACGCACACAGGAAGAAGTGGAGGTCTTCCTGGCAGAACACGAACAATTCATGGCTGGCGAAGTGGCCGGCCAAAAGAAATTGATACGCAATCTTTCTGCCGGTAACAAACAAAAAGTGGGTATCATTGGTGCCATGCTTCTGCAGCCCAAGATACTCATTTTGGACGAACCCTTCAATTTCCTTGATCCATCCAGCCAAAGTGCCATCAAACGCCTACTGCGTGAGTATAACACCAGGACCGGTGCCACCATACTTGTATCCAGTCACAACCTACAGCATACCGTGGATATCTGCCCTCGCATAGCCTTGCTGGAACATGGTGTTATCATACGCGACATCGACAATTCCGACGGACAGGCTGCGGCCGAACTTGAAAATTATTTCGAGATATAGACATGGCGGACGTACAGATATATGAACATATTCTGTCCGAGGCCGGCATACGCGTCACGGCAGTGCGTATTCTGGTGCTGAGGATTATCCACGAACGTATGCATGGCGATGCGTTTTCGCTTCAGGACGTGATGAACGAAATGGTAACTGCCGACACTTCGTCTGTCTTCCGCACGCTAACGCTTTTTGCCGAGAAACGTCTTCTCCATACCATAGATGATGGTTCCGGCATGCAGAAGTATTGCCTTTGTTCTTGTCCCAATCATGACCATCAACATGGGCATGTCCATTTCACGTGCACACGATGCCAACGGACCATGTGCTTGACAGATATGCCTATCCCGCAAATAATCATGCCCGAGGGTTTCGAGGTACAGGACATTGAATTTATAGTGAAAGGAGTCTGTTCCAAATGCAGTGGAAAATAGGGTGGTGGCAATGCGGATACAAATGCACATTGCCTTTCATTTGCAAAAATCCCGCCATACCTTTGCAGCGTTAAGTCAATCTAAAGGTATTGTATAATTATGAAAGAGATTTTTAACATCATCAACGGCATGTCACCGTATTTGCTGCTTGGCTTCTTGCTGGCAGGTTTAATGCATGCTTTTGTACCTGGCAAATTCTACACCAAGTATCTGTCGCGTCGTTCTTTTCGCAGCGTACTGAACGCTGCACTGCTGGGCATTCCCTTGCCTTTGTGCTCATGCGGCGTTATTCCGACGGCCATGTCCCTCAGAAAGGAGGGTGCGTCCAAGGGAGCCGTAGTATCGTTTCTCGTCGCCACCCCCCAAACCGGCGTGGACTCGATTATGGCAACATTCTCGCTCATGGGCTTGCCGTTTACCATCCTGCGTCCGATTGCTGCATTGGTAACGGCCGTATTTGGAGGTTTCATCGTAGATAGGGTAGAGACGCAAAACGAAGAAGGGTACAAGCAGACAAAAGACGGGCGCAAGGAAGATGGTTGCTGCTGCCATAACCATGCACACGTACAGGAACCATCCTGTCATTGCCATGAAACCAGAGTGCAAGAGCAGGAACATTCCTGCCACTGCCATGAAGGTCGTGTACAAGGGCAGGAGGAGAACACATGCCCCGGGAAGAAGACTTTCTTTGGCAAGATGAAGGAGGCCTTGACCTATGCATATGTAGACATGATGGCAGATATAGGCAAGTGGTTGACCATAGGCCTGGTGATTGCAGGACTATTGACCGTGTATGTTCCAACCGAATACTTCTCCATATTTCAGGGCAACACACTGGCCAGCATGGTTCTGGTGCTTATCGTAGCCATACCAATGTATCTGTGTGCCACTGGCAGTATTCCAATTGCCGTGGCATTGATGATGAAGGGTCTCACCCCAGGTGCGGCCTTGGTGATGCTTATGGCCGGTCCGGCATGCAACTTCGCATCCATACTGGTAATACAGAAAAACATGGGCACTCGCACCATGGTGGTTTACTTGCTGTCTATCATTACAGGTGCCATACTATTCGGTTGTCTGGTGGATTGGTTGCAGTTCTCCGGTCATGTGGATTTCCTGTATCGTCTGAGTACTTCCACATGCGCTATGACTCACACTACAGGGTGGTTTAAGTGGACATGCACTGGCGTGCTGGCCATGATGCTGGTCAATGCACTGCTGTTGCCCAAGTTGGGCCTGGGGAAGAAACAGAAATGTTGCCACTGCCATTGAACGTCAAATAGAAGCGGGAATGAACCTGCTTATATATAAATAAGGTACAAGAAGCTACACGGGTACGGATTTGTCAGATTACGTTCCTGTGTAGTTTGCTTTCTATATCCATCAATACAGAAAACATGAAGAGATTATTCCTATTTGCCATCACAGCCATATGCGCCATCTCATATACATTACTTAATGGAACGGCAAGCAGAACTATCGACACAGAGGCAACTGAAGCTCATATAGACACAACCATAGCCTATGAGATACCGCTTGCTACCAAGCAGAACGCCGAAGTGCTCATACGGCATTATGGCTATACCGTATCCTATAATCCGGAACTTTGTATCCCCAATTGGGTGGCATGGGAACTGAATGCGGATAAGTTGGTTGAACGCGAAAGCCGCAACAAACACTTCTCTCCAGACCCGGAACTGCCACAAGACATGGCTGTCACTACCGACGAATACAAAAACAGCGGATGGGACAGAGGACACATGTGCCCTGCCGGAGATAACAAATACCATTGGCGTGCCATGGATTCCAGTTTCTATATGACCAATATATGTCCGCAGAATGGTAACCTGAACCGAGGTGACTGGAAAGAACTGGAAGAAGCCTGCCGCGCATGGGCCGCCAAGGAACCTGTATACATTGTGTGCGGCCCCGTGCTTTATGCGCAACCCCGATATGGATTCATAGGCAAGACATTCCGGATACGTGTTCCAGACGCTTTTTTCAAAGTTGTACTTACAGGGGTACGCAGCGGTCGCCCACGTGCCATAGGCTTCTTGTACAAGAATGAGGCCGGAAATAACCCACGAGCCAAATATGTCAACTCCGTAGACGAGATAGAACGCATCACTTCCCTTGATTTCTTTTCAGCTTTGCCCGATGATGTAGAGGGGGAGATAGAGGCCTGCTATGACATGAATGATTGGCAATGAGCAACACGTGGCATGGCGAGACACCCCATTTCCAAAGTATCTATCATCGCACACTTGACAATAGTATAGACAGGAGCGCGACAATAATATTGACAGGAGTGTGACAATAGTATTGGCAGGAGCGTGACAATAGTATGATTGAGGTTGTGTCCATACTGTGGCTGATAGCTTGTGGAAAGAGATGTCTGTCGGAAATAATGCCTTATCCACATAAGACATGTCAAATATGCGCAAGCACGTGCTTTTTATGTTACAAAGCATAAAAATAGTAACCGGAATCTTGCTGTTTTCATAAAATAGCACTACCTTTGCAGCGTGGAAGTAATGAGAGCATTGCTTTTACGTATAATTATTAACCATCAAAGAGGTAAAAGAAAGTAATGATTGAAAAAATTGGTCTCGCTGCAGGTGCCATTTGGAACACTCTCAACGAGAACGGTGCAATGAGCGCCAAGGAACTGAAGAAAGTTTGTAAAATCAAGACCGACAAGGATTTGTATCTTGCCATGGGTTGGTTGCTCCGTGAGGACAAGCTGACCGTTGTGGAGGATGGTAAGGAATTGACCCTTTCACTGAAGTAATCTCCTTGTTGGAACAATATCAATGGGATGTGACATAACAATATGTGTGTCACATCTTTTTTTTCGTACGATGAATATAAGTATAGATTATATCAGTCGGAAGTTTTGCGAATACAATCTGCAAATGTTTGCTGGAGAGTTGCCTCCGATAGAAATACGGATAAGCCCTGCCAGATCATTCGTTGGGAAGCTGCGTTATCAGAAAAGGCGTAAAATTATAGGTGGATGGTCGTACAGCAACTTCCAACTAATCATTAGCAACCGCTTTGAATTGCCGGAGAGGATAATAGAGGATACCATCATACATGAGATGATACATTATCATATCATGTACCGCGGACTTAAAGACACATCATCACATGGCGTTATTTTCAAGGAAATAATGACACGTATCAATAATAAGTTCAATCGTCACATATCAATAAGTGTCCGTTTGCAGGAAGAAACTCTGAAAAAGGACATGAAGAGGCGCAATAATCTGCTGTGCGTATCGCGTTTCAGTGATGGTAGGGTAGGGATTACTGTTGCAGCACAAACACGATTCCTTTATCTATGGAAACACTTGCCTCTAATACCAAACGTGGTGAGTTGCACATGGTACATCAGTGAAAATCCGTTTTTCAACAAGTTTCCACGTTCCATTACTGTAAAAATATATCGTATAACACAATCTGAATTGGATGCAAACCTTACCGATGCCCAACCATTGGAAAGGCACGGTAATACGTGGACGATGTAAAAAAGATGACAACTGCCACATATCACTGCTGATTATTGTATAAAATAACAAGAACCTCAAGGAATGATGTTCTTGCCATTCTCCTTGAGGTTCTTGCTATAGGTGCCGCACTGATGATGTGATGAAACTCCGTAAGATAGGATTTGAGAGCCTGCCGACTTTTGTAATCCATTCCTCCGAGGGAGTATGGCCCGCCATCAGTCAGTAGAGCATTTCTCGGTTTCAGAATATAATTGATGAGTATCCCGATCAAACCAGTGCGGCTATTTTTCTTATCTTTCAATAGTTGCCCCGGATGCAAATTATAGCATACGGAAAGCAGTTTTGACTTAGACCGCTGTCTAAAATCCATGCAATACAGAATCAGGTTCTTTGTTCTAATGCAAAGATAATGATTTTTATTCGATACGGCAACATCATCACCGTCTTTTTTACATACAATATCGAATAAATTACTTGGACAAGCAGTTTTATAGCTTGCTGACATTGCTTCATTACTTCATTTGTTGGCCACTGCTGCAGCCTGCTACCAGTATCATGGCAATATATACAGTAAACATAATACGTATTACTCATCAGATTGTAATGTCTGCATGGCAATCAGAGTGTCCATCTTGCCAACATCTGTTATTTGCAGTCCCTCTTGTTCGTATCCTTTGATATTTGCAGTGTTGCATATATTCAAATAAAAATCAATAATACTGAATTTGTTTGGATATGCCTCCATATCTTTCAGCAGACGTGTGTTTATACAGTGAATACCAGCAAATGCCCGAAGATGATATTTTCCGGCAATATCCAAGGAGTCCGATGTATTATTGGAAAGCACCTCATGTAAATCGGAATATGGGCTTCTGACTTCATGTGTTTGTATATTCGTCCATCCAACCAATTGCATATTATCATTAAAAACGAGATAACGTGCAGTCTTGCGTTTAGATACCAAAAGAACTGCATCAGCTTGTTGGGCATTGTTCCATAGCTGTCCAAGGTCTGCATTAGACACAATATCCACATTGTGTATCAATGCTCTGTTGTAAGGATTAGATGCCATCAGCAATGGTTCCGCATGCGCAAGTCCGCCACCTGTGTCCAATAACTCCGCACGTTCGTCAGATATGGAAATGCGTATACCTTCATTTCTATATTGGTGCCTCAGTGCCGAGGCTGCCCACTCGTCAATCATATCTGCAAAATGATGGACGTTGACGATTATGTCATTGAAACCAGCTGAAATCAATCTGTTGAAAACATGTTCAATCAGTGGTTTGCCATTCACTGGCACCAAGGCCTTGGGCATGCTATCGGTCAACGGTTTAAGGCGGGACCCCATGCCTGCCGCGAAAACCATGGCTTTCTTGCGTGCAGGAAAATGCGTTTGCATACCTTGTTCGCGATGAACAAGTTGGACCTCTACGCCAAATTTCTCATGGATATGTACAGCCAGATGCTGAGCACTATACACACTCCTGTGCCTGCCTCCTGTACAGCCAAAACAAAACATCAGTGAAGTAAAACCACGTTCGATATACCTCCGTACATGAGCATCTGCCAACTCATACACATGTGACATGAATGTGCATATCTCCCCGTCTTGTTCCAAAAAGTCTATCACAGGCTGATCAAGACCGGTAAGCTGTTTATAAGGCTCATAGCGTCCTGGATTGTGAGTACTGCGGCAATCAAAGACATAGCCTCCACCATTTCCGGAATTGTCCTCAGGAATACCTTTCTTATATGAGAAACTATATATACTTACCTTTAGGGTGCCTTGATTATCATACTTGGAAGCTGAAGGAAGCGGCAGTATGGATGATGAGAACTCCGGCAGATGTACAAGTGCAGATAATACCTCATACAAATATGGATATGGACATGCATTACTATCTTTTAGGACCTCCTGCAGGTTTTTGATGGCAGCGGGTATACTGTCCATGAAATACTTTTTACGCTCAAAACGACCTCTCAAGCCGTATGCCCCCAAGACCTGCAGAGTGCGAAACAGAACCCATTGAGGGATGGATGCCAAGAAAGCATCCTCGTCTATTGATACATGGTGCTTTAGAGAAGTAATATATTCATTGATAAGATGTTGTCTCAATTCTGCAGAAAAATGAGACGAAGCCTGCCACAAAAAAGAGACCAAATCATATTGCAACGGCCCTCTCCTACCACCTTGGAAGTCAATAAAGAAAGGATTACCATCGGTATCAAGCATGACGTTCCTGGCCTGAAAGTCACGATACATAAAGTACGAAGGAACCGAGTCTCCCAAATTATGTGCCATATCACAGAAACATTTCTCCAACTCAATCTCGTTAAATTCAAGATTTGTTGTCTTCAAGAAGCAATACTTGAAGTAATTTAAATCAAACATCACGCATTGTGCGTCCATTACAGCCTGTGGATAGCATTTGTTGAAATCCAAACCATCCGCTCCTGTCACTTGGAGTTTAGGCAACATGCGTATTACACGCTCCAACAATATAACATCATCCGGAGAATATCCACAAACAGATTCACGCCCATGCTTCAAGGCATCATACAACGAAGACGTACCCAAATCACTTTGTAGATACGACAAGCCGTCCGAACTGACAGACAATATGCGAGGAACCGGTAAATTATGTTTAGCCAAATGCTCTGCCAAATAAATAAAGGCCCTGTTTTCTTCTATGGATGTCCCTATGGCACCTATAACACTATTGCCTTGCTCGTCCGTAAGCCGATAGTAACGTCTGCGACTTCCGCCACCTGCTATTTTTATGCATGTGTATGGTACCTTGCCCATGCTTGAATGATATAGATTAATTAATGACTCCATGTTGGTTGCGCTTGATTCGATGTGATATAATAATGGAATTGATAACAGTAATTGCACTTAATAATGAAACGGCAACTATCATTGTAATGGATAGTGTTGCTGGTGTTAAACTGGGAAATACATCCCACAACAATTTCATATATTCGCTTCTTGCCATCAGCATCAGTACAAATGACAAGACAAATATCATGAGATTTAACCCACCTGCCAGCAATTGGTAAGGTATTGCCACTATACTGGCACTATATCCCAACAACAGAAGATTTTGTATCTTATAAGCATTCTTCGTTACCAACAGATAAATGCTTAAGGTCAAGACATAGAAACTGAGTGCGCTTATCAATACTCCCACGAACAGGATTGCACTAAAAATAATTCTCAGAATATATGTTGCTTTGGACTGATTTAACATATTGTTGTCAATCTCATAATCGTGCTCAGACATGAAGCGTACTATCTTCTCATCCGTAGGATTGGGAGTTTCTACTATGAGCCTTGTGGGTTCAAGCAATAAAGACGAAGCATAACGAGCATTACTCCAAACAAGAAAAGACTGTGGCACAAGCACGGTATTCAGGCGATTTGTAAATCCCACTACCCTACCTTTCATTCTCTCATTCAAACCATTACCTTTTAGTAGCAAAGTCAGCCCAATCTTTGATATTGTACGTTCATCCAATTTAGGCAGCGAACGTGTTTTGGCAAAACCGAAATTATATACAGCCAGATATGAACGAGGCAGCACTATGGGAAGTTCTTCATCGTCCTCAGACCATTTCCACAAACTTGGGTCTACATCCACATACTTATCTGGCACTGATTCAAAGAACATATCGGTACCCATCGAGGGTATCCCTTCGATGGAAATATAACATCCGACTTGATAGCTTGAGGTGATGAATGGAGCCATAGATTCCACAAAATCCTGTTTTTCCATTTCTCGTATTTCTTCCATGGTAAAAGCATCTTTGTCTGCTTGTCCCAAGAGAGAACGTGCTGTCGTAAAACGTTTAGACACTACCAGATATTCCTTATTGAAAGGATTATCGTTAGCAGCGAAAATAGGGGCAATATCCTGATATAATTGAGTGGACAGCAAGATAATAAACATTCCTATAAGGTTGGCAATGGCAAATCCAGTCAATTGTGGTATGCTGATATGCTTGCTTAGCAGTTTCCAAAGTAATGGAGTCATAGCTTGTATGTTGTAGCATAATGAATATTTGGATGTCTTCCAATGCTGGTTATGATTAGAGCAGCCTCCTGTTTTCTTACCTCTTTCATAATCATTGAAGTCATCGCTTCTGCACTCCTATTATCCAAATGGCTTATAGGTTCGTCTAACAACAGGAAGTCAAATGGTTGTGCCAAAGCTCTGATAGCAGCAACGCGTTGCTGCTGGCCAAAAGACATCTTTCCGCACACTGTGTGCATCTTGTCTGCCAATCCCATGTGCTCAAACATTTCCTCGATTTGGGAGATGGACAAATGGTTGGTCAGACTATTTTTTAATACGACATTCTGTAAAGCAGTCAATTCGGGAAACAATCTCAATTCTTGAAATAAATATGAAATATGTGTCTTGCGAATCTCAGTCCATTTGTCATCGTTCAATCGTTTGCAATCAGTATCGTCAAAGAGCAAAGTACCGGAATAGTCACTCCTATAACCTGTAAGATAATGACACAGTGAACTTTTGCCCATGCCACTATTTGCCGATATCAAATACGTAACTCCCTTGCAGAAAGACAAGTCCCTCCTCCAGACATCACTATCTGGTCTTGGCATGTGCGAGAACACATCCGGAATGACATTACGCAATGTTATTCTATCCATTTGCTTACATAATCGTTAATTGTAGAATTGAGTATCCATTTGCATTCTACCATATCTTGGGTGGCTCGTAAGTTCATCCTGTCTACATCCTTTGCCAAGAAAGCACAAATGGTGGTTATTTCCTCGGAAATAGATACAATTGGTTTAACTGCTTGCATAGCCTTATTGGCATTTACCGAAAGATAAAATACACATCCATCGTTATATCCGTCTGCCTTATCTGTGAGGAAACCGCCAGAAGACATATTTTGCTCCATAAGCGACGTATTAGTTAAATATACAGATTTATTGGACTTACTCTCATATTCTCCAACACGAATCTCCAGCAGGCCAAGGCTTTGCATCAACGTTGAAGTCAGAAATTTTGTATTATCAACCTGTACAGCCATTCCCATCTCCATATTTCTTTGGGTTACATCACCCAAAACGAGTAGTACATCACCATTGACAGATCCCAATATGGCACCTACGTTTATGAATTGCTCTATCATATTCATTTGAGAAGCCATTTCCTTGTCCTTCATCAATGTACTATATACCACAGGACCGTCGATGTTCATACACATCCATAGTGTTGGATTTTGCGGTATATGCGCGTCCAGTTCATGACTAAGCGGCCTAAGACTGTTTTTGAGTTTCTGCAAAATATCATTTGTTTTCTTATCCCGGGATGTTAGCGAAGCTTTCAATGCAAAACTGTTGCTTGTTGCCTTGCCAACAATATCCACAGTAAGGGTTGCTACATCTACCTCGGCATCTGTTCCTGCATAGTCGGACAATCTTTTCTGCATCTCCTTTTTTACATCTTGCATGGCATCCTTAGCGAATAAAGATGCAACCTTTTCCAAAGATATTTTGGCTCTAAGTGCACCATCTTGTTTCCTTAAATTCTCAAATAATATAGATGTCGTGACCTGTTTGTTCATCAACCCAACCATCTCCTTCTGTGCCTTCTTGTCCTCCCAAGAAAGATTCGGGCCAAACACCAGTACTCTGTTGTTATCATGACAAACCAATAAGCCGTCCATGGTGCCCCAAGTAAAGCCATCAATTCTGCGAACTTCATCAAAATTCTTCTCCAAAGCTTTGTAGTCACTTAATGCTGCAGCCACTCCGAAATATGCACTTTCTGTCAGATAAGCGTAAATAGGTTTTCTGAATTCTATACCCATATCCATTTTCTGCATTTTCTTGGGTTCTAACTTTATTCCCGATTCCTTGATCATTGCCTCGACATCTAAAATGGCAACAGCTGCTGTATTGTCCGGAATGAGATTTTCGTGTGCAATCGTAGATGACCTCAGAAAAATGTTAATGAAACAAAGACAGATGGAGGTTGCGGACACCAAAACCAACAGGCCAATGATGATTTTCTTCATGATATATCTATGCTTAAATACAGTACATTATGATTGTTCCAATTGCATCATGTGCACAGCAACCAATGCCGCTGTTTCTGTGCGCAAGCGGCTTTTCCCCAATGTCACAGGCCTGAAACCATGTTCCAACGCTATTGTCACTTCCTCCACGGAAAAGTCTCCTTCCGGTCCTATCATCACAATAGCATCCTTACCTTTGATCAGCACATCCTTCAGGTGTGTTCTATCTCCTTCATAACAATGGCATATAAATCTCTGTATTCCATCATCTTCCATTCCTGGTTGCAGTCCCCATTGCTTTATGAATGCATTAAAAGAGACCATTTCATCGACAACAGGTACCCATGCTTTGTGAGATTGTTTTACTGCTGATTGTATTATTTTCTCTATGCGTTCAGTTTTGATGTTGTGGCGTTCAGAAAACCTGCAATCCAAAAACGTCACTCTATCCCACCCTATTTCAGTAGCCTTTTCTACCAACCATTCCATGCGGTCGTTCAATTTTGTCGGTGCCACCGCCAAATGAATATTTCCATCCCAAGCTCTCTTCTGCTTTGCATGTTCTATAATTTTATATAGGCAGTGATGATTTCCCACAGTGGTGATTTCCGCCAGATAGAAGGTCCCGTGTCCATCCATCAAATGGATTTCATCCCCTGCTTTCATCCGCAAGACACGTACAACATGTTTTGCTTCCTCTTCTGGAAGCTCCCCGGATAGCTCCGGATCGTAAAAGTAGCGTATTTCTTTCATTTATATCTACAACGCTAATTATTACATATAGAGACTATTTGACCAAGTACAGTAACAAGTCTACTTGCTTGGATTGTGATTGTAACGAAACAAAACATAGAACAATATAGACACAACCAAAGAATAAC
Organism: Bacteroides sp.; assembly: GCA_023665805.1. Classification (GTDB taxonomy): domain Bacteria; phylum Bacteroidota; class Bacteroidia; order Bacteroidales; family Bacteroidaceae; genus Physcousia. The sequence goes on along the minus strand of JAMPDJ010000008.1, from coordinate 26,536 downwards.
CGGCAAATATCAACCATGCTTCACTCCATCCACCGGTTTCCGGCTTATCAAGCATCAGTCCACTCTCGTTTATTGTATAAGTATTCATCACCAATCCGGCCACAATCATGCCTAATGAAGCTCCGAATCCGTTGGTCATCATCATAAACAGACCTTGCGCAGAATTACGGATGTTAACTTCGGTTTCATGATCAACAAACAATGAGCCGCTGATATTGAAAAAGTCAAATGCTATACCGTAGACTATCATACTCAGAATTAGGAGCCAAACACCATTACCGGGGTTTCCTAACGCAAAAAATCCGAAACGCAATACCCAAGCCAACATAGCCATGAGCATTACACGTTTAATTCCAAACTTGCTCAAGCAGAATGGAATCAGTAATATGCACAATGTTTCACTGATTTGTGACAGAGAGATAAGTATATTGGAGTGTTCCACTCCGAAAGTTCCTTTATATATATCTTGACTACCAAAAGACTGCAAGAACGGACCGGCATAACCATTTGTAATCTGCAAACAGCATCCCAACAACATCGAAAAGATAAAGAACAAGGCCATTCTGTAGTTACGGAACAGTCCAAATGCTTCCAATCCCAGTGCCTGCATCATATTTTGTGATTTCACATTGGCATTTGTGGCACACTTGGGCATGCTCAACGCATAGAACGCCATCGAGATAGAAATCACGCCGCTCCATAAGAACTGATAAGGGGTCACTTGCCAACCAGCCAAATCTACAATCCACATAGACACGATGAATCCGACGGTTCCAAAGACCCTAATTGGAGGAAATGCCTTAACTGCATCTAACTTAGCTTTATCCAAAGCATTATAGGACACTGAATTTGCCAATGCTATTGTTGGCATAAAGAAAGCAACGCTGGCAGTATAAAGTCCAAATAACGTGGCAAATTGGATGTTTCCTGCTGAGCTTAAGCAATATACACTGGCAACGATCATAAAAGAACCAGCCAATAAATGGCACAAACTCAAGGCTTTCTGTGCCGGTATCCACCTATCAGCAACTATTCCCATCAGGGCTGGCATGACAAGCGAAACAAAACCTTGTACCGAATAGAAATAACCTATATTTGCACCAAGCCCAACGCTTGCCAGATAACCGCCCATACTGGTCAAATAAGCTCCCCATGCGGCAAGTTCTAAAAAGCTGAGGATAATAAGTTTAATCTTTATATTCATAGATTTTATACATGTAATATTATTGTACTATTATATCGTGTTAAAGTCTACCAAATGACAATTACCATGTGTGTTAGTCAATGTATAAGACCAATCCCTTCAAGTATTCACCTTCAGGATGATATATATTCACAGGATGATCGGCGGGCTGATGCAATTGATGCAAGATACGTACTTTGCGACCTGTCTGCATTGCGGCCGCAAAGACCGCAGTGCGAAATTGTTCCTTGTTAATAGCCTGAGAACAGGAGAATGTAAACAGGATGCTACCTTGTGGCATCTTTTCCATAGCCTTGGCATTCAGTTTGGTATATCCGCGCATAGCCTGCTTGATGGCGTCCCTGTGCTTGGCAAAAGCAGGAGGATCCAGCACAACAAGATTGTAGTGTGATGCCATTTCATCAAGGAATTTGAATGCATCTGCAGCATATGCCTTATGCCGTCCATCTCCAGGAAAATTCAACTCCATATTTCTATTTACCAACTCAATAGCCTTTGTACTGCTATCTACGCTATGAACCAATTCGGCTCCGCCACGCATGCTATACACACTGAAACCTCCTGTATAGCAGAACATATTCAACACACGCCTTCCATGAGAGTATTGCTCTAACAGGCTTCTGTTATCTCTCTGGTCTATAAAGAATCCCGTCTTTTGTCCCTTCAGCCAGTCTATATAAAACTTCATCCCGTTTTCTATGGCTATGTTATTCGTGGATTGGCCTATGAGGAAACCATTCTCTTGCCCTAACTCCGCTTTGAATGGCAGCGTGGTTTCGCTTTTGTAGTATACAGCCTGCAACGTGTCCCCAAGTATCTTTTTCAAGGCGTTGGCAATCATCATGCGGTCTCGGTGCATGCCCACACTATGCGCCTGTACTACAGCCGTACCAGAATATATATCTATAATTAAACCCGGAAGGCCATCTCCCTCACCATGTACCAGGCGATATGTCGTATTTACTGTGCTATTTTCACACTTCGTATTACGTACCAACCCTATACGGACTCTTACATCCAAAGCGGTTGCTATACGATTTGCATAGAACGCCTCATCTATCTGCTCATCATCAAATGTCAGTACTCTCACTGCAATGCTGCCTATCTGCCAATGCCCCAATGCTATGAAAGTGCCTTGAGTTGTGACAACTTTCACAACCTCCCCCTCATCCAGATTCTTGTCAACATAATGTATGGCTCCGGAAAAAATCCATGGATGTTTTCTGTTCAGACTATCCTCTTTTCCTTTTTTCAGGATAATAGTTTTGTATTCTGGCATTATATGTTTATTTTAGATTAGAGTTATTCCTGTGACTGCATGTTCTTCAGTATCTCTTTATCTCGTCTTCCGGCATTTCTACGCCTACAATCTTTTTCTTTTATTTTCCTACGTCTTCTCTTTTCTGTTTCCTTGTTTTTCCTACGTTCGTTTTGTTTTTCAACTTGTTCTTGCAATGGTATCGGTCGAATTGGCGACTCTGGCTCTGGAACAATTTCTAACATATATCCTGTTTCGGTCAAACGCAAGAATTCCTCATATAATTTTATGCAGGCCCAAGCGTCAGTTGCCGCATAACGTTTTTGTGCTTCAGTGAGAACATCTGCTTCCCAATTGGATAATTGTTGGGTTTTACTTATACGCTGTTCAAAGACATTTGCGTATAGTTTCTGCAAAGATTGGTCAACTATTCCAATCTCCTTAGCCAGGCTCTGCAAATCCACATGTTTCCCAGGAGTAAACGGCCTGCGGCGGTTTAATTGTGCAAAGTCGTCTTTGAGTGACAGTCCTACCTTCAAAACTTTGTCATCACTCAGCAAAGATACCAATGCCGGAGTGAATCCTATATGATTCAAGCGGAACAGGAAACAGGTGTCATGTGTTGATATCTGCAACAATGCCACCGGATTCATGCCACCACCTTTCTTGAATATGGGTTTGGTCTCGGTATCCAGTCCTATTATTTCCTGTGCCAGCAGATATTTTACAGCCTTGCTCGCCTCCTCTTCGCCCTGTACGACTATTATTCGTCCTTGAAACAAAATTTTGGGTAATTGAGCTATTAGTTTTTTGTCGTATCTGGTAGCCAGCGTCTTCATTATTTATTATTATCGCTATTTGTATTTCATATTGGCGTAATCGTGTACAAAATTAAGAAAAAATAAAGTCAAATCCTCCCCTTTTACGTTTTTTTCCACTATTTTTGCAGAGAACTAATATATAGAGGGAATTGACATGGCAGATAAGAAAAATGACAAGTGCACTGTGAAGAAGCCGAAAGACAGACAGCAGACAGTACAATCAGACGGTTTTTTTTCTAAGTCACAACGATTCTGGAAAGATATGAACCAACAACCATCCACGAACACTTCGGATGGTATGACAAAGGCTGAAATCACACGTTTTTGCATAGGAGCGACCCTGTTTATTATCAGTTGCTTCATATTACTCAGTATAACATCTCATCTCTTTACTGCCATAGCAGACTCGTCATGGCGCGAAGGTGAACGTGCCCACAACTGGATGGGTACTTCAGGATTGGCCATAGCACGTTTTTTCATCGATGACTGTTGGGGAGTGGCCTCATTCTTCATACCAATATTTATATTGGTTGCATCGCTAAGAATTATGCAAGTGTACAAAGTACGTTTGTGGAAATGGTTTCTCAATTGCTCCATTCTGATGATATGGTTCTCTGCCTTTGCACATTTCTTGATTCAGCCAACTCTTAACGAATACAACAGTCCAATCAGTTTAGGAGGAGGTATTGGTATGGCGCAAGTGAACTTCTTGGAAACGAAGACCGGTACTATAGGTACAGTACTAATACTCATGGTCATAGCCATAGGATATCTGATATATTTATCCGATGAAACCATACGTATTATACGTAAAATCCTGTATCCACAAGGATATATTCCAAATGTCATGCGCAAATCCTCCGACATTCCAGATAAAGAAGCCAAGCCAAAAGAAACCTCCGTTAATGTCCCCTACCAAGGTTTGTCTCCTGAAGAAACAGCAACTGTTATTGATTTCAATAACTTTGCAGAATCCTCCATTGCTACAGAGAAGGCAACGGACAATGTTATCGTAGACGAAGGCTTTGTTGATACGTCATTCAACGAGAATTCTATTTCAACCAGCGATGAAAGCTTTGAAAACCACACCTCAGATAATGCAACCATGACTATACATCAAGGACAACAGGAAGAAGAGGCAATATTGGACGAAACAGGGCAATTGGAAAACTACGATCCAAAATTGGATTTGGAGAACTATAAATATCCGACGCTGGATTTGCTTCACCATTATGACGTAGACACTTCAATCGATATGGAGGAACAACAGCAGAACAAAAACAAGATTATACAAGTACTGTCGGACTTTGGTGTGAAAATATCCAGCATCAAAGCCACCGTAGGTCCAACCATTACGCTATATGAGATAACGCCAGCTCCTGGTGTACGCATTTCCAAGATACGCAATCTTGAGGATGACATAGCCCTGTCCTTGTCAGCATTAAGCATACGTATCATTGCCCCCATCCCAGGCAAAGGAACCATAGGCATAGAAATGCCTAATGCCCGTCCACAGATTGTTTCCATGGAAAGCATCATAAACAGCCGCAAATTCCAAGAGACACAATTCGAGTTGCCCATGGCTTTGGGAAAAACCATTACCAACGAGATATTCATGGTAGATCTTGCCAAAATGCCTCATATGTTAGTAGCAGGTGCCACAGGCCAAGGTAAATCAGTGGGGCTGAATGCCATTATCACATCATTACTCTACAAAAAACATCCTGCAGAGCTTAAATTGGTGATGGTTGACCCCAAAAAGGTAGAGTTCAGCGTATACTCCCCTATCGTAAATCATTTTTTAGCTCAGGTTGAGGGCACAGAAGAGGACGAACCTATTATAACAGATGTACAGAAAGTGGTGCAGACGCTTAGGTCCCTCTGTGCAGAGATGGACAATCGTTATGACTTATTAAAGAAAGCCGGTGTCCGCAATCTGCGCGAATACAATGAGAAGTTCACCTCTCGTCGCCTCAATCCCAATAACGGACACCGTTTCATGCCATATATCGTTGTCATCATTGACGAGTTTGGCGATCTCATCATGACTGCCGGAAAGGAAATAGAGCAACCCATTTGCCGTATTGCACAGTTGGCTCGTGCTGTGGGAATGCATATGATCATAGCCACACAGCGTCCGACTACGAATATAATCACCGGTACTATCAAGGCCAACTTTCCTGCTCGTATGGCTTTCAAGGTCAGTGCCATGGTAGATAGCAGGACAATCTTGGACCGAGCTGGAGCACAACAGTTGGTAGGCAAAGGTGACATGTTGGTATTGGCAGGCGGAAGCGACCCAGTACGTGTACAATGTGCGTTTGTTGACACTCCAGAGGTGGATGCCATATCCAAATATATTGCATGCCAGCAGAGTTATCTTGGACCCGCTCCACTTCCACCGGTGGCCTTGGACGGTGAAGAAGGCAATGGTCCGGATGTGGATATTCACAATCTGGATCCCATGTTTGAAGAGGTGGCCCGTCTTGTCGTTCAAACGCAACAAGGTTCTACCAGTATGATACAGCGCAAATTTTCCATTGGTTACAACCGTGCAGGCCGCCTAATGGATCAATTGGAAGTTGCTGGAATCGTAGGCCCTGCACATGGAAGCAAGCCTCGCGAAGTTTTGTGTATAAGCGAGGAAGACTTGCAATTCCGCATGGATAATATGCGTTAGAAAAAACAGACATCAATAATTGATTTTTAAGAGCATCCTTATACTTTAAGATTCCTATACATGAGCAAAATCATAGTACTATTTTTGACCTTCACATTTACCACAGTCATGGTGATAGCCCAGAATAAACTCTCACCCAAAGAAATACTTGACAATACAGCCGAACGTATGCAAGCCAAGGGTGGCATAAGGGCCAGCTTCACTACCACCACTTTCATTGGTACTACGCCACATGAAACCATCAATGGAACACTGGACATGCTTGGAAACAAATATGTCATGACCACTCCTTCCATGCAAACATGGTTCAATGGAAAAGACCAATGGACATTGGTTCCGGAAAATAAAGAGGTAAATCTTGTTACTCCAACGGATGAAGAACTACAAGTTTCATCTCCTACCGCGTTTTTGACGCTATACAAGCATGGCTTCCACCTGTCTTCCAACAAAGGAATGTTGCGTGGGCACAAGATTTGGGACATCACACTACGACCTAAGAAAAGTGGCCAGGAACCCTCCCGGATAGTTATTAGCATCGACCAAGAAACATTTACCCCGATGTGTCTGCGCATCCGCAACGAAGGCAATTGGACACGCATAAGCATCACTGACCTTAATTTCAATGCAAATCTTTCCGATGCCCAGTTCCAATTCCAGCCTCAAAAGTATCCTGACTATGAAATCATAGACATGAGATAGCAGCAACCACACATAGCATCCAATCTATAAACGTTACATATCACATGAGTCTCTTCCGAGTATTATTATGCATTATCTTCCCTCCTTTGGCTGTATTGGACAAAGGCTGTGGCTCAATCCTCATCACTTTCCTGCTGACATTGTGTGGTTGGGTACCAGGTGTTATTGCAGCACTGGTCGTCAATAATAATAACAACCGTTAACACGCATGGCTCGGGACAAGAGAGAAGCATATCGTCTGCAGAATGAACGTTTCTTGGAAAGCATATCCAAAGAAAAAGGCGTGTATTCCCTGCGTGCAGGAGTATTATATAAGGTATTGGAGACTGGGCATGGAGATACCTCCGTTACTCCCAGAAGCATTGTTACATGTCACTACAAGGGAACCCTCATATCCGGTAAAGTATTCGACAATTCCTTTGTACGTCCGTGCCCAGAGGCATTCCGTGTAAATGAACTAATCAGCGGTTTTCAAATTGCCCTTCTCAGTATGCATGTTGGAGACCATTGGATAGTGTATATCCCATCATCCATGGGGTATGGTCCTAAGAGCATAGGCTCCATACCGGGTAACTCAACATTGATATTTGAAATCAAGCTTATTGCTATAGGATAATGCTAAGCAAAATACGTATAAAACAAATCCGTTCTCTGGAACAAAGGAAGTATCGTCGTGCAGAAGGTCTCTTTGTGGCAGAAGGACACAAGTTAGTAGGTGAACTGCTTTCTGCGGGACATACACCCGTCTATTTGTGCCATACATCTCAATGGAACAATGTTCAGGACAATGCCATTCAATCAGTCTGCCTGTCATGTCCTACGGATTTGGTAAGCGATGATGAGTTGCGTAGAATCTCCCTTCTGCAACATCCCCAGCAAATACTTGCGCTTTTTCCGATTCCTAAATGGCAAATGCCTGTACCGCAGCAGTGTGCGGAAGAACTGATGCTTGCTTTAGACGGAATCCAAGATCCTGGCAATTTGGGGACTATCTGTAGGATAGCAGACTGGTTTGGCATAGAGAATATCATCTGTTCACCGGACACAGTGGACATATTCAATCCCAAAGCCATTCAGGCAACCATGGGTGCCATATCACGTGTGCATATGCATTATGTAGACCTGCAAAAGTTTCTGCACGATGCCTCATGCGCACATATCCCTGTATACGGCACATTTCTGGATGGGCAGAATATCTACGAACGTACAATCTCTCCACATGGTGTCATAGTAATGGGCAATGAGGGCAAAGGCATTTCCACAGACATAGCACACATTGTTACAGAGCGTCTTTTCATTCCAAGTTACCCAGCCGAACGCACCACTACGGAGTCCCTGAATGTGGCTGTAGCCACTGCCATTGCTTGTGCCGAATTTCGCAGAAGAATGTAGATTTACACCGTACAGCCAAGTCGTATTATATCTGGAACAGGAATCCAACCTGTTCCAATGCTTCAGGGTAGTTTCTTCGCTTTAGTTTACGTTTATTAAAATAAGGATGAATAACTTTTGGTAAATATCACACTTATTCGTACCTTTGCAACGTTTTCACAAGGTAACAGGAGTCATGAAGTTATTACTGCTCAGCAGTCCTTACTTTTTCGTTGAAGAAGACAAAATACTTGCCACTCTATTTGAGGAGGGCTTGGATATGCTTCACCTGCGTAAACCGGATTCCGAACCAGTATACTGCGAACGCCTCCTTACTCTTCTTCCTGACAAATATCATCAGCGTATCGTGACCAACGACCATTTTTACCTTAAGGAGGAGTTTGGATTGATGGGCATACACTTATCGCGTCGCAATCCTGGCATACCACAAAACTACAACGGTCTCACCACCTGTACGTGCTATAGACTGGAAGAATTAAGTGAATTAAAGAAGAAGAACCATTACGTCATCTTGAAGAATATATACAGTAGCACTTCCGGTAGTAACAATTTATCCCAATACACTCACCAACAATTGCGCGATGCCAGTCGTCGGGGATTGATAGACAAACGTGTAATGGCCCAAACAGGTATCACGTTGGAAAATATCGGGGAAATTCGTGACTTGGGCTTCGGTGGTGCCGTGGTGTGTAACGATATATGGAATCGCTTCAGCATACATGATGGTATTGATTTCAAGGATGTCATCAAGCACTTCCACAAACTGAGAAAGGCAACTGATTAGAAAGAATCCTTTACACAATTATATCCACACAACAATGACTGAGAATAGATCATTCAAAGTGTTCTCTGGCACGGCATCACGTTATCTGGCCGAGAAAATTTGCGCCAGCCTTGGTTGCGAGCTGGGCGACATGACTGTGACACGTTTCGCTGACGGTGAATTTGAGGTGTGCTTCGAGGAAAGCATACGTGGCAAGGACGTGTTCCTTGTTCAAAGCACGTTCCCCAATGCCGACAATCTGATGGAACTGCTACTGATGATTGACGCTGCCAAGCGCGCATCGGCCAAGACTGTCAATGCGGTAGTTCCTTACTTCGGTTGGGCGAGACAGGATCGCAAGAGCAAACCTCGCGTGAGTATCGCTGCCAAATTGGTGGCGGACATGTTCACGGTAGCAGGTATTGACCGCATGATTACCATGGATCTGCATGCCGACCAGGAACAAGGTTTCTTCAATGTACCCGTAGATCACCTCTATGCCAGCAGCGTGCTACTCCCCTACATCAAATCCTTACAATTGAAGAACTTGGTAATAGCCAGCCCTGACGTAGGCGGTAGCAAACGCGCTTCATCATATGCAAAATACTTCAACTGTCCCATGGTAATGTGCAATAAAACCCGCAAAAAGGCTAACGAAGTTGCTCATATGGACGTTATTGGCGATGTAACCGGTGCAGACGTTGTCCTCATTGACGACATAGTAGATACCGCAGGAACCATCACCAAGGCTGCTGACCTTCTCAAGGAACAAGGTGCCAATAGCGTTCGTGCACTTGCCAGCCACTGCATCATGAGTGGTCCGGCAAATGAGCGTGTTGATGCCTGCTCTTTGGAAGAAATGATTTTCACCGACTCCATACCCTACCATGGCAACAGTGCCAAGGTAAAGCAACTGTCCATTGCCGACCTCATAGCCAATACAATCCGAAGCGTATTGAATAACGAGAGCATCAGCAACCAATATCTTATATAAACAACAGAAATGCATAGTTGCGTCAAACGGCTAATTTATCTTGGCATAGATGCCGGATGAAATTAGTTAGTGCCACAGAAATCCCATTGTACCAAGGCTTGATACGAGCCATATAAAAAGGTACAATGGGATTTAATTATATGTTGACGACGGTGCCGCAATCCCCAATCGGGGATTAGAATACAAATTATCTGATTTATGCCAATCGACACTCTAATGACCGATTGTTGGTATCTGACAATAGATAAAACAAGAGGCACGAGACCTCGGTGGACACGGAGCCTTATATTCACGAATTCACACCATTATATTCATGTATTTTCACACGCGAATTCGCGAATTCTCACTCTACTCCACACAGCAAGAAAATAACAGCCTGAACAAACACTGGAAAACAGTTAAACCCAAATCGGTCATTAGAACGTCAATTTGTATAAATCATCTGCTTTATATTGCCTTTCCCTCCATTTTTGCCCTTCTCTTCGCCGTATTGCTTCCCGTTTGGTCTTGCCATACTCGCTATGACTGCGACAAAACGGTTGCAATACGAACGAACATAAAGACAAAGCGGATTGGAAATCTAATGACCTATTCGGGTTAAAGGACATTGAGTATCTTACGCCCTAACTACCGATCCCGGATTTAAGTAATTGAAGCATCCTGGGTGCGTGAGATGATAGAAAGACATGTCCCGGGTCTTTCTAACAGAAGAAATGACACGGGACATCATATTGTTCAGATGCCGGGAAAATCTGCTGCCGGCAGAACCATCAATCATCCAACTTTCTGTAGCGTGCGAACTTGGGAGCATCCATGCCAAGACGTTTGCAGCGGTTCTGCTCGTATTCGGAATATGAACCCTCAAAGAAGAATATATTGCCATTGCCTTCATAGGCCAGGATGTGAGTGCAGATACGGTCAAGGAACCAGCGGTCATGACTGATAACAACGGCACATCCGGCAAAAGCCTCCAAACCTTCCTCCAAGGCACGCAGTGTGTTCACATCTATGTCGTTGGTGGGTTCATCAAGCAACAGTACATTGCCTTCCTCCTTCAACGCCATGGCCAGATGCAGGCGGTTGCGCTCGCCTCCAGACAAGACACCGCATTTCTTTTCCTGGTCTGCACCGGTAAAGTTGAAACGTGACAGGTAGGCTCGCGTATTGATGTCCCTGCCACCAATACGAATCAACTCATTGCCCTGGCTTACAACCTGAAAGACGCTGGCCTCAGGAGTAATGCTCTTGTGGCTCTGATCCACATAGGCAAGCTTCACGGTCTCGCCTACCTCGAATGTGCCTGTGTCTGGAGTCTCCAAGCCCATAATCATGCGGAAGAGCGTGGTCTTTCCGGCACCATTGGGACCGATAACTCCGACAATGCCGTTGGGCGGCAACATGAAATTCAAGTCCTTGATAAGCACCTTGTCATCAAATGCCTTGCACACTCCATGAGCCTCGATTACATTGTTGCCAAGGCGTGGACCGTTGGGAATGAATATTTCCAACTTTTCTTCTCTCTCGCGTTGCTCTTGGTTAAGCATGCTCTCGTACGACTTCAAACGAGCCTTGCCCTTGGCCTGACGAGCCTTAGGGGCCATACGCACCCATTCCAGTTCACGTTCCAAAGTCTTGCGACGTTTGCTGGCGACTTTCTCTTCCTGAGCCATACGTTTGGTCTTCTGTTCCAGCCACGAGCTGTAATTGCCTTGCCAAGGAATCCCCTCGCCCCGGTCCAGTTCCAGAATCCATCCAGCCACGTCGTCCAGGAAATAACGGTCGTGGGTAACGCAGATGACCGTGCCCTCATACTGCTGCAAATGTTGCTCCAGCCAGTCAATGCTCTCGGCATCCAAGTGGTTGGTTGGCTCGTCCAACAACAGGACATCCGGCTTGCTAAGCAACAATCTGCACAAAGCCACCCGGCGACGCTCACCCCCAGAAAGCACAGAGCACTTACGATCGGCCGGTGGACAGCGCAAAGCATCCATGGCACGTTCCAAACGATTGTCAAGATTCCATGCATCCGTAGAATCCAATATATCCTGCAATTCTCCCTGCCTGGCAAAGAGTTCGTTCATCTTGTCCTCATTCTCGTAGTATTCAGGCAAGCCGAATTTGTCATTGATTGCGTTATATTCATTCAAGGCATCCACGATATTCTGCACGCCCTCGCGTACTACTTCCAGAACTGTTTTTTCATCATCAAGATACGGTTCCTGTTCCAAATAACCTACGCTGTAACCGGGACTCCATACCACTTCGCCCTGTGAAGGTTGTTCAAGTCCGGCAATAATCTTCATCAGCGTTGTCTTACCAGAACCGTTCAAACCTATGATGCCAATCTTTGCACCATAGAAGAAACTAAGATAGATGTTCTTCAGCACTTGCTTCTGGTTCTGAGTGATAGTCTTGCTCACACCCACCATGGAAAAAATAATCTTCTTGTCGTCTACTGTTGCCATGTATTATATTGTTTATCATGTATGTTATTCGTCAATACTCCACGCTCCCGAAGTTTGTCATTCATCCTATTGACGTATGGGTTCTATAATTGTCCTTTGACCCTTTATTTTCTGTCCCTTGATACGGGACATTAGTTGGGGCAAACATTCACGTTCCACAGCCACGAAAGACCAATGTGGAAAAACGCTAATCATTCCTATCTGGGAAGATGTTAAACCACCAATCTTGCTCAAGAAGCCAACGATGTCCACTTTAGCCAATCTATCTTTCTTTCCCCTGCCAATGTAAAGGGTTTCCCATCTGGAGAAAGGCACTATAGTTGCCGAAGGCACGTCCATGTTTTTCACATCGTCCAACGCGTCCAGTTTGTCCAGATTTTCCTCCGGCCCAAGGATAATGTAAGATGCCCCTTCCCTGTCCCATCGTGCAGTGCGGCCTATGCGATGAGTATAGGCATCCATAGTCACTGGCAAATGGTAATGAATAATGTTCTCTACGTTGTCTATATCCAGTCCACGTGCAGCCAAATCCGTACTGACCAATACATTGGTGCACCCGCTGCTAAAACGGAACAAGGCCCGTTCCCTATCCTTCTGTTCCATCGCGCCATGGAAGGCAGATGCACAAAAGCCGGCCTTGCGCAGGAACTGGTAGACTCTGTCAACCGCTTCCCTATAGTTGAGAAATACTATGCTTGAACTGTTACCCAACGAACAAAGCAAATGGCCAAGCGTCTCCAGCTTGTCTTTCTCCGGTGAGTTTAGCACATATTGACTGATGCGCTCGGCATAATCCGTAGAGTGATTGGTAAGATAGTCCAGTCTGCGTACATTCTCCACCCCCACGAATGCCGGTATTTCGGGCGAATCGGTGGCCGAAAGCAATATGCGTTTTTGTACAGAAGGCAACATAGCCAATATATCCGACATTTGCTGGCGGAAACCTAATTCCAAAGACTTGTCAAATTCGTCAATTACAATTGTGTCAATAGAAGAGGATTCGAAATTACCCTTTTGCAGATGATCCAGCACTCGGCCGGGCGTCCCAATAATCATATTTGGCAAAAGATTGCGTATTGAGCGATGCTCGTCCATTGCCGAACGACCTCCATAACATGCATAGGCCTTGATATCAGATGCTAATTTAGCAGCTACTTGCTGAGTCTGAATAGCCAATTCCCGGCTTGGAACCAACACCAGCACCGTAGGTACATTGCCCGGAGCCATACGCTCCACTATTGGCAATAAGTATCCCAAAGTCTTGCCACTGCCCGTAGGCGAGAGCAGCACCATGGAATTATGCTTACGCATTTCACCCAGCATTTCCTCCTGCATGGAGTTTATGGCCTCGATACCCAAGGCCTGAAGATTGTATATCATTTATATTATATGGAATGTTACCTTAAGAAATAGTCTACAAGAAAATAGGTGCCAACCGAAGCAGCCCAACCGCAGAAAGCAAAGAGTGAGATACGACGCACATACCACCACACGGTCACACCCTCGGCACGCATCAAGGCAAATCCCGCCACACTGCCTATTGGGAGAAGACATCCGCCAACGTTTCCGCAAAGAGAAATCAGGTGCCAATACTGACCGTTCTGTATAAAACTCTCCATATATCCCGGTTGTACTGTCTCCGGAGACAATACCGGATATATGCTGATTCCTGTCATCACAAGGGCGATGTTGTCCAGTACTCCACTGAGTGCTCCCATGAAAACACTTGCCAGATAAATACTATGTATATTGCTATCCAGCCATCCGGCCACCACACGCATGACACCTATCTCCACCAGAACATCCACACACAGGCATACTCCCACACAGTACATAATAACCTGCAACACCTCGTATTGCAAGCTACGCCCCCGGGAAATGCTCAGAGGTTGCTCGGTACGTATCCTGTTGATGTTTATTATCTCGTTCAACACCCACACCACGCCAAGGCAGCACAATGCACCAAGGAAAGGAGGAAGAAGCGTAATTCTGTGAAACGAAGGCACAAACCACAATCCGCCTATGCCGAAGAAGAGAAGTATGCACTTTTGCCACCATGCCAGTATGCTATCGTCCCCACGAAAAGAATAGGCCGGTCTGTCAAGATCCAGATGATCTGGCAACTGACGCTGTATGAAAGCCGTCGGTATAACCACGGCAACTATGGCCGGAAGCACCAAAGCCGCGCTGAAAGGGGTAGCCTCCACTGCTCCCTTGCTCCATACCAACAAACTGGAAACATCGCCTATCACCGTCCAGCATCCACCACAACTGGCAGCTATTACCACAGCAGAACCAACATACATCCTCTGTTTGCCATTACGTATGATTTTGCGCAAAATCATCAGCATCAATACAGCCACTGTAAGATTGTCTATACATGTACTCAACAGGAAGCTTACCAGCACGGTCAGCCACAACATCTGAGCCGTATTTTGCCGTCTGAGCCAAGTATCCAAAAAAGAGAAACATTCATTATTGGTAAGTACCTCCACTATTGACATTGTGGCCAGCAAATACAGGGCCAATCCTCCAACCTGTCCTACATATCCAAGGAAAATATGGTTGGCAATGAACTCCTTGCTTATTGCCACAGTATGAGCCATGCCACCAAGAAACATACGATACTCCTCTGCATGCAGAACATTGATAAACGAAGTACCACTGCACATAAACAATACCCAACCTACGGTACCGCAAAAGATGGCCACCAAGGCCTTGTTCACATGTGTCACATGCTCCGAAGCAATGAACAAGTAACCCAAAAGTATTACCACAACGATAGCAATTGTCATTCGTCCACAAGTATTAAGGGTGTTCTTTAAATTATTTAATGTTGTTTCGGTTGCAAATTTACTTAAAAATCATAAAGGTACAAGCGATGCATGGATATATTCCGTCTAAAAGTTGTAACTTTGGAGCGATATGAAAAAAATAAAGTCTATTTGCATACCCTTGGCAATTATGGCACTGGTCAACGTACAGGGATTGCATGCCCAATCTGTAAAAATACTTACGGATGGGAAACTTTTTCGCATAGACGAACAGACAACACAAAGCGAAATAAAAGCAGGCTGGCGTATTGCAGACATCCAGCTGAAGAGTACCGTGCAACGATATCTGTGGGGAACACGTGCCAAACAGCTGGTTGACAACAATCCTCCGCAATTTGTCGTAAATACCGACACACTGCTTCTCAGCGACATGGTCCTTATAAGATTGAAGAAGAAAAAGGAATATCGCAAAATACCTCAACCAGTTGTCAATGACAACCATTGCCTGTTTGTGGATTTCAACAACTTCGACATACAACCATACGGTAATGAGTGTTTCCTCGTTTGCCCCCTCAAAACCTTGGAACCTGGTGAATATATTTTTACGTGGACAACCGGGGCCAAAGTTGGAGATCTGGAGGATTGGAAAGTATGGCCATTCAGTGTCGAATAAATTACTCTCATGCTTACCCCCCCCAAAAAAAAAATCGACCATTATAAGTCAATTATCATGCTCTGATGATTCGTATTGCCTTTCTAATGCCTGTTATTTATGTGGGCAGATAGTCTTAGGGCGTAAAGCTACATCATGTTACACAGCAAATAGGCTTCCCCGATAGCATGCTGTGGAAACATAATTCACAGACATTCTATCGGGGAGAACTCGTATTACAGACGTTTATTTTATCCTAAAGGTATATACCTTGGAAGATTTGGAATTTGTATTGGAATTTGTGATACTCAAACAATACTCGCCCTCGTCAAAGTCGCTCAATGAGATAATCACACTCCCCTTTCCGTACTTCTTGTAGCGGAAAGTCTGTGAAGCCTCGTCATTGTTAAGATCGGCACCTGTGAAAGTGCCAACGGATCCGGTCTGGAAGCGACGCTTTTTCTTTAGCAACTCGAACTTGTTGATAGACAAGGTCTGCATAGGTGACTTACCACCTGTATTTATAACCACTACGCTTTTTCTATCCAATGTCAAAGGACTGGTTATACCATCAACGTAAGAATACGACTTTACTTTGCCTACACCCACAAGATACATGCTGGCTGCGGCCTTTGCCTTGACATAGGCATTCTCGCAGGGCAGGGCTTGCCCCAAAGTGGAATCCTGCACGTCAAACACGAAAGGTTCAAACTCAAAATCAGGCTCCTGTGCTTTTTGTGCACCAGCCATGCCTACAATGCAAAGGAACATGGCCATGATAACATACATTCTTTTCATAGTTGTTTGTATTAAAAAGGTTGAACTTTAAGTCATTTAACCCGAATCGGTCATTAGATTTGGGTTTAATGTGCATGCCCTTGGGGGATAGGGACTCCATGCATATATACACACAATGCAGGTGCAACGACCAAAAGTCGCTGCACCTGCAGAACATCCCTGTCCTTGTTAAGAAAGGGTAAATGCTACATAATACAGTGGTGGTAGCTAAGTATGCATGTGTGTGTGGGGGGGGGGTAAAAAGCTCATTATCAGCATATGACACGTCTCATGTAAAGCATTTGCCATGTCTCTAAGCGTAGGCTTGACCTCGCTTGTATAGAAACTATAAGGTATCATGTGCATAATCATATTCGCTTTGTCACCAAGCAATGCCGCTGTTTCAGAGGAGATTCATGGACTTTTGTCCAATCTATGCCATATGACATTATTGACTTGGTAACTAATGGTGATGCAAAGATAATTTATTTTCCGTGATAATCAAAGATATTAGTATTCTTATTTGAAATATATCCTTGTAAAAACGCATAAAATGTCTAAATGTCAATGTCACCAACTATAAAATCTCACAGAAAACCTTATCTACTGTAAGTCCGTGCTACGATGTGTATGCTCAATTCGTACAGCAAATACATCGGAAGAGATACAATCAGAAGAGTGAACACGTCCGAGGTGGGAGTAATCACTGCTCCTATGACAAGAAGTATGACACACACATGCCGACGGTATCCGCGCATCAATTGAGGACTGATAATACCAATCTTCCCCATTACCCAACATAGCACCGGAATCTCAAACACTATCCCCATGGAAAAACAGAGGGCAATGAGAGTGTCTATATACGACTCTATGGTAACTGTATTCTCCACAATGGTGCTTATCTGGTATGTACTCAAGAAACGGAATGTCAGCGGGAAGACCAGAAAATAGCTGAACATAAGACCAAGCACGAACATGATACTGCCACTAA
Organism: Bacteroides sp.; assembly: GCA_023665805.1. Lineage (GTDB taxonomy): Bacteria > Bacteroidota > Bacteroidia > Bacteroidales > Bacteroidaceae > Physcousia. Next base: position 9,066 of record JAMPDJ010000008.1, on the reverse strand, counting down.
CAACCATACGAAGCGCATACTTGCGTTCATGGTCATACAATGCAGGAGACACAAAACCGAACAATTGATATAATATATAAGGAGAAGCCAACATGCAACCGACACCAACCGACACCTTGACATGCAGGAGAAACTGTTGTGCCAATCCTGTATTGATAAGACGTACTGATAATACTTCCATGGAATCTGCTCCGGAAACAAATATACCGGTCAGCCATTCCAATATCTTATATGTGACAAAGTCGGAACTTTGCGGAGCCAGGACCACACCAAACAGAATGTCCTTGAAACAGAAGACCACAACACTACACACCAGTACAGACACGATTATGCGTATGAGCACTGTACGCAAATCATCAAGGTGTTCCCAAAAGGTTTGTGCAGAAGACATTGTCAATGATACTTGTATGGTGGTGTAGATTAGAGAAAATGCCGGGGTCATCATCTTGCTGTAAATGGCTTGGACGACCCCGTTGATGAGTACTGGCTATACGGCTTTCCCGTTATTCGTCTTTTGTCTGTGCAGGCTGGTAGAAGAGAATAGATGTAACGATTTCAGGATTACGTCGATGCCTTGCAAAGATACGTATTTCACGATCTTCGCCAGAGGTATTCGGATTTATCTGGACCTCGTGCTCAAGTTCGATGACAGCCACACCCTCCTTGGTATATGGCACAACACCACTATTTCTGAACTCACATGCTCCCGAAGGTACTGAGGTCATTACATAGGAATGAGTGGATGCCACTTTGATAACGATATTCTCTCCCTCGGCTTTCAAAATTTTGTCTTCATTGGTTACATAATCAGCTTCTATCATCTCCAATGAGTAACCTTTGGAACAAGCCGATAACAGGATTGCCATCATGGGCAACAGTAATAACAAGTACTTTTTCATGATTTCTGATGTTTAATTATGTTATATGTATTTTTATGTCTCTTATGTATATGGTCACATGTCAGTATACTGCCGATTCATCCCTTCACTTATTGGTGACCCATGCCAGTATTCCTGATCTGACCTTAATACCATTCTATATTGGAACTGTATGAACTCTGCTTTCTCCATCTGAGCACATCACGCAGGGCAGAGGCATCTGCCTGAAAATTGAAGTTGAAGCTACGGAATGGTGTCAGGACCATGGAACAAGACATCGAAAAACAATGCAGGTCACGATTGAGTGAAGCCGTAGTCATGGACAAGCGCTTGTAGTTGAAGTCATAACCAGAAGAGACAGAAATGTTCCAGCCATCTGATATGCGGAGGTTACCGGAAAAGTTAAGCGTATGCGTGAAGCTATATGGATATCGCATGGTCTTCGGATTGATTTTAACCGAGGTGTTTTCTCGCATAATCACACCATAACTTACGGTAAAACTCCAAGGCATCTTGAATTTTAGGTAACCATCCTCGTCCACTTTTCTCCCTTCCCCATCCTTCTCGGCACCAGACTTACCCCTGCGCCTGTCAGGATCCACATTCTGCATTTCCGGATCCACTTCCTCGTCAGTGTCCTCCTCATCATCCCTTGGTTTGTTTTTGTCGGTAGTGGTTATACCCAACAGCTTGTCACGTATTTTCTTGAAAGTGCCATTATTGAAAGTATAGGACAGGCTTTGGCTCATCCCTTGAAAACGGCCAAAACGACCATAGCTCCACTCTGTACGGTCACCAACGTAGACATTGCCGTTTTCGTCAAACTCATAAGCGTAGGTAGCAAACACGGCATTCATGGAGAAAGTATAACTCTTGGAGAGCTTCAATCTCAAACGCGTACTAAGGTCGCTCCAAGGACGCGACTTGGCTGCCATGTTATAGCTTAGCGAAGCCCCCAACTCGTCTATCAGACTTACTTTCCTGTATCCAGACGTATCAGTCTTGGAATACAGTTTCATCTCTACATTGTTGGACAAATCCATGGTAACGTTTCCCCTCATACCACTTGAGGGAGTGCCATACAGTGAACCATTGTAGTAGGAATATGACACAGGATCGCCCACAGGGACCCCGTCTCGGTCGGTACGCTGGTACGAACCGTAATAGCCATAGCTTGATGACCCGAAATCCGGAGCATAGGAGAAACCGACACTGGGAGTGATGACATGACGTATGGTTTGTATCTTTTTGCCACCAGCCCACTTCATAGGCGTATAGAAGGCGTAAAGTTTCGTGTTGAACGACAAATTAAGCTCATAATCATATACGTTATAGAATCCCTGCGTGGTATCGCGTACCACAGACTGTCTCTGTTGATCCCACTCCTGGTTCACTTTCTGGAAATACATGCGGTCAGTGAAACGGAAAGAAGAAGTCAGATTCAGATACTTGAACATCTGGAAACTGGCCGATATTGGCAACTGATGACGCATGCCGTTACGCCAATCCTTTATCAAGTTGCTCTTGAATAACTTATAGTCCTTTGTGGTGATGCCGTTTTGCAGGGTACCAGTATAGGACAAGGCTATCTTCTCGTACCAACGCTCTTTACCCACGGCATGCTTGCGCTTTAATGGATAAAGCCTTGCCAAAGTGATGCTGAGCGTAGGCAGCGTGACAGAAATCATACTGTCGCGCAAACTCTGTGACAGGTTGAAAGTTCCGGCAAGGGTAAGTCCCAAATCACTGAACGTTTTGCTGTAACTTACCGAACTTGTACGTGTACTTTGCGTATAGCTCTCAGGGTCGTAACGCGAGTATATGTTGTTCCTGTCGTATGAGGTGGACGCATAATTCACACTGGCCGAGAAGCTTTGCGACGGATTTGCCTTGGCATCCTGACGATGTGTCCATGTCACCTTGAAATCAGACACACTCGGACGCGACTTTTCCTCGTATACGGTCTTTTGGAAACTCAAGTACAAATTGCCGGAAAACTTGTATCTCTTGCGATAGTTTACCGTTGCGGATATGCCCCAAGAACCCTTTGTATATATGTCACCCAGCAATTTCAAATCCATGTAGTCACTGATAGCAAAATAATAACCTCCTTCACGAAGGTAAAAACCACGCTCGGTTTCATCTCCATACGTTGGCATGATGAATCCGCTCTGATAGCTATGTGAAAAAGGAAAGAATCCATACGGGACAGCCAACGGCAGAGGCACGTCCTCCACTACCAGATATGCCGGGCCGAAGACCACGTTTTTCCCCGGACGAACCTTGGCACGACTCATCTTCATATAGAAATGAGGGTGTTGCGCATCACAGGTGGTATATTTGCCGCCATTTAGATACATGACGCCCGAACTATCGCGCTTGCTCTCGTCTGTGGTCATGAAACCTTCGCCCTGTTTGGTATAAACGTTGGTTATGAAAGCCTTCCGAGTCTTGAAATTATATGAAATACGGTCAGGCTCGTATTCTTCATTTCCTTGACGAAAGAGAGGTTTGCCGGTCATCTCCCCTATGCTGTCCATGCGTCCTGCTGCATGCACCAGGCTGCTGTCCAAGGAAATCGTTATTTCATCGGCCGTAAGTTCCAGGTTCTGGTACTTCACTTCGCTATTACCATACAGGTTGGCACGGCTGTCCTGCATGTCGAATGTAATGCTGTCTGACGCAGTATAGGCCACCGGAGCATCCAGAGAATTCTTGCTCTTGGGCATAGTGTCAACCTTGGCTGTATCTTTGGCCCAAGTGGAGGAGTCGGCATAAATCGTATATCCTTTCATGCTGTCCAAGGCAGCCGCTTGTCTAAGAGAATCAGCCATATGCAGCGAATCCACAGAGTCGGGCATGCGGCCATACGAAGATTTGGCAGGTAAGCTGTTACCTGCCAACAGTATCATAACACTGGCAATAAAGAGTATTTGGAATGTCTTGGTTTTCAAGTTGCCAATCTCGTGTATCTGCATTATCGGTACAAAGATATAACTTTTCTACTACATAGGCAATGTAGCTACAAGCATAATTGCAACTTTTAACCAAAAAGCGCGACCCAACGGTCCCAGCAGTCAAGGTCTGAATCATGGAAGCGCGACAACATCTGCCTCACCTGTTCGGGTGTCTTGGCTTTCTCGGGATGGCTTTTGGAAAAGAATTTGTCCGCATAGCACACTATCTGCTCTTCAATGGTTTCCGGCAGAAAATCCATCAGTGGCAAAGGCAACCCCTGCTTCCGGATAGTCTCGGCCGTAAGCCCTGTCCCCGTATGCCTTTCGGCCACACGGGCATGGGTGGGGAATCCTTCACGTCTGAGCATTTCCGCACCCAACCTGCCATGACAGACATAAGGTTCCGTACCCATACATTCTATCCCGGGGGCGTTGGTATGCAGTATGCCGATATCATGTAACATGGCGGCCTCGTAGACAAAAGTACGGTCGGCATCAATCTCCGGATGCATATCCAATACCTCCATTGATTTCTCTGCCACTTGTCGCGAATGCCTAAGCAACAATGCCATCAGTGATGGTTGCTGGGCATAATACTTCTCTATGAGCTTCTCGGGTTGCATATCAATATAATCTGTGTGCGCCTCATTGCCTATGGTATTCGGCCTCGTTTTGTTTGCAAAATTACAAATAATCCCGCATAAATCAGTCGCATGAGGTATGCTTATTTTTAATGGCTGCACCATGACAAGACAAAGACGATAGAAGCCGTAGAAACAAATACGGGGAATTTCCTGCGTATGAATATGCTTTTTCCATATAGTGTTGTGGCCCAAACGTCATATCTTTGCAACAGATAATCAATTATTCCGTATCTGATTGATACACAAATAGCGAATGCTATGATAGAAAGTTGTTGGTAACGATTTGGCGACTTTGAGATTGCACCAATCTTCTGCATTATGCTTTGTCAAACAACTCTGATACAAAAGTAGCCAAATTCCTTGATTGAGCAAAGAGTTTGGCTACTTTTTCAACCTATATTAGGAGCATATTGTTTAAATGCTTTTACAATTTCATCCTTCTTATCCGTCTTTAATAACCTAAGAATGAGATTAGGATATTCTTTCGAGGACAATTTTAATATTGAAGAAATACGTTCATGCAAGCTTTTTCGATTATATATCCTCAACAAACCGTCATAATCTTCATTCTTTAAAATACTGTCGATTTCATTTTTTCTATTTTGATATATTTCTTCAACATTTATAGAAGATTTCACTATTTCTAATTGGCTTTTTAATGCCTCTAATGAGTTTTCTTTAGGCTTCGTATAGCATTGTAACTTGTATCTAATTTCTTTAGCACACATTGATGTTAATTGCAAATCATATTCTTTCTTAAATTCATTAAAAAGGAAATCTTTGACTTGACTAAATATTTCTTGTGGATTTAAGGCTTGATTATTTGCTACAATTTTAATTAAATCTTCTGACAAATATAAATTTTCAACTTCAGCTACGGATAAAGTATATATATTCGCTGCTTTGTAACTGTCAATCTCTTCTGTTGTTAGATAATCATGGTCTATTAAACCTTTAATTTCATAATTATGTAGTCCACTAATATGTTCATCGTTAAAGGCTTTTGTCATTTCAATAACTTTGGAACAATCATGGCAAGGTATCACGCTGTAATTCTCATAAATATATGGATACAATTGATTGTCATAACTACCTCTTTCTCCTTCAACAAATAGAATAGGTTTTCTATTTCCTAAAACTTCGAACATTAAGTTATCAGGAATTTTATCCTCTGGAGGTAGTATTTTTAGCTCCCAATCATTTTCACCATTAAATGATTTTACCCATATTTTTGTCGCCTCCTTTCTTGAAGCTGCAAAGTCTAAATCATGTGTGATATAGACAATAATTTTGTCAATGCAAAACTCCTCAATTTTATCCCAGAGTTTAAACATAATAGATTTATGCAGATGAATTTCAGGCTCATCCACAACAATAACTGTATTTGGGGGAGCAATTAAGCATTGCCCTATCAAATATATTGCGACTCGTTCACCGTCAGACATGTCTTTTGCATGATATTCGGTGATAGAATTGAATATGGCTTTAATCTTCGCATCTTCCAAAGATATTGTTCTATGAGGAAAAACAGAGTCCCATATCTGTATGATTTTGTCAGTAATCATTAATGGGACATTAGCTTTTTGCTTATTTTGTTGTTCTTTTTCTTTACAATCCTTTACATATGAGGCATTCTCTTTATTTTGCCTTGCAAATATACCTGAAAGGACACTATCATAATCATTAACTAATTTGGTTGTATATTCTTTCCCCCAATTCCATTTGTAACCTTTATCTTGTTGATCTTCTCTACCATAGTAGATTTTATTCCAAGCACTTTCTTCACTTTTAATGGTTATATTCTCGGGGATAGATAAGGCTCTTTGAGCCGATATTCTTAAAACACATCCATTTATATTCTGTTTCTCTATCCATGCTCCAAGATGGCTCTTGCCACTTCCATTAGCACCAACTATAACAAAATTTTGTTCACTATAAACAGTTGCCTGTACTTTATCAATAGGAATTGTTATACTCTGCATAAATGATATTTTTAAAATATTTTACCTGCAATATCCTTAACGATATTAATGGTATCATCTTTTGCGTTAATGACCTTTGCAAATTTCAACAACCCATCGACAAAATCACGTATTGTTAATGTTTTTAAATCACAAATCCTCAGTTTGGCATAATGAAGAATTGAAATCAAGCAACAATAATGTCCTTCACGTCCTATTTCTTTCAGCAGCTGAAACACTTCATCTTCATCAAAAGAAACATTCTTTCCATACACAAATAAACTGGTGCTAAGGTCTGCTTGCCTAAATTTTGTGATAGCATGGGCTACATCTTGTTTTGAAAAATCCTTATCTTTAACCTCGATTGAATAAATGAGTTTTTTATTCTTGTCATATACATCTATGTCGCCAACCTCTTTGGATGATGCCCCACTTTGATTGACTTTATGTGGTTCTACTTTAAAATCTTTACCCAGATACATTTGCTCTAATTGGGAAACTATCAAAGGACAAACCTCTCCTTCCAAAGAATGTTCTGTAATGGTATAAATGTAATCCAAGACCAACTGTGAAAACTCACTAATATCAATCAAGGCATCTCCAACCGAGAATTTTGAGACATATTCCTTGCTCACTTCTTTCATAACGGACAATGCCGATTTCAAATATTTATATGCGTCAGAACTGCTTGATATGTTTGAAAGAACATCTATTACATCGGACAATGTTTGAAAGTCTCTTCCTCTTCTTACTGCATTTGTCAATGATAAAGATACAAAACGAGCAGGTTTATTAAGATATGGTTCGTTAGAACTACCAAGGCATCCTGGTAACTTCAATGTTTCAAAAGGAACCAAAACTTTATGACAGAGGGAGCGGGCATCGTATTTACCATCTTCTCCATCTCCTTTCTGTAAACTCAAAATATTTACTTCACCATTGGTTGCTTTAGCCAATAAAGCTGTAACCAATATGTAACGATACGTCTTATGAGTGCCTCGCAATATCTCACTAATCTTCTGACCGATTTCATCACTTGACAATTCTGCCTCAACAAAAGCTCTGTCAAGAATCAATGACGCTGTTTTTAAATCAATGGATGCCATGTCTTTAATTAAATAATCCTGAATATATAATTGGTGAACGCCCTTCTATCACATCTACAACCATTGTGCATACGGCTTTAGCCAAATTACAGGGAACCGCATTGCCTATTTGAGTGTATTGGGAAGACTGGCTGCCTGAAAATTGATATTCTAACGGGAATGTTTGGATAATCCGTGCTTCATCCACTGTTAGTCTTCTTAAAAAGTTCGGAACAACCTCCTTTTGAGCAATAGTACTATCATTTAGCAAACGTTCATGATACAGTTCTATCCATGGCTGTGAATTATAATACAAGGCCTGTTCATCAATAATAGGAGTCTTGTTTCCACCCATTGAAGCAGGCAAAGTCGCACTATATCCATCTAATTTGAGTGGACGACCAAGACCATTGAATAACATCCCTGCATATGCGGATTTGCGCAAAATAGGATTGGTCGTCAATGTTATTTTGGCATTACATGTACTTGTGTTATTACCTGTTCCGGCTTTATCCAATACCTTTAATGACTCGCGGACTGTTTTTGCTTTTTTCTTATAAGGTAAAAGCATTGCTTCCAAATCAGGATTTGCAAAATCATTCCCTTTGAAGCCTATGAAAAATATACGTTCTCTTGCTTGAGGCACATCGTAATCCGAGGCATTGAGAATACAAAAGTTTACGGAGTAGCCCAAATCTTGTATTTTTTTCAACAATTTACATCGAATGGAAGACCATCGTTTCAATGTACCCAAAGCTTTAACATTCTCCATTATAAATGTTTTGGGCATGACCGTTTCTAAAACCTTTACGTAACTCCAAATGAGTTTACTACGTTCATCATCCTCATCCATTTTTCCTGCAACAGAAAAGCCTTGACAAGGAGGTCCCCCTATAACTAAATCGATAGTACCTTTATATTGTCTAAGTGATGGTATATAAGAGTTTATATCTCCTTGACAAATATGGTTTCCGATATTTATAGAGTAGGAATCACACGCTTCCTTCATCATATCATTAGCCCACACGATTTTGGCACCAGCTTGAATAGCACCTATATCAAGTCCTCCCGCTCCAGAGAATAGGGATAATGTATTAACTGAATTTTGCTTTAAAGCCTCTTTAATCTTTCTCATATATCGAAGCATATTAAGTTTACTGCAAAATTACTTGTTTTTATCTAATAAAAGACTATAACATCAAGTTTATTTTGTTTTTGCAAAATTATCCCAACTTCGGAGGGATAAGTTCGAGGAACAGGCAAGGTTTTCGGGGGTAACCCGAAAGGTTTTGAGTTACTCAAAACATACCTTGCTGTGTTTAGAAAAACACAAGCCCCAAAGTTCATTCGTGGTTTATAAATAGATGTCATAGCAAGCAGTATTGCGGTTTGTCAAGCTCGTAGGCAATAAGGCTATATTGCCCGTATGTGAGCCTGCCGTATAGCCGGCAGGTCAGCAAACCGACCGGTCTGCGGCAATTACATAATTAACGTGAGTTCGATGAATTATAAGTGTCTGAAGATTTGGTGATTAGCGAAAA
>JAMPDJ010000007.1 GCA_023665805.1 Bacteroides sp. | reverse complement strand
TGTTCCTACAAATAATGAAACATACAAAACTGTGCGTTTCTATTTGGATTCTTCACAAGATAAAGAAACTAACAGACCTCATTGTAAACCCTAATTCAACATGCTATAAGAAGTTTGTCCCACATTCTTTTGCGACAACAAGTTATGATTCACATGGATATTCAACCTTTGAAATTTCATTTAAAATCCATGAAACAATTAAAAAATACTCGCAAATAGATAACTTATATCGTCAATATGATGAGTGGCTGCATAATGAACAGGGATACGGATAAGAATATAGACAATCATAAACTAATTTAAAGACACTGTTTATGTCTCATTTCCTTTTTGACAAGTTTAAATTAACGTGAGTTCGATGAATTATAAGTACTCATGAATTTGGTGATTAGCGAAATTTGTTATAATATTTATAATGTTCAAATACAAAGTATTACAGGCAATAATAGCTATGCTCACCGAGGACAAAGTTATAGAAATATTCTGTATGGCAGATGATTTCTGCAAGTTTGATACATTTGCAAAATGAAGAAAATTATGAAAGAAAAGATACGATAAAAATACGAAAACGAGCAAAGAGTTACGAATTTTGACACAAAGAAAAATCCGTGTAACTGCATGGGTTACACGGATTTCTTGTTTTTGTTTGTTTATCAAATTTACTTCACTTCCTCAAAATCTGCATCTTGGATGTCATCATTGCCATTTTGCTGTGAACCAGAGTTGCAGTTACTATTGCATCCACTGTTCATGTCTGGGGTGGGACCGGCTTGCTGTTGAGCTTGATACAGCTTGGCTGCAGCTGTTTGAAGTTCTGTCATGGCGGCATCTATGGCAGGGATGTCCTGAGCCTTGTGGGCTGTGCGCATCTTCTCAAGAGCGGCTTCTACTTCTGATTTAACATCTGCTGGAATCTTGTCACCGGAATCTTTGAGCATGTTCTCGGTCTGGAAGATTAGAGAGTCGGCTTGATTGAGCTTGTCTATTTTCTCGCGCTCTTTCTTGTCGGCATCCGCATTTGCTTCAGCCTCAGCCTTCATGCGTTCGATTTCCTCCTTGGAGAGACCGGAAGAGGCCGTGATGGTGATGTGCTGCTCCTTGCCGGTGGCCTTGTCCTTGGCTGATACGTTGAGGATACCGTTGGCATCAATGTCGAAGGTCACCTCAATCTGAGGAACTCCGCGACGTGCAGGGGCAATGCCGTCCAGATTGAACTGACCTACACTTTTGTTTTGGCTTGCCATGGGGCGTTCACCCTGAAGTACATGGATTGTAACTGCGGTTTGGTTGTCGGCTGCAGTAGAGAACACTTCGCTCTTTTTGCAAGGGATGGTAGAGTTGGCGTCAATGAGCTTGGTCATCACACCACCCATGGTCTCGATACCCATTGACAGTGGAGTAACGTCAAGGAGTACTATGTCGCTCTTCTCGCCAGATAGAGAAGCACCCTGAATAGCAGCACCGAGAGCTACAACCTCGTCCGGGTTGACACCCTTTGAAGGTTCCTTGCCGAAGAAGTCTGCAACCATCTTCTGAACAGCCGGGATACGGGTAGAACCGCCCACAAGTATGACTTCATCGATGTCGGAGTTAGAGAGACCTGCATCGCGCATTGCGTTCTGGCAAGGAATCTTACAAGCTTGAATGAGGTTGTCGGCCAAACGCTCAAATTCGCTGCGGCTGAGAGTCTTTACCAAGTGTTTAGGTACACCGCCATCAGCTGTGATGTAGGGTAGGTTGATTTCCGTGGAGGTGGTGCTGGAAAGTTCAATCTTTGCTTTCTCTGCGGCTTCCTTGAGACGCTGCATGGCCATGGGGTCTTTGGAAAGGTCTATTCCTTCCTCTGCCTTGAAGCCTTTTGTCAACCAATCAATGATTACCTGGTCGAAGTCATCGCCACCCAAATGGGTGTCACCATTGGTTGATAGTACCTCGAAGACACCACCGCCGAACTCCAGAATGGAAATATCGAAAGTGCCTCCGCCAAGGTCGAATACAGCCACCTTCATGTCCTTGCCGTCCTTGTCAACGCCATAGGCCAATGCTGCCGCTGTTGGTTCGTTGACGATACGTTTTACTTCCAAGCCGGCAATCTGACCAGCCTCTTTGGTAGCCTGACGTTGAGAGTCGGAGAAGTATGCCGGTACGGTGATGACGGCCTCTGTTACCTCCTGGCCGAGATAGTCTTCGGCTGTCTTTTTCATTTTCTGCAGAATCATGGCGCTCAACTCCTGAGGAGTATACTGGCGGCCATCAATGTCCACGCGTGGAGTGTTGTTGTCGCCTCTCACCACTGTGTAAGGTACGCGGCTGATTTCCTTGCTCACCTGATCATAGGTCTCACCCATGAAACGCTTAATGGAGAAAATTGTCTTCTTGGGGTTGGTTATGGCCTGACGCTTGGCGGGATCTCCCACTTTACGCTCGCCGCCATCTACAAATGCCACAATAGACGGTGTGGTGCGTTTGCCTTCGCTGTTGGTAATAACCACGGGCTCGTTGCCCTCGTAAACAGATACACAAGAGTTTGTAGTACCTAAGTCAATTCCAATAATCTTTCCCATATTTATATCAGTTTTATTTTCGTTTGCAATTGTTTTTTGTATTCTTGTTAGGTATGAGGGGCGGAGAAGGTGTTTTATAGGGAACACCCCCAAAACCGATGTCCTCGCTATATACAACGCAAGGCTCGTGCCAAAATGGAACCGAGCCTTGCGTATGAGGTGTAATATGTCAGTTTGTCAGTTTATTCGTGCTTTGTTGCCAAGTTTTCCGTCACCTTGGCAGCAATTTCTTCCAAGAGTTCCGGATTGTCGCGCACTATGGCCTTGGCCACTTCTGCGCCCTGCCCAAGTTTACTGTCATTGTAGCTAAACCAGCTACCGCTCTTCTTGATGATATTCATGTCCACGGCCAAGTTGAATATTTCGGACGGACGGCTGATTCCCTCGCCGAAGTATATCTCGAACTCTGCTCTGCGGAACGGGGGAGCTACCTTGTTCTTCACCACTTTTACCTTGGTCAGGTGTCCCAGGACATCTTCTCCATCCTTGATTGGGGTAGACTTGCGGATGTCCAAGCGCACGCTGGCATAGAACTTCAAGGCATTACCACCAGTAGTGGTCTCGGGGTTGCCGAACATCAATCCTATCTTCTCGCGCAACTGGTTGATAAAGATGCATGTGGTGTTGGTCTTTGCTATGGTGGATGTTAGTTTGCGCAGAGCCTGGCTCATGAGGCGTGCTTGCAGACCTACCTTGTTCTCGCCCATGTCTCCCTCTATCTCGGCTTTTGGAGTAAGAGCAGCCACGGAGTCCACTACAATGATGTCTACAGCGGCCGAACGTATGAGCTGGTCCGCGATTTCCAATGCCTGTTCGCCATTGTCAGGTTGGGAGATGAGCAGATTGTCCACGTCCACGCCCAAGTGCTCGGCATAGAAACGATCAAATGCATGTTCTGCATCGATGAAAGCCGCTATGCCTCCCATCTTCTGTGCCTCTGCCATGGCATGTAGTGCCAAGGTCGTCTTGCCTGAACTCTCCGGGCCGTAAATCTCTATGATTCTGCCCTTGGGATAGCCACCAACGCCCAAGGCATGATTGAGGGAGATGGAGCCGGAAGGTATGACCTCCAGTTCTTCCACCTTTTGGTCGCCCAGTTTCATTATGCTGCCTTTGCCGAAGTCTTTCTCTATTTTGCCCAAGGCTGCTTCCAAGGCTTTCAACTTGGCGGCTTTTTCGTCTATTTCTATCGGTTGTTTTTCTTTTGCCATGTTACGATTGTTCTTATATAATATAATAAATGTTCACGCGTGAGAAGGATTACAATTCCAGATCGCCATCGTGAATCTCATGCCAAGGCAACCCCTGCTTGTTCAATTCTTCCATGAAAGGATCGGGGTCGAACTCCTCTACGTTGTGCACACCGGGTTTGCTCCAAATGCCCTTGAGGAACATCATGGCACCTATCATGGCAGGCACGCCTGTGGTATAACTTACTCCCTGCATGCCGGTCTCCTCATAGGCGGCCTGATGTGAGCAATTGTTGTAGACATAGTAAGTGTGCTCTTTGCCGTCATTGCCAATGCCTCGTATGCGACAACCAATGGAGGTTTCGCCATCGTAGTTCTGCCCCAAGTCCTGAGGATTGGGCAACACGGCCTTAAGGAACTGCAGAGGAACAATCTTTACCGTCTCTTCACCTGTACCATCGGCTTTGGGAGCCTTGTACTCCACTTCATCTATACGAGCCATGCCGATGTTCTGAATTACATCCAGATAGGTGAGATATTGCTGGCCGAAAGTCATCCAGAAACGTGCACGCTTGATAGTCGGGAAATTTATTACCAGAGACTCTATCTCCTCGTGATGCAGAAGGTAGCTTTCCTTGGGGCCTATGCCGGGGTAGGTGAGGGGCTTGTGGATTTCCATAGGCTCGGTTTCCACGTATTTGCCGTTCTCATAGTAAAGTCCCTTCTGCGTAATTTCGCGGATATTGATTTCGGGATTGAAATTGGTTGCAAACGCCTTGTGATGGTTTCCGGCATTGCAGTCCACTATGTCCAGATAATGCATTTCACGGAAATGATGCTTGGCGGCATACGCAGTGTAGATGCTGGTGACACCAGGGTCAAAACCACAACCCAAGATGGCGCATAGGCCTGCTTTCTCGAAACGCTCACGGTAGGCCCACTGCCAAGAGTATTCAAAGTGCGCCTCGTCCTTTGGCTCATAGTTGGCAGTGTCCATATAGTTGCACCCTGTTTGCAGACATGCCTCCATGATGGTGAGATCCTGATAAGGCAATGCCAGGTTAATTACCAACTCAGGCTTGTAGCTTGAAAACAGTGCCACAAGTTCATCCACTTTGTCGGCATCCACCTGTGCGGTAGTCACGTTCGTGCCATACTTGGCATTGAGTATCTCAGCCAAGGCATCGCACTTGGATTTGGTGCGACTGGCAATCATCACTTCGGTGAACACATCCTTGTTTTGGCAGACCTTGTGCGCTGCCACTGTAGCGACGCCACCCGCGCCGACAATCAGTACCTTTCCCATTTATTACCTTTTTGTTGTCAATTCAATTCCATGCAAAGCTACAAAAAAAAGAGCAAACACACAAGGTTTGCTCTGCAATATATGGGTAATTGTTCACGGCATGCCCATTACCTGCGTCTTTGTCGTCCCATCCTGGGGACAAAGAGGTAAGTGCAGAATTGCCACAATGCTTTTATGTACTTCATTACCTTATTTGTCTTAAATCTCTTCACCAGCAAACAGCACCTTAAAACCAAGAACGGTTGCAAAAATCATTTGTATGTCTTTCACAAATGAGTAGTGTTCATAGTAATACTTGTTCAAACGCACTTTATCGGGATAGATTACGTTGTCATTGTATTCCACGGCGATAGCCTGCGCATCACGAGTGTCACCGGTAGCCTGACGCTCTGCAACGTAAGCGGAAATCATTTCGTCTTCGAGGCGATACTTTAGCGTTGCAGGGCCAGTTATTCCGGGGCGCAATTTCAGCACGACCCTATCATCCCCCTGCAACTGGTCTGCATATCCGGGTACATCCGGGCGAGGCCCAACGAACGACATGTTGCCAATAAGCACGTCCCAAAGCTCAGGTAGTTCATCCAACTTATAGTGACGCAGGGTGGCTCCAAACGGAGTGATACGGCTGTCACCAGCTACACTCACACTGCTACCGCTATGCTTCACCGTCATCGACCTGAACTTATGGCAAGTGAACAACTGACCATCTTTACCAACTCGCTTCTGACAGAAGAACGCAGGTCCTCCCGGCATTTTAACCTTCACCATTATGGCCACAATCAGCAATACAGGCCACAAAAACAGCAAACCAAAGAAACTTGCCAAGATGTCAAAAAGTCTTTTTAATATCATATTTATTAAAGATTCATTGATTGTTTCAATTTTTCAATGGCTTTGACTCTGTCTTCAAAGCCATCTCTTTTATACCATGCAACCTCTTCCTTTTTTATAGATGCAGGCATACCTGTAAGTAAGATATTGTCTCCATAGGATTTTGTGACAACACTGTTTGCTGCAACGCATACATTGTTACCCAACGTAAGCTTTGTGGTTAGTTTTGCACCCGTTGAGAGATATAAAGCATCGCCAATAACTTTACCATTCCCACTGATACAAGTTGAAGTATGTAGAACTGCATAGTTGCCAACTCTGTTGCTATTGCCAACTACGATTGTACCATAATGAGGAATAAGCAAGCCATATCCGAACACATCCTGGCCAATATCAAACCCTAGCTTTAGGCCTAGCCTTTTGTATTTAAATGCATTGTAAACCTTTTTGATCAAGTGAATGATGTTTCTATTGCCCCCCCGTCTCCATATTTGGGAGTAATAGGAATAACGTCTCATAGCTACAAGGAACTCCATTGTATAATCTCTAATGAACCAATGTTTGACTCGAAACATTAATGGCTTCTCAAAGAACCCTCTATTCATCATATAATCAGCAGCTATGTAGAAGTCCAACTCTTTCTTTGAATGTATCATGACTTGTTAGTTTATAAATAACCTTTCCTTTTTCTCCAGCAGTAGTGCCATAACTTCCAGAATGGTATGGAGAGAACCTCGCTGGGATAGTGTGTCAAATAGCGCATATTGTGTCTGATAGCGAACCAGCCACGTTTCCATCGTTCGTTTGTAGCGAATGATTTAGTACGATTGTCATATGTTCCGAAATTGCCACCAATCATGATGTCATGCAAAAGGAAATCACCCTCGCGCTCATTTGGTTCGCATAACATATATGTAACATCCAGCCTGAACACCTTGCGCTCAATGTGCATAATGCCACCAGCGAACCTTTGTAAACCCATTTTAGTGAGCACCGACATTGCCTCCTTGCGTTGAGCATCCGTTGATGCTTTTAGCGTAAAGTAATAATCCATTAACTGACGTAACCCGATACCATCCTCAAAGATGTGGCGGTTGATATGCACAAGGAGATATACTATATTGAAACCAACTGTAGGATACGAGAAGTTAACTTTTTGATCACGGTTAGCAAACTGCTTCTCTGCCTGTTCCTGACAGAACCGTTGCAACACCTTGTCAGCCTTGCTCCAGTACATCCAGCTTGGTTGTGAATGTACCTCCACTTCGGTGTCTTCAAAGAAATCAGCATGAGCATGTACCAAATCAATGCTACCAATGTTCACTCCCTGTGTCATTATCCAATCCAAGGTGGCATCCTTTTTGCAGCCTATCCAAATGTCTATGTCGCCAGACTGACGCAGGCCGGAAAGTGAACCATAAAGCTGGGCTACCCCCTGTCCTTTCAGGATACAAGAACGCAACCCATCGGCAGTGAGTCGCTTCCATAAAATAGCACACTGATTATTAACCTCTTGATTCCTCTGCTGTATCTTTGCAGCCATACCCATCCAAGTGAGGTATTGCAGCTCTGGCATACCGGCATAGTACCCTTCATCAGAGTTACACAACCGTTGCACGCCAGCGAAGCACACTCCTGTCAGAGACTGCTTCATGGCCATATCGTAGAGAGTAGCCCAGTCACGTACAGTAGGCACGCGAGAAAGGTACTGCTGCTCGCCTATAGATAAACGAATTAATTCATAAAATAACAATGTCATTTCTTTTTTCTAAAACCAGTTAGAATACCATAAGCAGATGGAACATATTGTTTCAAAAGAATATCTGCAATAACACATATTGCTACAGTAACACTTGCTATCGCAAAGTATGAGAAAATCCACCACCAGCCTGAGTGTATTGGGACAAGTCCAAATACACTGCCGACTAAGGACAAAAGGCACACACCATGTAAAGCGAATATCATGAAACTTGCACCACTTAGTGTACTGTAGTCTTTTAACCAGTTACGATTATATAAAGAGGCAACGCCACAAATACATGCTATACTACCAAAGAAAGTGAACAAGTGGCTTACGTACAGATGATACTCCCTCGAACGAATATCGCAGACAACTACCCCAACCAGCATCACCAGTGCAGTAAAATAGTATAGCATTCGCTTATCATAGAAAGCATACACCAGGCCTTTACCGTTTATTCGGAGATAAGCACCTGCCGAAAAATAGAACACACCAACGGCACCCAGACCTTCATACGGAATCCAAATGCGAGTAACATATGCCAAGAAAGTCACAATCAGCCAACCCACCCTCAGTTTCTTGATGAGGAAATAGTAAACAGGGGAACATATGGCAAGTATAATCAGATCACGTACAAACCAGAGCGGACCATCCAATGGAAATCCCGTATACATAGTATAACCTGCCAGATTGAGTGAACCTGCTTCAACTCCCTTTCTAGCGCAATTATAGAACAGTAACAAACCGCCATTTTTATCCCAAACGTCAATAAATGAAGGCATGTCATGTGAACGTATATACAATAAAAGGTAGATAGTAAGGAATGCTAATGCTATTCCATGCAACATAAGGAAGAACCAATGACTTTGTCCTTGACTTTAGTTTGATACTATATATGGTCCAATTCCATTTTTCTAACTTAGAATAGAACAAGTAACCTGAAATAAGGAAGAAGGTTGGTACACAGATTTCAGTTACACCATTTGTGAATAGCGAAACTATAATGTCATATAATCCCCCCCCAAGAACAACTATGAAGTGCACCGGCAGAGTGTCTTAACACAACCAACGTGGCACATAGAAATCTCAAAAACTCAATAGTCCTGTATTGCGTATCTTTCATGTACAAATCGTTAATTTCTTGCAAATGTTCTAAAAAACCAGCCTCTCAACCAGTTCGGCATAGCTATCTGTAGCAGCCAACGCACAGCCACATTCTTCATATACTTAGTACGAGTGATCATGCCATTTTCTAAGAGTAGTTTCTGGATGCCTTTCTCGCTCTCATAGTACTTCCTACCACCACGGCGAGCATACTGATCAGTACCAGAACGCACATTAACCAGCACGTCTTCCACATTGCCGAACTTGCAGCCGCCGGCCATCATGCGTACCCACAGATAATAGTCCTCATTCCAGAACCAATCCTGATAGTTGCCAACACGCAGCACGGCCTCTTTGCGGAACATGACTGTAACGTGATTCAAAGCGCATCGGCTCTTCATGTACTCGTAAATAGTTTCATTATCAGTAGGTACGACACGCTGACCAACGATATTGGCAGAATCACCGATAAACTCCGTTATCTGACCACCAACAATATCCACATCAGGGTGCTGCCTCATATACGCCAACTGCTTCTCGAAACGGTTAGGCAAACATATATCATCGCTATCCATACGAGCTACAAGGTCGTATTTAGCTGTTTCAGTACCCAACTGCAAGGCATTGCCAAGACCGCCATTCTTCTCCAGTCGGATGATGTTCATCACATCTGGATACTTTGATTCGTATTCCGAGAGTAACTCACCAAGACCGTCAGGCACAGGACCATCACGTATCAATACAATCTCAGTAGGCTTCACGCTCTGATTCACGAGCATGCTATCCAATGCCACTCGTACAAACTCCGGCTTATCGTTCTTGTAAACTGAAGTGATAATAGAGAATTGTTTATTCATGCATATTAATGTATTTCTATATTTTATTTCAAAATACTCCTCCTTAGTTTCTTGAAGCAACGATGGTTATTCTTTGCATATTCCATTCCGAAAATATACTTTTTGGTTAGTGCTTCAGCATAACCAAGCAAGGATTCAATCTTGCTTATTGTAGCTGGTGTCTGTGGCTTAGTTAAGTCAAGCAGGCACAATGCTTCAAAAGAATGATAATCTTATCATTCCCGTAAATGCAACTTGTCTATATAATAGTTATAGTCAGGAACTGTTGTCCTAAATGCTAATCCATAACAGAGAATATGTTTTACATATCCTTTGTCTGGAGAAGTGGATTTAAGTATGAGACCAATTTCAAATTCTTATCAAAATCAAGCGCATCACTTGTTGGACTCAAATTATACGTTCCATGTTTGTAGCCAGAACTGAAGATGTCATGTTTTTGTTTTCTTATTACAGCATTGGCACGAAAGAATGAAATTAAACAAAGACAACCATAACCATAACAGCAGACATGTACCTTTGCCTAACATGTGCTCATGGTCGAAGTGATTCTTTTTCGCTTGTACTTGTTGATAGGTATTGATATATGCGGTTTCAAAATAGTAATTTTAGTTCTATTCCTTTCTCTTCACTGGCGAAGTAAACTTCATACTTGTCAGGCATCTCCAAAGCCACTCGTATGGGCCGAACTGGAAGTACTTCAACCAGATATTACTGAATACCAGTTGGAATACGAATAGCATCACATAGAACCATATCGCGTACTCCATACTCACATGTAATGGAATAATAATCGTAAGGGATAGTAGTATGCCCAAATTACCCATGAACGAATAATTGGTCAAACCCAACTTACCGTATGGCTCAAATATTTTAAACATACTCGGTTTAAGATGATACAATTTCAAGAATATAAGGGCGTACGAAATAGCACCAAACAAATCTCTTAGGGCTTTTGTAAAAGGTACATCACATATGAGATTATTTACGCCCTTTGGATTGTACCAGTATGCAACAAAAGCAAATAGGTACAGAATTGTAAAAAGTACTATATTCTTTGACGTTATGTACGACTTCAGATTTTCAATTATTCCTGCCTTTGACATGCAATATCCTAACACAAAATAGGATAGTGTATCAAAATGAATTGAATGGACATAACTCAACCAAGGCTGTATTCCGTGCACGAAAGGATATAGCAGAACTTCAGAAATTGACTGTCCACTAATATAACGAGCAGGGAGATTATAATCACTGAATATCTGGAAATCAAATAAGCCAAGAACAAAGAAAAACAAGAAGCAGATAAATAAACGTTTACAATTCATTGTTCTAAAGAATGTCAATATAATACCCAACAAGCCATAGCGAACGAGTATATCCCCTGAATAAAAAAACTTGTTTAACACATCAAAGCACACTAACAACAGGCAACGCCAAATAAACTTCTTAGAAGAATAATTCGGGTTGCGCAAAATAAGATAAAAACTTACGCCAAATAACGTAGCGAAGATCTTATTGCATCTTCCCTCGAATAAGGCATATATAAGTTCTCGCACATTACAGCCAAAACTTGTTTCGAAAGAGAAATCGTTAATGCTTGTGTAGTATCCGAAATATGAAGCTGCATGTAAGAGTAAGATGCCGAATAGAGCGAAAGCTCGTAAGGCATCAATAGAGCAAATTCTCTCTCTCTTTATGTATTTACTCATTAATATAATAATTTATCAACAATACATTTTAATGTTATCATAGTCAAACACAACATGCCCCCTGTTAATGAGGTTAAACCAGCACCATAGCAAATGAAACAGTTTTCATCAAAACTAGAGATCGAGATACACTAGTTGTTTTTAATTATGAACGTATGCAACATACCTATGGCCTTTAGCGCACATAAGACCTTGTGATGCGCAAGGTAAAGGAATAATTTTTTACTTTTGGGAAGTATGTTTATATACTTGTTATTGTACCATAATGGGAAAGCTACTTCAAAATCCTCAATGATGCTCTTTGCTTTTTTATTATCGTTGGAACATTTGTAAAGATTTAGCAAAGCCCCATACAAAAGATTCCTAATGCCTATAAATTCCATTTCAACCTCATAACCGTTTGGCATATTCTTCTTGATATGATCAAAAGAAGCAATCAAAGAGTCTACAACTTTCAATGACGAGTTACTCGAAGCTGAACCTTCTCGGCACAGATAATTATAGAGACATTTATCAACTTTACCAAATTTCTGCGAATTGGCAACAAGTAAGGGGATAATAGCCATGTCCTCACCATTTCTGATATTTGGTTGAGGTACTTGCATTATGATAGATCTTTTAACCATCATAGCACATAAAGAATCTACACTTCTAGGAATAACCAACTTGCTGTTCTGGAGTTGTTCTTCAGCAATTTCAAGAGGGCGATCCATATACTTTCCGGAATCCCACACTAAACGAAAGCCACAGAAAACTATATCCGCGTCATTCTTGCTTGTTTCCGCAACCATACTCTCCAAATAGTCCGCATCATACCAATCGTCACTATCACAAAAGCAAATATAATCAGCAGTTGAATGAGCAATGGCATTGTTTCTCGAAAATGCAGGACCAGAGTTGATCTCATTCTTCAAATAATGGATATCTAGGAATGAGGTTTTCTGGTAGTCTTTTATTACAGATTCGGTATTATCTGTAGAGCAATCGTTCACCAAAAATACATCAAAATCCTTAAATGTCTGACGCGTAAGAGCCTCCAAACACTTTACTATGTAATCCTGTGCATTGTAGCAAGGGATAATAATCGAGACTTTTGACATATTACATCGTGCGTTTTAATAGTTCGAAAATCTGTTTACCTGCAATTTGTGCATTCTTATTCTCTATAATGAATTGGCGAGCCTTATTTGCTAGTTCAAGCCTTTCTGATAAGCTGTTGTTGTAGATATTAAGAATCTTTCTGACAAGGTCCTGAGGTGTGAGATGATCTTTGTCAAGTGTATAGCATAGGTCATAGTATTCAGACGGAATTCCATCCAATTGATAAATCAAAGCAGGGGTGCCAGATGCTAGATACTCCATGGTTTTTGAAGGAAAGGAATACCGAGTGAATGGATTTCCATCCGGCATACGTGGATTTACAAGTAGAGACGCTTTTGTTTGTTCTGCCAATGCGACATCACGTGGAACTACTCCCAAATAATGCAGTCTCGGATTAGATGCAGTCATTTCCTTGATACGTTCGACGCAATCGCCTGTACCGCAAAGTGTCAGATGAATACTGGGGTTGCCAATCATTGAGAACGCATCAAGCAAGTTATTGATGCCGAATTTCTCGTGAAGCATTCCACCATAGAAAATGTTGAATTTTTTACCATCCTCTGAATGCGCTTCGCGCTTCACTGTTTGCTCTTCATATACACCTTCGCTAACGATAAATTGGTCATCACGGCAGCCTATCTTCTCCTGCATATATTTGGTAAGCAGAACGAAAGAGTCAAACTGAGCGTAGTAGTATGCAGGTGTCCCAAAGTACAGGTTACGATAGCTCCATAGCAACTTTGTTACTAAGCCGCTATTAGTCTGCATATCTTCAGGAAGGTCTGGTACAATAAGGCAGAGTTTAACGTTTTTGTAGGCTTTCTTGATTTTTGTCGCGGCCTTCATCAAGGAATTGTTGGTCGCATATACCACAATATACACCTTATTTGGGGTCTTGCTTACAATCTTTTCCAGTTCTGCATAGACATTTTTGTATCTGCTAATAAATTGATATTCCATCAAGGTGGAAGCGCCAACATTATTGATAGTAAGACCGTTTTCCTCAATTATCTCTGAAGGTATAGACTTATCCATATAATGCATCGGATAAGGGAAAATAGAAGGCGAATTGATAATAGTGAAATCATCACACATATCACGCAATCCTAACGCAATGGCATATTGATGGGCATCTGCGGCAGAAGCAAGACCAGACTTGCTTCTGCTGAGATAATGGTCACGTCTACAGCGTGGATAAAAATTGGAAAGAAATATAACTTTCATACACCGGCTTTCTCCAAGAAATCTTCAAATCCATCAAATATGGGTTTATTATGTTCGCGGTAATAATCATAAGACTCCTGCAACTGTTCTTTAATTGGCAATTTGTCATGAAGTTCCGAACCTTTCATAAACAATGGAAACTCTTCGTAGAATTCTTCTATCAACGGTTTGCGACCATAGCGTTCTTTAATACTGCTGGCATACTCCATTGCCTCTTCTACGTGCAGTTTCTTACGCTTCTGGTAGTATTCTTCCAGTGTACATATCACCTTGGCAGGTCTGCCCACGGCTACACTATTTGCTGGTATATCCCTTGTTACAACCGAACCATAGCCGATGATACAGTTGTCACCAATTGTTACACCTTTAAGGACAGTACACCAACGGCCAAAATATACATTATTTCCAATTTTAATATGGCCAGAAGATGACACAAAATCATGAAACACTCTCCTCAATACAGCATTTGAACCATCATGGGCCATCATGGTGAAACCATAATTTATGCGTACATTATCACCTATTTCAATCAATGAAGGCCTGTTGATGTCAAACGATATAGTATTCAAAGGTCCCCAAAAAATACCATTACCAATTTTCATTCCT
The DNA here is from genome assembly GCA_023665805.1 of Bacteroides sp. GTDB lineage: Bacteria > Bacteroidota > Bacteroidia > Bacteroidales > Bacteroidaceae > Physcousia. The sequence goes on along the minus strand of JAMPDJ010000007.1, from coordinate 104,984 downwards.
ATCTTGCGTAGGAACCAAGTAAACAATTTTTCGTTTCTACGGCAAATGCGAAACAACAGTGCATTATAAATGCGTGCAAAAATAGAAATTTTCTTCATGTTATATTTCATTTAAGTATTCTGTTAATAGATTGGATATTTCATTGGCTTGCGAATCGTGACGCAGACCTTCGTTCTCTCTAACAGGATGCAAATAATCCCCATATACTTTTCTTAGATACCAGTCATACTTTGCTGGTGCATATAACTGTGTATCCTCAAAGCTCAACAACACGGCAGGTTCAAAGGTTTCTTTGGGTACTACATTGTCTGGAAGTGATGGCATCCTCCATCTTGTGATAAACCCACTTTCATGATAATCGTATCTACTCATCAAACGAGATTGTAACTTTAGGAACCAATGAGAAGGAATTATTCTAACGCATCCGACAAATGTTCTTTTAAAAAAATTCCGTGATCTATCCTTTGACATATTGAGATAACAGAGTTTTCTTATTTTTTGAACTAAAGAAGCATGCTTCATTGCTGTCAATTCATTAGTTCCTACACCGTCTATGGGGTACAAGTCAAACGTGAGAAATACACTTCCGTTGATGTTCCATTCGTCATCCTTGATTTTCAAGATAGAGCCTCCAATGGGAAATACCTTGGCATAAGGAAAAAGGAAAGCATTACTTCTCCCTGAATGTTCAATTCTAAATATTGAGCATTTGTCAATAAACTTCTCGTAATCAGGACGAGGCATGGCAAAATCAACATCATCGTCCCATGGTATGAAACCATGATTGCGAACAGCTCCTAAAAGAGTTCCGCCTACCATATAGTAAGTGAGTCCATTCTCCACGCAATAAGAATGGAATTTTTTAATCATATCCAGAAATAAGGCGTGAAGATCCTTTATAGTAATTCTATTTTCCATGTTTTACGAGTGTTAATAACTTATTTGCAACGCTTTTGAATAATGTGCGCTCGTACTCCGAAAAACACATTTTCCATAGAATAGCAAAAAACAAGGTAACGTATAACAAGCCAAAGACTAAAAGGAGCAGATAGCTCTCAAGATTTTTTAATAATTGAATCGAAGCGAACAGCCCATAAAGTATCACTATACATATACTTATTGGTAAAAGTACTTTGACGATTTCTTTCCAGAAATGTATAACGGCAATTCCGACATGTCTATAGTATAGGTTGTAGGCGAACAAACGAATCATGAATGATACAACGTAAGCAATGCCACAGCCCCAAAGCCCCCATAAATAGACAAGTCCTATTGTGATGGCGATTTTTAACAAAGCGGCAATAAAGCCAATGACAGCCCTGAGCCGATGGAGATTCATTGCTTGCATTAAAGCGTTAAACATAGATTGGGCTGATGCTACAAATTCGCAGAAAAGTAAGAGAATAGTAAGATGGTATGCCAACTCGTAATCTGGTCCGACCCAGCGTATTACAAAAGGATGCCCTAAAGCGGCAAATCCACCAAATATCAAACCAGCAATAATTACTTGAACTCGCCCCACTCTGACTACTTCATCCATAACTTCAGATGTCATGGTTCTGGTGCCCTTTACCATTTTTGTGAATCGTGGTAAATAAAATCCAGAAAGGACATTGGCAAAGTTGTAGAAATAAGTCTGAAATTGAATTACGATTGCATATACAGCAATCGAAGCCTCTGTCAATAGGATACTGACAATAATCTTGTCCGAATTAGAGAACAACTGGTGGGACAATGAGTTCAGGAACACAAAGAGTGTAAATGACATAATTGTTCCAAAAAGCACCTTGTCGAACTTATTGAAATGGAACTTCACATCCAGTACTTGATGACAATATGCTAATTGAACAAATCCGAACAATGCTGTAAGTGCGGTGGTAACGACAACCATACCGACAGATCTGTATCCCATATAAAGTACCGCTAACATTCCAATCGGTCCCAATACCGTTTGGATAAGCTGGATGGTTTTTGCAAAAACGAATCTTTCGTATGCAATTATAATGGCATTGTAAATCTTGAATACAAGGGTCAGGACAAGATTAATCATTGCCAGAATAAAGAGATTTTGGATAAGAGATATGCTTTCTGCCGAGTAATGATCATATATCTGCGGAAGGTACTGGTACAAAATAAAACCACCTAAACCACAAACTGCAGCAATAATGGAATATAGGACGAGGAACATTCCGTTGATGTTTCTCTGACCCTCCAAATCATCGTCTGCCATATATTTTGCATTATAGCGTGTTGCGGTAATGCCAATCCCCATGTCTGACATTTGGAAATAAGCGACGATTGACTGCACCAACGCATACAAACCATATTCATCCTGTCCCAAAATGCCAAGCATGATGGGTACATAGAAAAACGAAATGCCAATCCCTAAAAACTGGGTAATATATGTTATTACCGTTCCTTTCTTAATGTTGCTTGAACTATTATCAGCCATTGTAGTTGTTATTTTCAACAGATTCCAATTGGTTTATCATCTCTGCAAATGTAAAAATCACGAGGTAAATAATGGCAAATGCAGATGGGTTCATAACAGTTACTGCTATGAAAGCCAGCCACACAATCTTAGAATGATAAACTAACTGATTGAAGCCTAATGAGAATACCTGTTTAAATACAGCATAAAAAATCCTGAAGTATATAAAGAGTCCAATGACTCCAGATGCGGATAGCAAATCCAATGCGAATGAGTGTCCGGACAATACCTTCTTGCTATATGATACCCAGTTATTACCCCATATAGGACTTACAAAGAATCCATTCCATGCCTGCTGCATTAGTTGTAGACGCTCGTTACTTGTTTCAGTATCAATGTTATCAACAGAATTACCCTCTAATAACAATGCAACTTGTTGCAAGCGGTCAGCCACATAATCAGATGCCACCAATGAACTTATACCTCTTACTATTACCGAAAAAATACCAGTGCCAGCAAATACGACGAAAACAATTGCACCAAAAATGATAGCAGGCCGCATCTTTGGTCTTGCAAAACATGGAATCAAGAGGAAAACAAGTATGGTTATTATCAAAGCAGTAGTATATTCGCTGGAGTATATACAATAAACCATAGACGACAACACGCCTACATTTAACCATTTCCAATACTTTTCTGTGTGAGTTATCATCCATACTGCAATAGGAATGGCGATTACTAAAGCATATATAAAATCAAAGCCACCAATATTGAAAGCCATATACATTTCACGTTGTTCACCTGTTGCCGCACCTGCTAACTCACGCGATGCGAATGGGAATATCTCAAGACCCTTAATAGTCGTTATTGATGTCACCATCATAGCTATCATCGCTATCTGTAGAATGAGTTTCTGCGTTTGTAAACCAAGTTTATTGACGCAAAGGAAAGTTATTATACAAGGTGTCCATGATATAATTCCGTTGATTAGAACATTAAAGAAGTCTCCGCCACGACTTACCACCCAATACTTTAAAAGAACCAATGAGGTACCCAATAAAAGAGTCCTAATCGCTTTCGAGTATGATAGCTTGTCACTTTGTAGATGGAACATCATTATCACCACAGGCATAAGCGTTATATACCAATTGGCATGTAAATCCACAAACGGGCAGATTGTTATGAGTATATTCATGACAATCGCTATTAGTAGAATATGATTTGTTCTTTTTTCTAACATGCAGCTATTTCATTATCAAATTATAAATGTCCAACAATGCATTCTTGTTGATTTCCATATGATGACGTTCTGACGCTACCAGAATCTCACCATTTGAATCGAAATTGTTACCTTTTTCAAATGTCTGACAAACGGCATCAGCCAGCACGATCGCATCTTCATAGCGATATAGTCTTCCGCAATCAGGCGATGGAATCATATCAGGAATTCCCCCTACAAAAGAGGCTACACACGGTACGCCTAAAATCTGTGCTTCGCCCAACGAATTCGGACTATTCTCTATTGAAGAAGGGCAGATGAATACATTACTGTTGAGATACTCCTGTTTCATTTGCTCGCCATTTAACGCTCCTAAGAATTTTACCCTTGCTTTCAGGTTATACTTGTTCATCAACGATACGATATAGCGAGAATATGAAGACTGCATGAGTTTTGCTCTTAAATTAGGTAATGTCGTGATATCATTACCTGCTATTCGAATCTGGGTGTCAGGAAATTTTGCCAGAATATATGGCATTGCTTTCAAAACTTGTTGTAATCCCTTGATGGTGTAAGTTGATTGACTGAGGAAGATTGAGTGTGGTGTACACTTATCATACGACCATTTCTCGCCACTATAAAACTCCTCACGAAGCGATTCATTGCAAACATGATATTGAGCAGCAGGATTGACCGCCAGCGCATGAGCTCTATCAAAAGATGTACGTCCAATAATATGATTTACGCCTCTAATAATCTCACGTTCAATGCTGATACCGTGCTTTATATATTTCTTCTTTTGTTTGAATAACGTACCCGCATATAACAAATCAAATAAGGATGTACTCCTGATGACATCCCATATAGAGAAGCCATCAAGATAATGATAGCCTATTTCCTCAGCCATTCCCTGAATGGAAAGTACACAGGGTTTTCCTGTGCCAGCACGAAGACAAGCTAGACCGTGAGCGAACTCCGTTCCGTGCAGATGAATCAAATCAATTTGTTCGTTATTCACTATGTTTCTCCACATAGCTTCGAATTTCGGATAATATTTGCGTTCATTCTTGCATGGGAGTGCATAATACACAATCTTCTCGCTTTCTAACCGAGTAAGTTTAGTTACCAGGTTGGAGGGGGCGGCAATTGTAAGTGTATGTTCACCTGTACTCAGTAGTTGCTCTGAAGCCCCCAACAACCATCCTCCGGAACCACGAAGCACATTATTGTCTCTCTTTATAAGCGAAATTGCTTCGGGCAACAGAAGATTTGTAATCCAAAGTAGATTCATTTATCTATTATTTAATAGTTTCAGCCACTCATAGGCAATACGTGACACACTGTATTTTCCAACATATTTAATCCCATTTTTTGCCATTGATTCATACAGTGAACCTCCCCTCATAAGTAATAGAGTTCTACTGATGAAACGTATTTCATCAAGATCATCTACAATGAAACCAACTTCATCAGATGGTATAACATCACGAACAGAAGAGAATGTGTCATACACGACTGGGACGCATCCTTTTTGCATTGCTTCTAACAAAGTCACCCCCCCATCCTTCAAACTGAGAAGTCATCCAAAATACCTTAGCTCTTTCGTAATAAGGTATTGGATTAGTAAAGCCCACAAATTCAATATTTTTGATGTTTTCGCGGGTAACTTTATCCTCTAATGCTTTACGTTGACATCCATCTCCAACTACAACAAATCTATAGTCTTTAACATCAAGTTTTTTCCACATATCAAGCATCAGATTCACTCGTTTGACAGTTTCTAATCTACAAACACAGAGTACGATATTTTCCTTTTTCTCCAATTTGTCTTCTTCAAAAGGGCTATAGGCAATAGGATTGTTGATATAGGCCAATTTTTCCATATTGACATTCCCTTTCATGATGAATGACAAATCTTCTATAAAATACTTGGAAAGCAATACATACTTAGTACAAGTATTCAGCAGTAATTTATGTCTTGAACGACACCTCCTATCTTCCATGGGATAGGCAAAAAGATTACGCCATAATTTAAATGGAAGATTTTTGCAATCATGCATCTTTCTGGACTGAACGTTGTTTAAGGGAGTATTGTGCTCAAATACATATAGCGGAATATGATATTTTCTGGAAATGTGGCATACAATTTTCTCGGAAGGAGCATAACTATCTTGATATACGATCGCATCAAAGCGAGTATTCTCTACAACGGTTTCTGCAAATAGCAAGTTTTCAGTGTTGTATAAAGACTCTGTTTTAGGGAACAAATGAAACTTAGATTGTGCCACCAATTCAGATGGTCTATCTTGCCTCATGTGAGAGAGGATAGTGATATGGTGCCCTTTCTTCAGAAGTTCACATCCTATTAGTTCCGTAACTGTCTCAATCCCTCCAAAACCAGGAAATCTCGTCAGGTAGAAAAGAATCGTCATGTTGTTATTCAATCAAGCCCAACTGGCAGGCCCTTCAGTTTGTCTATACTCTGTTAACTTGTCATTCTGTATATAATCCACGAGATTGAGGAATTGTCTTGCTGCATTGGCAGGAGACCACATCTTACGCATTGTACGGAGACTTTCCTTTCGCATTGCTTCAAGCATATCTGGATTGTCCAACAGCATGGCTACTTTTTCTTCTAATGAATCTATGCTCTTTGACTTGAAGATACAGCCATTTATCCCATCCTTAACAAGGAATGGCACAGAGCCTATCTCATTGCTGCCAACCAGAACACAACCATTGCTCATAGATTCATTTGCGACAGCTCCCCAGCCCTCATTACGATCGGACGTAAAGAGGAATAGCTTATGTTTTCGCATATCTTGCAAGATGTCTTCATTGGGCTTGTTGCCACAGAAATTAACAACGTCCATGACATCGAGTTGTTGAGCGAGTGCTTTTGTGGCTTCCAACATTTCGCCACTACCATACATGTTGAGGACAAATTTATAGCCTTTTGCTTTCAGACGTTCTGCAAGTTGGACGGGTAGCTCCGGATGCTTCAATATCAGAAATCTACTACACCACATAAGTGGTGTGATTTCTGATATGGAAACATCCGGAGTAGGCGCTTCAATATCGAAAAATTCAACTTTGGTCATATAACCCCATTTAAAACATTTCTTTGGGTAGCAGCAAAAAAAAGAGACATCTTTCTTAGTGTACGCACTTGCGCAAAGCATGTATGTACGTTTGTTGCGAAACTGCAAATGGTTCTTGAAAATCCTAAACAAGTTCTTTGGACCAAAGTTTTTTAGCACTTGGAATCTTAACCAACGCTCATTGTAATGGAATGTAATCTTATTTGCCTTTTTCCTGTTTAAGACCCATTCCTCAGGAGCTTCGCCATAGATAACAATATCCGACTCTTCAACAAGTCTGAGGGCTTCACGCAAAGAACTCTTATCTTTGTATGATCGAATAATATATGGTCTGTCTAAAGTACCGTCATAACCGCTCTTAATCAACCACTCAGGCATTTCCATTGTGGCAACGTAACGATAATCATCACCAAGCATCTTGTAGAATTCATCAGCTATTGGTATCTGATGATGATGTATGAGATTTGTAAAGAAAGTTAATGTCATGAAAGTTGCAATTTGACAAGTACAACAAAACCATTTGTTTGCGTATAGCCCTCGTCGTTAAGGATGAAATTTTGTAATCCAATTTTCTGTGCTTGCATAGCAAGCTGAAGCCTGTCCTGTTGCTCTTGTTTTTTCTTTTTCGAGTGTGTTAAGATCTGTTGTGCTTTGTCGATATTGAATGTCTGTGTTTGTCGTATTTATAGAGGCTGGCGGCAATACTGAACAGCAACAATCCTTTTCGCATCTTAAAGGTCTCATGTTGCTCCCACCAGAAAGTGAACGAAAGATATGATAAGGCATGTCCACCTGTGCACCTGTGCACCAACTTTTTCCCCTTATTTTATGAGCGTATCCCTTGGCTTGGTTGGCTCATACTTTCCATCTTTCACTTCCAAAAGTATTGATGGTTCATGAACTTCCACAGTGTGGAACTGCCCAACTGCTATCTGAAGTCCGTCACCGACATGGAGAGGATGTCGAGCGGTCTCGTTGCCATCGTCATCGTAATAGATCTCGTCTATGCAGCCATAAAGAATTATGGCAGTTTCTGTTGTTGAAGTGTGGCGATGGATTGGAACCTGAGTACCAGGGATGAGAGCGTTGATGAGTCTTTGGCTACCATCCTCGGAAGTGGTTCGTAAATCCATTGCTTGGCGTAAGCGAGGATTCTCCTTTGCTTGTTCAAGCAAATTTTCGTATAATGCTTTATTTAATTCCATCTGTTAGAATTTACGCCACACCATTTTGTTAACGATACCCACATAAGACTGAATGATTTTAACGACTTTTGTACTTACATTCTCCTCAACATAGTCGGGTACCGGTATTCCGTTTTTTCCGTCATGAACCAACTCAACAGCTGTATCTACAGCCTGAAGCAATGACTTCTCATCGATACCTGCAATAATAAAGTCGGCTTTGTCAATTGCCTCTGGACGCTCGGTAGAGGTACGGATGCAGATGGCCGGGAAAGGATGACCGACTGAGGTGAAGAAACTTGACTCTTCTGGGAGTGTACCGGAGTCAGATACAACTGCAAAGGCATTCATCTGGAGGCAATTGTAATCGTGGAAACCGAGCGGCTCCTGCTGGTTCACACGTGGGTCGAGAACGAAGCCGCTGGCAGCAAGACGGTTGCGAGAACGTGGGTGGCAACTGTAGAGGACAGTCATGTCGTACTTCTCTGCCATCTTGTTTATGGCGTTGAAGAGGGAGAGGAAGTTTTTCTCGGTGTCGATATTCTCTTCACGATGGGCAGAGAGCAGGATGTACTTGCCCTTTTCGAGACCGAGACGCTGGTGTATATCTGAGGCTTCAATCTCTGCAAGGTTCTGGTGGAGCACTTCTGCCATAGGGCTGCCTGTGACGTATGTACGTTCCTTGGGAAGTCCGCAGTCGGCAAGGTAACGGCGAGCGTGCTCTGAGTATGCCATGTTGACATCTGAGATGATATCCACGATTCGGCGGTTGGTTTCCTCGGGGAGGCATTCGTCCTTGCAACGGTTGCCTGCTTCCATGTGGAAGATTGGGATGTGGAGGCGCTTTGCACCAATGACCGATAGACAGCTGTTGGTATCACCAAGGACGAGGACTGCATCAGGTTTGGTGGCTGCAAAAAGCTTATAGCTGCAGTTGATGATGTTGCCGCAGGTGGCACCAAGGTCATCGCCTACGGCATCCATATAAACTTCTGGGTCTGCAAGCTTGAGGTCACGGAAGAATACTCCATTGAGGTTGTAATCGTAGTTCTGACCAGTATGGGCAAGGATGACATCGAAATACTTGCGACAAGCGTTGATGACGGCTGCAAGACGGATAATCTCAGGACGCGTTCCGACAATGATAATAAGTTTGAGTTTGCCATTGTCTTGAAAGTGGACGTCTGAATAGTCAAATTTAGGAGTTTTTTCCATGATTGTTATTTCTTCCCGACAGGATCATAGTAGGTGTCTGTACGATTAGGGTTGAAAATCTCGTTGCAGTACATTACTGTGACCAAGTCTTCTGTTTCACTTAAGTTAATAATGTTGTGCGTATAGCCAGGGAGCATGATGACGGATTGAATCTTGTCACCACTTACCTCATAGTTCAAGATCTCTGCATCAGGATTGGCTTCATTGCGAAGCTGGATGAGGCCATGACCTGAGACTACTGTGAAGTATTCAAACTTGCTGTGATGCCAGTGCTCGCCTTTGGTGATTCCGGGTTTGGATATGTTGATAGATACCTGACCACAGTTTACACTATGTACCAATTCGGTGAAAGAGCCGCGAGGGTCAACATTCATCTTATGGTCATAGATAGCCTTGTCTTTTGGTAGATAAGACAAGTAAGTTGTCATCAACTTATATCTAAGACTTCCCTGTGGGAGTTCGACCATGTTTATGCCATCGCGATTGGCAGCAGTTGCTGCACATTCGTTGATAATGTCAACTATCTCACCGAGAGTAGTCTTATGGGTTACAGGAACTGCACAATAGCGACCATTGGCGGTAAGGACGGTTTCTACACCCTCAAACTCGCAATGATGCTCACGTCCAGCGAGTGCACCGATCATCTCATCAACAAGGTCATCAATGTAGAGGAGTTCCATCTCTACACTTCTATCATTGACCTGAATAGGGAGGTCATTGGCGATATTGTTGCAGAAGGTAGCGATGGCCGAATTGTAATTAGGTCTGCACCACTTACCGAAGAGGTTGGGGAAACGATAGACAAGAACTTTAGCACCTATTTCTTCTCCGTACTGGAACATCAGTTCTTCACCCGCCTTCTTGCTTTTGCCGTATTCGGAGGTGCCGAAGCGACCAGCGAGAGTTGCCTGAATGGAACTGCTAATCATGACTGGACAAGTGTTGTCGTGCTTCTTCAGAGTATCAAGGAGTGTGGATGCAAAGCCGAAGTTGCCTTTCATGAATTCTTCTTGATTCTGAGGCCTGTTGACGCCTGCGAGATTGAATACGAAATCGCAATCCTTACACCAAGTATCCAGCTGCTCTATGGTGGAATCTATATCGTACTCATACACCTCGGAAACGGTTACGCCCTCATACCAGCGAGCTTTGCCGTCTCGAACGTTTTTGAGTTGGGAGCAAAGGTTTCGACCAACGAACCCCCTGGCTCCTGTTACCAATATCTTCATCTATTCGGTGTTGTGATTACTGAACAAAGTTGCCTTCGCCAGAAAGTTCTTTTTGTATATATTCGAGAGATGCAATCTTGGCCTTAGTCTCTTCAACGGTTAACATGCGAGTGTTGTTGGAGTTGAACTCGGTCAGCACGTTACGCTCTGTCTCGCCCTCTTTGAAGTACTTGTCGTAGTTGAGACCACGGTTGTCGGCTGGCACACGATAGAAGTCACCCATGTCTTCTGCTTTGGCGCATTCCTCGTTGGTGAGGAGGGTCTCGTACATCTTTTCTCCATGACGGATGCCAATCACCTTGATGTCTTCTTTCTTGCCACCGAAGAGTTCGCATACGGCTTCTGCTTGGGTCTGGATGGTGCAAGCCGGTGCTTTCTGAACGAGGATGTCACCATTCTGCCCGTGTTCGAAAGCAAAAAGAACGAGATCGACTGCCTCTTCAAGCGACATGATGAAACGGGTCATCTTCGGTTCTGTGAGTGTGACAGGGTTGCCATTGCGAATCTGCTCAATCCACAGAGGGATGACAGAGCCACGAGAGCACATTACATTACCGTAACGAGTGCAGCAAATCTTGGTATCGCCAGAGTAGCGAGACTTGGCGACAGCAATTTTCTCCTCTATGGCCTTGGTGATGCCCATGGCATTGATAGGATAAGCGGCCTTGTCTGTCGAAAGGCATATGACGGCACCGACCTTGTGTTCGATAGCTGCAGTGAGTACGTTCTCGGTACCGATGACATTGGTCTTGACAGCCTCCATAGGGAAGAACTCGCAGGATGGAACCTGCTTGAGTGCTGCTGCATGGAAGATGTAGTCAACTCCAGACATTGCGTTGCGGCAAGACTGAAGATTGCGGACATCACCTATAAAGAATTTAATTTTATGTGCAACGTCAGGATACTTGACTTGATACTCGTGGCGCATATCGTCCTGCTTTTTCTCATCGCGAGAGAAGATGCGAATCTCACCAATGTCAGTACGAAGAAAACGATTCAATACAGCATTGCCGAAAGAACCGGTTCCACCTGTAATCATAAGGGTTTTACCTGCAAAAATACTCATAATGTATGTTGTCTTGTTGTTTTACTTTGCGATAGCCTCTTTAATACACTCTACAATATAGCGAACGTCCTCGTCCGTCACATAAGGACCTGCTGGCAAGCAGAAACCTACCTTGAAGAGTTCTTCCTCGATGCCGTTTGTATATACATCGCATCCTGCATACACCGGCTGCTTGTGCATAGGCTTCCACAGAGGGCGGCACTCTACTTTCTTGTCGAGCATGAAGATGCGAAGAGCTTCAACGTTCTCGTTAGGCTGGCAATCGGTAGTGGTGGAATCTACGGCGTGGATGACACCTGCAGCTCCACCTACGGCAGTCTTGATGACTTCCTTGTAGGCATTCTCCTGCCCCTTGACGTGTACATCTTTGTCGATGGTGGCTGCACAGAGCCAGAAGTTGGCATCGTGGCGCCCATCGTTTGGCTGGCAATGCATGTGGATGCCAGAAACGTCCTTCAGGAGCTCTTCGTAGAGTGCCTGGACGTGCTTGTGGTGGGCGATGTGGTCATCGAGGACGGTCATCTGTCCACGACCGATACCAGCACATACATTAGACATGCGATAGTTATAGCCGATGGCGGTATGCTGGTAGTATGGGTAGGCATCACGTGCTTGGGTAGCGTACCACATGACTTCATTTGCTTCTGCCTTTGAGCGACAGATGAGAGCACCACCACCGGAGGTTGTGATCATCTTGTTGCCATTGAAGGAGAGGACGCCATACTTGCCAAAGGTGCCGAGTACCTGACCATTGAAGCGTGACCCCATGCCTTCGGCTGCATCCTCAACCACAGGAATGTCGTACTTGTCGGCAATAGCCATAATCTGCTCGCAATCGTATGGCATACCATAGAGGGCAACCGGAACGATTGCTTTAGGGTATTTCCCGGTCTTCTCCTTGCGGTCTATGATGGCTTTCTCCAAAAGCACGGGATCCATGTTCCAAGTCGTAGGCTCAGACCCCACGAACACCGGCTTTGCACCAAGGTAGGTGATAGGGTGTGACGATGCACAGAAGGTGAAGCTCTGCACGATTACTTCGTCACCTGCTTGTACACCACAACCGATGAGGGCAAGGTGCACGGCGGCTGTGCCGGCAGAAAGGCAGACCACTGTGCGGTCAAGCTTAGCCGTTTCCTGAATTTTCCCTAAAAGAGAGGACGTTTTGACGTTGTTCGCAAAGTTTGCAAGATCCTGTTCAAAGGCATTGACGTTAGGTCCCATGGGAACAACCCAGTTGGTGTCAAATGCCTCTTTGACATACTTCTGTTCAACTCTGTCATCGCTCATGTGGGCAAGGCAGAGATAGATCATTTTTCTTTCAGACATAATTATATGTTGTTGTCTTTGTTGTTGCATTGGAATTGTAAATCAACATGGAGTCGGCTGCGGAGTTTGACGAGTACACTTACGGTCGAATAACCTTGTCAACGAATTTTTACGACATAAGTTGAACTGGCTGAGGAATAAAAATAGTTTGTCCTCAAGCAGTAAAATCCTAATTGGCAGGCCTCCCGGCCTGCCGGGACTATTATTCCGCCACCTCGAAGTCCTCGTTGTGGACGTTACTGATTGCCACTGCGTACCCTCCGATGTCCATGACGAGTTGTCTGTCCCTGTTAACTCTGACGACGTATCCTTCCTGTCCGGCAAAAATGCCGGTGAGGACTCGTAGCTTGATGTGGTCCTTTGCGAACTTGATGAAGGGGTCGCGTAGGAATGTGACACGCTCCGGCTCGCTTTCCATGACGGTCATGAAAGGTTCCATGACGCTGTCGGGTATGGAGGCCGGCTCTCCGGTGCAGCAGTCGTTGACGAGGTAGTACTGGGGGAAGTTCTGCGCGAGGAAGGATTTCAGCTGCCTGGTGGTGCCTTGCAGGAAGACGAGGCCGCTTACCGACGGCACGCTCTCCTTTATGACACCCTTTCCGTCGGGCCTCTTCCTGTGTCTGATGGTGCGGTGTATGAAGCATCTGGGGCGGAAGGCTCCGATTGTCTGCCGTGTCTCCAGCTTCTTCTCGAAAGTGCCTGCAGACATGTGCTGTATGAAGATGTATCCCCATGGCAGTGCCGTTTCGTCTGCGGACATTCCCCCCACTTTCGGAGCCGCGTTGTCTTCAGCCCCGATGATGTTTATGCCCCTTGGCAAACGTTTCTCGTAGTGAGTTCCGTTTGCTCCGGCCGTAGAAGTTGGAAGCGAGCATGCCTGCGTCATATTCCTGTCCTACTTTATGTCATTGCGTCCGGCCGTCATCGCAGTGGATGAGTGTCCGGTTCCGGCACCGTTTTCTTTAATCCTGATGTGCCCGGCCAAGTTTGCCTGTGCCATGCACCGGTGAGAAAACGAAGGATGAAATCCAACGACATTGTCCATAATTCACACCATAACGTTAATCCGTGGACCGTTTCAAGGAGCAAGCTGCAGATGTCTCGTGGACCGATATGCCTTGATAGTCAGTGTCTTGCATTGTTCCTTGCGGTACCATTTGCTTGTCAGTATGTGCGTGTCTTCCAGCGGTAAGATACGCATATGCACGTTATTTGCAGGAAATCAGCGAGTTTCGCGAATGTCGCGGAAGGGATTTGTAAAACAATTAGTAGAAAAAGCACAAATGTTTAGCAAGTTTTGGCTTCGATGCTATTGGTAAATTCGAGAAAATCAGTACCTTTGCACCAAGATGCGTATCTTACCGCTGGAAGATACGCATATTTGTAAAACATTTTGTACTACAGATACTTTTTCGTATAGGATAAGGAATGCGTGCTGCATGGCAGTGCGTGTGTGTGGACTCTTCGCCATATTCGTGTGTGTTGATGAGGGACATGGATGTGTGATGTCCAAAGCGTATTCGCGAATATGTGCCGTGATATTCGTGAAGTCCCTTGTAAGAATTTGTGAATATGAGGGTGTGAGTTCGCGAATGTGAAACGGTGTGCTGGCAGGAGACGAAAAAGATATGCGCGGAGGGGGGGGCTTGTCGGGGTAGTGGGGGGGTGCATTCGCGAGTAGGGTATCTAAAAAGCGACCATAATACGACATGAACATGACGTGCCGAGTTGATAATCCTTTGCTCTTGACGGGAACGTGACATAAACGTGACGCTGATGCAAGCGTGTTTCCGGTTGGGATGTTTTGTGCCGTATCTTTGCAGCGTCATGACATGAAGGACGTGCCACGGAGGTTGTGAGCAAGACGAAAGTGGCAGTCCGGGTGAACACCTTGAATCATATATATATAAACCTGTGCCGGAGTAAATCTCGCTTCCGCTTCCCGTCTCCGGCAGGCTCGACACACACACACATGGGGGAGTGGAAGGATGAAATTATGGCAATACCTTATTCTTTGGTTCTGAGAAGCGCTATTCCCCACAAGCCCGAAATGGGCAACAAGACGTATGTAATGGCGCAGTATGCGCAGGTGATGGATCTGTCTGCCTTGGCCGAGCATATGAGCTCGCACGACAGCAAGTATAACAAGGGTGATGTGTTGGCCGTGCTGACGCAGATGACGGATTGTGTACGCGAACAGTTGCTGCTTGGCAACAAGGTGGTGTTGGGAGACTTGGGGGCCCTTTCCGTCAGGTTGAAGAGTATGGGAGTGGACAATGCCGAGAGTTTCGGTACCGAGAAGATAAAGACGGTGGCGGTGAGATGGAGTTCCGGGAAGCAGTTGTGCAATCTGAAGAATGATGCGCAGTTCCGGTTTGTCGGTACCAGAAAATCGCAGAGCAATGCCCGCAAGGCAGAGCGTGTCCGATTGAACGCAATGGCTACGGCGAAACCCGATGTGATGAATACGGACAGGAATCCTGGTGATGGCGGTGAACCGGGCGAATGATTGGTCTGGCCTGTGGATGTAAACCGGCATCCACATGTTGGCTTGCGGTTCGCGTTTTATCAAAACAACATAAAATCATAAAGTTAAATTATGAGAACAATATCGTTGATAGTAATACATTGTTCGGCAGTGAAGCCCGGGCAGCAGTCTTCTGTCGCCCAGATAGACCGGTGGCATCGCCGGTTGGGCTGGAACGGAATAGGTTACCACTATGTGGTGCGGCGCAGCGGTGTGGTGGAACAGGGTCGTCCGGAGAGTGTGGCGGGGGCACATTGTGCAAATCACAACGCCCATTCCATCGGTGTGTGTTACGAGGGCGGGCTGGATGTCGATGGCATGCCGTGCGACACGCGCACTGAGGCTCAGAAGGAGAGTTTGGCGCGGCTGTTGCAAGAGTTGCGGGGGCGCTATCCGAATGCCGTTATCCTGGGACATAACCAGTTGTGCAGGATGAAGGCGTGCCCGTGCTTTGATGCCGCACGGGAGTATAGGGAAATATGAGCGGATAGGGTGGGGCGCAAGTGGGAGGGGAACTATGGTTTTCAGGGACTGCTTGTGGCAAAAAGGACTATCACCCATATGGAATAATGACTTCTTGACAGTTGTTTTCTAAACTGATAGAGAAAAAACACGAAGAACTCTTTTGCCTTATCATAAAAAAGGCTAACTTTGTGCACATGCTCATGCTTGTACAAAAACAGCGGGCAGAAGTGGAAAAGGAAACCCAACATATTGTAGAAAGACCATGAAAGATTATGTGAAGACCAGTTGCGGCCTGGCATTATCGTTGTTGACATTATCGGCAATGCCGCTGAAGGCTTTGGCTGATACGGTGAAGGTGAACGTACACCTGGAGGGAAAGACCCGTTATCCCAAGACCAACCGGTGGATGGGCGTATTGGAGGTGCAGGCCGGTGACAGGAAAAGCCTGTATACCGTGCAAGCCGACCAGGCCGGGACTACCATCACGTTTGATGTGCCGGCCGGTGCTCCGTTCTCGTTGAAGGAGGCTTGCAAGTTGCATGGCTATGACCTCGGCCGCATAGAACAGGACGGTGACGTATGGAACGTGATATATGTCGGAGACGGCAAGGGGGAGTATCAGTACCTGTGGTACAACAATGAGAAGACGCCTTACCGCATTCCCAGCATAGTCACCTTGCGCAATGGCAAGCTTCTGGCCTTGAACGACGAGCGGCCTTGTGGCGCGGACATTGGCTATGGGCGTGTGGACCAGGTCATGCGTATCGGTTCCAAGGATGGAAGGAAATGGGAGCGCGGCCGATATATCATACAAGGCAGTTATTCCGACGATGGCATACGTGACGACGGTTTCGGGGATCCGGCGATGGTGGTGGATCGCGAGACAGGTACCGTGCTGTTGCTGATGGTCTGCGGACACACGGTCTGCTGGCATGGCAATTATCCCGACGGAGAGCCTAATCCTGTTGCGCGCCTGTACAGTACCGACAACGGCAAGACCTGGGGCGATGCCATTGACGGAAGGCATTCCGTCCCGCCTCAGGGAGCGATGTGCGCATGGTCGGACATTACGGACAAGATCTACGGAGCATTCGTGCAGCGTGGCGAGGAAGGATTTGACCAGTATCGCGTTCAGAGCCTTTTTGTGGGCAGTGGCAAATTGACCCAAAGCAAGATTATCAAGAATGGAACCCATTACAGGGTTTATGCTCCCGTATGGACCAAGAATCACGGCAACCGTGTCCTTTATACCGATGACTTCGGGCAGACGTGGCATGCCTTGGGCGGAAAGACCGCATTGCCTTGCCTGCATGGCGACGAGCCAAAGTGCGAGGAACTGCCTGATGGCAGCGTGCTGCTCAGCAGTCGCAAGTCAGCGGGTCGCTATTATAATATATATAAGTATGCGGATGAGTCCGCTGCCACCGGTACATGGGGAGAATGCGTGGCAAGCAACGAGGAGAAGGGTGGCATAAGTTGCGGACGCAACAGTACCAACGGCGAGATT
Source organism: Bacteroides sp. (assembly GCA_023665805.1). Lineage (GTDB taxonomy): Bacteria > Bacteroidota > Bacteroidia > Bacteroidales > Bacteroidaceae > Physcousia. The sequence goes on along the minus strand of JAMPDJ010000007.1, from coordinate 87,711 downwards.
CTCATAATGGATGTCAAGAAGAAGTCCGACGGTACCCGTGCCACACTGGCGTTGCAGTCGTTGCCCACTGCGGACGGACGTGCGGACGTGAAGGTATATTGGAAAGACATAACCGAGCCAAAGGCATACTCTTCTCCCAAGGCTTTTACCGGTAACTGGAACCAGAACCCTTACCAGGTCAGTCATGCCGGCAGTGCGTATAGCACCATGACGCTACAGAAGGACGGCCGCATAGGCTTCTATTACGAGGAAGAGCCGGGTTGCTACTCCTTGGTATATGTGCCCCTGTCCATAGAAACCATAACAAACAACCTATATACAAACAAATGAGAAAACAATTACTGATGATGTCTGCTCTCCTGTGCACGGCACTGGCCGTGTGCGCGGAGAAAGTGACAGACCTTTCGCAACTGAGCAACGACAAGGTGTATTTCCTCAGGAGCGAACGTGCTTTCCTGCTGTACAGCGACAAAGTGCCTGGCAAGTTGTGTAGCAACACAGGCAGTGCGGTGGGCAGTGTTACGGCCAGCCTGACCGATTCCAACCAGCAGTTCCGTATAGAAAAGACTGGCGACAACTATTACCTCTTCAGCGAAGGTGCCGGCCAGTATGTAAGCAGTACCGGCGCTTATGAGAAAACGGCATCCACGGTACTGAAAATAGAGGCTTCCGGCAGAGCGGCTTATCCATGGAAGTTGTGTCTTGGCAGCAACGGCATGAATTCACAGATTTCAGGTCAGACGTCCGAGGGTATCGTGGTGAATGGCTGGACTACGACCGATGCCGGTAACTGTTACTATATCGAGGAGGCCGTTCCGGCGGAGAAGACCTACGAAGTGGTAGTCCTCGGCACTGACAATGCCGAGGCCGGTATCGCTTATGGAGAGCAGCAGTACAAGAACGGCGCATCCATAGAGACCACGGATGTGATCAAGTCATCCGATGTGAAGGCATCCTCTGTCGATGGCACCATGCCTGTGGTAACCATTGACGGCCTCACCATATATGTAAGCTATTTTGCCGCTGATACAAAGTTCTATACCATACAGAACGGCAAGGGCGGATACGTGAGCATGAACGATGACTACTGCGATGGCGTGAATCTGCAGTTGAGCAATACCGCCCGTCCTCGCGACAACAAGTCGCTGTGGGCTTTCGTCTCTACCTCGGCAGGCAAGTATCAGGTCTACAATTATTCCCGCGGCCTTTCCCGGGTGCTGGGTATTACCGGTGACGAGGCCAATGCACGTGCAACCATGGTCAAGGCAGACGACAGCGCATACAGCACCGTGTTCTCGGGTGCGATAACGTTTGGCGGCACCGAACCTTCTTATGTCAAGATAGACGGCACCAACAAGTGGTGGAACAAGCGTGGAGACTATCTGGCCCTGTGGAACACTGGCAGCGTTGTGGGCGATGAGGGCAGCAAGTTCTTTGTCGTGGAAGTTGAGCCTGCTGACTATCCCGACGAGTATTTCTATGAGGTGCAGAACATTACCGGTGTTTCTTCATTCTCTCCAAAGAATCCTAACACTCTGTGGTACAGGACATCTGCGGCGGCAACCGGAGTAAGCTATCCTTGGATGGAGTATGCCCTGCCCTTGGGCAACGGTGAACTGGGGTGCATGATTTTCGGTGGTGTTCATAATGAGGAGATACAGTTCAACGAGAAGACTCTTTGGAGCGGTTCTCCGAATGTATTGGGTGCCGGCAGCGGACAGCGCACATTTATGGACTTTGGATCTGTATTCGTGGAGAATCGCGACAATTCTATTTTTGATGGGGTAACTGACTATGTGCGTTACCTGGACATCGAGGAAGGCATTGCCGGTGTGGAATTCAAGAACGGCAATGGGTCCAAGTTCACCCGCAAGTATCTCAGTTCCGCTCCGTCGCAGGTTATCGCTGCCCGCTATACCGCAGAGGGTGCTGACAAGATGAACCTGAGGTTTACTTTGGAACCGGGCGATGACATAGGTGCCGGTGAGGTGACGTACGAGAACGGCATGGCAGTGTTCACGGGAAAGATGCATGTCAAGTACGCCGCACGTCTTCATGTCGTGGCCGATGACGCTGCTACGGTTACCACCACATCCAATGGCATCCTTGTCGGCAATGCCACAGAGGTGACTTTCTATTTGAAAGGCGAAACCAATTTCAACGGCGATGTCGATTCCGATGGCTACTTCGTGGCCGAGACTCCAGAACAGGTAAGCGAACGTGCCAAGGCCGTCATAGACGAGGCCGTTGCCAAGGGATACGAGGCCATAGAGGCAGAGCATATCCAGGACTTCACTGCCATTACCAAGCGCATGACTTTCGACCTCGGCTTGAAGACTCCCACGATGGACACAAAGGCTCTGGTAGACAACTATTATCCTAATAATGCAAATGCGACCAGCACGGCCAATGACCACCTTTTCCTGGAACAGCTTTATTTCCACTATGGCCGTTATCTGGCAATCAGTTCCAACCGCAAGCCCATTGCCGCCCCCAACAACCTGCAGGGTATCTGGAACGACCGTGGCGCAGGCTCTCCGTGGAACTCGGATATTCATACCAATATCAATATCCAGATGAACTACTGGCCTACGGAGATTACCAACCTTTCCGATTTGCACAAGCCCTTTGTCAACTTCATCTTGCGCGGTGCACGCAGCAAGGGATGGAAAGCTGTTGGAGAGAAGTACAACGAGGGCTATGGCTGGAGCGTGCTTACCGAATCTTCTCTATATAACAGCATGAGTGAATGGGGTAACAACTATCTGGTGGCCAACGTATGGTACACAAGCCACTTGTGGACACATTGGCGCTACACTCAGGACAAGGAGTTCCTGAAGAAGGCTTTTCCTGTAATGTGGGATTGCGCACAGTTCTGGTTCCATCGCTTGATTGAGGACCGTGGTTATGACAGCAGCACCCAGAATAGCGGTTATTCTCCGGCATACTCCTTTGAACCGGATGGCTCTTATGTCGCTCCCAATGAGTATAGCGCAGAACAGGATGCCCATAACAGTGAGGATGGAACCGCGCATGCGCAGCAGATGATTAGCTATCTGTTCCAGAATTTGGACGAGGCCATTTCTATTCTGGGTATAGAGAACACGGGACTCACTACCGAGGATGTGGCTAAACTGAATGAGTATCTGGAGAAAACGGACAAGGGTCTGCGTACCGAGGTGTATACCGCCAACACATCGCGCAACAGTGGTTGGACCAATCCTCGCAACGGTGTCAATAAGGGAGACCTTGTTTTGCGCGAATGGAAGTACAGTCCATATGATGTCAGCAACGACCCTGGACACCGTCACATCTCCCACTTGATGGCCTTGTTCCCATTGGATCAGATTACACCCGAGAGCGAGTTCTTTGGCCCTGCTGTCAACTCCCTGAAACTTCGTGGCGATGCGGCTACCGGATGGTCGATGGGTTGGAAGGTCAACCTTTGGGCACGTGCCTTGGACGGTGACCATGCGCATGTGATTATAAAGAACGCATTGAAGCATTCCACCGCCTACGGCACCAATGCCGGTGCAGGCGGCATATACTACAACCTTTTCGACAGTCATGCTCCATTCCAGATTGACGGTAATTTCGGTGTATGTTCCGGTGTGGCCGAATGCTTGTTGCAGAGTGCGCACGGATACATCAACGTTCTGCCTGCATTGCCATCTGTATGGAACAGGCAGGGTGATGTCAAAGGAATGAAAGCTATTGGCAACTTCACTGTGGACTTCAACTGGGCAGGTGGCAAGTGCCAGTATGTACGTATCACCAGCCATGCTGGCGCGCCGCTCAAGGTTCGCTGCACGCGTGGTGCCATGGAGATAGACAGGGCCAGCATTACGGTGGACGGTGTGGAAGTGGCAGTGTCCGTGGATCAGAATGGCATAGCTACGATACCTTGTGGCAAGGATTCTGTTGTGGAAATCAATTTTGGCCGCGAGACAGGCATCGCTTCCGTGACCGGGAATGCCCAGCAGAATTCGGATGCTTCAATATACGACCTCAGCGGTCGTCGTTTAAGTGAGATTCCCTCAGCGCAGGTGTATATACAGAACGGTACGAAGAAAGTATCAAAATAAGGTTTTACACAATTATTGCACAAAAATCCCCACGGCATAGCTGCTGTGGGGATTTCATAATCTTGAAGTCTGTTTTATGCTGGTATGAAAAAGAACCTGCTGTCAATTCTGTTACTCGTTCTCTTGTGCGCTGTTCCGCTATGTGCACAAGACGATTCCGAACATGCTGCCTTTCTCGGTATCAGTCTCGGAGGTGATTATGACGATTTTCTGGACAGTCTTGAAAGTCGGGGCTATGATGTGCAGACCATTGCCGATACCCACGCTTCGTTGACAGGAATGTTCGATGGAGTCCGGTGCATAATAGAAGTCCATCGGACACCTAAGACAGGCGTGGTATACCAGGTGAGCGTCTCTTTTGTGGAATTCATGGAGAATGAAGTGGCGCGCATGCTCAAGTATCGTCAGATAAAGAAAGCCTTGAAGAAAAAGTATGCATCATGGGATTACCGCCGCGAGCAGGCATTGGACGAATGGTCTTCCGTCTATGCCCGCATTTCTTTAGGCACTCGCCGTCTGCCGGGGCATGGATACAAAACACTCTACGTCTGGTGGCAGGACAGGGCGGGGTGGGAGGCCTTGAACCGTGAGACGGGGGAGTGACCTAACCTCCGACATCATTTCCTTGCTGTTTTGACACTAATTATGTCTGGCATGTGCCTAATGGAATATAAACATCATGTAAAAAACTAATTTTGAAGCACAGACTTGGCTTCTCTGGCTGTCATGTTGAGGCGCTTATGGGTAGTAGCTCCACAAGATTCCGGGAGCACAAGGTCATATCCATGAGTTTTGGCGCTTTTTGACTGCCAGAGATTCGCTCAACAGCCGCACAAATTCCTTCATTGAATGTTTGTGGTATGTGTTCTTGAGTATGTGGACGCATCCTGCCATCTCGTTGCCAGGTACATCCAGAGGTATAGCTTTGACATTATGTTCGTTATAGATGGAGTCCTCGGCAAGCACGGTAACAAGGCGTGTCTGACGGATAAGTTTCAGCAATATGTTCACTTCGTTCAGCTCTATGCGGATATGGAAATGATTGTATGTTGTCACAATGCTGTCGAATGCGTTTCGCGCTTGCAATCCTTTCGATGGCAGTGCCAATTCATATTTTGCCAGCTCGGAAAGCCTGATTTTGTCCTTGGAGGCAAGAGGATGCGTGGTGCTGACCACTGCGGACAGACTGTTTTGGAATAGTATGTGTGACTCTACATCCGCTATCGGCTGAGTCGGCTTGAATGCAAGAACGAAATCCAAATCCCGCTTGGCAAGCAGCTCCATAAGTTCTCCCATAGGCTTGTAGATGATGTTGAGTTTTATGCGGGGGTACATACTCATAAATGACATTACCGTCTCTGTCAGTATCGGGCTGAAGGAATAGGTGACGCCAATGTTCAATGTTCCGTTCAACAGTTTCTGCAGGTCATGTATGCGCTCGGTGCAGTTCTCGGCATCATGTATAGTCCGCAATGCCAAAGGCAACATCACCTCCCCTGCCTCTGTCAGACGTATTGAATGGCTGTTGCGCGAGAATAATTGCACATCCAGTTCGTCTTCCAATTGCTTTATTTGTTGCGAAAGTGAACTCTGTGCTATGTTCAGAGCCTTTGCCGCGTCAGAGAAGTTCAACATCTCGGCGGCTTTGGCGAAGTATCTCAACTGTCTTAATTCCATGATTGGTGCAAAAGTACTAATAATACGGCTATCTCGTGGCAGTGAACGACAGTTTTTTGAACAGGAATACCGGAACGGTGGCACCGATGACCATTCCCAATATGATGAACGTGCATGTCAGTCCGTTGTATGCCAATAGATAGAAATAGTGTCCGAATTCTTCCTGTTGTGTATGATACAGGCAGCAAAGCAGTGCTTCTATCGTGCGATAGGCATACATCCCCGGTATCATGGGCAACAGGGCCGGGAAGAAACATACCTCGGCAGGGCATTTGATACGCGAGGCTAACAATACGGCCAGCACACCTATGGCGAACGAGGCCGCTGTGCCGGCAGGAATAATGTGCATTCCTCCAAGTTCCGGCAATGTCAGTATGTATCGTACCGAATGTCCTGTTGCGGCAATCAAGGCGCATGTCGGATATGCGCGGTGCGGTGTATTGCTGATGCTGGAGAAACCTATGGCCGCTATGGCGGCAAACAATCCGTCCTCGGCAATATTTATTATGATGTTATTCCACATAAGCTTCACTAAAACCATTTTAATCCCAGGACAAGCATCCCTGCACACAATCCGGTTGACAGGCAGGCTGTAAGTACCACCGCATCTGCAAAACGACTGAACGCGCACAGATAGTGCCGGTAGAGCATGTCGCTCACGGAGTTGATATACGGTACTCCGGGAATGAGATACAGCACGCTTGTGCCAAGTGCTATTTCGGGTGTGGTGCTGATGTTGAAGATGTGTCCTCCTGCGCTGAGGGTGGCGGAGAAGAACGAGGCGCAAAGGAATGTAAGGCGCACGTCCCGTTTGTCCTCCTGCATAATCTGTTTCAGCCTGTAACCGGCAAGCGTTGATGCCAGCACTATCAGCATGGCTATCGCATCGCCCCCGAAAAGACGGCAAAACGAGGCGTTGGCAAGGCTTGTGAGTATCAACACCTCCCACTTTCCGGTCGGTTTTGTCTCGCGTATCCTTTCAAGACGTTCAACGGCAGCGTTGGTGTCAAGATGATTGTCGGCTACCTCCCAGCTCAGACGGCTTAATCTGGCATTGAGGTTGAAGCTTATGCCGCTTCCCGTGTTTTTGCGTACTGCTACACAGGTATCGGCCGCGTCTTTGTCCCGGACCGAAACATATACATGTGTGGGCATTATGGAGATGTCGAATCCCAACCCGAGGGCATCTGCCATTCTGCATGTGTTCTTTTCTATGCGTATGCATGTCGCACCACATCCCGACAGCAACGAGGCATAGTCGGCAAGAAAGGCGGCTGCCTGGCGTGCGTGGGTGTTGTCTGGCACGTTCCCGAGTTTACAGGTCTTCGAAATCGTCATCTTCTCTGTCCCCCGGAATATAGAAGAGCTCCCTTTCCTTGCCTATCTCGAATATGCGTCTCGGCTTGTGCCCTTTATGGCGGCACCCGGTGTAATACTGTTCGATGGCTCTGAATACAAATGCGGCCAACAGCACTCCCGCTGTCACGCACCATACAATCATTGGCTGGTCCATGTACTCTTGCTTTTTTTGATTTCCGCTGCAAAGGTATGGCAGTTCGCGGGTCCGCGGAAACAGTGAGCAAGGGATTTTCCTATTGCCGCCATCGGCAAAACTGATAAAAAGGCACTTGCTATGATACGCCGGGTTCAGCGTGATGTGCTCGCATCCCGTCCTGGATGCTAAAATGCAATCAGCGCATGTTGTGCATGACAACGATAACGATAAACAGAAAAATGCGTACCTTTGCATGGACATTATCGGTGTTGTCCGTCTCGACACCTCGACTATAATCCATTACATCGTTCAATGAGTCCCAAAATCAAAGGTTATCTGCTTGGAGCCGTCGCGGCTTCCACCTATGGCATGAATCCTCTCTTTGCCCTTCCGCTGTATGCCGAGGGGATGGATCCCGATTCCGTTCTTTTCTTTCGCTACCTCTTTGCCATCCCTGTCCTGGGACTGATGCTTAGGTTGCGCGGCCGCAGTTTCCGCATAACCCTTGGCGAGGCACTTCCGTTGGCGGCATTCGGGTTGCTGTTTTCGTTCTCCTCGCTGTTTCTTTTCCAAAGCTACAACCATATGGACGCAGGCATAGCTTCCACCTTGCTCTTTGTGTATCCCATCATGGTGGCTGTGATAATGGCCTTGTTCTTTGGAGAGAAGCTGGGGTTGCAGACTATCCTTTGCATTGTGGTGGCATCGGTGGGCATAGGCCTTTTGTACAAGGGCGACGATGGTGCCACGCTTTCCTTTGTGGGCACCATGTTGGTCGCGGCCTCTTCTTTGTCCTATGCCGTATACCTGGTGGGTGTCAACCATAGCCGGCTGAAGGATATTCCCACCATCAAGGTCACTTTCTATGTCCTGCTCTTCGGATGGGGACTGTTTGCCGTGCGTGCCTTGATGGGCGGAGGGTTGCAGATGCCGCCTGCCGGCAAGTGGTACCTTTGGGGCAACCTTTTTGCTCTCGGGCTGCTGCCCACTGCCATTTCCCTTCTGTGCACCACGGCGGCCATCCTCCGTATAGGCTCCACGCCTACGGCCATCCTGGGTGCCTTGGAGCCTGTTACGGCTGTTTTCATCGGGGTGACCGTTTTCAATGAATGTCTCACGATGCGTGTGGTCATGGGGTTGACGCTCATAGTGTGTGCCGTTACCATAGTGGTGGCCGGTGGCAATATAACGTCACAATTGGTGCGCATACGCAAGATGTTTCCTTCGCTGTTGCGCCGCAAATGACAGTTATTGTGTGGAAATCAGGGATTACCCTATTGGATTACGGGAAAAAATGTTACCTTTGCCATGGTATGAGATGATTCTTTAACCCTAAATACACATGATTTTTATGAAAAAGCTATCTTTCTTGGCTATCCTCATAGCCATGGCAATGCTTTCCGGATGTCGGCAGAAGTCCGGCTGGAAAGCGGAACACGTATTCATTATCGGCCTGGACGGTTGGGGTGCTTATAGCGTGGAAAAAGCCGAGATGCCTAATGTTAAGGCATTGATGGAGGCCGGAAGCTACACCTTGCACAAGCGCAGCGTGTTGCCGTCCTCCAGTGCCGTGAACTGGGCCTCCATGTTCATGGGTGTCGGTCCGGAGCTGCACGGATATACCGAGTGGGGTTCACGTACGCCGGAGCTGCCCTCGCGCGTTCTGAACGAGCACGGTATCTTTCCCACCGTCTTCAGCGAACTGCGCAAGGCTGCCCCCGATGCCGAGATGGGTGTCCTGTATGAGTGGGACGGCATCAAGTACCTGGTGGACACTCTGGCACTGAATCATCATGCCTTGGCTCCCGACTATAGTCAGAATCCGGTAGCCTTGTGCGACATGGCCTGTCAGTACATAGCGGAGAAGAAGCCCGTGCTGAGTGCCATATGCTTTGACAATCCCGACCATGTGGGACATGCCGACGGACATGACACGCAGGCATATTACGACAAACTGAAGGAACTGGACGGATACATCGGCCGCATCGTTGACACCATCAAGGAGGCTGGTATCTACGACAACAGCATCATCATTCTCACGTCCGATCATGGTGGCATCAACACCACTCATGGTGGCAAGACCATGCTGGAGATGGAGACTCCTTTCATCATCGCGGGCAAGAATATCAAGAAGGCTGGTGCCTTTGAGGAAAGCATGATGCAGTTCGACTGTGCTTCTACCGTGGCTGCCATCTTTGGTCTTACTCAGCCTCAGGCATGGATAGGCCGCCCCATGATGCAGGTATTTGAATAAGGAAGCCGGATTAGTGGCGAGTATCGCAGGACATGCGGTCTTCTTGCCATGATACATATGATGCAAAGGACGGGTATCGGGCATATGGCCTGGTACCCGTCCTTTGCATCTGTATGCATTCGTGTCCGCTAAGGATGGGTTGTACATTCGTGAATTCGCAGGTGGATATTCACGAATATGGAAGCACGAATTCACGAATATGCGATGGCATGCTCATAGGGGCTTGTCTGACGGTTCCCATGTAGGTGTTGTGTGTTCTTTGGTATACATTGTCAAGTCATGATTCTTGCTTGGCACGACAGGGAACATTGGTGAGGAGTACTGTTTTTGGGGTAGGAGAGTGCGTCGCTATAATGCCTATTTTAAGGTATTGCGGTTGTTGCCGAATGTGCCTACCTTTGCACTCGGAAACAGGGAACTGTACTCTTGAAATCATGCAATATATTAAATAACAACCAAAACACTTTATTATTATGAAAAAACTTACTTCGATTCTCACCACTGTAATGCTCTTCGTCGGAATCGCTTTCTTCGGCACTTCCTGTTCCGAGGAGGAACAGCCGTCAATCCCTGCCGCCAATAGCGTTGCCGGAACCTATACCAGCGACATGACGTGTTCTGTGATGGGCACGGATCAGATTTTCGATAACCTGACCTTTACCGTCACGGCCATTGACGATGCTACTGTGACTGTGGATGTGCCCTCGTTCGGTGAGCCCCCGATGCAGATGCCCGCAATCAGAGTGTCAAACGTGAAGGTGGCAGGTAGCGATGGTACTTATGCCTTGGCAACTACCAATTTCGACGGCACCTCTGATACCGGTCGTGCATATTCCGGTACCCTTGGTGGCCAGTTTGCCGATAACATCATAACGATTCAGTTCCAGCTGCACTATGGTGCCATGCCCATGCCGATGATCTGTACATTTGTGGCAGCTAAAAAATGATTGCCATGAAAAGAAGTCTGAAGCATATACTGTATATTTACTTCCTTGGACTTCTGTTTCCTCTCACAACCCTTGCCGACACGTTTGTCGGCAAGATTCTTGATGAGACAGGGAACCCGTTGTCAGGGGCTGTGGTCAGAATCGAAGGACTCAAGCAGCCTGTCATGACTGATGCCGATGGCAGGTACTCGTTTGAACTTCCCGGGAAAAATACGGCCAATGTCGTAGTCAGTTTTAATGGATATATTCCAAAGTCAAGCGTCATTCGCTCGTCGCAATCCAGGAAAAATGAGAATGTCATACGCATAGTTCCCGACCCTACGATGCTGAACGAGATAGTGGTTACCGCTACCCGCACGCCCAAGACGCTCAAGGATGTGCCGGTGGTGACTCGCGTGATATCGGCCGATGACATTGCCAAGACAGACGCAACCGATATCCAGGACCTTCTGACAGAAGAAATGCCGGGTCTGGAGTTCGGATATGCCATGAGCCAGGAGACGTCACTCAATATGAGCGGTTTTGGAGGCAATGCCGTACTCTTCCTCGTTGATGGCGAGAGACTGGCAGGCGAGACGATGGACAATGTGGATTACAATCGTCTCAATCTTACCGATGTGGGCAAAGTGGAAATTATCAAAGGTGCGTCGTCGGCTCTCTATGGAGCCAATGCCGTGGGAGGTGTGGTAAACCTCATTACCAAGGAAAACAAAGAACCCTGGCACCTCAATCTTAATTCCCGTTACAGAGGCGCTGGCAAGGAGTGGCGAAGCGGTGGCAACTTGAGTTTCAACTCGGGCAAGTGGAATTCCAATACATCGGTGCAGTACTCCACCAAGGATGCCATACGCCTGACCAGTCCGTTCGATACCCAATCCAAGATACACGAGATCTACGGTGGCAACACTCTCAACGTAAAGGAAAAGCTTACCTATCGCCTGTCGGACCGTCTGCGGTTGATAGCTCGTGGCGGATACTTCTCCCGTGTGAGTGAGCGTACCAATTACAATGATCATTATCATGACTATAGCGGCGGACTGCGTGGAGTGTGGGATATAGACAAGAGTCAAAACCTGGAACTTTCATATGGCTATGACCGATACGACAAGTCGCGTTATGTCGGGGACAATCGCACCCACGATCATGACTACAGCAATCGTCAGCACATAGTGCATGGTCTCTACAACAAGTACTGGGGAAAGAACGCCCTGACGGTAGGAGCTGATTACATGCATGATTATCTGACGACCTATCAGTTTATTGACAATGAAGAACATTCGCAAACATCGGTGGATGCCTTCGTGCAGTTTGACTATAATCCCCTGTCGTGGTTGAATGTCGTTGCATCGGTACGTGACGATTATTTTTCGGCATCCGACAACAATGCCGTGACATCGCGCGTTGCCACTATGTTCAAGCTCAAGCCCTTCTCCATACGTGCCTCCTACTCCGGCGGCTTCCGTGCCCCCACTCTTAAGGAGATGTACATGTGCTTTGACATGGCCGGCATACAGATGATATACGGCAATCCGGACCTGAAGCCCGAAAGGAGCCATAATTTCAACCTGGCTTTGGAACGCAATGGACAGTTTCGCAAGGGGGTGTTTGCCGGACAGTACAGCCTGACCCTTTCCGGTTACTATAACTACTATAGCAGCCGCATTACCACCGCTGATTATCCTGGAGCCGACGGACAGGAGGCCGGGGCTATCTATGCCAACGAGGATGGAGTGAAGGTGATGGGCATCGACTTCAACGGCCGCTACCGTACCACGTTCGGTTTGGGCGCGTCGGTCAGCTACAACTATCTGCATGTGGCAGGACGTTCGATAGACTCGCAGTTCACTCAGCCGCGCCCGCATTCCGCCACATGGCGCATAGACTATGAGAAGCAATTGTGCAGCACATATCGGCTCTATGCCGGGCTTTCGGGACGGTACATGTCCAAGCCTGTCAGCCAGTATGAGACGGATGGGGCCTATTCGCTTTGGAAACTGACTCTTCGTCAGCATGTCTGGCGCGGAATTGACGTGAATGTCATAGTGGACAATCTGTTTAACTACAAACCGAAGACATATTATTGGAATTCGGCACCTACCGATGGTATTACCTGGTCCGTCGGTCTTTCCGTAGATGTCGATGATTTCTTTAAATAACAGAAGATGAGCAAGAAAAAGAAAATACTGTTAACGATAGCCTGCGCCGTAGTAATTGGCGCAGGCTTCTTGCTGGGCAACAGCCTGGCATCACGCACTCATATAGCCTTTGTCAATTATCAGGCGATAACCCTTGGACAGATTGCCAAGGCAAACGACAACGCGTTTGTGAGCATACACGAACTTCCTGTTGATGAGCTTGGCAAGGCCGACAAGTATGACATGGTGTTTGTCAATGGCATGGGATTACGCATTGACGCCGCCATGCGTCAACGGCTCGTCGATGCTGCCGAGGCCGGTACGCCGGTAATCACCACGGCGGCTACTAATCCGCAGAACCAGATCAACTCGGTTGACTCTGTGGACAACGAATTCCTGCGCCAGTATCTTGCAGGTGGCCGCGCCAATTACCGCAATATGCTGCGTTATGTCAGAAAGTATATCGATGGCAAGACGTTTTTTGTGGATGCCCCGGGTGATCCGGTGGTGCCTTCCGCAACGCTGCTCTATCACCCGTTGGCAGATGACACGGTTTTTGATTCCGTTGAGGCATATGAACAATGGCTCAAAAAGCAAGGCAAATGGAAAGACACGGCTCCGCATATAATCCTTACGGGACAGATGGGCGTGTCAGACAGTCTTGTAAGCCGTTTGGAGAGTACAGGCAACATAGTATATCCTGTCAGTGTAATACAGTCGTTCATAGCTTCCGGTCATGCCGACTCGGTTCGGGCTGCGGCAATGATCAACATGGCTCACGGCCGTATGGGCGATGCCGTAGTGCGTTGGCTCGAAGACAAGAACATCCCGCTCTTCGCTCCTGTCAATGCCAACCGGGACTATGAGGAATGGATGGCAGACAAGATGGGAATGAGCGGCGGCTTCATGTCGCAGAGCATCGTCACCTCCGAGATAGACGGTGCCATACGTCCTTTTACCCTGTTTGCCCATTTTGCCGGCAGCGACGGACTGCCGATGGTGGAGGCCATACCCGGACGTCTTGACGATTTTGTGTCTACGGTCAATAACTACACTGCATTGAGACGTAAAGCCAACAAGGACAAGAAGGTGGCCATATTCTATTTCAAAGGGCCGGGGCAGAGTGCCTTGGTGGCCGAGGGAATGGAGGTGGCTCCATCTCTATACAATATGCTTGTCCGTTTCAGGAATGAAGGTTACAATGTCAGCGGATTGCCAGCGGATGCTGCTGCCCTGGAGAAGCTTATTGCGGCCAATGGTCGCGTGTTCAACGAATACGCCAAAGGGGCGCAGTCCGATTTTGTCCGCGATTGCCATCCGCAACTGGTAAGTCGCGAGGATTACGACGCTTGGTGCCACGATGCATTGCCCGAAGAGATGCGCGGTGACATAGATGCCGTTGACGGCGAGTTTCCCGGGCACGGTCTTAAGGACGAAGCCGGCAATATGGCCATAGCGCGGTTGCAATTCGGCAACATCGTCCTCATTCCGCAGACTGCCGCCGGGCTTGGTGGTGATGATTTCAAGAATGTGCATGGCACTGACGCGGCCCCGCCGCATAATTATGTAGGTGCCTATCTGTGGGCCCGTTACGGATTCGGAGCGGACGCGCTGATGCATTTCGGCGCACATGGGTCGCTCGAGTTCACGCCTCGCAAGCAGGCCGCTCTCGGCAGTGAGGACTGGCCGGACAGGCTTGTGGGCACATTGCCTCACGTCTATGTCTATTCTACCTCGAACGTAGGCGAGGCCATGATTGCAAAGCGCCGTAGCTATGCCGGGATTGTAAACTATCTTACACCGCCATTTATGGAGAGCGAGGTCAGGGGTATTTACAAGAACCTTACCGATGCCGTCAATGACTATAACAGGGCCCGTACGTCGTCCGACACGCTCAGTGCCTTGCGTCTCGTAAGACGATATACCTTGGAGCTTGGCATACATCGCGAGTTGCGTATCGACAGCACATCACAGTTCACTCCAGATGATGTCATGCGCATAGAGACATTTGCCGAGGAACTTGCCAATGAGAAGATCACGGGTGCGCTGTATGTGATGGGGCAACCGTATTCCGAGGAGCATATACGGTCCACCGTCGAGGCCATGACAGTGGATCCGCTCGCCTACAGTCTACGGAAGTTGAGAGGCGGCGACCTGAGGGAGTGGCGACGCAAGGCGCTGGAACTTGTCAGGTCGGGAGCTGCAGCCGATGATGCGACGATATGCCTTCTGACCGGGCTCTCTGCCGGTGACCTTGACAGCGCGCGCAATATACGTCTTTCCATTGAGGGTTCCAAGGACATGCTTTCGCGGATGATGGTGATGGGAGCCATGATGCCGTCAAACCGGCAGGCAACCTCGAAGATTTCCGAAAGGGTGGCTCCCAAGGGACACCATGGCATGGTTCCGGGCATGTCACCCCAGAAAGCCATAGAAATGGCTCGCAAGATGGGAGCCGACGACAAGGCCATAGAGAAAATGAAGGCCGCCATGCAGCGCAAGAGCGTATCGGCTCCTGGAACTGCCATGGCAGGGCATCATGGCATGCAGAAGCCGGTGCTGACGGGCGAGCAGATAGCCTTTGCCACGGCCGTTGGCGAGGTGGAACGTGCCTTGGGAAATATAGGCAGGTATCGGGATGCGTTGCTTCAAAGTCCCGCCAATGAACTTTCCTCGGTGCTCAACGCCCTCAATGGCGGTTTTGTCGCACCGACATCGGGCGGTGACCCTGTCCTCAATCCGGATATACTTCCCACCGGGCGCAACATGTTTGCAGTCAATGCCGAGGAGACACCGTCGGCCGTGGCTTGGGAAAAGGGCAAGGAACTGGCCGAGGGTACAATAGCCATGTACCGCAAGGCGCACGGCGACACCATCCCGCGCAAGGTCAGCTATACGCTATGGAGCAGTGAATTCATAGAGACCGAAGGTGCGACGATAGCTCAGATATTGTATATGCTCGGAGTAGAGCCTGTGCGCGATCCTTTCGGCCGTGTTACCGACCTGAGGCTCATTCCGTCGCAGGAACTGGGACGTCCGCGTATAGATGTGGTGGTGCAGACCTCCGGCCAGCTTCGCGACTTGGCAGCATCGCGCCTGTTTCTCATAAGCAGGGCCGTGAAGATGGCCGTCGCTGCCGATGACGACAAATATCCCAACTATGTGGCTGAAGGCGTAGTGGAATCGGAACGTCATCTTGTAGACAAGGGCGTGTCCCCGAAGGAGGCACGCGAGTTGTCGGCATCGCGAGTCTTCGGTGGCGTCAACGGTAACTACGGTACCGGCATACAAGGTATGGTGGAGGCCGGAGACAGATGGGAAGACGCATCTGAAATAGCCGATGCCTATATCAATAACATGGGTGCCAGCTACGGCAGCGAGGAAAATTGGGAGCAGATGCGCGAATATGCCTTTGAGGCGGCCCTTACACGTACCGATGCCGTGGTACAGCCGAGGCAAAGCAATACCTGGGGGGCATTGAGCCTCGACCATGTCTATGAGTTTATGGGGGGCATGAACCTGGCCGTCAGCAATGTCACCGGCAAGGACCCTGATGCCTACCTGAGCGACTATCGCAACCGAAACAATGTACGCATGCAGGAGGTCAAGGAAGCTATCGGGGTGGAAAGCCGCACCACCATACTCAATCCTGCTTATATCAAGGAAAAGATGAAGGGTGGAGCCGGTGATGCCGCATCCATATCCCAGGTGGTTACCAATACGTACGGCTGGAACGTCATGAAACCCGATGTCATCGATGATGAACTGTGGGACGGTATCTACGACACCTACGTGGCAGACAAGAATCATCTCGGAGTGAAAGAGTTCTTCCATGATGCAAATCCCGCGGCCATACAGGAGATGACGGCCGTGATGCTTGAAACCGTGCGCAAAGGTATGTGGAACGCGTCACCGGAACAGATTGCTGCAATAGCCGACCTGCACACTGCCACGGTAGAGGAATTCGGAGCGGCGTGCACTGGTTTCGTTTGCGACAACGCCAAGTTGCGCGACTTCATAGCATCCAAGGTTTCTCCGGACAAGGCTTCGGCCTACAATGATGCCGTGGCAACTGCGAGAGCCGAGAACATGTCCGCAAATGATAACTCCATGGTGATGAAGCGCGAGGAAGTCAATGCCTCCGATACCACTACGAATCGTGTCAACGGCCTGATAGTGGCCGGTGCCGTGGTGCTGGCCATGGTTGGCCTGGTAGTGCTCATACGTCGTCGCCGCAAAAACAATCCGCGCCAATGGTAATCGTGGTAATGATCATAATGGCTCTGGTCATCGTCAGCTATGTGCTGAAGATGACCTGCCATGGCTGGCTTGGACGTCTTGCCACTTGCGCCGTGGCCTCGTTGTTCGTCATCCTCGCATGCGATGCCGCCGCAGGCCAGTCGAAGGCACGGATTGCCGACTGGTTGTCGCAGCCTGAACTTATGCTTGACATGTCGGTGTGGCTTACCGTGGACGTGGCGTTCCAGGTGGCCTTCTGCGTGCTGGCGGCCGATTCGATTGCCGGGCCGCTCTCCCGTTCCCGCATCGTGATGCTGGAGGTGTGCCGTTGGTTCCCGGGGGTGCTTGTCTTTCCGGTGCTGTTTGCCATGCTTACCGAACTTATCTTCTCACTGCCCGGTGCTGACTTCGCCACCATAGCCTGGGGCCTGTCCTTGGGGCTGTTCGTGGGTGTGCCGCTTTTGGTGGCGGGACTGCTTTGGCTCCTGCCGGAAAAGGAAATCAGACTTGAACTCCTTTTCATGGTAAATATGCTTATAGCCGCCCTTGGGGTGGTGGCCACCATAAACGGACGCACGGCTGCCGCGGGTACCAATGAAGCAGACTGGGGAGCCCTTGCTGCCGTTGTGGCCATACTTGCAGTAGGAACGGTCATCGGCATTGTCTTGAACAAATATCTTACACGTAAACATATTTCTAAAATAAAATGAACGTAATATCCAACATCCTTTATTGGATTTCCACCGGCCTGCTCGTGCCGGTAATCGTGTTGCTCATCCTCTTCTTCATTCGTTCGATCATCATGATTGGAGCGTTTTTCGGACAATACCTCAACGAGAAACGTACCGTCATGCCGTTGTGCAGGAAAATAGGGGAAGTCACTCCCGATACGTTGTGCGACTTCAAGGCATGGCTTACCGGCTATTCGGCATCTGTAGTGGGTGCCTATGCCACCAGGATTCTGGATGCGGCCGGCAATGCCCCCCGCGTAGACCTGCTGTTGTCGGAATACGAGATTGAGGCGGCCGGAAACATAGCTGCCTCCAAGGTGTTCACCAAGATGGGGCCAATCCTTGGTCTGATGGGCACGCTCATACCCATGGGGCCTGCCCTTGTGGGACTTGCATCGGGCGATATTGCCTCCATGGCATACAACATGCAGGTGGCATTCGCTACCACGGTCGTAGGCCTTGTGGTCAGTGCCATAGGTTTCGTCACCCAGCAGGTCAAGGAACGCTGGGCTGCCAGAGACATCGCCGTGCTTGAGTATCTTGCCGATATTGTCAGACCCTCACAAACTGCCGAGCTATGAGACACCGTCGCCATTCCCTTCTGCAGCACAATGAGGACAATGACCCGATGAGTGTTGTCAGCAACCTGTTCGATGTGGCCATGGTGTTTGCCGTCGCCTTGATGGTAGCCCTTGTCAGCCGATATAACATGACCGAGATGTTTTCCCAGGAAGACTTCACGATGGTGAAGAATCCCGGCAAGGAAAACATGGAGATTATCACCAAGGAGGGTGAGAAAATCAACCGTTACACGCCGTCCGAAGATGCTGATCCTTCCTCTACGAAGGGCAAACGTGTCGGGGTGGCCTATGAACTTGACAACGGCGACATTATCTACGTTCCAGAGTGAGAATCTTTTCGCATCGTTGCGGATGTCTGGATTCTTCAATATGCAGCCAAAGGTCGGATGCAATCCTGTGCATGATGACCTGTCACCTCACTTCATGTGGCGTTCTTGTCGTCACATGTGGTGGGGTGTAGTTTTTGATTGGAGTGGATGAATGCGGGGACGCAATGTAGTCTTCGCGGAGGGGACGATTCGGGTCCCGTATTGTCGGCACCTTGACAATAGTATGGACGCGACCTCGACAATACTATTGTCAAGGTGCCGACAATAATATATGTGGGGGAGCTGGTCTGACATGACGCGGTCGCAAGTCGAACAAAGAGTCGGTGCCTGTGCCGGAGTCGGATTGGACTACTCCCTGATACCTATTTTATAAAAAGAAGTGACATAATGCCCGAGATATCGTTTGTTTTTTATAACTTTGTCCGCCAAATAATAATAAAGCACTACACATGAGCGACAAATTGTTTATATTTGATACCACATTGCGTGACGGCGAACAGGTTCCTGGTTGCCAGTTGAATACCGTAGAGAAGATACAGGTCGCCCGTCAGCTGGAATCACTTGGCGTGGATGTCATAGAGGCAGGTTTCCCGGTGTCCAGTCCGGGGGATTTCAATTCCGTGATAGAAATCAGCAAGGCCGTGACATGGCCGACCATCTGCGCGCTGACGCGTGCTGTGGAGAAGGATATAGACGTGGCCGCCGAGGCCCTGAAGTATGCCAAGCGAGGCCGCATCCACACTGGCATAGGCACCAGTCCGTCGCATATCAAGTATAAGTTCAACAGCACTCCGGAGGAGATTATCGAACGTGCCGTGGCTGCCGTGAAGTATGCCAAAAGGTATGTGGAAGATGTAGAGTTCTACGCCGAGGATGCCGGGCGTACAGACAACGAGTATCTGGCACGTGTGATAGAGGCCGTGTGCAAGGCCGGTGCCACCGTGTGCAACATCCCGGACACTACGGGGTTCCGCACACCATATGAGTACGGCGAGAAGATAAAGTATCTTTATGAACACGTGGATGCCTTTGCCGCCGGTAAGAGTATCCTGTCGACGCACTGCCACAATGACCTTGGCATGGCTACGGCCAATACCGTGGCCGGTGTGCTGAACGGCGCGCGCCAGGTGGAAGTGACCGTCAACGGCATAGGCGAGCGTGCCGGCAATACCAGTCTGGAGGAGGTGGCCATGATTTTCAAGACCCATCCCGACCTGGGCATACAGACCAACATCAATACCACCAAGATTTATCCCACCAGTCGCATGGTGAGCAGCCTTATGAACATGCCTGTGCAGCCCAACAAGGCCGTGGTGGGAAAGAATGCTTTCGCACATAGCAGCGGCATACATCAGGACGGCGTGCTTAAGAACGTGAGCACATATGAGATAATGGATCCCAAGGAGGTTGGCATAGACGACAACGCTATAGTTCTTACTGCACGTAGCGGACGTGCCGCCTTGCGTCATCGCTTGAGCGTGAACGGCGTGGAACTGGAAGGCGAGAAGTTGGATGCCGTATATGATGCGTTCTTGAAGTTGGCCGACAAGAAGAAGGAAGTGACCGATGACGATATTCTCGTATTGGCCGGTGCCGACCGCACGGCTTCCCATAACATCAAGCTGGACTACCTGCAGGTGACCACTGGCAAGGGCGTTCGCAGTGTGGCCAGCGTGGGGCTGCTGATAGCCAACGAGGCATTTGAGGCTGCCGCCAGCGGCAACGGTCCCGTGGATGCCGCCATACGTGCATTGAAGAGAATCATACGTCGCGAAATGACACTGAAGGAATTTACCATACAGGCTATCAGCAAGGGTTCCGACGACATGGGCAAGGTGCACATGCAGGTGGAGCACGACGGACGCGTATACTATGGTTTCGGTGCCAACACGGACATCGTTACGGCTTCAGTGGAGGCATATATCGATTGTATCAATAAGTTCAAGTGAAGCCTCTCGGGCAATTCATGTTGGTTCCCAAGCAACCTTTTAGCAAACACGATGAAGACTTTATTCGATAAAATATGGGATGCCCATGTGGTGCAGAATGTGGAGGACGGTCCCACTCAACTGTACATAGACCGCCTCTATTGCCACGAGGTGACTTCGCCTCAGGCATTCGATACACTCAGGGAGAAAGGCGTGGGCGTATTCCGTCCCGGGCAGATTTTTGCCATGCCCGACCACAATACGCCAAGTGATTGTCATGATTATATCGCCGACCCTGTAGGGCGCAAGCAGGTGGAGACGTTGGCCGGGAATTGTGCTGAATACGGTATCCGCCATTTTGCCATGGGCACGCGTGACAATGGCATCATACATGTCGTAGGTCCGGAGAAGGGACTTTCGTTGCCTGGCATGACCATCGTTTGCGGCGACTCTCATACTTCCACTCACGGTGCCGTGGGTGCCATAGCCATGGGCATAGGCACCAGCGAGGTGGCACAGGTATTGGCTTCGCAGACCATCCTGCAGAGCAAGCCCAAGACCATGCGCATAAACATAGAGGGCACCTTGCCCGAGGGTACCACGGCCAAGGACGTGGCTCTGTATATCATGGCACGGCTTACGACTGCCGGAGCCACGGGTTATGCCGTGGAATATGCCGGTTCCGCCGTGCGTGGCATGAGCATGGAGGGACGTCTGACCTTGTCCAACCTTTCCATAGAGATGGGTAGCCGCGCAGGACTGATAGCTCCTGACGATATAACTTTTGCCTATCTCAAGGAGAGTGAATTCGCCCCCAAGGGCGAGGCTTGGGCCAAGGCCGTGGAGAAATGGAGACAGTTGTATTCCGATCCGGATGCGGTCTTTGACAAGGAGGTTACTTTCCGTGCCGAGGACATTGCTCCGCGCATAACATACGGTACCAATCCCGGTGCTGGCATAGCCATAGGCGAGTGCATCCCGACATTGGAGGAGGTGCCAGAGGCTGACCGTAGTCAGTTCCAGGCTATGCTTGATTACATGCAGTTTGCTCCGGGACAGAAATTGGAGGGTACGCCTGTGGATTATTGTTTCCTGGGTGCCTGTACCAATGGCCGCATAGAGGATTTCCGCGCCTTTGCCTCGGTGGTGAAGGGAAGAAAGAAGGCCGACGGGGTGGTGGCTTGGCTCGTGCCCGGTTCGTGGCATGTGCGCCAACTGATTATTGACGAGGGTATAGACAAGATATTGGAGGAGGCGGGATTCGAGTTGCGCCTGCCCAGTTGTTCGGCCTGTTTGGCGATGAATGCCGACAAGGTGCCTGCCGGCAAATTGTGCGTTTCCACCAGCAATCGCAATTTCGTCGGTCGTCAGGGTCCCGGGGCGCGTACCATCCTTGCGGGCCCGTTGGTGGTGGCTGCGGCCGCAGTTACCGGAGTGATAACAGACCCACGCAAATTGTAATGATTGTACACCACGTACATTATTCCTTATAGTAGTCATGGCAAAACAGAAATTCTCTATCATACAGTCTACCTGCATCCCTATCAGGATAGACAACTGCAATACGGACCTCATCATCCCGGCGCGTTACCTGACAAGCACTACTCGCGACCCGCAGTTCTTCGGGGATGCCTTTATGCACGACCTGCGTTTTGATGCCGAAGGACATCCTGTGCAGGATTTCGTGATGAACAAACCGTCCTATAGCCAACATCCTGCCCCGGGTGTGCACGAGATTATTATCGGCGGGCAGAATTGGGGCTCCGGCTCCAGCCGCGAGCATGCGGCCTGGGCCATTGCAGGATATGGCGTGAGGGTGGTGATAAGCAGTTCCTTTGCCGATATTCATCGCAACAACCTGCTCAATTGCTTTGTACTGCCCGTGGTGGTGAGCAAGGCTTTCCAACAGGAACTTTTCGAAACGGTGGAGGCCAATCCGGATGCCGAGGTACGTGTGGACGTGCCTGCCCAGACTGTCACGAACGTGTCTACGGGGCATACGGAACAGTTTGAAATCAACGGTTACAAGAAGTATTGCTTGATGAACGCTTTGGATGATATTGACTTCTTGCTGGAGAACAAGGACAAGATAGAGTCGTGGGAGAGGCAGAATAGGAGACACTGAATAATAACGAAAAGATACAGTATATACACATGAAACTGAAAATAGCTGTTCTTCCGGGCGACGGCATAGGTCCCGAGATTATGGAGCAGGGCGTGGCCGTGTGCAGTGCCGTGGCTCGCAAGTTTGGACATGATGTCACGTACAAGACTGCGCTGTGCGGAGCGCATGCCATAGACGAGACGGGCGACCCGTTCCCCGAGGAGACGTTACGCGTGTGCCGTGATGCCGATGCCGTGCTCTTTGCCAGCGTGGGCGACCCAAAGTATGACAACGACCCTACGGCAAAGGTGCGTCCGGAGCAGGGCCTGCTGGCCATGCGCAAGAAACTGGGACTGTATGCCAACATTCGCCCCGTGGAGACCTTTGACTGTCTCATACACAAGTCTCCGCTGAAGGACGAGATAGTGCGCGGTGCCGACTTTGTGTGCATACGCGAACTTACCGGTGGCATGTACTTCGGCACCAAGCATGAGGCCGCTCTCAATGCCGAGGGAGTGGAAGAGGCTTGGGATACGAACTACTATACGCGTCCGGAGGTGGAACGTATCTTGCGTGTGGGTTATCAGTATGCCCGTCAACGCAGACGTCACTTGACCGTAGTGGACAAGGCCAATGTCCTTGCCTCCAGCCGTTTGTGGCGTAAGGTTGCTCAGGAGATAGCCCCTGAGTATCCCGATGTGGAGACCGATTTCATGTATGTGGACAATGCCGCCATGCGCATGATTCAGGACCCGAAGTTCTTTGATGTCATGGTGACGGAAAACACTTTCGGAGATATTCTTACGGACGAAGGCTCTGTCATCACAGGTTCCATGGGGCTCCTGCCAAGTGCCAGCACCGGCACCAGTACCCCCGTCTTCGAACCCATCCATGGCTCCTGGCCTCAGGGAAAGGGCTTGAACATTGCCAACCCCTTGGCACAAATACTCTCAGTGGCCATGCTTTATGAGTATTTTGGTATGAAAGCGGAGGGCGATCTCATCCGCGAGGCTGTGAACGCCAGCCTGGCGGCTAATGTCCGTACTCCGGAAATCCAGGTGCCAGATGCTCCGCACTATGGTACCAGCGAAGTTGGCCGTTGGATTGTGGAGTACATAGAAAAGAAGTAGGTATAAGCCGTAAGGCATGCTTTGGGGGATACGGCATCGTATCGGGATAATGTACTGACCTTGGAAAGTAGGACCAAACTCTTTCCAAGGTCAGTATGTTTTATCAGCCCTTGGAAGTCATGGTCTGGCTGGCCGTCCCTGTTTTTGTGTTTTGGAGAAGTGATTTCTTCGTTGCGCCTATATGTGGTGCATAGATATACGTGGAGAAATATGCAACTTGTATGTCTCAGGAATGCCCGTGATGTATTATAAATAATTTGTGTCGCAATAAACGTCCCTTTAATTGAGACACTTCATGTGGATACGAGCTATGTGGAGTTTTACCATAAATTACATATATGCCATGAACGGCATTATACGAAAACACCCAAAAAGTCTCCTGTGAGACTTATACATAAAGGTTTGCTGCCCATTTCATTATATCCGCTAAAAATGTAGCCTTAAGGCACAGACGAAATCTTTTTTTGAAAAATATGCCGTGTTTATTAAATAAAAACAGTATATTTGTGGACACAATATACCATGTTGTTAAATTGTATCAATTAAACGGAGGTTTATTTGAGACATCCGTTGATAGAATTTGTCATTGCAAAATGATGGACAAGGATTGATGTTGTGAATACATTGGCAAATAGTCATATGTCAACATTGGATGTGAAACATAAATTAAGATATAAGTTGAACGAATGTTTTGGGATATAATCAGTATGTCTGCAGGCAGCCTGATATGGGGATTGTTGATTTCCTTGTCATGCATGGCTCTGTTCGTGTTTATAATTACGAGTTGGTGGAAAGACGCACTTTTTACGGTGTGGTCCTACTTGATTGGGGCGCTCCTCTTTTTGCTGTTGGCTGTTCAATGTACTCTGATAGTGGGTTCGTTGAAAGTGATGGATACAGTAGGCGAGTACGAGGTGTTGTTGACGGGAATCGTTGATAATCTGTATGAAGGCAGTGAGGAGGTGTCGGTGCTTGCATCGGATGAAGTTATCAAGCAATCCATAGACCGCTTCCCATTGCTTGGATATTATGTCGGCGGAGGGGAGTTCTCTGGCTACACTGCCAAACAGTTGCCCGCTGCTATAGCTGAAGAACTGAGGTCTTTCATGCGTGGTTATATTGTCCGTCGACTCTTATGGTGTTTGTTTCTTGTGGTTATAGCTGGCGTGCTTGGCATCTGGAGTTTGACAAAGCATAATAGAACAACTCGTCTTAGGCATGAACGGAACTATGGTCGGAGAACCGGTATGGAAACCTATCCTCGTATTTCCGGTATGGGGCATCGTCAGCATATAAGTACACGTAGAAGATAAAGAGTAATTATACAAATAAATAAAAAGATTATGGTAGAGAAGAATTATTGTACCGGTAACCACATCTTGGTTGGACTTGGAGGCACAGGAGGTAAGATTTTGCGTGCATTCAAGATGCGAATGTTCGAGGAGTTTCCCACGCCTGATGAGCGTGGCAAGCATGCCGTGGCTCTGCTATATGTGGACTCTACGGACGATATGATGCCAAAGGAAGGACGTGCACGTCGCGACTGTATGGTGATGGGACAGGATGCCTCGTTCACCAATAATGAGTTCTTCTACATCAAGGATGTCAACGTGGAGCACATCCTGGAACACATAGGCAACTATCCGTCTGTCAAGGGCATAGTGGAAAATGTTTCTGCCGTGAAGTCTGCCATATGCCCTTTGGGTGCTGCGGCCGGACAGAAACGTCGTGCGGGCAGACTGCTTTTTGCTGCCAATGCTGTGGGATATGTCAACAGTTTGCGCAATGCCTATGCACGTTGCGAAAAAGTATCGGGTAATGGAGACCAATTATACATTTATATATTTGCCGGTTTGTGTGGCGGAACAGGTTCTGGTTCCATTGTGGATGCCATAGTACAGACACGTAAGGCATATCCCAATGCCGTGATTTCTGTATATGCCATGATGCCGGAGATGCACTTGCCTTCTCCTAATATGGATCAGGGACGATATTATCAGAATGGATATGCTGCCCTTAACGAACTTAACGCCCTGCAGGTAGGACGTTTTTTTCCGCAGGATGTCACGGATAACGGTGAGGCTCACTATTATTCTGACAAGGTAATGGGCGTGGCCGATGGCTTGACAATATATAGTAACGTCAATGAAAACGGTCTGACGGTGAACTCCTTTACCGAGCTTCCCAAGATAGTCAGCGATTTTGTTTTTGCAAGAATATTTCTTGTTAACACAGAGGATGAGCAGTTCAGAGGCATACGCGATGCCTTTACGTACGAGAATATGGAAGGCTTCTCGCTGGAGTACGACGAGGCTGCCAATGCCGGGGCGGGCCGACGTGTGCCTGTGGCCAGGACCAAGAGAGTGAATTCTTTCGGTATCAAGCGTGTGATGTATCCCGAACTGCGTATACTGAAACACATCACATACACCGTGGGAGAGAGCGTTCTGTATCAGTTCAAGTACAATAACTGGCGTGAGAACCAGGGCTTTGTCAACGAGGAGCGCAACAAGGATTACCGCAAGGAGTATCTGAATGCCGACAATCTCTCCAACTGGATGCTGGATGACCGCCACTTGACGCAGGAGGTGAAGGTTCTGCCTTCTGATGTGGACTATCCTTTGTTCTCCGACTATTGGCATGATAAGGCCATAGGATATGCCGAGGAGGCCAAGGCTGCCGATTGTCCGTTGAACGAACTGGACAACATCATGGGTGAGTTTTATGCAAGTCATTTCCGCGAGGAGGGTGTGGAGGCCTTCTTTGCAGGCAAGGCCAAGGCAATACCGGAGATAGCCAAAGAGATACGTCACAGGATAGAGTCCCAACTGTTTGAGAAATGGAAGGTGGGCGATGTCTCCATTACGGAACTGCAAAAGGTGTCCAAACTCTTGTTGGAACGTATGGGAGATATCCGCACCGAATTGGAAGCGAAGTCCAAGGATGCTAAGGAAGAGTACGAGGCATATGACCGTGATTGCAAGGACAATGTCTCCGAGTGGAGCCGTCTGGGACTGCTGCAGCGTATGGTGGGCGTGGGTGCACGCCGATATGCCGAGCATCAGAGCCTGCTCACCGACTACTACACGGCAAAGACCATGTTGGTGGCATGGGAGTTTGCCAAGCAACTGGCATCCAAGGTATTCGTGGAGATAGGCAAGATGGATGCCGATATTTTGGCTTTTAGCCAAAAGGTAAATGACGCAATAGAGGAGACGGAGAAACTGGTCACCGCACAGCGAAAGGTGAACAAGGGACTGGAAGACTACAAGAGTGCCATCATAGAGGTCAGCGAGGACGAGGCAATGGTGGAGTTTGAGGTGGAGATAAGAACCGACAAGACCGATATGCCTAACATAGCGCGCCAGTTGCGTGAGGCCATTCTGCCACAGGGCGAATTCACCAACTTCGGTGCGTTGGCCAATGAGATTGCCGTGGACGACATCAAAGATGTCTTTGACATGCGTTTGTCCGAAATAGTAAAGGCCAAGCACGACAATAAACCTGCAAGCGACAGCAAAGTGCTGGGCATGAATATATTGGCACAGTTGCAGCAGAAACTGAAGACGGATGACGACATCAAGGCTTTTGCCTACAATATCATGGCGCAGAGCGGCGCGTTCCTTAAGTTGAACAACGACCAGATTCAGTTGCACCTGCGTAACAACGAAGGACCGCTCAGTCCCACGAACCGGGCAAGCACAAACAAAAAATGTATCTTCGTCTCCATTCCCTCTCCGGATAAGGATGCTACTGGCTTGAACAAGTTTGCCGACAAATTGGTAGAGGCATTCAGATCCTCTGTCAAGCAGGGCAATTCCATAATGGATGTTATCGTGGACAGAAACAGTCCGAGAGTGGACGAGCTCTGTGTGATGACAGTATCATACTGCTTCCCCATACGTGCCATAGATTGGATGGCTACATACAAGACACGCTATGATAAATTCCTGAACACAGGCAACCCCAATGCTGACGCTAACAATGCCATATTGCTTCATAGTGAGGGCAACGGCAAGTCTTTGCCATCGCTATTCGCTCTCAGTGATGAGGAGATACAACAGCGTCTGGCTGCGGAAGTGCATGCGGCAGAGCCTGCTCGACAGCCTTCTGCGGTAAATGCTCCACAGTCATCCCCAATGCCCACGGCAGCAGTGCCAGTTGGAAGCGCACATGTCGGCTCTGTGCCTCCTCCACCACCATCTGCCGCTGGTCCTGTTCTGCCGCCACCGCCACCACAGGCAGTTCCACAGATTAGTCTTTATCTATCTCTCGGTGGCCAAAACTATGGTCCGTACACTTATGATGTATGCAAACAACTGGTACAGGGCGGACAACTGACACCTCAGTCCATGGTTTGGATGGAAGGAATGCCGGCATGGTCAATGGCCGGACAAGTCGTTGAATTACAGCCGCTGTTTGCTCCTGCACCTGCACCTGCGCCTGGCATGCCTCCTCTGCCTCCTACCGGAGGGGCTACACCACCTCCAATGATGTAGGAGGTTTGCCAAAATCAAAATGATATACCTATTTAATATATAAGCAAGAATTATGGCATCAAGTAGAAATGAGCATTTACGCTTCAGATACGGTGTTTGTTTGAATGATGGATGTTCTAAATGCAAATCAAAAGAGGTTCAACAGATACCTGTACGTAAAGAACTGGTGTGTGCCGAGTGTGGCAAGTCTCTCCGCGAATGTCGCCGTCCCCTTACATGGTGGGAAAAACATGGCAAGAAAGTTATTGGCGGCTCTGCAGTAGTAGCTATTTTGGGCATAGGCGGTATCCTGCTTCTATGTAATGACTCCACTGCATCCGATAGTGCTGGCAAAGCTGTTGCCAGTTCCGGTACGAGTACGAGAGGCGGTAGCAAGACTACCACACGAAAAACGTCTGGTGGCGGAAGTAAAACTGTTTCCGACCCTGATACGATAGCCGGTGGCGAAACTACCCAAAAGCCGCAGCACGATGGCGGAGATAATGCTTCTTCCGCTCCGGATGCTACTGTAAGTGACAAGGTTAGAGAAGAGCCGCAGCCTAAAGCTGAACCGAAAAATACTGAGCCAATTAACGGTAGAGGCACTCTCAATTTCGAATATGGCAAGTACGTGGGCGATATTCGTAATGGAAAACCCGATGGTGCCGGTGTCCTTACTTACACAAAGGCACAAAAGGTGGTAAGTACCAAAGAAATTGTCGCTCAACCGGGTGAACGAATTGAAGGTGTCTTTGAGAATGGCAAGGCCACGTTTGTGACCTTGTACAAGAAGGACGGTAATACGATAAAGATTAAGAGATAGATATGCCTTGTCCGGCGACCTTTGTGCCGCCGGACAAGGATGCAAACTGAATCAACTTGACGATTTAAGGTGACATTTGCCGCTTAATGCTGCTTGTCTGCCTGAAAAACAAAAGTGTTACATGCACATGCTGCTGAAAAGGATAATGTTGTTCTTCGGTATTGTCGTTTTGTCTGGGGTGCATGCACAAGCCATAAGCTTTGCAACCCAAGGGCTGGAACGTTTGGCCAAATACGTGGGGATTGTCAATTTGGACACTTTGGGTGTGGGAGTACATAATGGCTACCGCTACAGGAATC
This sequence comes from Bacteroides sp., assembly GCA_023665805.1. Taxonomy (GTDB): domain Bacteria; phylum Bacteroidota; class Bacteroidia; order Bacteroidales; family Bacteroidaceae; genus Physcousia. Next base: position 58,476 of record JAMPDJ010000007.1, on the reverse strand, counting down.
ATGCCTTGACAGTACGTGTGAATGAATGGAACGAGGTTGAACACATAGGGCTTCAGCTCTTTTCGCAAGAAATACGTACGGCACGGCCTTTGCCTGTGTATGATTTTTTGGAACGTTATCTGTTGGCACAGAATGCGGTGCCAGAGGGGGCGGACGAACGTGTGTATATGGCTTGGGATAAAATACACTATACAGTGGGTGGTGCCGCAGATGCGATGAGCATAGACACGACGGCTGCGTTTTCTGAAAGTCATATAGACAGGCATGTCTATAAGGTATCGTGGCGTGTAAATGGCAAAACGCGTCTGGAAATGTCATTCTACATGGACTATCAGCTATTGACCGGTTGCAATGCCATAGAACTGGAGAAGATTATGTTCCGGAAGATACGCAGGGTAGTTTGTACGGAAAAGCAATCCACACACGAGAGTTTTCCGACCAAAGGCACGGAGTTTACCAAGCAGGGTAAAAACTTCATCAGTCCGATGGTCAGGAACGATGTTTACTACACTCGTCGGAGCGAGCACGAGGCATGGGCCTTGGTAGACGATTCCTGCCGCATGTCGAAGTGCATATCCAATATCATGCTTTCGGACGAGTCGGCACATACGTTGAGGGTAAAAATAAAGATAGACAAATATGGATTACGCGCCGATAGTGCTATGGTGGCATACAAGGGATGGTACCAACTGTGCGTAAATGAAGGGTGCACGCCCTACTTTGGGATGAAGAGCAAGGACGAAGACATATATAAGGGGACTGTGTTTATGGTCAATGAAACCGGCGGCTATCTACATCTTTTGAGCATCGATATTCCGAAAGAGGCCATCATTGCTCCGGAGAATCACGTGGCCAGTGCACGCATATATTGTTATATACCGTTGCACAATGTCTCCGATAACATATTCAAGGCGGGAGAATTCAAGACAATCCAATAAGAAATAATATGCGATACTTAATGAAGATTACCACTTGCGTGGTGTTAATGTTGGCAACCATGTCGGCTTTTGCGCAAGACGATGTGGGAAACAAGAAGAAAGAAATAAACTCCATCAAGAAAAGTTCGAGCTACATCTATGGCGAAGCCACATTGTCTGACCGTCAGGCAGCCATAGATTTGGCTAAGGAAATTTTATACCAGAACATAAATCAGTGGGTGGATTCGCAGAAGAAGTTTGCTGGAGCAAGCAAGGTGGTGACAACAAACACCAACTATGGTGTCGAGAATGTGACCTTGCCTCGTGGTAACTGGTATCGTGCTTTCATGTATGTAAAGAAAAGTGACATCATCCCGGTGGATAATGTACAAGTGACCGAAGTATCGGGCACGATGTCAGCTGACCAAAATGCCCTTGATGTATCTTCTGTCAAAGACTTTGGATTGAGCAATGAGCTTGTGCTGGAATTCTTGAAACCCGCTAACACCGGGCAACTGGCCGTCATGTTGAAGAAACAGAAGGAACAGGGCGTAATATCGGATTATAATAAGTTGAGCGCGCTAAAGGCTCCCGAGCAATATGTCCTGTTCGTGTTTTCACGTGAAGGAAACGTACTTGCCGTACTGTCAGCCGGGAATGAGCGTAAGAACCTTAAGACGGGTAAGCCCGACAGCTTGGAAAACTATAGGGGAAATGGAGCAATTGGAGTCAAGGTAAAGACAATCAAATGACTATGAAAAAGATACTTGTATGCATCATTGCGCTTATGGCGTTCGTGAGTGTGAATGCAATCACTGTGACCATCACTGTCGACGAAGGATTCAATAATCAGCAGGTTATTGCTAAAATGCAGACCAATCTCGGACGTGTGCTTACCGAGATAAACGAGGCATACTATGCCAAAAGAGATATAAACACGTCCGCCATGCAGATGAACGACCGTGCCAAAAACATGTTGGTTACATTGTGGTCTACTGTACATTTCTATTGTGACGACGATGAGGTGGTCGATCGTTGCTGGCCACTGAAGAATTCATATCTGTTGCGGCAGATACCCTTGATTTTGGACCCTCAGGACGAGGCCTTTACCAGCGGCACATACCAGGAGGCCGTGGTGGAGTTCGACAAGAATGGTACTATTACCGACTTCCGCTTTGCCCTTGACGCCCAACTCTCCGAGAGCATGGAACGCTGTGGCTCCGTGGTGGAAACCGAGCGTAGGATGAAGATACTTGACTATATTGAGCAGTTCCGTACGGCATATTGCACCAAAGATATAGATTTCATGGAAAAGATATTCAGTGACGATGCCGTGATAATTACAGGCAAGGTCATTAAGACGCGTCCCAATGACTTCGGCGTGTCCAATTCCAAGGTGGTCTATAACAGGCAGACCAAGCAGGAATATCTGCGTAACCTGAGGCGTGCTTTCCTGCGCAATAAATACATTGATGTGAAGTTCAGTGAAATTGGCGGTGGTTCCAATGGCAACGGATGCCCTGGCATTACACGTTCTCGCAACAATCCCAACTTCTATGGAGTGCGTCTGTTCCAGGAGTGGAAATCCAGCAGTTATAGTGACGAGGGTTATGTTTTCCTGTTGTGGAACTTCACAGATGAGGAGAATCCTGTCATTGAGGTTAGGACATGGCAACCATCATATATGAAAACTGCCGATGGCAAGAAGGAGATGCTGCCGGAGGAGGATATCTTTGACATAAGCTCGGTTGAGGATATGATAAACTGAATCATTCAATTGCAATAAACATAAAGTGACCATGATGAAAAGAAAACTGCAATTATTGGTGTTTTGCCTGCTTGTGGGAAGCTTATTGCCTGCCGAGGCGCAATCGGTCATCACTGTAGACAAGGCCGGCATGGTGATTCGTACCGGAGCACCTGACGGCAAGGGAACCATTGTCTTCAAATCCCAATCGGCCGAATTGGTGATAACCAGTTCTGTCAAAGAGGACCCTGTCTGTGACGAACCTGTCAAGGTGCAGGATGGATATGAATACCGGATGGCATGTGACATATCCAACGGAAGTGACAAACGGGTTTTCACTATTGCGTTCAAAGGAACCACTATCACGGAAAAGACCGGGCAGATACAATTGTTCCCTGACAAGACTGTGCGTTTCGATGTGGAATTGGTGAATAACCCTATCACAATGGAACTGGCTCCAGATGGCAGCCAATTCATAGGTAATGGCAACGGGTGGGCTTTGATAGAATTTAACAGCGAGACCCGGTTGACGGTGAAATTCAACAAAGATTTGCAGGGGAAACTGAAGAGCGGACGTTCCAAGGCCGGGATATATGTAGATTCGCTTATTATCAACGTGAATGCAATAAATACGCTGTGTAATGCGATTGAGCTATACGAGACACGCATAGACTCATTGGAAAAACGATATGATGAATTGATAAAGACGGCTACCGACGGCCATCTGGACACATTGAACGCAAAAATAGACTCCTTGAAGGAAATTAAGGCTAAGAACGAAGATAAATTGTCAGAGGTTACCAGAATAAGCATCAAGGGCGAAGATACCAACGAGCGTGTCGTGGACCCTGATGCGGTCAGGACCCTTGCCAGCAAGGGTAAGTTGAGATATAATGTGGTACTTCTCACCAAGACCAAGACTGTCTTCAAAACACGTTACGAGGAAATGGTGCATCAAGCAGAAAGCCATAAGCAGACTCGTGACTATGCATCAGCAAGGCGTTTCTATGAAAGCGCGGCCGAGGCGGATGGCGCAACGGATGCCGACAAGCAGACTGCGTTGGAGTGTGCCCGGAAGATGGGCGAATTGGCAGAGTTCAAGGCTGAGACGGACAGGGTCGCAGACAAGTTGTATGAGATTTCCGCTTCCAACAAACGTGTAAACAAGGACGCTTTGTTTTCCCTTATAGATGACATTGCGCAGCGGTACGATGCCTTGTTTCGGGAAACGGGCGAAACATATTATAAGGACGAGGCTGGTCGGCTGCGTAGCCAAAAGGATAACGTCGGTTTTGTCTTCAAGGGAAGATGTGTTGCCAGCGAATACGACAGGCATGTCGGCCGCTTGTTGGAAACGCCGTTGGGAGGTGTGTATATATATGGCTCGTACAGTTCCGATTGCATGGATATGGACAGACGGGAATACATGTTTAAGGGCGATCTGCTCGGCAAAAGTGCCGCCGATGGAACATATAGTTTTACTCTCAAGGATGGGAAATATAGGACAATCATATTTGAGGTCCAGGGTGATAAAAGGTTCAAGAAGAACAAGCATGTCGGTCTGGAAGGACGTACGGGGGACCGAAACGTGAAAGTGAGATTTTCCAAAGACTAAGGTTGTATGCTCCTTGGCCGACGGCCTACGACAATTGTATCACGCCATTGACCGATAACAATCATACCCATTTACAATCAAATTTATTTATTAACAAACAACAAGTACATCTATGAAGACGAGCAAATTGCTGAGTTTCGTCATGTGTTTCCTATGCATGGAAATGCTGATGCCCATGGTTTCATATGCCAATAATGGCGATGATGACAAAAAGGAAAAAAAAGAGAAAAAGAAAAAGGAAAAGAAGCCTTATGTATGGGAAATGCCCAAACTGACTGGAGTCCAGACATTCGACGACTATCTGCTGTTGTGCGATACTATGAACACCAAGATTAAGAAGTATAGCGAGGACATTGTCTTTTATGAGGTGGCAGAGATACATGTCAAGGACGAAAACGGTGAAGAGGATATCCGATATTGCGTGGTAGACTCGGCCGGTAACTTGCGTAGCTCCAATTTGGCTCTTGCCCAGAACATGGACATAGTCTTTGCTTATCCGGGGTTGGCATTGGACGCGACCAATCTGACTTTGGCCACCACCAATGCTTCTATGGCATTGGCCAGTGCTCCTCTTCTCAGCCTGAGTCATGGCAAGTATCTCAAGGCCGGTCCCATATTGACGGGCAGGGCTTTCAAGGAGATGAAGGTTATCTACAAGAGGGCGCGTGCCCAGGCCAAGCAAATCAAGGCATTGAAAGCAGGCAAGATAGACGAGGTTAAGGCTCTGAATGCCGAGGTCAATGCCGGAGACGTGGAGGCCAGTGCCGCTTCTCTCCGTGTCATAGAGAAGAGCAAGACGGATTATGATTCGCAATTGGCAGAGGCCACTAATGTGGATGCCGAGCACAAGTCCGTGGAGGAAGTGGAAATACCGGAGGAGACTGTATAGTATTTGTATAAGTAAGCATCGAGAATTGGTTTAGACCATTCTTCAAGATTCTCAATCCTATTCTCGTTCTTGCTCATCAGTCATTATGGACTCCTATAACTCCATATTCGTAAGATTGACACTTAGTCCGATAACCTCAAATAACAATATAAACTAATTTCCGCTACTTGTTTATTTAAAATTTTAGATAATGAAGAATTACTTATTGAGTATCCTCGCGATGCTTGTATCCGTGACCTCGTTTGCACAGGAGGACCTGTTTGCTGGAGAATGGGTGGGAACCAACAAGGAAGGTGACATGAAAGTATCCTTGTCGTTGAACTGTGATGACAATTGGCAACTGAATCCTTTTGACGAGGATGCCCGGTGCAATGGTTTCATGGAAGTTAATATGGTAGAACCCGGCGGCCGCGAGTCCATGCTGGTGACCTATGAGTTGCATCTGGTGGAGGACAGGGGCAACGAGGTTGTGATGGACTTCATTGGCGGACGTCCTGGTGTGGACGAAGGCATTGCCGGTCAGTGTCTGGTGACCAATAAAGATGGCAATCTGAAATTTGTCGGCTTGGACCAAGGCGGCAAGGATGCCATGTTCAATGGTCTGACACTTGTACCTGAGGGTAGCGGAGCCGATGCCATTGCCGATGCCGCCGAGGATGCCGGCGTGCCTTTGTGGACAAAGATAAAGAACCTTCTTACAACTATTCTTGTATCGGGTCTGTTTCTGTTTGTCATAGGCCATATGGGATACGTGTGGTTCAAAGGGGCACGTTACAAGGAGAAATTCACTGTGGACGGCATGAAGAACGAGCGCTATGTGGCAGGATTGCCTGAAGAGATGACCGAACGGGAGGTTGCCGAGGCCTGGTCGCTGATGGACGAGGCCTTCCAGACATGGACAGTGGTGGAAACCACTGAGGAAGGCGAGTTCCGCAAGCCCACCAAGATGAAGCAGATAACCCGCTCTGCCATGCTGATAGACCAAGTGATAGCTATGTGCCCGACTGATGCCGGTGTTGTGGAACGCCTGAACGAGCTGACGGATGTTATAAATAGTGGCGAGGAACGTCATTTCGACGGGTCGGTAAAACTGATAAGCCTTGGTGTTATCGTGGCCATATTGATGTATTGGATGGCAGGTATGGGCATGACCGTTTCCACTTTGGCGTCTACCGGCCTGTACTATATTGCCAGCCGTACGCCGCAGTTCCTCATCGACAAGCGTGCGCTTCGTGGTGGCGGCAATATCCACAACGGCATCATGGCTGGCGTCTTTGCCATGCTGGCAGGAGCGCAGACAGTAAGGACCGTGTATACCTACAGTGACGGTCACAAGGAATATGATGACGACCATTCACAGCACTGGATTGCGTTGGCTTTTGGCTTTGTGGTATTGGTTGTATTGGCCATGATGATGATGTTCTGGGCGTTGCTGAATTATGTACGCAACTATGTGCTATATATATAAGCACATGGCATGGACTGGTATGCAAAACAAATGTCGCACGGCTTGTGGCCGTGCGACATTTGTTTTGAGCCTCCTATGGGTGTGACGTCTAATATTCGCTGATCTGCATCTTTATATTCGTGAAGTTACGTTCGCGAATTCGTGAATCCTCGGTTGAGTATTCGTGAATATCCGGACGAGTTGTCGTGGCGGCCGGAAAACGACTCCGTTCTCTTCTTGTAATTATGCGTACATTTCCGGTGTAGGCAGGTCATAACAGTTCCGGCAACAGGAATAGTTTTGTCCCGTTGCTTCCCTTGATTAGTATGGTGTGACCGGTCAGAGGTCGGGATGCCAACCTGTCCTTGACCTGCTGTACGTCGGTAAAGATGTGGTGTGGAAGACTTAACTGTGACGTGTCGGTATCCTTGAACTCGCTGCCAACGAGCCATACTTCATCCAGATCTGTCATGTCAGACAGCATGGATATGATTCGTTGGTGTTCGGCACCACTTTCAGCACCCAATTCGCGCATCTCGCCAAGGATGGCCATCTTGTGAGGAGAATGCATCCGGTTGAAATTGTCCAATGCTGCCGCCATGCTGGTGGGATTGGCATTGTAGGCATCTATGACGAGGTGGTTGTGCCCTGTCTGGCGAAACTCGCTGCGATTGTTGGTGGGAATGTAGGAGGCCAAGGCCCTGTCTATCTCCAATGGCGTTACGCCGAAGTGCAGGCCAACGGATACGGCCGACAGGACATTGGACAGGTTGTAGGCACCTATCAGGTGCGTGGCTACGGTATGCCATTTGTCCTCGGAGGGATTGCGCCATCTGACGTGTAGCATGGGACTGCATTCCGCCACCTCTCCCTCGACGTATGGAATGATGTCGAGAGCGCGTTCGCGAGCCATGGCCATGAGGTCCGGGTCCGTGGCGTTGACGAATGCAGGGCAGGAACGGGCTTTGAGGTCGTCATATAATTCGCCCTTGGTACGCTTCACCCCTTCAAAGGAACCGAACCCTTCCAGATGCGCACGTCCGACGTTGGTCACCAAGCCGCAGTCTGCCTTTACCATGCCGCATAGGAAAGCTATCTCTCCGGGATGGTTGGCTCCGGTCTCCACTATGGCAATTTCGTGTTCCGGCTTTAGGCGGAGCAGTGTCAGCGGCACGCCTATGTGGTTGTTGAGGTTGCCTTGGGTGCATAGCGTGCGGAACCGTTGCGAGAGCACGGCCGAGAGCAGTTCTTTGGTCGTGGTCTTCCCGTTGGTGCCTGTAACCTGCACCACTCGTGTGCCCATGTGGCAACGGTGATGCGCTGCCAGCGACTGCATGGCGGAGAGTGCGTCGTCCACCAATATGTAGCGGTTGTCTCCGGGATGGACGACCGAGGGATTGTCCACCACCGCCACGGAGCATCCTTTCTCCAGGGCGGCTGGGGCATAGAGGTTGCCATCGAAGTTTTCTCCCTTCAAGGCAAAGAACATGCTCTCGGCCGGACAGTTGCGACTGTCGGTGGTGACTATGGGATATTGTAGGAATACATCGTAGAGTTGTTCTATGTTCATGGTTGGTTTTGCTAAACGGACATTGCAAATGCAAAGTTACAAAAAAGTTGAAATAAGTGCGGGCGTTTCTTTGTTTTTCCCCCGCTTCTTCGTAACTTTGAAGCGCATTAGAGGCTGCAGTCTTGTGGAGAAGCCGTTGACAAGCGGTTTTCCCCAAGTGTCGGTTGTGTGGCATGCCGCCTTGTAGTTACAGAGGAAACGGAATGATGAAAGAGACTGTCCAGACCATGAATATCCGGGGCCGGTTGATGGACTTGGCATGCCCGCAGGTGATGGGTATACTGAATGTGACTCCAGACTCCTTTTATGCCGGTAGCCGTTGTGCGGACGAGGAAACCATACGCCGGCGTGTGCGTCGTATTCGCCACGAAGGGGCCGCGATGCTGGATTTGGGCGGGTACAGCAGTCGTCCGGGAGCCGATGATGTAAGCCCGGCGGAGGAATGGCAACGCCTGAAACCGGCTATAGAGATTGCGCGTGACGAGTGGCCTGAAGCTATCATCAGTGTGGATACTTTCAGGGCGGATGTCGCTTTCCGTGCCGTGGAGGCAGGTGCGGATATTGTCAATGACATCTCCGGTGGTGATATGGATCCCGAGATGTTTTCCACTGTGGCTGCGCTGCATGTGCCTTACATCCTCATGCACATGCAGGGCACACCAAAGAATATGCAACAGGCGCCATGTTATGCCGATGTCATGTCGGAGGTGTTCCGCTCCTTGGGAGAACGCGTGGAGGTGTTGCACGAGATGGGCGTGGCGGATGTCATTCTGGATCCCGGCTTTGGCTTTGGCAAGACTTTGGAGCAGAACTACCTGATGATGGCCCGTTTGGGCGAGTTCCGCATGCTTGGCTGTCCGCTGTTGGTGGGGGTCAGCCGCAAGAGCATGATATACCGCCTCTTGGGTTGCACGCCCGAGCAGGCTCTCAATGGTACCACCGTGCTTCACACAGTGGCACTGATGAACGGTGCCAACATATTGCGCGTACATGACGTGAGGGAGGCAGTGGAGGCCGTAAAGATATATACACAATGCTGGATTTCGGACTGAAGGACCTGATAGACGTATTCTTGGTGGCCATAGTATTGTTCTTTGGCTACAAGTTGATGAAGAAATCGCGTTCCGTGAACATATTTTACGGCGTGCTTGTCTTCGTCAGCATTTGGATATTGGTCAGCAAGGTACTGGAGATGAAGCTTCTTGGCAGCATCCTCAACCAGTTGGTAAGCGTGGGTGTCATAGCCATAATCGTGCTTTTCCAGGAGGAGATACGTCATTTTTTCTATACTATCGGGACGCATGAACGTGTGAACATGCTTATGCAGTTCTTTCGCCCTAAGGCGGCGCATAATTCCCTGAATGAGGATTGCCGCTACGATCGAGACATGATAATGCCCATCGTTATGGCCTGTCTGAACATGAGCAAGCAGAAGGTTGGTGCGCTGATAGTCATACAGAACGACCTTCCGTTGGGTGACTTTGTCCGTACGGGAGAACGTATTGAGGCACGCATATCCCAGCGGCTCATAGAAAACATCTTTTTCAAGAATTCACCGTTGCATGACGGCGCCATGATAATCTCTGGTGGACAGATTACGGCAGCGGCCTGCATCTTGCCCATAAGTCATGACCTGGATATCCCCAAGGAATTTGGACTGCGGCATCGTGCCGCTCGCGGTATAAGCAAGGAAACGGATGCCTTGGCCATAGTGGTGAGCGAGGAAACCGGTGGTATCACGGCCTCATACGATAACGAGTATATGCCGCACATGGATGCCGCACAACTTGAACATATCCTGATGCGAGGCAGGTTCTGATTCCTGCTGTCGCAGGGTACGATATACCTTGAATATATATTTATAAGAGTAACCGAGTACGAACATACATTAAATAACATCAAAAGACTATGTCACAACTAATGCAACAAATCATTGCCCGTGCGCAGCAGAACAAGCAACGCATCGTGCTGCCAGAGAGCCTTGAAGAGCGTACACTCACTGCAGCGGATATGTCTCTGCGTGATGGATTGGCAGACATCATCCTCATTGGCAATCCCGGGGAAATACATGCCTTGGGCGATAAGTTGGGCTTGAAGAACCTGGACAAGGCCGAAATCATAGACCCTGCCACCAGCGACAAGACAGAGGAGTATGCACAGCTCCTGTTCCAGTTGCGTCAGAAAAAAGGCCTGACTATAGAGAAGGCACGCCAATTGGTATTGGATCCTCTTTACTTTGGTTGTCTTGTCATCAAGAGCGGACATGCCGACGGCCAGATTTCCGGTGCCCTCAGTACCACGGGCGACACCCTGCGTCCTGCACTTCAGATTATCAAGTGCGCTCCAGGTATTAACTGCGTCAGCGGTGCCATGTTGATGATTACCGACAAACCGGAATATGGCGAAAACGGTGTCCTTGTTATTGGCGATGTGGCTGTTACACCGGTTCCTGATGCCGGCCAGCTGGCACAGATTGCAGTATGCACGGCCCAAACGGCCAAGAGCGTGGCCGGTTTTGCCGAGCCTCGTGTGGCCATGCTCAGTTTCAGTACCAAGGGCAGTGCCAAGCACGAGGTGGTAGATAAGGTGATAGAGGCTACGCGTCTGGCGCATGAGATGGATCCGGAGTTGCAAATCGACGGTGAATTGCAAGCCGATGCAGCTTTGGTGCCTTCCGTGGGCGAGAAGAAGTGCCCTGGCAGCCATATTGCCGGCCATGCCAATGTGTTGGTCGTTCCATCCTTGGAGGTTGGCAACATAAGTTACAAGTTGGTACAGCGTTTGGGCGGTGCGGATGCCATTGGTCCCATACTTCAGGGCATAGCACGTCCGGTGAACGACCTTTCTCGTGGCTGTTCCGTGGATGATATCTACAAGATGGTTGCCATCACAGCCTGCCAGGCCATGGATGCAAAGAAGTGAAACGTCAACCTCATAACAACTAATCACTAATTTCTAACTAAATAAAGATGAAGATACTTGTATTGAACTGCGGAAGTTCATCAATAAAATACGCGCTCTATAACATGACAGACCAGAGCGTCATCACCAGCGGTGGCATAGAGAAGATAGGCCTGCCGGATAGTTTCATCACCGTCAAGCTCAATGGCGAGAAGCACAAGATGGAACGTACCATCGACGAGCATACGGCCGGTGTGCAGTGGATATTCGAGGTGCTTACTACTGGCGACTATGCAGTATTGGACAGTTTGGAAGAATTGGATGCCGTGGGACACCGTATGGTGCATGGCGGTGAGAAATTCAACCAGTCCGTGCGTCTTACCCCTGAGGTGATGGAAGCCTTTGCCGCCTGCAACGACCTGGCTCCCTTGCACAACCCCGCAAACATCAAGGGCGTGAATGCCGTTGCCGCCTTGTTGCCTGACGTTCCCCAGGTAGGTGTATTCGATACGGCTTTCCATCAGACCATGCCAGACTATGCTTACATGTACGCTCTGCCTTACGAGTTGTATGAGAAGTACGGGGTGCGTCGCTATGGATTCCACGGTACCAGTCATCGTTATGTCTCACAGCGTGTTTGCGAGTTTCTTGGTTGTAAGGCCGAGGGCAAGAAGATCATCACCTGCCATATAGGCAACGGTGCTTCTGTAGCGGCAGTCAAGGACGGCAAGTGCGTGGATACCAGCATGGGCCTTACCCCGTTGGAGGGATTGGTAATGGGTACCCGCAGTGGTGACATCGATGCAGGTGCAGTTACTTTCATCATGGACAAGCTGGGACTTGATACAAAGGGCATTTCCGACCTGTTGAACAAGAAGTCCGGTCTGGCAGGTGTCAGTTGCCTGTCCAGCGACCTTCGTGACATACTTGTCGGTGTTGAGGAAGGTAATGAAAAGGCGCGTCTTGCCAAAGAAATGTATATCTACCGTATAAGGAAGTACATCGGTGAGTATGCCGCTGCCATGGGAGGTGTGGATATCATCCTGTTTACAGGTGGAGCAGGCGAGAACCAATGGGAAGTACGCGAAGGTGCAACCGCAGGCCTGGAGTATATGGGTGTGAAGATGGATTCCGAGAAGAATCGCGTATGCCGTGCCACGGAAGCTATCCTGTCGGCTGATGATTCCAAGGTGACCATATGCTGTATCCCCACTGACGAGGAGCTGATGATTGCCATGGACACTCAGGCTCTTTGCAAGTAGATGTCGGTCTGCCCAAGGACAGGCATGGACATAAGTCAACGTAAATATATAATGTAGTAGAAGAACACCATGAACCACATAATAGAAAATGATTATCTCCGGGTAACCATAGTATCCAAGGGCGCCGAGGTCGTGAGCGTAGTGGACAAGGAGAGCGGCAAGGAATTGTGGTGGAATGCCGATCCGGCCTTTTGGGACGGACATTCGCCCATACTGTTTCCTGCATGCGGCGGTCTGTGGAACGGCGAGTACAAATACCATGGTCGGACATACAAGCTGGTAAAGCACGGTTTCGTACGCACAATGGAATTTACTCCTTCGGAGGATAATGAGTACGCTGCTATAAGTTTCTCCGTACAGGAGAACGAGGAAACTCTACGCCAGTATCCCTTTGCCTTTACTCTCACTATCACCTATGCCTTGGAGGGCAAGACCCTTACGTGTAATGCAAGTGTGGTCAATCCCTCCGGGGAAGCTCCGCTTTATTATCAGATAGGCGGACACCCGGCCATCATGTTGCCGGACTATCGTGAGGGTGCCGAGGTTGTGGGGTACATGCGTCCGGTTCCGGCTGATGGCCTTAGCGTGGTGCGTGCCACAGAGCAAGGATGCTTCGGCGGCGAACGTTATACGGTGCCACAGACGGCAGAGGGACTCATACCCATAAGTGTGGAGACATTCCACAACGAAGCTCTCATCTTCGACAAGGGCCAGGTGAAGGAAATGGCATTGTTGCGTACCGATGGTGAGACGGAAATATGTCGTATTTCACATGGCGCACCTGTGACTCTGGTGTGGCAGATGACCGATCTTCTGTGTCCATATGTCTGCGTGGAACCATGGTATGGCATGCCTGACCGCATTGGCTATAGCGTGGACTTGGATATTCGTCCCTACACCCAGCATGCCATGCCTGGCGAAGTGACGGTGCACAATCTGTGGAACATCAGGTTCAACGTGTGAACAGTTCCATATGGACTGTTGCCATGTGTTAACAGCATTCCCCTCTCTGTGTCTTTGCACCGGGAGGGGAATGCCACAATTTCCAAGTCGGGAGGAGGGGAGTACTTAACAATAAAGACTGAAGATGATAACATTTCTCATATGCCTTGCTGCCTTGATAGCGGCATACTTCACTTACGGACGTTATTTGGAGGAAGTATGCGACATAGACGAGGCTAATCCCGTGCCGTCCGGGACGCACTATGACGGAGTGGACTATATACCCATGCCACGGTGGCGCATATTCTTGATTCAGTTGTTGAATATTGCCGGTCTTGGTCCCATATTCGGGGCCGTGCTGGGTGCGGCCTACGGTCCGGTGGCTTTCTTGTGGATAACCTTGGGCGGCATATTCATAGGTGCCATGCACGACTTTATTGCCGGTGTAGTGTCGCTGAAGAATAATGGTCTGAGCCTGCCAGAAATCATAGGCAAATATATGGGGCATGGGCCTCGCATGTTCATGCGTGTGGCCTCCCTGTTGCTGATGATCCTGGTCGGCACCGTCTTCATGTCACAGCCGGCTGAACTGATAGCGGCCAACATGTCATGTCCCTCGCTGGAGGTGCCCATGTCCGGAAACATGTCCATGGAGATATTTGCCATTCTGATGGTAATTATAGCCTACTATGTCCTGGCAACCATCATGCCTATCGACAAGATTATCGGCAGGTTGTATCCTTTCTTCGGAATGGCGGTGTTGGTAATGGCCGTGGGCATACTCCTGGTGCTGCTGACTCAGAGCGACAGATATGTGATACCCGAACTTACATCTTTGCACAACTGCATCGCCGATGCACGTAATTTCCCTATTCTGCCCATGCTCTTCACCACCATAGCCTGCGGAGCCATTTCCGGTTTCCATGCGACACAGTCGCCAATGATGGCGCGTTGCATGACTAATGAGAGACAAAGTCGCTCGATATTCTATGGTGCCATGATTACCGAGAGCATCATAGCTCTCATCTGGGCTGCCATAGCCATGGCATTTTGGGGAGGAGCGGAAGGTCTGAATGCAGCCATTGCGGAATACGGAGGCAGTGCGGCACGCATGGTGAATGTGTTGTCCGTTGAAACGTTGGGCAGTTTCGTGGCTCCGTTGGTGGTAGTGGGCGTGGTAGCCTGTGCCATCACGTCCGGTGATACGGCTTTCCGTTCCGCGCGATTGATTGCGGCAGATATGCTGGGTATGTCACAGTCAAGCCTGAAACATCGTATGTTGCTGTCCTTTCCGCTTTTTGCAGGTGCTCTGTTTCTCATCTTCGCTCTCCCGTTCCAGACCATTTGGAGCTATTTTGCATGGATGAACCAGACGCTGGCAGCAATCACCTTGTGGTGTATAACATGTTATTTGTCGAGACATGGAAAGCCCGTGGCTATCGGCCTGTTGCCAGCCTTGTTCATGACCTATGTCTGTGCCTCATACGTTTTCGTATCCCCAATGATGGTCGGACTGGCAGACAGAACCACGGCCTATGTTCTTGGAGGAGTGCTTACACTTCTCATTGGCACTGCCATGTGGACCAAAGTCAAGGGTGGAAAAAGCTAGGCGATGAAACATCCTCGTTAAGCCCGATGGGCAAAGTCGGGTTTTGTCTTGGACAATGCCATGACGAGACAAGGCACATGAATGTCCTCTATATGCTCATGACCTCTTTGTGGTCATCCTGCACATGATGGAACCAAAGTATCCTCACGGGTGTATGATATCCGTGGGGACTTTGGGCGTGATTGTGCAGTGCTTATTATTCCTGTATCCGTACAATAAACAGCCCATGTGGTCGTTATATAAATATAATGTAACATAAGGTGGGGGCATAGCCTCTACGGATATTGACAAAAGATATAATGTGCAACTTCATATACGTCCTTGTTGCCTTCTTCTCGGCTGTAATTACGGCTCTTCTCCTTCTGCCATGGGTGCTGAAACGCGCCTATGCCACGGACATGTACAATCTGCGGAACCGTGCCGGAGAAACGCGCCGTGGTGTCCTGCGCTTGGGAGGGTCCATCCTCACTCCGGGCGTACTCATAGGCATGACACTGGTAGTGGTGTTGAGGAACGAGGGCGAAGGTCTGAATGCCAGTTTCAAGTATACGACGCTTTTGCTGGGTTGTGGCGTGATGCTGGTATATCTTGTAGGACTTCTTGATGACATATTCGGCCTGTCGGCACGCTTGCGTTTTTGCGTGCAACTGATGGCGGCCGCCACACTCCCTCTGAGCGATGTCTATTTCCACAGCCTGCATGGTCTTATGGGTATTGAGACCATGCCCGTATATGCCGGGATGTTGCTGACCGTGTTTTTCGTGGTCACGGTAATCAATGCCGTCAACATGATAGACGGCATAGACGGGTTAATCTCTGTGTACGTCATGATGTGCCTTACGTGTTTCGGTTACTGCTTTTGGGAGGCAGGCAATCTTATCTACATCTACATAGCGGCGGCCATGGCCGGCGGCCTGTCCGTATTCTTCTTCTATAACATGTTTGGCACACTGGAGAAACGTACCAAGACTTACATGGGAGATAGCGGTTCCATGATGCTGGGCTTTTCCCTGGCATATCTGGCGGTCAAGTTCATTTCATGCGAACACACCAGTAGTCTTTCTCCGCAGTGGCGCATGCTCCTGTGTATCTCGTTGCTGTTTATCCCGTGCATGGACTTGTGCCGTGTGGTGCTGGAACGCTTGCTGCACGGTGAGCATCCTTTTGTCCCGGATAAGCGACATATCCACTATCGTCTGATGGCTGCCGGTATTTTTGGCCGCTTGACTTTGCTCTGTGTCATGAGCGTTGTCGTAGGCATGGCATTGATGAATTTGGGGCTGGGAATATCCGGACTATCGCTCACGTGGATATTGGCAGTGGATGTGTCGTTGTATATTCTGCTGATGAGCATGGTGGAACATCGTGTCCGCATCTATAGGAATACCATGGCATCCAAAAGCAATATACGCGAACGTTTCCGCGAAAATGCCATGCATGCCCGCAAGATATGCATACTCACTCCACGCTTTCCTGTTCCGGAGAACGGTGGTGACGTATTGCGTATCAACAATATAGCACGCCAGTTGAAACGCGAAGGTTACGAGTTGATATTGGTGAGTTTCGAGGATGACGGCTCACCGCAACTCTTCGAAGCCGGCCGTATCTATGACAAGGTGTATACGGTACATCGCAACCGGCTTAACAGTTTGTGGCAGTCATTCATACATCTGTTGTCGGGACGTGCCATGCAGTGTGGCTACTACTATTCGGCCGGTTATCGTCGTCTTTTGCACATGGTAATGGAGAAGGAGCAGCCAGACCTCTATATTGCCCATCTTTTGCGCATGATGCCATATCTGGACGAGGCTCGGTTGCATGACCGTTCCATAATAGAAATGACCGATGCCTTGTCCAAGACATACTCCCTCAGTTCCGGCAGCAAGGGCAATTGGATACTGAAGCATGTCTATTGCATGGAACGCTACCTTATCCGTCGTACAGAGCAGTATTCCATGATGCACTTCCCAGTGAACGTTCTTGTATCAGAGGCTGATGCCGATTATCTCAAGACCATATCTCCTCATAATGCAGGGCTGGTGGTGCATACCAACGGTGTGGACGTCATATCTTCTCCTGTAAAGAAATACGATTGTGACAAGATTGTGTTCGTCGGCAATATGCGCACGCTGCAAAACCAGGATGCCGTATATGCCTTTGTGCAGGATGTCTTTCCGCGTATATTGAAGCGCATACCTGCTGCCAAGTTCTACATCGTCGGGGCTCAACCGCCACAGGAAATCCAGGATTTGGCTTCCGATCATATCATCGTCACGGGATTTGTGGACGACCTTACAGCCACCATTCGTGACGCCGCCGTGGCTGTAGCTCCTGTGCGTGTGGCGGCAGGCATACAGAACAAGGTGCTGGTGGCCATGGGGTGTGGGTTGCCTGTGGTGCTGACCACGCTCATCTCCCGTGCTATTCCGGAATTGGAGGACGACATCAATTGCATCATACGTGATGAGGCCGCCACGATTGCCGACTCCTGCATTCGTCTGATGCGCCATCCCGAGGAACGCAATGCCTTGGCCCGGGCCGGATATGATATGGTATGCCGTTACTATGGTTGGGAGGAGAAACTTCGCGGATATGTGGTCTCGAAAGGATTTGACTCCATACAGCCTGCCATACATAGACAGGCTTTCACGGAAACAAACACGGACAGACCTTGAATGACAGTAAAAACAGTAAGTATATGTATATATGAAGACGATAATGCTTGTTTTCGGAACACGTCCCGAGGCTATAAAGATGTGTCCATTGGTCAATGAATTCCGTAAGCACCCCGACTTGTTCAATACCGTCGTGTGTGTCACAGGACAGCATCGTGAGATGCTGGACCAGGTTTTGGACATATTCGATATCGTACCCGATTACGATCTCAATATCATGAAGCAGGGGCAGGACCTCACCGATGTCACGGCTCGTGTGCTTACAGGCATGAGGGACGTGTTTGCTCAGTGCCGTCCGGATGTAGTACTTGTACATGGAGATACCACTACCAGTATGGCAGCCGCCATGGCTGCCTTCTATCAACAGATACCTGTGGGGCATGTGGAGGCAGGTCTGCGTACACATAATATATATAGTCCTTGGCCGGAGGAAATGAACAGACAGATTACAGGGCGCATATCCACATATAATTTTTCTCCCACTCCATTGTCACGGGCAAACCTGGACAGGGAATCCGCTACGGGCAAAGTGTATGTTACAGGCAATACGGTAATAGATGCCTTGCACATGGTGGTGGACAGATTGGGAAAAGATGAACGTCTGCGCTCCGAACAGGAGAATATCCTGAGGGGAGCTGGCTATGATGTGGCACGTCTGCATGACACGGAACGTCGCCTTGTGCTCATTACCGGGCACCGTCGCGAGAACTTTGGCTCCGGCTTCATGAACATGTGTACTGCCATACGTGACCTTAGCCGCAAGTATCCTGAGGTTGACTTTGTCTATCCCATGCATCTCAATCCCAATGTCCGCAAACCCATACACGAGGTTTTTGGTGCCGACCTCACGAACCTTGGCAATATGTTCTTCATAGAACCGCTGCAATACCTGGAGTTCGTGTGCCTTATGGAGAAATCCTTCATAGTGCTTACCGATTCGGGCGGCATACAGGAGGAGGCTCCGGGACTTGGTAAACCTGTCCTTGTCATGAGGGACACGACCGAGCGTCCCGAGGCTCTTGAGAGCGGTACCGTGCATCTCGTAGGTACGGACTATGACAGAATAGTGTCGGAGGTTTCATGTCTGTTGGACGATGAGGCCGCGTACAAGGCTATGTCCAAGGCCGTGAACCCCTATGGCGATGGCCATGCGTGCGAAAGGATAGTGCAGGTATTCATGAACAGGTAGAGACGGGCCCAAGGAATACGATGAAGATACTGTTGATAGACGAGGCTTATCCCTTGAATACACGTAATTCCAAGATATTGGGGTCGTTGTCACGCTGCTATCCGGATGCCGATATTCATGTCGTCACATGGGATCGTGCCGGACAGTATGACGGCGGTGCCGAGGGAGAAAAGAATTGGCGTTGGCATACGTACACTCGTCCTGCCATCTATGGCAATCGGATGCAGAAGTTGAAAGGAATGTTCGGCTACCGTGCTTTCTGTTCACAGGTGGTGAGGATGGTAGTTCCTGATGTGGTCATAGCTTCGCACTGGAACAACCTGCTCATGCTTCCCCGTCTGGACTATGGACGGCAAATGCTCATATACGAGAATCTCGATGCTCCCACCGGGCCGGCGTTGGGCAGATGGCTGCTTAACAGGGTTGAGGCATGCTACATGAAGCGTGCCGCTCTTACGGTGCACGCATCCCGTTTTTATACACAGATATATCCTCGCAAGTATCGTCAGCTGGTGCTGGAAAACAAGCCTGTAATTGCCACGGAGCCTGTGGACTACACGCCCTCCTGCCCGTTGCGCATAGCCTACTTGGGCAATGTACGTTATCTTGGCATATTGAAGAATCTTGCGGATGCGGTGCGTGGAGATGACAGATTTGTCCTCTGCTATCATGGAGGAGGCCCCGATTATGATAGGTTGAAGGAATATACGGCATCTGCTGTCAACATCCACATGACCGGAGCATATCGTTACGAGGACATAGAACAACTTTATCGTCAGACTGACATAATCTGGGCTGCTTATCCCAATCGCGACTTCAATGTCCGTTACGCCATCTCCAACAAGTTCCATGAATCTTTGGCCTATGCCATACCGGCAATATATGCCGACAATACCTGTCTTGGTGAATATGCCGAGGCCAACGGAATAGGTTATCAGGTCAACCCCTATAGCGTGGAGTCGATAAAGGGGTTGTTGGAGAGTATCACGTGCGACATGCAGGGACTGTGTGCCAGACATGAGGCTTTGAAGGCGCGATTCTGTGTTGAAACATCCTGGGATGAGGATTTTCTGAAGTTTAAGACCGAGATAGATGCGTTCTTCAATCGTTAGTATCATATTCCTGCTGTGCGTCTCCTTTGTCGTATCGGCTCAAAGGAAAGATTCCGGTCTGCCATGGCGCAATGGTGTCATCATGTTCGGACACAACGATGCCCTGCTTTATGGCCGCTTTTGGAGTGACAGTGAGAAAGGCAAGGCCGGCAAGAGCTTTCGTGAGACTATGCCCGACGTCTATCAGGTATGTGGAGCCTATCCTGCACTATTTTCCACGGATATGGACGGGATAGAACAGCAAGGCCGCACTATCTATTGGGGCGGAGTCTCCTATGCCCGGATGCGTGAAGCCATCATCCGGCATCATCGCAGTGGAGGTACCGTCACCATATCCTGGCACATGCGCAACCCCGAGCATGGCCAGACCTATATATACAAGGAAGAATACCGTGGTACGGTGGAGCGCATATTGCAGCGTCAAGGCAAAACCTATGAGGCTTTCCTCGGATACCTTGGGCGTGGAGCAGATTTCCTGCTTACCTTTCGCGACGATGAAGGCAAACTGATACCTGTCATCTTCCGCCCCTGGCATGAGTGCAACGGCAACTGGTTCTGGTGGGGAACGGCTGACTGTACGGCAGAGCAGTATGTGGAGCTGTGGCGACTAACCCATGATTACATGAAGGAGCGCGGGTTGACCAACCTTTACTATGCTTTTTCCCCGGGTTCATGGTTCCGTGACGAGGCAGAGTACATGCATCGTTTTCCGGGTGCCGACTATGTGGATATTATCGGAACGGAATGTTACCGTCCCAAGGATATGGGAGCGGAAGAGGCCAGGAAGTACTTCCGCACACATCTGCAAAAGAATCTGCGCATAGCCAGTGCCGTAGCCGACAGCCTGCATGTTCCATACGCCATCACTGAGACCGGCATGCAGCCGGACTCCGACCCTCAGTGGTGGACACAAGGATTGCTACCTGCCATGGAGGGATATTCGCCATTGTTCGTCAACTGCTGGAGCAATCAGTGGAATGCCGTTGTTCCTGAAGGCGGAACATGGTGCACCTATCCCGGCGAGGCCTCGGCGCGGGATTTCCGACGTTTCTACCAGAAGAACAAGTCCGCGTTTATAAAGAAACTGAAAAATATGCAATAGTCGAGACGGGCATACTGACGCAAGGTACAGCCTGACACTCAGCCATAGAACAGACAAAATCCAACAAGAGAGCTATGAAGGATACATCGTTACCATCCATCCTGCTCATTTACACGGGTGGAACCATAGGCATGATAGAGAACCCGGAGACGGGCGCGTTGCTGAACTACGATTTCGGGCGGTTCCAGCATCTGGTACCAGAGATGAAGCGTATGAATATAAACATGGATTCATATGCCTTCCAGCCGCCCATAGACTCCAGCGACATGGAACCAAAATACTGGGTGAATATGGCGCGGGTAATAGCGGAGAACTATGATGTCTATGACGGCTTCGTGGTGCTGCATGGCACGGACACAATGGCCTTTACGGCATCGGCATTGAGTTTTATGTTGGAGAATCTCGGCAAGCCTGTTGTCATCACTGGCGCACAGTTGCCCATCGGCCAGTTGCGCACAGACGGAAAGGAAAACCTCCTTACATCCATAGAGATAGCCTCTGCACGCAATGCCGACGGAGAGCCGGCCGTTCCTGAGGTGTGCATCTTCTTCGAGAACCGTCTGATGCGTGGCAATCGCACCACCAAGATAAATGCCGAGGGTTTCAATGCCTTCCGTTCCTACAACTATCCTTCCTTGGCCGATGCCGGCATACGTATCAAGTATGACGCGTTGCAAATTCGTCGTCCAGACCCCACACGTCCTTTCTGTCCCCACTATTCGTTCGATACCAACATCTTCATTCTCACTCTCTTCCCCGGCATTTCGGAGGAATACGTGGATGCTGTTGTGCGCATGAAGAACCTGCGTGCTCTCGTCATCCAGACCTACGGTTCGGGTAATGCTCCGCAGAAGCCATGGTTGTTTGAGAAACTGAGGGATTTTGACCGCCGTGGCGGCATATTGGTGAACACCACGCGTTGCTCTCTCGGCACGGTGGAAATGCACCGCTACGAGACCGGGTTGCAGTTGCTTCAGGCTGGTGTGGTGAACGGTTACGACGGTACTTTGGAGTGCACCGTCACCAAACTGATGTTCCTTCTGGGCCAGACTGATTCCAAGGAAGACATCATACGTCTGCTGAATACCGACATCGCCGGTGAGATAACTATATCTTGAGCGACAATGTCTTGTGGACGGACATCATCTCTTCTATGTCTTCCTCGTCGACTCTTATGTCCGTTGCGAGAGGATAGTTGTTGTCTCGTTGTTTCACATGTTTCTTACGTGTGTCCATGACTGTGTTACCGTGCAGTTGACAGTGGAGACATTTGCCTGTTACATGTTTTTTTCGTATCTTTGGCAGTATAATGAGGTGAAAAGCCTGCGTAAGGCGTGTTCGGACTCGTATATATAGGTGCAAAGGCGGACGTTTGTGTGCTATCAATGTGACAGACAGTTTCCGCAGAGTATTGTTTAGATGCATATCTGACTGTGAGTAATGTAACTACTATAGTAGCGGCTGCTGATTGTAAGGGTTGTTTCCTATGTGCCGATGTCTGTAATCATGATGCTATAAGTATGACTTTGGATAGCGATGGTTATTACAGACCTGTGGTTGATGCCGGTAAGTGCACTGACTGTTCTGTCTGTACAAAAAAATGTCCTGCTCTGACGGACATAAGAGAGATGTACGGGACAGAACCTCGTGCGTTCTATGCATGGCAGACAAATGAGAATGCTATCAAGCAAAGTTCCTCTGGTGGGATTGCGTATGCTCTCGGACGCATGTTTGTGGAAAAAGGTGCAGTTGTATATGGTTGCAAGTGGGATAACGGGCATGTTGTTTTTGATAAGACTGATACGTTGGCAGGTCTTGATATGTTTCGTGGCAGTAAGTATGTGCAGCCAATCGCATCCGGGATATACAGGGATGTCAGGCAGACGTTGCGTTTGGGCAAGGAGGTTCTTTTCATAGGACTGCCTTGCCATATAAGAGCACTACGCAATTATGTATCTTCCGAACTTCTGACCACAGTAGATATCCTATGTGCAGGCATACCTACACGTCTGTTGTTTGATGGATATTGCCAGTGGAAATTTCCCGGCCAGTGCGTTACGTCGGTGAACTTTCGTGCAAAGGATGTTGGCTGGCGGAACAGTACGGTCAAGTTTTATTCCGGTAAACGACTGTTGTTGGCAGAGGGCAGGCACATCAACCGTTTGTTCTTGGGATTCAATAGCGGGCTACTGTATCATACTGCATGTTATAATTGCAAATTAAATACATTGCCAAGGCTGGGAGACATTTCTTTGGGTGATTATTGGCGTTCACCGGCAGAGAGAGACAATGCCAATGGCAACAGTTTGGTTTTGGCCAATACTGCACGAGGAAAAGAGATAGTATCCATGTTTGACAAAGATACTGTATTATGTAACGAGATAGCTTTGTCGGAAGCCCTGTCCGGTAATTACAGGATGAACAGCGAACGGCGGGATATTCCGGACAGCAGGAAGACGGTTTTACGCCTGTTAAAGGAGCGAGGCTTCAAGAAAGCATCAGACAGATATTTTTGTCCATTGTCGTCTTGGCAACGCTTCTGTGTGATTCTCAGAGGCAAGGTAACAGCATTAGGAAAAAAGTTTTTTCATTGTATAGGATAAATGACTGTAACATACATCAACGGATTAAGAAAATGACTAATGTATTATTGATAGGTATCCATGGAGTATATAATTACGGATGTGAGGCTATAGTCCGTGGTACCGTAAACATATTGAAAGGCGTTAATCCAGATATACGTGTGACATACGCATCCTATCGCTATGAGGATGACAAGCGCAGACTGGCGGATTGTGATGTTGAGGTGATAGAGCGTGACCATTTCAAAGGACGTTGGTCATGGCATAATATTGTTAGAAAAGCAATGTCATTGTTGGGAGTGAGATATGAAATGCCCTATGATTCCACAGATTGGCTCGCTTCCTATGATACTGTCTTCTGCATAGGTGGAGATTTGTATACTGTTTGGTCCAACAATGACTTTAATCGTCCGTTGCCGCGTTTTCTGGAGCAATGTCAGCGACAAGGGTTGCGTTATGTCCTGTGGGGAGCGTCTGTTGGAAAATTTGAGACTAATCCAGAGGCGTTAAGGTTCTTTTCCAGGCACCTGCGTAAGGTGGACTTGATTGTCGCCCGTGAGCCGGAAACCATGGCTTACCTTCAGACACTGGGACTGTCTGCTAATAGTGTTCTTGCACCGGATCCGGCTTTTTCCGTGTTGCCCATGCGACAGCCGCGTACATACGGTCATGTCAGGACTTTGGGACTGAATCTCAGTCCATTGTCGGTTCGTTATAAATATGCTACTGCCGAAGATGCCTTGCAGGCTCAGACTGCTGCTGTGGAAAGGCTTGTCAGTGCGCTGGACGTAGATGTGCTCTTGATTCCACATGTCCTGGATACGATTGACGTGGATAATGACTTGACATATATGCAGCAGATTTATGCCAACTTGTCTGCATCTTGTCGTCAACGGGTATCCGTGGTTGACTGCGATCCTGGTTTTGTCGGTTTGAAAAAGAGTATATCGGCCTGTGATTTTGTTATTGCGGCACGAATGCACTGTGCCATCAATGCAGTCACATGCGGATGCCCTACACTGCTGTTGTCGTATAGCGAAAAGGCTAAGGGAATGGCAGAGTTCATCTATGGGAACCGAGAGGCCGTAATTGATTTGAGCGAGTTTGAGGATACGGGGAAATTGGTAGGAATAATCAGGAACTGGCATGCAACAATCCATTATGATGCAATAGCATCTTATGACTATAAACGCATGTTTTCAGAGAGAGGCTTTTTAGTTGGATGTTGCGAAAGCAGATAGTCTTGCATTATGCCTGTGTAGTTGTAAAAAGAAATGACAATCCCCTGCTGTCGTCTGATTTCGGCGACAGGTTGCCGTTGACCCGTCAACAGGTGTCGGTTTACGTGGTGTCGAGTTCCTGGCGAGGGGCGTATTCAATATAGCCCTCTCGCTTTATTTACATAATAATATAGTCTCGGACAATATAGTCTCAGACGGCGTAGGATGAGGCTGATGATGTACTTGTGCGGTATGTTGCGTCGCACGAAGAGCAGGTAGTCCCTGTCCGAATGGGTGGGATGGTATACGTACTTTCTGCGTTCGTCCAGTGGCATGCACATCAGCATGAGGCATTCTTCTTTTTCGCTTACGTGGTCGTATTCGCATTCTCCTGCAATGCCGGCCGTTATGAGTGCGGGGAAACCGGCCTTGCGCACCTGCATGCAATAGTCCTGGTCGGCGGCTCCATGGATGTAGCCTTCATGGAAGATTCCTATGCGTTCTACAATCTGTCGCGGTACGAGCAGGATGTTGGCGTTGCACTGGTCCACCATCTGCGGTGTGCCCGTGGGGCCGAGACGGTGCCACTTGCCCTTGGCTCCGTTGTCGAAGACATCGCCGCTGTAGGTGATGTTCTCCGGGTGTCCTGTCTCGCAGGTGACGCCCGAGTAGATGCCCGGCATGTAGTAGTGTTCCATGCACCATGCATGCGTGTCCATCAGCTCCTGCATGGCCTGTGGCAGCAGTATGGCGTCGTCGTTGAGCAGCAGGAAGAAGTCCCAGTCCTTGCGCTGGCTCAGAGCCTCGCGCCATGCCATACGCATGCCACCTGCCCAGAACTGTTTGCCGTCTCCCTGCACTATGTGTAGACTCATTCCGTGGCACACATGGCGGACGGCATCGGCGGTGCCATCAGTGCAACCGTCGTCGGTGAGGAATATGGAGAAGAGGGCCTCCGTCTGCGGGGATGTATTCGTGTAATGGTCTATGGCGCGGCGCAGGCTCTTCATGCAGGCCACTGTCTTGACGCAACGGTTGAAACTGGTGAGGAGTACGGCTATGCGTGTCATGATATGTGTGTGGGCAGGTGCATGTTAAACTTCTGATTCAGTTTGTAGAACACAAGGTCGCGCACAAGCGACAGCATACGGCGTGGACCTATCATGAAGATTGCATCGTAGAATCCCTTCTTGTACAGATAGTGGTATAGTGTATAGCGGTCGGTGCGCGCTGGCGGCAGTGCTTCCTGTGTGGTGTCGTAGAGCCATATGCCATGCCCATGGCGATGCAGCATGACGTTGGCCTCGTATGGACATAGCTCCAAGGCAAACGACTGTATCACGCGGAACGGCAGCAGGCGTGTGCTGAGCAGATAGCGTTTCCACTGCCCGTATCGGCGGCTTTGGTGGAAGTCCACAGTGAGTTCATCCTCGCTGAGTCCCAGATATGCGCCAAGAAACTTGGGCTCCATGAAGCCGTCGTATCGCACGGGACACTCGTCCGGCGAGGGCAGACGATATGCATCGTGCGGAAACAGTTGCAAGGGAGACTGGTATATCGTCTCGCTCACTTTCATGTGTACTCCTGCATCGGCATTGTTGGCAGTAAGGGATGTGTAGGGGTAAACGAAATACTTGTCCTGTTCTATGCAGTAGCGTATATGGTATTTCAGCCATGAGGAAGCCTTCCATCTGTTCACGTTGTCCGGGATGTGCGGCAGGTTGAACTCCTCGTCGTGCGTCAGGTACCATTGGTGAAAGGCCTGCCACTGCCGTCTCATCCACACCTGCCCCCACGACATGGCCACATTCATGAAGAAGACATCATGTCCGCATGACACAGGAGTGAACGGGCGGAGAGTGCCATGATGCACGTTGTAGGAGTATAGGCTGATGCCGGCAATGCGGTTGTCGTCCTGATACTTGTCCAGCGATGCCAGTACGTACGTCATGAAGTGTGGCACCACGGTGATGTCGTCCTCCAGCACCACGATGGCGTCAAATTCCTCCAGAAACTGTCCCAGGGAGAGCATGTGGCGACGCAGTCCCAGATTCTCCTCGTGCATGACCACGCGCTTGGAGCCGTGCGCCCATTCCACGGACTGTGCAAACTGCTCCACATCCGTATTCTCGCTCTTGTCTATGCTGATGACGAGTGTCACCGGTTCGGGATACGTGGCCTGTTGCAGGGACATTATCTGACGCTCCAGCGAGTGTATGCGATCATATGCTGCGGAGACTATCGCTATGTTGTGTGACATGGTTATCTCTTCTAATAATGGTAACGCAGTAGCCCAGCAGGGCAAAGAAGAACGGCTCCATGATGAAACTGCTGCTGAAGAACATCTTAAGTATTGTCATGCACAGGAACATGAGTATCAGCTCGCGTTCGTTGCGTGTCTGCGTCTTGACGAATGCCCGGATGACAATATAGGCTATGAGGATAAGGAGCATGGAGCCGATGGCATACCCGAAGCTGAAAAGAAAGTCCAGCGCGAAGTCGTGAGGATACTTCATGCCGAAGCGCGAGCAACCGAACAGTCCATAGCCCAAGAAGGTGTCCGGACGTTCCAGATACTCATATAGCTTCAGTTTGATGAAGCCGCGTCCGGTATCGTGCGTCAGCCCTCCTGCCAGCATCCTCTCTATGATACGCGTGCTCATATTCACGGCCTCCAGACTGTCCTTGGCTAATATCAGTAGCGGACGGCTGAATATCACTGCCAGACCCCCCATGAATGCCATGCTGCCTTTCACCCACATGGAGTGGCGGAAGCGGGTAAAGGCAAAGAAGTATCCTATGCCGAAGATGCCCAGGCAGGCCAACGGGCCACGTGTGCCGTAGGCCAGGATAAGGAACGTGCCCATCAGTGCCAGAAACAGTTTGGACAGACTGAACTCGCGCATGCCTCGCCACAGGATGAGCATCACGTGCGGCAGCAGACGGTAGGCTTGGTACATATAGTACTCTCCTGCCATTCGTTCGGCCATCTTGGCCGGATTACGCATGTATATCAAAAAGTAGAATGCGTCCAGCAGGATGCACAACGTGGAGATGGTCAGCATGGGACGCAGATACTTGTCTATGTCCAGTGTGCGTCCCATCAGAAAGAACGGGGCCACCAGGCACAGGGTGGGGAACATGTTCTTTAGGAGTACATCGTAGTTGTCCGGGAAAATCCCCAGATTCAGTACATACACACATGTGCATCCGCCCAAAAACAGCCAGTCGCTCGGGCTCATCCTGTTTAGCATGGCAGGCAGTCCCAGCAGGACAATGACGGATACCAGTGCAACCTCGGCCACGTCCTGGTGATTGCCTATCACTGGGACCATGCCCACGAAACCACGGTAGTAAGCCAGAAGCATGTACCCCCACATCAGGAAGATGAGCAGGTTGAAGAAGACCTCGCGGCTGAGTATGTACTGGCGTATCATGTTCATCGGACTTCACGTATGATGCGTGTCCACTTGTCTCTCCATGCATCCAGGGAAAAAGCATGCAGGACAGTGTCGTATGCACGGATAGCGAGTGTGTGGCGCAGCTGTCTGTCTGTTATCAGCGTGCGTAGTGCTTGGTACAGTTCATTCTCATCGGGACTGATCATGATGCCGTTGTAGTGGTCCAGCACTATGTTGGTCATGCCGCCCACGTCGGTGCATATCACCGCGCATCCCGCGCTCATGGCCTCCAGCAGAGAGAGAGAGGTGCCTTCGCTGCCTGTGGTGGGCACCACGGCAATGTGTTTGTCGGCATGTATCCGCAGGGATTCCTCGCTACGGTATGTGGTGAAACTTACGGCAGGCATGGAGGCCAGGTGTTCTTTCATATATCGCTCATCCGGTCCTGTACCGGCTATCGTGACCTCCACGTTAGGGAACTCGTTCAATATGCGGGTGATGGCATGTGTGAACAGGCGGGTGCCGCGGTATGTGTTGAGCCTGCGTGCAAAGATTATGCGCAGAGGTGTCTCTGCTTTCTCCGGTACAGCCTCGGGCAGACGGCTGAAATTGGGAATTACGCGCATGCGGTTCTTGGGATATGGCGTTATGGCTCGATACCAGTTGACGAAGTTGTAATCCACGCATACCAGCGTCCGTACCAGAGTATCGCGCTTGACGGTGCACCATGCCATGCGTGCTTTCAGCAGGAATTTGTACAAGTATTTCATTGGTGAGCACGGCTTCTCTGCCGCTATATCCCACCATATGCCGTGCTGTATGGCTATGGAGCGGTATCCGAGGCACGGTACCGCGCAGGCTTCGCTGCCGAAGATAACCAAATCCTCTGCGGCGGATATGTTCTTTTTGGCACGGTCGAATAGGTAGCGGAACAGCGGATATGTGAAGGCATCCTTGTGCCGGTATCCGTGTATGGTGGCACCATCGTGCTGTGCGGTGAATTCAACTGTGGAGCGTTGGTACACGTGGACTTCGTAACCCTCGGCCCGACATACCGGGATGAGGTTGGCGATGTACGTCTGTATGCCTCCGATTGACATGGCGTTGCCGTCGGGGGTCAGGTAATTGGGATAGAGTATGTGTGCACGCATGGTGTAGTGTGTATAGGTTGCTGTTATTGCCGTTTGCGGATGAAATCCAGAATGTACATGAAACTCTCCATACGGGAGAGATAGCATGCTGCCGTGTAGAAGAGAACGCATACGAGACTTTGTAATATCAGAGTCGAGGTATTTCCTAATCCTGTCCATGCTATGGGGTAGGCTGCAGCTCCCATGGCCAGCGTTGCACATAGTGCAGGCAGGAAATCCTTCATCTGCCTGCTAAAGCCGTATCCCAGCAGCCGTGCGCTGGGGCGGAGGTTAATGAAGATGCATATGAAATTATATAGCACTATGCCGGCCGCTATGGCTATTGGCCCAATCATCACGGTAGTCACCAAAATGGGAATCTCTATCAGTATCTTAACGATTGAGAGCCTCAGAAAGATGTCGCTGCGTCCCTGGGACTTGATGGCTTCCAGGTTGGCTATCTGTATGGGCATCAACATATATGCCACACAGAACAGTTGCACGTAGGGAATGGCCTCTTCCCACTTGTCGGTAAGCATCAACAATACTATCGGGCGGGCACATACTATTAGCCACATCATTATGGGCAGGATAAAGAGACAAGAGGTGCGCGTTGAGCGGCTCATCATGGAGCGTACACGTTCCTTGTTGTCCTGCTCCTTGGAGAAAGCAGGAAACAGCACCGTCTGTATGGATGTGTTGATATTCTCCATGACCAGCGAGGGATACTGCTTGCCACGGTCAAAGCATGCCAGTGTGGCGGATGTGTAGTATTTGCCTATCAGCAGGCTGCGTATGTTGAGGAAAAGGGTGTTGCACATGCTGCTGAGGAATATCTTCCATCCGTAGGAGAACAAGTCGCGGAAGCATGAGGTGGAGAATGTAAACGACGGGCGCCACTTTACTGTGTGCCACATGACGGCGCATAGCACCACGGCCTGTGCTATGTTGAACCATATCAGTGCCCAATGCCCCCAGCCGTTATGTGCAAGCAGTATGCCGGCAATACCGGAAACGCTGGTAGCCCATAAATTGGAGATGAACAGTCGTTTGAAGAGCATCTCCCGCGATATGTAGGCACGCTGAATAGAGTTTACGGCATAGGGAAACAGGCACAGGCTCAAAATTCGCACTGCCGATGTAAGGTTTTCGTCCTGAAAGTACATGGCTATGTACGGAGAGGCGACGAACATGATGGCGTAGAGTAGGGCGGATGTTGCGAGGCATGTCCAGAAGATGGTCGAGAAATCCTCCTGTGTGGCATTCTTCTTCTGTATCAAAGCCACATTGAGACCACCGTCGATAATCACGTTGGCCAGGTTTATGAACACCAGCAACAGAGCCACTATGCCGTAGTCCTCGGGGCACAGTATCCTTGCAAGGATTACGGACACTACAAATGAAATACCTTGGACACTGAATTTTTCCATCAGTTTCCATCCGAAGGAAGACACTATGGCACGCCTGTTGATATTCATCTGTTCGTTGATGTCAGGCTTTGGTGGAACCGAAAAAACTGATAGTGCTGTACAGTTCGTCCTTCAGGATGCGTGCCGTGGTTATGAGTGTGGCCAGCATCAGCATGGCCAGACAGAAAAAGACACGCTTTGGGGCGGACGGGCGCAAGGGTACGGATGCATTCTGCAGGGTGGTGAAGGCCGGAGTGTTTTCCTGCAATTTCGTTTTGGCATTCTCTGCCTGTGTGCTCATTGCCTGGTATTTGCTCAGAGCCATGGCCAGTTCCGTCTCCAGACGGTCACGTTCGGAATTTGTCGCCTGCATGCTGATGTTCTTGTGGCGGTCACAGAAAGTGGCGTACTTGTCCATAGCTTTTTTGTAGTCGCCGTATGAAGACTGTACCAGAGCCGTGTAGTGCTCCACGTCTATCTTTGCCTTGCTGGTGCGGTATGACGTGATGAAGTCTTGCAGACGTGCACACACAGAGTCGGCCAAAGATGCTGCCACCAGAGGGTCCTGGGAATTGACACGCAGTGATATCACGCTGGTCAGAGGGTCTACGTTGCAGATGATGTTGGCCTTGAGAATCTCCACCACATTGAACTGCTGTTCCGTCAGCCGTGACGGGTTCACTGTGGAACCGTTGCCCTGAGGTATTGGGTCGGAGAACATGGCCTTGAGTTTCCGCTTAACCCAGAAAACGGGCTTCTTGTATATGGCGGACTTCTGGTGCTTGGTCAGATACGTATACAGATCTGTACGGACAGATCCGTCCAATGTCTCCACCTGTATGTCAAAAAGTCCCACAATAAAGTCGTTGGATGAAATCAGCTCAGGGTACAGGGTAGGGTATATGGCATCCACGGACGAACCACCTCCGATATTGAATCCGAAAGAAGATGCCAGAGCCGACAGGCCACCTGCATTGTCCCCGGCTCCCATTTCAGGAGCCAGCAGTGTGGATGCCGTGTATGTACGAGGCTGTGGCAGAATGTATGTGGCCGAGAGGATGAAGGTGGCAATCCATACCTTCATAAAAAGCCATTTCTTGTCCACAAGTTTCTGTATAGTTGCTTTGACCGGAACGGTTTTGCCTTGTTTCTCTGTCATATCTTGATGTCGGTTGTTTGTCCCCCTCCCATGTGTCCGGGGAATGTTTATATCTTATTATATAATGTGTACATGCGGAATCGGTTGCTGTGGAGATATTCGTGGAGTTTTCGCCTGCATATGTGCCATGCTTACTTGATGGCATTGAGCAGTGCCACGATGATGCTGCCCAGGGCTGCGATGCCAGAGCCGATGCCTATAATCTCCGTGGTGGACAACTTGCGCTTGTTGTTCTTCTGTGGCACCACTATTTCCATGCCTGGTTGGATGTCGCGCACGGAATTGCTGCTTAGCTTCACTATGGAACCGTTGGCGTTGATGCCGTATACTTTTCTTTTGGATGCATTGCTGCCATATCCGCCAGCGTGGGTTATATAATATGCCAGATTGCGTCCTTTCTCGTAACTCATGCTCACGGGATGCATCACTTCACCGCTTATTTTGATGATGTTGCTATATTGTGGCACGTGCAGAAGGTCGCCTTCGCGTAGCATGATGTCATCGTTGGAACCAGGGTTGGTCATGGCCTTTTCCAAGTCTATGGCTACCGAGAACGTGTTGGCGGTATTTGTCTTTAGTGCCAGCAGAGAGTCTGCTATCTGCATGTTCAAGTCTTTGCCTTCTCTCAAGCCATCCTCATAGAGCTGAATCTGTGCCTTCATGTTGGCTTGGTCGCGCTGCTCTATTTCCTCCTGTGTCATCAGACGTGTGAGCTTGGCACCACGTGCATACGCCATACCGGTAAGGCCGCCGCAAGCCTCAATCAGTTCTGACAACCTGTAGTTCTTGTGTGTCAGCGAATACTGTCCTTCAAAGTTGACTTCACCCTCGGCCATAACGTTCTTTTGCTCTTCGTATGAAGGGCTTTTGCGCACCACCACTATATCGTAGGGCTGCAAGTAGAATGTGGTGTCTTGGTGTATGGAGAAGTTTGTATCCAAAGAAAACTGGAAACTCAAGGAACTGTTGGTGCCAGGTGTTGTCGACTCATTGTCGCGTACACGACGGAAAACGTCTACCCTTGCCAAGGAACCGGCCTCTGTGATACCGCCTGTTTGCAGGATAATGTCCTGTATGGTGGTGTTGTCGGCATACGGGTATTGCCCCGGGTATGCTACTTCGCCCTTTACGTCAATGATACGTTCGCCCAACATGTCCGTCTTGCTGGGAATAAAAAGCACGTCATTGTTTTTCAGAGGAATGTCGCTTGTCGTGCCTGCCAGTATGCCATGTATGTCAACACCGATCATCTTCAGGGTGAGGTCTGGGTTCTCGCGGTGCATGATGGCACGTCCTTCATAGGCATCCTCGCTCAGGCCGTCAGCGGCCAAAAGCAAAGTACGCACGGAATTGATGTCCTTTCCCAATTCATAGAGGCCGGCATGCTTTGCGGCACCACGAATTTCCACGCGGTTGCTGAAACGGGCACGTATGCTGTCTATCTCTACCTTGTCCTCGTCGGCCAACGCAAATGCTCCTATTTGAAACTCGTCTACGGTGTGTATGCTGTATTGGTCTCCGGCTTTGCGTGTTACGCGTATCTTCTTTGTATATGCGTTTCCCGAGAAGGAACCTGCATACTTGATCAGATCTCCTACAGTCTCGCTTCTTTTCATCTCGTACCACATTGGGCGTTTGACATTTCCTTTAACTTGCACGAGACAGTCATAGGCACCAACGACAATTACATCATTGTCTTCCAAGCGCACGTCGCCGCGCGAGTTGCCATTCAAGATATAGTCATAGACATCAATGGAACCGATGAGTTTCCCATCCCTGTAGACCTTGATGTCACGCAGTGTGCCTATTTTGCTGATGCCACCTGCCGTGTACAGGGCATTGAATGCCGTGGAAAGGCTGCTAAGTGTATATGTTCCGGGGTTGACCACCTCTCCCATCACCTGTACCTGTATGCTACGTGCTTCTGTCAGGGATAATTGTATGTCACAGTCGTTATAGTACTGTCCCAGTTTGCCTGCAAGCACTTTATTGGCATTGGCCACGCTAAGGCCTGCAAGTCTGATGGGGCCGACACCGTCTACCACCACATATCCGTCGGACGTGACTTCGGCCTCGATGCTTTCCTGGCTGGCGCCCCATATATTGATGGTTACTATGTCGCCTGTGCCGATTACATAGTTGGCCGGGGTAGCAATGTTGGATGCCGGTTGAAATGTCAGGTTCTTGGAATTGAATATGTTGCGTCCGAAGACCAGACGTTGCTCTGCTTCGGTCACGCCAGTCACTTCTGTGGCATCGCTGGCATCCACGTCCTCTTCGCTCTTGTTCATGCCAAGTTCCTCGGCCCTGCTTTCCGCAGCGTCGATGAACATGTTGTCATCTTCATTGTTGCCTTTGCGTTGTTTCTTGGTGTCATCCTTGGATGTCTTTTTTGAATCCGCCTCGGCCTTCATCTTCTCGGCTTTTTTTCGCACACGCTGCAACTGTGTGGGAGTAACGCCTTTCTTTATCAGTTCGGCCGCCATTTTTTGTTCGGATGTGCCTTTTCTGCTTTCTGTCGCGAGGTACTTCAGCACTTGGTCATCGGTCATGGATGTTTGAGCCATTGCCATCAAACCAACGAAAAGCGCAATGACAAGGACAATGAGTCTGTTATTCATATAATGTATCATTCGGGATAGTTACAGCCAGATACCTATTTGAGGGGTATGAGTACACATGTGTGTACGATATAACGTATTTTGTGGTAGTTATATTGTCTGTTCAAGGACTACATTATGGCAAAGGTATAAAAAATGTTTCAAACTTTTCTTGCTTTCGGGAATTATTGTTACCTTTGTAGCTGCAAATGACATTGGGGCTGACATGGATTTGACAGCAGGATGAGATGTCATGTAAGCACGCAGAGAGTTGTTGGCCTCTCTCTCTAATCTCTGACCTTCAAGAATTTATCTGGCGAAAACAACTACGCTCTCGCTGCCTAATCGAAGTACAGTAGATTACCGGCTTTATCTCGGCACCAGGTGCTGAGACGGGATGTCACTCTGAGGCTCTCCGCCCCGAAGCTCTCAGATCCAGTGGCACAGCAAATCGGGGATAGCCTTGGAGGACGCATCTACTCCGAGGTGAAACTCACAGATGCTAAGGTTGCGATTGGTGGTCCGGGTCTTGTCGCTTCCCTACAACCGAAGTCCGGAATAAGCGTGTAGAAAGCATGGGATGTCCCTGTTTGGACGAGGGTTCAATCCCCTCCAGCTCCACTAATCCATTGGTCACTCCTTCCAAAAGAGAGGGAGTGGCCATTGTGTTTATGTGACATTGTGGAAACAGAAATAATTATATACAGAAAAAGATATACACACATGAAGGAACTTGAATTGAAGTACGGTTGCAACCCCAACCAGAAACCATCCAGAATTTACATGGAGGAAGGAGAATTGCCTATTCAGGTACTGAACGGCCGTCCGGGCTACATCAACTTCCTGGATGCCTTCAACTCCTGGCAGTTGGTGCGCGAGTTGAAGAAAGCCACGGGTCTGCCCTCGGCTGCCAGTTTCAAGCACGTAAGCCCTGCTGGAGCAGCAGTGGGTCTGCCATTGGACGACACGCTGAAGAAAGTCTATTTCGTGGACGATGCCCCGTTGCCACTCACTCCAATAGCTTCGGCTTACGCCCGTGCACGTGGAGCCGACCGCATGAGTTCATACGGTGACTTCATTGCTCTCAGCGATGTTTGCGATGAGTCTACGGCAAGACTCATCAACCGTGAGGTAAGTGATGGCGTTATTGCTCCTGGTTACACTCCGGAGGCGTTGGAGGTTCTGAAAGCCAAGCGTAAAGGAACTTACAACGTCATCCAGATAGATCCCGAATATGTTCCGGCCCCCGTGGAGCGCAAACAGTGCTTCGGTATCACTTTTGAACAGGGACGCAACGAGATAGACCTTGCCGATCCCGCTCTCTTTGAAAACATACCCACACGGAACAAGACCTTTACCGAGGAGGCGCGTCGTGACCTGATTATCGCCCTGATCACTTTGAAGTATACCCAAAGCAACAGCGTGTGCTATGTCAAGGACGGCCAGGCCATAGGTATAGGGGCCGGCCAGCAGAGTCGCATACATTGCACACGTCTGGCTGGCAACAAGGCCGACATTTGGTGGCTGCGCCAGCATCCCAAGGTCATGAACCTGCCCTTTGTTCCGGGCATACGTCGTGCCGACCGCGACAATACCATAGACATTTACATCGGTCCCGAACGTGATGACGTGCTGCGCGACGGTGAATGGCAGAAGTTCTTTACCGAGCGTCCCGAGCCTCTGACAGAGCAGGAGGCTCGTGAGTGGTTGGCACTGAATACAGGCGTATGCTTGGGTAGCGATGCGTTTTTCCCGTTTGGCGACAACATAGAACGTGCCCACAAGAGTGGCGTTCAGTATGTGGCACAGGCCGGTGGTAGCGTGCGTGACGATCATGTCATTGCCACTTGCGACAAGTATGGCATAGCCATGGCATTCACCGGAGTGCGTTTGTTCCATCATTAAATAACTATCGGGCGGGCTGTAGGCCTGCCCGCTCTACACCTTAAATAATATATATATGTACGGAGGAGACGACATAGATGCTGTCATCATGGGCGGAGGCATCACTTTCCGTGGCGGTCCCAAGAAGGAGTGTGACCCGCGAGCGGAGAACAAGGTGAAGACCAAGGCCAAGAAGAAACAATACATTACCGGTGCTCATGGCAGTGGTGCGGCAAAGAAAAAGGCCGACATCCGCAGGCAACGAGCCAACAGGCATAAGAAATGATTCCAAGCAGGGTATCAGCATTATTCCTGTCATGCCTGACTTTACCCCTCTTTGCGTTTGCTCGGACAGGGGATTCCCTTGTCGTGTCATCGGGATTGCGAGATAGCATTTCCGAGATGGACGAAGTGGCGGTCTATGCTCAAAGACGCGATGAGATTGTACCCAGCCAACGTCTCAGTGGCAAACGTTTGCAATCGCTCTCGGCGTTTTCAGTGGCAGATGCCATGCGATATTTCAGTGGAGTGCAATTGAAAGACTATGGTGGCGTAGGCGGTCTGAAAACTATTGACATCCGTAGTATGGGTACCAACCACATGGGTGTGTTCTACGATGGTATACAGTTGGGCAATGCGCAGAACGGATTGGTGGATTTAGGCCGTTTTTCCTTGGACAATGTGGAGGAGATAGCCCTGTACAATGGTCAGAAAGCTCAAATTTTCCAACCTGCCCGCGACTATGGTACATCGGGTTCGGTCTATATCCGTACGCGTCGCCCCGTGTTTGAAGAAGGTAAGACCTATAATCTGCGTACTTCTCTCAAAGGGGGAAGTTTCGACCTTATAAATCCTTCCATCGTGTGGGAACAGAAGTGGAGCCGTCGTGTCTCCAGCAGTGTCAGTGCCGACTATACCGGAGCTTCCGGCAAGTACAAGTTCCGCTATCGTCGAGTCCTGCCTTCGGGAGAGGTGGCATGGGACACTACTGCGGTACGTGACAATGGCGATATACGTTCTTATCGCGTGGAGGCCTCCGTTTTTGGCAATACCACTGATGGCACATGGAATGCCAAGGCCTACTTTTATGATTCCGCGCGTGGCATCCCGGGAGCCATTGTCAGCAATGTGTGGAAGCATGCCCAAAGGCAGTGGGACCGCAATTTCTTTGTCCAAGGCCAATGGACCAAGCACGTTTCCGATCGTTACAAGTTTCAGGTCAATGGCAAGTACGCCAACGATTGGATGCGTTATCTCAATCCCGACACCACTCTGATGTATCAGGACAACAGATTTCGTCAGCACGAGCTATATCTAAGTACCGCCCACCATGTAGAGCTTCTGCCAGGGTGGCAGATAAACGTTGCTGCGGACTATCAGTACAACACTCTTGACGCATCGCTCACGCATTTCGTCTATCCTCGCCGCCATGCGTTGCTTGCGGCCTTGGCTTCGCAGTATGAATACAAACGTTTTCGTGTAATGGCCTCTTTGCTTGGTACCTACGTTTGGGACAAGACCACCAAGGGCATTACATCCGACCACGTGCACAAGCTCACCGGCCGATGGACTCCTGCCGTGTACCTGTCCTGTCAGCCGCTGGCGGATTGCCCCGACTTCTCGCTGAGGGCTTTTTATAAGGGCATATTCCGCCTGCCCACTTTCAATGACCTGTATTATACCGAGGTGGGTAATGTCCGCCTGGAGCCGGAGACCACCAGGCAGTGGAATCTTGGCTTCATCCATGCATTCGATTGTTATCGCGGCCTGCTGAGGCATATCGAGGTCAAGGCCGACGGCTACTTCAATATCGTTGACAACAAGATAGTGGCCATACCCAAAGGATCCGGCCAATACCGCTGGATGATGATGAACGTGGGCAAGGTGCACATTGCCGGAGTGGAGGCTACGGTCGAGAGCGTCCTGCGCTGGCATAGGGACTGGTCTCTGGTCCTGTGCCTCAACTATACCTACCAGTCGGCCACGGACCGTAGCGACCCCCTGGACAATGACCCTTACTATGGCACCTATGGCGGACAGATAGCCTATGTCCCTCACCACAGCGGCAGCGTGACGGGCAACCTCGTATGGAGAAATGCCGGTCTCAACTATTCCTTCATCTATGTTGGAGAACGTTATCATGCCAGTGCCAACATTCGCGAAAACTACGAACAGCCTTGGTACACGCACGACCTTTCCGCTACCTACCGCATGCCACTGCGTCATTGTGCCGTCACCTTTGCCGTGGAGTGCAATAACGTCTTCGACCAGCAATACGATGTCGTCCTCAACTATCCCATGCCGGGACGGAACTGGAAAGGTGTCATGAAGGTCGAGTTTTGATGTTGCTTCATCCGTTTATATAACATGAATACAATAACAAGGAAACATATCCGCCTCCTGTTTTTTACCATGCTGTTGCCGTTGCTCCATGCGTGCAGACACGACATAGTCATATGGCCTTCCGAGGAGGAAGAGACAGGAGGGGGGCGCACGGATGCCATTCAGGGCTTCTATCTTCTGAACGAGGGCAACATGGGAAGCAACAAGTGCACAATGGACTATTACGATTACGCATCGGGCCTGTATGTCCGCAACATCTACGGCAACGCCAACCCGATGGCAGTAAAGGAACTGGGTGATGTCGGCAACGACCTGCAAATCTATGGTTCCCGTATGTGGGCCGTTGTCAATTGCAGCAACAAGGTGGAGGTGATGGAGGCGGCCACGGCACGCCGTATAGGACAGGTGGATCTTTCCAATTGCCGTTACATCTGTTTTCACGATGGCTATGCCTACGTCTCCAGCTATGCCGGCCCCGTGCAGATAAAACCGGATTATGAACAGCGAGGCATAGTGGTGAAGATAGATACCGCCACATTGGAGAAGGTCGACACTTGCATTGCCGGATTCCAACCCGACTGCCTCGCCATCCTTGAAGGAAAACTTTACGTGGCCAACAGTGGCGGATACATGTCGCCAAATTACGAGAATACCATTTCAGTCATCGATCTTGATTCTTTTACGGAGGAACGCCGGCTGCCAGTGGCCGTCAACCTGCACCATGTCCTGGCCGACAGGCACGGGCAGTTGTGGGTGTCCTCGCGCGGTGACTATTATGGCAACTCCAATTCTCTTTTCTGTGTCACGGACCCTGCCGGTGAGGCACATGTGCAACGCATCACCGCTCCAGATGGCCGTGACATTGTGGCAAAGAACATGACCATCTGTGGCGACTCCTTATATGTAATAGGCAAGGACTTCTCCTATGTCACCATGGATACACAAGTGAACTACGCCATAGTGAACACTGTCAGCCACGAGGTGGTGACCACTAACTTCATCGCCGACGGTACCGAGGCTTCCATCATGGAACCATATGGTCTGGCCGTGAATCCTGTCACCCGCGAGGTGCTCCTCGGCGATGCCCGCAGCTATGTCAATCCGGGCACGCTCCTGTGCTATTCTGCCGAGGGCATGCAACTGTGGAAGGTCCGGACGGGCGACATCCCTGCCCACATGGCTTTCCTTTGGAAATAAATATGGGAGATTGTTTTGCCATTCCTATGTTTTTACATAACTTTGTATCGCATTTGGTTCCCTGAGGTCTGATGCAGACCGACGGGCTAAGATGGGAATGCAGTGAGAACCTGCAACATTACCCGATGCTGTGAGTCCATTGTTCAGGCACGCACATATGCGCTCCGTTTCGGAGCGTTGGTCACTGGAAGATACCAACATTGTTATCCGGGAAGACGTGCAGCCTATGGGACGAAGTCAGAAGACCTGCCAATGCCGGCGTAAGAACTGTCCGCGGGATAACGGATGGAAGATTCCTGCTGTAATAGATGTTGTAATAATACGGAAGTGCTGCTTTCGCTGCCTGTTATCTATGGATTGGACCGCGCAGGCATGGGACCTTTCCATGCGTGTGCATAAATGATTATATATGATGAGAAAACTTTACTCTTTGTTGGCTCCCGCAGCTATGGTGTTCGTTACTCCGATCTGTGCCGGAGCACAGTCTGCGGATGGTGCCGGCAACCTCTCCGGCATCAGTCGGGTGTATGACTATCGTCCCGCGCCAGGGCAGTTCGTGAATACTATGCCCGAGTATGAGGAGGGAGATACCCAAGAGAGCATCAACCGCAAGGCGCAGGAACTGTTGTTGGATGGCG
This sequence comes from Bacteroides sp., assembly GCA_023665805.1. Taxonomy (GTDB): domain Bacteria; phylum Bacteroidota; class Bacteroidia; order Bacteroidales; family Bacteroidaceae; genus Physcousia. Next base: position 17,936 of record JAMPDJ010000007.1, on the reverse strand, counting down.
GTACCGTGTCCTTGGGTGCTTATGGAGGATACATAGTCATGGGTTTCGACCACATGGTGGAGAATCGCAAGGGTGTGTATGACCTGCAGATTTTGGGCAACGCCTTTGATGCCGATGGAGTGCAGAAAGGCGGTGCAAGCGAACCCGGTGTTGTTTATGTCAGTTACGATGCCAACGGCAACGGTCTGCCCGATGACGAGTGGTACGAACTGGCAGGCAGCGAGTATGGCAAGGCGCAAACCCTGCGTAATTACACTGTTACCTACCATCGCACTCCCGAGGACCATGTGGCTACTCCTACTCCAGGGACTTCCGTTACGGACAATACCTACATCCGATGGACGGACAGCGAGGGTGGCGAAGGCTATGTGGAGATGAACGCTTTTCATCGTCAGAATTACTGGCCTCTGTGGCAGTCCGGTGAGGCAAGTCTCACGTTCACCGGTGTGCGCTTGGCTTCCAACAGTGTGGATTGCAGTGGCGAGGGCAGGGATTATCTGCAGACACCATACGCCTGGGGCTATGCCGACAATCTGCCAAATGCCGACAATGGTAGCAAACTGGACCTGCAATGGGCGGTGGATGCCCAGGGCAGACCGGCCAATCTTCCAGGTATACATTTCGTGAAGGTGCAGACGGCAATCATGCAGAACAATGGGTGGATTGGCGAGAGCAGCACCGAGGTGTCAGGAGCATTGGACCTGCACATGGCCGGCGGTGATGTGTCTGTCATGGATGACAAGGAACTGGCAATTCTAAGTTTCGAGGACGAGGACTACAAGGGCGAGGCCGCTGAGTATTGGTCTGCTCTGGTTGACTCTCCACAATACGGTGGCAAGTTGCTCTATGGCGATGGTGGCAATGGTGTCTTTGCCGAGGAGGAAGCATACAGATGGAATGACAAGGGTAATACCTTCCTCGCCTCCATGGTCAATAACAGTTATGGTGCCTGGGCATATTGGAACGGTGGCATAGCGGTGTCCGATTATGTCGGTTCGGTTTTGGGAGGCCTGGACTACAACCACCAGTTGACAGTATACAACAGCGATGCCAATACTATGACGGGACGCGGAGGAGGCGGACGCAACGCTTCGGACCACTTTGCCGTGATAAACGGTTGCGACAATTCCGCAGTGCCGTATGGTGCTGACTCGCGTGCCATGCTTGGCTTCGGCGAGGGTCGGACCGGTGTGATAGACCATGCCTATTTTGCCCTTACCAGTTATTTTCTCAGCAGTATAGTCAAAGGCACGGACTACTGTCCTGCTGCCGGAAAGGATACCTATGTGGATCTTTGCGTGGACGGCTATGATGTAAACGGGAAACTCACAGGCACCGTCACTCTGCGTTTGGTAGACGGACTTCATCACCAGGAAGGCTGGGTATACCTTGACCTCTCCTCGTTGGGTGCCGTAAATACCGTGAAGTTCAACTTTGTGGCGTCTGCCGACCAGGGCGGCCAGTATGGCTTGAGTGTTCCGGCGTACATTGCCGTTGACGACATTGCCGTTCGTGCCAATACCGTCACCACGGGCATATCGTCAGTTCTGCCAGGGCAGACTCAACGTAGTACCAGGATGTATGACCTCGCAGGCCGCGAATTGCGTAAGGCAGCTAAGGGGCAGATAGTAATAATCGGAGGCAAGAAGGTGGTATTCTGATACTGCCCTGCCAATTATATGTATGAGAACGGGCGGCTGCACCGATGATGGTGCGGCCGCCCGTTGTGTTGAAATGCACGGCTCGTTTTTGTGTTTGGTACTTTGCATATCCTGTTGATTGCTATTGCGAGAGCATACAGGTAGTGTATGTTTATGCAATAGAGGTGGGCTGGTGTCGTGTCAGAATTTGCTTCCCGCATGTTTGTGGTTGCGTCTCGGTGAGGTCATGGGGGAGACATCGTGAATTCACGGGCGAGACAATGTGTTGTCGCATATTTGTTTTCGCTTGGACAATGCCTTGTTTTCTGCGAGAATTGAATTTTTGCGTCCCGGGGGCTTGGCTCTGTTAAAAATAGGATTTTTGCAAACTGCTGGTAATTAGTTGTTTGTAAATATGCGTTTCCTGCGATGCTCATGTGAATAACCGTATTTTTGCCATTGAGGCTTCCTTTTTCTGTTTTTCTGACAGTATGCTTAGTGGGTTCTTTGTGCATCAGGAAAGGCATGCGGATTGTACCTGCGGCTTGTTGTGCATTATTATGCGCATATTCTTTTGTCTGCCTGATGGCGTGCGACAATAGGTAAAAGTTGTACGACAATCAGTAAAAAGGGTAAGTGTCTTCAAATAAAAATGCTCTACTTTTGCATTGCCATTTGAAGATAATATCGAATTATGATGAAGAAGAACGTATTGTTATTGGTTGGGGCCGGCCAGATAGGCATGGCCATTGCCCGCCGCATGGGATATGGCATGAAGATTGTCATAGGCGACAGATCCATGGAAAACGCATCGGCCACGGCCAACATCATGAACCGTGCCGGATTCGACACCGTTCCGTTTGAGATGGACATAACTTCCCGGAACTCCATTCTTGCTATCATAGACGAGGCCAGGAAACATGGAGAGATAACCATGCTTGTGAATGCCGCAGGGGTATCGCCAAGCCAGGCTCAGGTTGACACGATATTGAAAGTTGACCTCTATGGTACCGCTGTTTTGCTTGAAGAAGTGGGCAAGGTTATTGCGCCCGGTGGAACGGGAGTGACCATTTCCAGCCAGTCCGGGCATCGTATGCCTGCCCTTACGCCGGAGGAAGATGCCCTGCTTGCCACCACGCCTGCTGAGCAATTGCTTGACCTCGACATGCTGCAACCGGCCAGTCTGCGCGACACGCTTCATGCCTACCAGATGGCGAAGCGTTGTAACGTCAAGCGGGTGATGGCCGAAGCTGTCCGCTGGGGCAAGAGAGGTGCGCGTATCAACTCCATATCTCCGGGCATCATCGTCACGCCGTTGGCCATAGACGAGTTCAACGGGCCGAGAGGAGATTTTTATAAAAACATGTTCGCGGCTTGCCCTGCCGGACGTCCGGGAACGGCTGACGAGGTCGCCAATGTGGCCGAGTTGTTTATGAGCGACAGGGGTGCTTTTATTACCGGCTCTGATTTCCTCGTGGACGGAGGAGCTACGGCATCTTATTTTTACGCATAGTCAATAGTTGTAGTATATAATGAAAGCAATGAAACAAATGCTGAAGCATGGCTTTTGCCTGGCGATGATTGCATGCAGCGGCATGGCAAAAGCGCAAATGGCTTTTACGGATGTAAAGGACACCAATAGCCATAACGATAATCCATGGGGATTGGTCTATGCAGACGCCATTAAGGAAAATGTGGCCGGACAAGTAAATATACGTCCGATTACATATGATTTGAACGGTTTGAAAATCGCAGCCAACGTCTATACTCCTGCGGGATACGATCCCACGAAAAGTTATCCTGCTATTGTCGTGGCGCATCCCAATGGCGGTGTGAAGGAGCAGGTTGCTGGCCTTTACAGCCAGCGCATGGCAGAGCAAGGGTATATTTGTATGGCATTCGACGCTGCCTATCAGGGAGCCAGTGAGGGGGAACCTCGAAACACGGACAAGCCTGCCAACCGCATAGAGGACATTCACCGTGCCGCGGACATCCTGTCGCAGTATCCCGGTGTGGATCCGCAACGGATGGGCGTTCTTGGGATTTGCGGTGGTGGAGGTTACACGCTGAAAGCGGCACAGACCGACAAACGGTTCAAGGCAGTAGCCACGCTCAGCATGTTCAACACCGGGCTGGTACGTCGCAACGGTTTCCTCGATTCTCAGATAAACAGTGTGCAGGAAAGGCTTGCCGATGCCTGTGCCGCTCGTCAGAAAGAGGCCGAAGGCGGTGAAATAGAGTATGTGGGTGATATGAGCGGTGTGACGCCCGAACAGGCGGCCGCATTGCCGTTCGACCTCTATCGCGAGGGTTATGGATACTATCTTCAAAGCCACGCGCATCCCAATTCCACGTTCCGTTACACCAAGAGCAGTCTGGTGGATCTTTTTGCCTTTGACGCCGCAGCGGACATGTATCTTGTCAATCAGCCGTTGCTGATGATGGCAGGGAGCATCGCTGATACGTTCTATATGACGGAGCGTTGCTATGGCCATGCCACGGGTACACAAGACAAGGAGTTGTTCCTTATCCCCGGTGCGACACATATCAAGACATACTATGTGCCTGAGTATGTGGATGCGGTTGTAGGGAAGTTGACGGAGTTCATGGGCAAAAGACTGTGACAGGAGGACAGGGGCATGAAATATATATATGTAACCATTTGCTTCTGCCTTATTACAGTAACAGGTATGATGGCGCAATCTGTCGAATCGGATAGCGCATTGAGCATGCGTCAGCAGCATATCGTGAAAATCGCCGTCTGTACTGGCAGGGGGAATTTGGAGAGCCTTAAGCCTGCCCTTGCAGCAGGATTGGACGGAGGGCTGACAGTTAATGAAATCCGCGAGGTCTTGGTACATGCCTATGCCTATTGTGGATTCCCTCGGTGTCTCAGGGCCTTGCAGACCTTCATCGCGGTGATCGGCGAACGGGAGGCGCAGGGTATCAAGGACGTTGCCGGCAGGGATGCTTCCCCGGTAGAAGACGGTCGTACCCGTTACGAACGCGGCCGCGATATATTGGCGGAAATTTCTGGCATTCCCGCCGATGCTCCCAAAGCCGGGTATGCCGAGTTTGCTCCAGTCATCGAGCGTTTTCTTAAGGAGCATCTTTTTGCGGATATTTTCGAGCGCGATGTGCTGACTTATCCCGAACGGGAACTGGCCACCGTATCGGTCATCGCGGCATTGGGTGAAAGCGTGGAGCCGATGTTGCGCGGACACATGGCCATTTGCAGAAATCTTGGTATGACACAGGAACAGCTTGACAGGGTACTTGCCATGGCCGACGCTGTGGATGGTGATGTCAAGGATGTTTTCCCGAAAGGAGTCAAACTCCCTGATGGCCCTAATTTCACAGGTGAGGCGTGGCTTGAAATGTTTGTCTCCAAGGACGATTCCATGGATTGCACTGTGGGTAACGTGACCTTTGCGCCAGGTGTTCGCAACAGCTGGCATTCACATCCTGGGGGACAGATACTGCTTTGTACCTCTGGTGAAGGACGCTATCAGGAGAAAGGCAAGCCTGTGCAAATCCTGCATCCTGGTGACGTGGTGAGGATTGCCCCGAACGTTGTGCATTGGCATGGAGCTGCTCCCGACAGGGAATTTACGCATATTGCCATCGGACCGCAGCAGTCGAAAGGCGGTGCCGTATGGATGGATGCCGTGACGGATGAGGAATACGATAATCAATAAACATTTTATGGAGATTATGAAAAAGATTTTTATGGCAGTAGGAATAGTGTCAGTCGTTGCTTGTATAATAACATCCTGTTGCCGGGCTACGGGGAGTGATAACATTACGGAGTCAAGGAATGATGTGCAGGACGTTTCGTCCCAGTCCGCAGGGCATGTTGCCGGCAGGAACGAAGTCAAGTCGTTGGTCGTTTATTTTTCCGTCCCCGAAACTGATGACGTGAATGCTTCGTCTGGTGCGAGCCGTGTCGTTTCAGATAACAGGATAATGGGGAATACACAATACGTTGCGACCATTATCGGCGAGGCTACAGGCAGCGATGTCTTTGAAATAAAGACGGTCCATAATTATCCCGGTTCGCATAAGGAGCTGATAGACGCAGCCAAGGAGGAAATAGACGGCAAGGCGCGTCCCGAACTGGCTGCGCATATAGAGAATATGAAGGATTACGATGTCGTGTTTGTTGGGTTCCCGAACTGGTGGTACGACATGCCCATGCCGCTATATTCTTTCTTTGAGGAGTATGATTTCACCGGCAAGACCCTGATACCGTTCTGCACGCATGGCGGCAGCCGTTTCTCCGGGGCAATAAAGATCATTCGCGAGATGGAAAAGGGTGCCACGGTCCTTGACGGTTATGCCATAGCACGGGACAGAGTGCCGGATTCCAAGGAAAACATATTGAAGTGGCTGGATAGGATAGGGATGAAAAAGTAGACACAGGATTGCGAGATTGCCGAATACGCGTATTGTGTTTGAGAGGCCGGCAAAACGATAATCGCTCCCTGTGCCGTCTTTATTCGGTAATGTCCTTGGGTTCGGACTCGTTTCCGAAATCGTCCAATGTGGTTATGGCCAGATGTTTGCCGAACAGGCGTGCTGCCAGCATGTTGTATTTGACTTCTCCCCAGAAAATGCGCACGATGTTCTCGGGATTGCTTGTGTCTACGGGATGCGTGTCCGATGCATATAGCACGAAGCGCGGAGTACGCTTTGACGATGCTGTGCAGGCAGGATTGTCCTTCAGGGGCGGCATAAGTGCTGGGGTGGTGTAGTAATAGTTGCGTATCCAGGTTTCTAATCCTTTGACATCATTCAACAGGAAGCGGGTGCGGAAGTATGCCGCACCACCCATGTTCATTTGACGGATGAATTGCAATTCGCGTGTCACCTCGTCCAGGTTCCAGTCCTTTTCCCTCGGGTCAAGGAAATAAATGCCAAGTCCCGGGGCTATGACTTTGCCATGGCTCTGCTCTTGCCAGTCGGCTGCAAAGGGGAAGAAATGGTTGTCCTTGAAATACATCATGGGTGAAATCATGTCCATGATGCCCTCCTTCATCCAAAGCACGGCATCCTGGTAGACGGCATGGTAGGCGTTCCAACCGCGAGCCGAGTAACGGCTGACGTCGCTGTACTTGCCCACCGGGCTGCACGAAACTCTGATCCATGGCTTTTCTTCCTTGATGGCACCATAGAGTTGGCGGACTATGCGCGTGATATTGTCGCGACGCCAGTCCTGACGTGTCCTGGCTGTCTTTTCAGGATAACGTATGTAATCGAAGTGGATGCCATCAATGTCATAGTTCCCGGCTATTTCCCTGCATATACGTTCCAAATAGTCTGCTGTGCCTGCCAGCGATGGATCCAGGTAATAGGAACCGTTGTGCTTGTACAGCAACTTGGGATGCGTGTATATGAGAGACTTGCGCCCCAGTGCGCGGGCATCGGCAATTTTGAATGCAGGGATGGCTACGACCCAGGCATGGCACTCCATGCCGCGTTTGTGACATTCATCAATGGCAAATTGCAGGGGATCGTATCCCGGATGCATATCATAACGGCCCGTCAATGACCCGTCCCAAGGCTCTATGGCCGAAGGGTAGATTACCGCTCCGCGTATGCGAGTCTGGAGGTATATGGCGTTGATGCCGTCCTGTTGCAGACGGTCCAGAATGTCGCGCAACTCTTGTTGCTGGGCTTTGCGCCCTGATTCGGTGTTTGCCTTGGCCTTGGGCCAGTCCAATCCGCCGAATGTAGTGAGCCATACGGCACGAACTTCGTATTTGGGGGCTGCAACTGTTAATAAGCACCAAAATGTCGTCAGGAGTAAAAAAAACTGTTTCATGCCTGCAAAGATATGAAAAAATACTGTACCTTTGCGATGGGGCATTTGACAATGTGTCCCGAATACGAGAGAAATAAACAATATTAACTTCAAACAGGAACTGCTATGAAGAAGATTTTAGTCCTTTTGTTTATGACAGTGATGACACTTGGAGCCAATGCTCAGTTTGAAAAAGGTACGCATTACTGCGGTGCTTCGTTGACCGGTTTGGGCATCGGTTACTCCAAAGGTGAATTCAGTTTTGGTATAGGTGGCGAGTATGGCTACTATGTTGCCGACAACTGGATGATTGGAGGCGTGTTGGGCTATCGCCATGTGGGAGGATACAACGCTTTGCAGATTAAGCCGAGTTTCCGCTACTCTTTCTCCGAATGCGGCATCAACCTGGGTTGTGGCTTGCAGTTCGAGCATGCAGGCACTAAACTCAATTATGCCCAGCTTTGTCCTCAGGTAGGCTATACATTCTTTATCAATGACAAGGTAAGCATAGAGCCGGCCTTGTATGCGGATTTCGGTCTGAACGACTTCAAGTATGGCACCTCTGCCGGTTTGAAGATAGGTATAGGCATCTACAAAAAATAAGCATCTGCCCTCGCTCCTTTCAATGGGGCATCCATAATGGGATGATAAATATAACGTAATGAAGGTTCCGCGATATGCATGTCGGCATGCTATCGCGGAACCTGTTTTTTGTGTGGTGTTATATCAGTGGCATTCCGGCCTCGCGGCATTGGCGTCGCATATCCTCCGGCCAGATGCTGGACTGGGTTTCGCCCACGTGTGCCTTGTGGAGCAGTACCATGCACAGTCGGCTTTGGCCTATGCCGCCGCCTATGCTCAATGGAAGAGAACCTTCCAGCAGACGATGATGGAAGTAAAGTCCCTGGCGGTCGGATTTGCATTGTAGCTCCAGTTGGCGCAAGAGAGCATCCTTGTCTACGCGTATTCCCATGGAGGACAACTCTATGCTGCGTCCCAGAATGGGATACCAGATGAGCAGGTCGCCATTGAGACCGGCATAGCCATCTGCGTTTGGAGTGCTCCAGTCGTCGTAGTCAGGGGCACGATTGTCGTGCGGTTCGCCATCGGAGAGGCATCCTCCAATACCTATGATGAACACTGCACCGTACCGTTTGCAGATGAGATCCTCTCGTTCTTTGGCTGTTTTGCCAGGATAAAGCCTTAGAAGTTCTTCGCTATGGATAAAGTGGATTTGTTCCGGCAGGAAAGCCTGCAATTGCGGATAGGTCTCACAGATGTAGAACTCTGTGCGCAGTATGGTGTTATATATGCGGCGCACTATGTCCTTCAGGAATTCCATATTGCGTTGTTCTGCCGTCATGGTACGTTCCCAGTCCCACTGGTCCACGTATACTGAGTGGAGGTTGTCCAGCTCCTCGTCGGCACGTATGGCATTCATGTCGGTGATGATGCCGTAGCCTGGGGCAATGTTGTATTCGGCCAGTGTCACACGTTTCCACTTGGCTAGGGAGTGTACCACCTCGGCCATCGCCTCTCCCATGTCCTTGATGGGGAAGGAGACGGGGCGCTCCACTCCGTTCAGGTCGTCGTTCAGTCCAAGTCCGCGCAGAACAAACAGTGGGGCCGTGACACGGCGCAGGCGCAATTCCGTGGAGAAGCTGCGCAGGAAGAAGTCTTTTATTTGCTTTATGGCAAGTTCGGTCTGCTTCAGGTCCAAGTCTGCCTTGTAATCTTTAGGTATGAAAAGTTTGCTCATAGATATATGTAAATGCTGATGTCAATTTGTTTACAAAGATATGCAAAATAGATGAAACGAACGAACGAATACGCGTAAATACTGTCAAATAGTTGGCGTAGTGCTGTATTATGTGTCAATGTGTCGTGTCTGTGCGTGCCTTGTGTCTTGTGTTAACAGTTGTGTACGGTGTGTTAATGCAGGCTGTCGCATTGTTAATTTACGTGCGTGTGTATATAAATAATAATGTATGCCGGACTTGCACTCCGTTTCTTTTTCGTACCTTTGCGGTGTGTAACACACTAAACATAGGAGAATATGAAAGGAATCAAGTACATGGTGATGGCTGCCGCGGCCGTATTGTTGCTGGGCAGTTGTGCAAGCAAGAAGGATTTGGTGGCAGCACAGCAGAAGCTGGACGAGTGCCAGGATAAGAACAGTTCGTTGGGCAAGGAATACATGAAGGCTCAGATGCAGCTGGCCGAGTGGAAGACCAAGGCTGAGAAGTTGCAGGAGCAGCTGGATGACAAGAATGCCCAGTTGCGCGAGAAAAGCGAGGCAATGGCCGTGATGCAGAAGACCTTGGACCAGAGCATATATCAGGGCGGAGCCAACATCAGCAAATTGGTGGATGAAATCAATTCCAGCAACAGGTACATACAGCAGCTGGTTGAGGCAAAGAGCAAGAGCGATTCGCTCAATGTGGCTCTAACAAACAACCTTACCCGCAGCCTCTCACGCGAGGAGTTGAAGGATGTGGACATCCAGGTTCTGAAAGGTGTTGTGTACATCTCGTTGAACGACAACATGCTCTACAAGAGCGGTTCCTATGAGATTAGTGCCAAGGCTGGAGAGACTTTGTCCAAGATTGCCAAGATTATCACCGACTACGATGACTACGAGGTGCTGGTGGAGGGTAATACTGACAACGTGCCCATCAAGCGGACCAACATCCGCAACAACTGGGACCTTTCCGCCCTGCGTGCCAGCAGCGTGGTGCAGGAGTTGCAGAACAAGTACGGTGTGAATCCAAGCCGTCTGTCTGCGGCCGGCAGAGGCGAGTACAATACCGTGGCTGACAACGACACCGCCGAAGGTCGTGCCAAGAACCGTCGTACGCAGATTATCATTACTCCCAAGTTGGATCAGTTCCTGGAACTTATCGACAAGGCTCCGGCCACTGACGAAGTAACGGAGTAAACGTATACAAAAGGAGGCAGGCATACCGTTGGATGGTATGCTTGCCTCTTTTTTATTATTTGTTTGGATACATTGAATTATGATATCTGAAGTTAGCGTAATGAAAAGAAATCTCATACTAATGACCATGTCGGCAGTAGTGTTTACGGCTTGCGGCAATGGTACCGGGAAGGTGGAGGATGATAGCCGGACAGAGACGACGGTACAGGAAGAGGAGAGTGTCGTCCACCGGTTGCCGCGGTTGCATGTGGAGGATACCTGCCGTGTCGGAGGCAATACCTATTCCTGGGTGATAGACCGTGTGGCGTGTGATTCCTTGGGCATCATAGAGGATGACATGGGGTTCCGCTATGCCGACAATACGGTGAAGATAGTCGTGCGCCGCAACGGTGGCGTGCTGTATTCCCGTACGTTCGCCAAGGCTGATTTTGCGCATCTGCTGGGGAGTGACTTCTTCTCCAAGAGCATATTGGATGGATGCCGTTTTCTGCAGGTTCAGGACGGTAAGGTTACTTTCTCCTTGGCAGTGAGCTATCCCGACAGCGATATGTCGCAGCCATTCAAACTGGACATCGCTTCCGATGGCAGTACGCGTTTGGTGAAATACAACGATATGGAGGATGAATATCTGCCAGACAGCCTGTTGGATGCAGGAGTGTGATAGACGGGAGATAAAGTCGAATAAGTATAATAACGAATCAAAACATGACAACATAGAGGCACGGCCAACAGAACATGGCCGTGCCTCTATGTTGTCATGTTTGTGTCCTTGATGGAGTGGCTATTGAGTACAGCCTCCAAAAGGGACAATTTTACATGCGTGAATTCAACCCAAATCGGTCATTAGAACGTCAAATTGTATAAATCATCTGCTTTATATTGCCTTTTCCTCCATTTTGCCCTTCTCTTCGCCGTCTTGCTTCCAGTTTAGTCTTGCCATAGCTCGCTATGCCTTCGACAAAACGGTTGCAATACACACGAACATAAAGACAAAACGGATTGGAAATCTAATGACCGATTCAGGTTCAAGGGGGAGCGTGAATATAAAGTGGCATGTTCACGGAAGTACAAGTCCGATGTTGCCTGTGGCAAGGACCGTCATTGTTTTTCTATCAAACGAGGTAAGGCTTTCAGCAGAGCATGATGGTCAGGCAGTACTATGTCGGCTCCTGCATCACGCAATATATTGTCCGGTAATGGCCCCGTGTTTACTGCAACGGTGAATATGCCTGCGGCCTTGGAAGCCTCTATGCCCAAGGGGGCATTTTCCACCACGATGGCCTCTTCGGCCCGGATTCCTGCTTTCTGCAGCCCTGTGAGGTAGGGTTCGGGATGGGGCTTGCCGTTGGTCACGTCAAAGGCGGTAACCATCAGGTCGGCTCTGAATATGCTTGGAAAGTTCTTTTCCAGTCGTTCCAAAAGGCTCTTCTGCGCGCTTCCTGTGACTATGACGCGCTGTAACCCCATGGCTTTAACGGCCTGTAGTACTTCCCATGCTCCGTCCATGGGTTGCACATAGGGTAGGGTATTGAAGATGTCGCTCTTTACCTTATAGATGTATTGTCTCTCTTCCTCTGTGGCACTCCTTCCCCACTGTGCCTTTGCAAAGATGTCTATTGTGCCTTCGCCTGTGCGTCCTTCGTTCATGTACGCATCGTTGTGTGTCATTTCCAGGTTGTTGGCTTTCATGGCCTGTACCCATGCTTCGGCATGGTTTTTCATGCTGTCGAACAGCACTCCGTCCATGTCGAACAGGATGGCCTTGACATCGGTACGCTGGTAGGGGGTATGAAGAAAGGAAGGGCTTTCCGCCCTCCCTTTGCTGTCGTTTTCCGTTATTGGCATGATGCTTGTTTACAGACGTGCCTTGATTGCCTCGGTCTCTGTCTCGTAGCCGGGCTTGCCAAGGAGGGCGAACATGTTTTTCTTATAAGCCTCCACACCAGGCTGGTCGAAAGGATTTACTCCCAACAACAGACCGCTGATGCCGCATGCACGTTCGAACATGTAGATTAGCTGTCCGATGTGGTATTCGTCCAGACGGGTGATGCTTAGTTTGATGTTTGGAACACCGCCGTCTACATGTGCCAGTTTGGTACCCAGCTCGGCCATTTTGTTTACCTCGTCTATGCGACGTCCTGCCAGGAAGTTTAGGCCGTCAAGGTTTTCTTCATCGGAGGGGACTGTCAAGTTGGTGTTGGGTTGTTCCACGCTCACTACGGTCTCGAAGATGGTACGCTCGCCATCCTGAATCCATTGGCCCATGGAATGCAGGTCGGTGGTGAGATCCACGCTGGCAGGGAAGATGCCTTTGCCGTCCTTTCCTTCGCTCTCTCCATAGAGCTGCTTCCACCATTCGCCGAGATTATGGAGTTTGGGCTGGTAGTTGGCAAGAATCTCTATCTTCTTGCCACTCTGATACAGGGCATTGCGCACTGCTGCATATACTGCTGCCGGGTTTTCCTCAAAGGGCACCTCAGGTGCTGTCTGAGCCTCCATGTCCTGTGCGCCTTTCACGAGAGCTGCGATGTCAAAGCCTGCGACTGCTATGGGCAAAAGGCCGACGGGAGTGAGCACGCTGAAGCGGCCGCCTACGTTATCTGGGATGATAAACGATTTGTATCCCTCTTTGTCGGCGGTAACACGGGCTGCACCGCGCTTGGCATCGGTTACGGCAACTATTACCTTTGCTGCTTCAGCCTTTCCACGCTGTTCCTCGCACAGGGTGCGGAGAAGACGGAAGGTGAGTGCTGTCTCGGTGGTGGTGCCGCTCTTGGATATGTTGATGACACCGAAGCGTACGGTCTTGAGGTAGCCTATGAGTTCGGAGAGGTAGTCTTCGCCTATATTGTTGCCAGCCAAGAGGATGCGTGGGGTGTTGCTGCTCTGCAACCAGCCGAAACTGTTGCTTAGGGCATCTATCACCATGCGGGCACCAAGGTATGAGCCACCGATGCCTGCTACTACCACTGCATCACATTCCTGTTGGAGAATCTTGGCGGTAGCGTTGATTTCAGCTATGAATTCGGGAGTGATGCTGCTTGGAAGATGCATCCATCCCAGAAAGTCGTTACCTTTGCACGTACCTTCTTCCAAGGCTTTTTGGGCAGCAGCCACGGGTGCCTCGAAGCCGGCCATTGTATCAGCATCAAGGAATTGTACTGCTTTAGTAATATCAAGTGTTACCATGTTGTTTGAGTGTTATGGTTAGTTTTGTTGTTTCTATGTGCTGGCTTTGCAGTGATGAACAGAGTGGATATTTTCTGGCCTCTCCTGTGTATGTCAAGACATCTGCTATCTGAACGCTTCTGACAGGAGCTTGACCTCTATGTTGGGACTGATGCCTTCGTAAAGAATGTTGTATACTGAATCCAGTATTGGCATGTTCACGTGCAGATGACGGTTGATGTCTTTCATGCACTTGGTGCCGAAGTATCCCTCGGCAATCATTTCCATTTCCAATTGGGCACTCTTCACGGAATAGCCCTTGCCTATCATTGTTCCAAATACACGGTTGCGTGAGAAATTGGAGTATCCAGTTACCAACAAGTCACCGCAATAGACACTGTCTATGATGCTTCTGTCCAAGGGGAACACGGCGGTGAGCAGGCGTTGCATTTCCTGCAGGGCATTGGAAATTAGCACTGCTTGGAAGTTGTCGCCATACTTTAGTCCGTTGCAGATGCCGGAGGCTATGCTGTAGACATTTTTCAATACGCTTGCGTATTCTATGCCCACTACGTCCTGCGAAACCTTGGTCTTCACGTAATGGTTCTCGATACATGCAGCAAAGGCTCCGGCCTTGTCCATGTCGGTGCATCCGATGGTCAGATATGTGAGCCTGTCAAGTGCCACCTCCTCAGCGTGGCTCGGCCCGCCTATGACAGCAATGTTCTCGTCGGGGACGTTGTACACTTGGTGGAAATATTCCGAGCAGATAAGGTTATCGTCAGGAACAATGCCCTTTATGGCTGTAACCAGGAACTTGTCGTCCAGACGCACCTTCAACTTTTTCAGATGTCCCTTGAGATAAGGGGACGGGGTCACGAATACCAATGTTTGGCAGTTGCGTACCACCTCGTTGATGTCAGACGAGAAAGTGATACGGTTGACATCGAAGCGTACGCTGCTAAGGTAGGCAGGGTTATGCCCAAGGCGTTTGAAGTCCTCGATTCGGTCATCACGCCTAAGATACCACCAGATGTGGTCGTTCTTCTCCAGTAGTATCTTGGCGATGGCCGTGGCCCAGCTTCCACCTCCCATTACTGCTATATTGCCTATCATATCTATTGCATCGTACCTTCCTTTGCATGCGGAACCGATGATTGCGGTATTTGTGATGAAAGGATGCTTGTCGTGTGTGTTGTCGTTATTTTTTCTCGTTTCCTGTGGTGTTGTTGTCTGTAGTTGTTGCGACTTTCTCTGGCTTCATCTGTGGGAAGAACAATACCTCCTGAATGAAAGGCTTGCCCGTCATCAGCATCACCAGGCGGTCTATGCCTATACCTATGCCGCTGGTAGGGGGCATGCCGTACTGCAGGGCACGCAGGAAGTCCTGGTCGATAATCATGGCCTCGTCATCGCCCTTGTCGGCCAGCAGCATTTGTTCGCGGAAGCGTTCTTCCTGATCAATGGGGTCGTTCAGCTCGGAGTAGGCATTGGCCAGTTCCTTGCCGTTCACCATCAACTCGAAGCGTTCTGTCAGTCCTGGCTTGTTACGATGCTTCTTGGTAAGCGGGGACATTTCGATTGGGTAGTCCGTGATGAAGGTTGGCTGAATGAAAGTGCCCTCGCATGTTTCACCGAATATTTCGTCTATAAGTTTGCCCTTGCCCATGCTTGCATCCACTTCCACGCCACACTTCTTGGCCACTTCGCGAATCTCGTCTTCGTTCATGTTCTCCAGGTCGTAACCGGTCTGTTCCTTGATGGCTTCCAGGATAGGCAAGCGTCTGAACGGAGCCTTGAAAGATATTACCTTGCCGTCTATTTCTACTTCCGGCTTGCCGTTCACGGCCGTGCAGATGCGTTCCAGGACCGTCTCGGTGAAGGACATCATCCAGTTGTAGTCCTTGTACTGGACATACAATTCCATGCAAGTGAACTCGGGATTGTGGTTCTTGTCCATTCCCTCGTTGCGGAAGTTCTTGCCAATCTCGTACACTCCCTCGAAACCTCCGACGATAAGTCGTTTAAGATATAACTCTGTGGCTATTCGGCAATAAAGGTCTATGTCCAGGCTATTATGATGGGTGATAAACGGGCGTGCGCTGGCACCTCCAGGAATGCTTTGCAATATGGGAGTCTCCACCTCGGTGTATCCGGCCTCGTCCAGACAGCGACGCAAGGTGCTTATGACCTTGGTGCGCTTCAGGAAAGTTTCCTTGACACCCTCGTTCACTATGAGGTCCACGTAGCGTTGGCGAAAACGAAGTTCTGGGTCCGAGAAGGCATCAAATACATTGCCTTCCGAGTCGGTTTTCACAACAGGAAGAGGGCGCAGGCTCTTGGCAAGCACTGTCAACTCGGTACAATGGATGCTGATTTCGCCAGTCTTGGTGCGGAAGACATAGCCCTTCACGCCGATAAAGTCGCCGAGATCAAGGAGTTTCTTGAACACCATGTTGTACATTGTCGTATCTTCGGCATTGGGGCAAAGTGCATCGCGAGTGACGTACACCTGTATTCGCCCCTTGCTGTCCATCAGTTCCACAAAACTTGCCTTGCCCATTATGCGTCGGCTCATCATGCGGCCTGCAACGCATACCATGCGGCTGTTTTCCGTTGTGGCAGGAGTGGGGATTTCTTCTCCCTGCTCGTTTTTCATCATGGGCAAATCCACAAACTCGGCTTTTATGTCGGTTGAAAAGGAATCGGTGGGATACTCGGCTGCGGGATATGGGTCAATGCCCAATTCACGCATCTGTTGCATATTGCCACGGCGAATTATCTCTTGTTCGCTCAGTTCTTGTACGCTCATAATATAATATGTCTTTACTGTTCCATGTGCAAAGGTACAAAAAAACTCTCACATGACCCTAAAGTGTAATGAAATTGAATCATAACTGTCGTAAAATAGTGTTACCTTTGCAGAGGTGTTAAAACAAAACAATCTTTTCTATGAAAGCAAAATACGTGGCATCCGCGTTATTGGTGGCAACCCTCTCGCTTTCGGCACAAGGCCAGCTGGCCATGAACGAGGAGTTTCAGGATGGATATGACCATTCTCTTCAGGACTATGTGACAGGTAAAATCAGCCGGTGGAAGGAAAAGTCCGGGGAGGCGGCTCCTCAATCGGACGGAAAGAAAAAGTGGAAAATGGACGATTTTGTTACCGTCCCCAAGTTTGGCGGTTATGTGGTGGCCACGTACAAATACGATAGTCAGGATGGCAAGAGCGGTGGCGAGGGCTTTGGCCTGCGTTTTGTCCGTCTGTATATCGACGGTACTGTCTTCCGTGACT
This sequence comes from Bacteroides sp., assembly GCA_023665805.1. Taxonomy (GTDB): domain Bacteria; phylum Bacteroidota; class Bacteroidia; order Bacteroidales; family Bacteroidaceae; genus Physcousia. Next base: position 1,092 of record JAMPDJ010000007.1, on the reverse strand, counting down.
TCAAGTACCGTGTACAAATGCACGTCTGCGGCGAACCGGGAACCCAAAACGGTGCACGTGTAGTGGATGCTTTCCTCTCGTGGCAGAAATGGCATTTCATCGGTGCCAAGATGGGAGAGTTCAAGCGGTGCTTCACCTTTGAGAACCCCATGAATCCATGGGATATTTCGGGAGGTGATTACACACAGTTGGCCAAGCATTTCTCCGGCATGGGAGGTGATTGCTATCAGGGCGGAACCAACAGTGCCGGTCGTGATATTGGCTTTCAACTCTATGGCGATGCCTTCCCGGTGGGTGAGTCCCGGTATTATATGCTTCATTATCAGGCTGGCATTTATAACGGCCAGGGCATCAACACTTCCGACAAGGACAAGGAAAAAGACTATATCGCTACTGTGCAGTTGCAACCGCTCAAGGGAATGTACGTGGGACTTTTCGGTTGGAGCGGCTCTTTCCACGATGGCGTACAAAGCAATTATTTCAAGAGGTGGGCTGCCGGTATCAGTTATGAGGGGCTCTTTTTGGCGCGTGCCGAATATGCCCGCAACATATATGCCGCCAGTGCCGATACACATGGGATAGGACGGAAGTCCGATGCGTGGTATGTACGCATTGGGGTGCCCACGTGGCGATGGCTGAGTATGAACCTTGGTTACGATGCGTATCGTTCGGATATGATTTCAATGCACTCTCTCAATTCCATTTACAGCCTTGGGCTGCAGGCCCGTCCTCACAAGAACCTTCAGTTTCAGATGCAATGGAACTATTGTCACGACCATTCCCTCCTTGCAGCCGTGGACAAGGACTACCACCAGTTCTGGACACAGGCCTACATCCGCTTTTGATGTGGGAAGAGTATTGATGTGCTTATGTCTCGGGTCCTGTGTTGCTTGAGATTTTGAAACATGTTGTCAAAGGTTCGTGTGGTCAAGAAGCAGATGCTCCATCACTATAAAAGGAAATGTGCATTATGGAATTAGACGGAGACTTTTTGTGGAATAATGTGTCCTTTATTTCGGCTGTCAACAAACTCATGGAATTGTGTCTCGAAGTCTAACCTCGTGCTTCACGCAAAGTATGCACGGGGTTAGA
>JAMPDJ010000006.1 GCA_023665805.1 Bacteroides sp. | reverse complement strand
AACACCAACCAAATCCGGATACAAAGATAGGAAACTTTTGAAAAGTTACCTATAAAGTTACCTATAATTCTTGAATATTAACGCTTCAAAACAAATTTAGTTCGGTTTAATTCGGTTGATATATAGCGATTTGCATTTCAACAAGATTTACTACAATTCATTTCGGTAGTATAAAAAATGGTGCTGGCGGCACCACTTTGAAGAAAAGCAAAAAGCAGTAAAATTCTGATTTCCAAACGAAATCGGGATTTTTTGTTTTCCGAGAGGAAGCAAAAAACGGCAGAATATGACTGTTTCCGGTGTTCCAATCGGTGGAGCAAGAAAGGTGGAGCGCGAATCTCCACCGAACAAGATTATTTCTCTCTGATTTGCAACATTTTGCGTATCAAGAAAGCGTGCATGGTTTCCTACTTTTGTCCAACGAAAAAACTGTAGGAACATGAAACGAAACTCATTCAATGTGCTTTTCTTTATCAAGAAAGCCAAACTGCTGAAAAACGGAGAAGCCTCCGTGTGTATGCGCATCACGGTGAACGGTGCGCGAGTGGAAAACAACATCCGCATAAGCATTGAACCTGCCCTATGGAATCAGGCAAAGGAGTGCGCCAAAGGCAAGAGCCGCAAGGCTTGTGAACTCAACCTATACATCGAGCAAGCCAAAATCAAATTGCGCAAGTTGTTCGATGAACCGGAAGAGCGGAGCCATCCAGTCACAGCCCGAATCTTACAAGAGAAGTTCTTCGGAGTTAACGAGGAAGTGAAGGAAATCCGCACGATTATTGGAACGATGCAGGAGCATAACGACCAATGCCGTGAGCTTGTAGGCAAGGATTATGCCCTGATTACCGTCCGTCGTTATGAAAGCTGCAAGCGTTATCTTGCAGAACTTATCAGACTGAAATACGATAAGGAGGATTTGCCATTGGCAGAAGTCAATGGCGAACTGGTACGTGCCTTTGAGTTTTACTTGAAGACAGAAAAGGAGTGCCAGCAAAATACGGTCATCCGTTATATGAAGTGCCTGAAGAAGATTACCAATCTCGCACTCGCCAACGAATGGATAACCAAAGACCCGTTTATCGATATCAAGTTCCACGAGAAGGAGGTTATCCGTGAGTTTCTGACAATGGATGAACTACTCGCCATTTACAACAAGGAGTTTTCTTTGGAGCGGATTACAGTCGTGCGAGATGTCTTCACCTTTGCTGCATTCACCGGGTTGGCGTTCATAGATGTTCAGCAACTATCCGCCGAGCATATCGTTCAGGACAACAATGGCAATTATTGGATTCGGAAGCCTCGGCAAAAGACGAAAACATGTGCAACATACCCTTGCTTGATATTCCGATGCAGATTTTGGAGAAATACAAAAGCCATCCGACTTGCCAAAAGAAAAATGTGTTGCTCCCCGTCCCCTGCAATCAGAAGATGAACAGCTATCTGAAAGAGATTGCCGATTTGTGTGGCATTTCAAAGTGCTTGACCACGCACACAGCCCGACACTCGTATGCGACCTCTGTGTGCCTCGCCAATGGCGTAAGCATTGAAAATGTGGCGAAAATGCTCGGTCATTCCAATATAAAAATGACGCAGCACTATGCCCGTGTATTGGATTCTTCCATACTCAAAGACATGATGAATGTGAAAAGTGTCTTATCAAAAAGTCTTTGACTATGAACAGAGGAATAATCACAATCAGTGAAACAGGTGCAGTAATCATACCTACAGCATCTGTATGGATGACCAAGTTTGAGATAGCCGACCTGTTCGGGGTATTCTCCTGCGACATCCGCAAGGCGATTCATGCTATATATAAGAATAAGGAGTTGAACGAATATGATACGATGAAGTATGTCAAGCAACCTGACGGCATCAGTTATGATGTATATAATCTTGAAATGATTATAGCCATTGCATTCAGAATATGCAGTAGAGAGAGTATCCTGTTCAGACGGTTTGTAATAAGTAAAATCTGCGCCGCCAAGAAAAGGAATCCGATAACATTGCTCTTCTCTTGTGGCAAGGGTAGCAACCTATGGTATAGTTGAGGTTCATCCCGCCAGCCACACGCATTTATGGCATCCGGCAACGAAAACAAGCGACTGACGGGAAATCAGAAGAAAGAGAAAGGACGGCTTACAGACGAAGCTAAACATTGATGCTTCATCCGTAAGCCGTTCCTTCTTCTTTTTACTGGGATGCCTTTGCTGTCACAAGTATGGGCAGACGGCAAACTGCGCTCCTTCAAAAAAATCTGGTTACTGTCTGTCGGTAGGCGGAACGGTAACTGTCAGTCAGCATCCTTTCGATGTCGGATTCACGGTATAGGATTTTACCGCCCAACTGGATGTAGGCAATCCGTCCATCGGCGCGGTAGTCTTGAAGCGTCCGGCGGCTCACCTTCAAACGTGCCGACACCTCCTTGTCGGTGAAGAAACGCTCCCCGTTCAGTGTCGGGCGATAGTTGGCGGTCAGATGCTCTACGTTGTCCAGCAGACGGTTGAGGCTGCCCATGAAGTGGATTATCCACTCGTTTTCTTTTTAATCAGTTCGTTCATATTACTTTGGATTTAGTGGGGTTGATTTTCATTACTCTGTATGACAGTAAGATGGCATTGCGTTTTTATTCTTTCGCTTGCTTTCCGCTACCGACATGATACGCTGCACATCTTCGGGGCGGTAATATATCTTATGGTTAATTTGGCTATACCCCAACGTCCCGTTGTCCCGAAGCGTTTGCAAGGTTCGTGTGCTGATATCGAGCATCCTGCATACGTCCTGATTGTCCATCCACTCGTTCATTTTCTTTTCGCCGTGCCTATGGCAGATGGCATCCATGCGGTTGATAAAGCGGTCGAACTTGGCGACCAGCTCCTCAAAGGTCCTTTTCTCGATTGATACGATTTCCATAGTCTTTCTGTATTAATAGTTGATGATTTAATTTTTAGTTTCCATGTGGACTACATCCTCTATTTCAGTAATGAGACACATATAGGCTGATTGCTGCCTGTCAGGTTCAGTGCTGAAGTGATGTAACAGATAAGCAATGAATGACGCCATTGCGTCATGAAGTCATTAAATCCATACGTCACCGAATTGTCGGAGAACCAGGGTTTCGACAATTTGGGTATCCGTTTCGGCAAGTATTCGCGGAAGCGGTTTTCCAAGTGTTTGAATGTTTCGTTTCTCATATCTTCAAATCGTTGGTTTCTTGAATCATGCTGCAAATAAACAATGAATTTTCCGAACTTGTATCACTTCCGGGTGAAGTGGCAACTTGATGCGCCGGTTGTCTCCGTCTGTCCGGTTCAACACCCTGTCTGACACGGGGTTTTAGTCGTAATTTTGCCCCCGGACAGCAGGGTTCGCCGACGGTGGCGCAACCGGAGTCCTGAAAGGTATCTTTCCATCCGTCCCCTGACGGATTTTTATGTTCACTTGAACATAGCAAGGTATGTTTTCAGTTACTCAAAATAATTTGAGTAACCACGGAAAACGCCTTGCCCTTGCAGGGGGCTGGCTTCCCCTCCGAAGTCGGGCAGCCTTTCAGACCTACGGTGTATGTGCCTTGAAGCGGCGGCTTATGCCGTCAATCCGCTAAATCTAAAGTAATATGAATGAGAAAAGGAAAAGCAAAGCAGGGAGAAATCCCAAATTGAATCCAAAAACGCATTGCATCATGGTGCGTTTTGACGATTCGGAGTGGAATGATTTCCTATCCATGTTCGAGAAATCGGGTGTCTATGTACGCTCGATTTTCCTAAAGGCGCACTTCTTCGGACAGCCGTTCAAGGTGCTGAAGGTGGACAAGACACTGGTGGACTACTACACCAAACTGTCGGATTTTCACGCGCAGTTCCGCGCCGTGGGGACGAATTACAACCAAGTGGTGAAGGAACTGAGGCTGCATTTCTCCGAGAAAAAGGCGATGACGTTGCTCTACAAACTGGAGCAGCACACCATCGAACTTGTGAAACTGAGCCGTCAGATTGTGGAATTGTCGAGGGATATGGAAGCAAGATGGCAACAACAGCCACAATAATATGATTGCTAATAACTTGCGATACCGTCAAACGTGTATCAGAACAATTAAAAACCGCATCGGAGTGACTGTCCCATTCCGATGCGGTTATATGGCAATGATTTTATTGGTTCTTCTCCGTCAGCCATTCTTTAGCCGCTTCTGTCAACTTGTATTGCTGTTTTGGATGCTTCGGTTGGTTAGGATAAAGTCGTTCAATTAGTCCCTCTTCTAATGCAGGAGTGATATAACTTTCACGGAAATACTTTAAGTCCTTAATATCACATACATCCGCCATATCCCTCATAGACATATAAGAATCGCTCATTTTTTGAATGAGTAATTCCACTTGTGGGGTGCTTAGGGGATGCTTAGGGGGTGCTTGAGGGGTACTTAGGGGGTACTTGTCCTCTTTTGTTGCTTTCTTGTCCTCCTTATATGTATGTGTTGTGCCGGATGTGAAATCAGGACGCTTGAAAGTGACGGTGATAAAGCCTCCATTATCACACCATGTTGGCTCTTCGACATTTTGCGCTTTACAGGCATCCATGATGCGCCTTGCTCCGCTGCCCCAGTTCTCCAAATAAGTCATCCGATAGAGAGCTTCCGCCACTTTTAAGTTATGAGGATATGACTCGTGAGGCTCCTTGATGTTTTCGGCGGTAATCTGGGGTGGGAACGTTCCGGGACTTGCTATCTCGATGCGGTTATCATAGATAGCAAGACTGATGGTCAAATTATACCTTTCCCAATGACGGTGGCAAAGAGCATTGATAAGAGCCTCCCTTAACGCATGATAAGGAACTTCAAGATGTTCTTCTCGTTCAAGGCTATGGTTTGTGATCCTGCCACTGAGAGAAAGATGCTTGAAGCAGAAAGCAACCCCAGCATCCAACAGTTTGAAGAAATTTCCTTCGGCTCGTTGGTTGTCTCGAAACATATTTTTGTTGGTACCCACAAACCGCGCCATCCTCAAAGTGAACTGCGGATATTCGTCTATGTTGTTGGAAAAGAGCAATACCGCTCCATTTGTCGGCACTCCATTCTTAAGCAGTTTCCATTTAGAAAGAATATCCCCGGTCGGTTCATACAACGCTGTTTCAGGAATACGTCCACCGTCAATACCTCGACGGATGCAATTACGAATCAGGTTCTCATCAAGGTCTGCCAACGTAACACCGTCTGCCGCCAATCGTTCCCACGCATACATTTGTGGCTGATGGGCGCGGATGCGTTCATCGTACATATCCTGTGGCATGACTTTCGTTGTACTTTCGACTTTGTAATACGGACAACCATGAAATGTATGCGGACGCTCGCCCCATACCCATCCGTCAAAGTGCATAGCTATAACTTGGTAGCCCGGACGTTCCGGCACATCAACATACGCCACTCGTACATCTACCGCAGGTTCAAGTCCAGCCAAAGCCTGAGCTATCTCCTGTTGTGTCTTGTCGGTCACTTCCTGCCCGATTATCTTTAGCGACTTCGGTGCTACACCAAAAATCAGCCAGCCGCCTTCGGTGTTCAAGAAAGCACATGCCGAGTGCATACCATCTTTCAATTCCCCGGTAGTCTTCTTCAGCTCCAAAGTCCGTGACTCATCGGCTGACACAAGGTTCTTTATATCGTCAATTGTCATAGTGACCATCGTGATCAATTATTCTATTAATTACAAAATAATTAAACTTTCAGAAAACCGACATGAGTACTCGTCGATACCGTGGATTTATTCGCGCATCGGAAATATAGTTTTTTAGTTTCTCCGAATAAGCTTCTTGTGTTATTAGTTCCTTTATTATATCAGAAGAACAGGTTGTAATCCAATCAATGTGTACTTTTTCCGGACTCGGATAATTAATAGGATCTGTAAAGAACTGCATACAGTCATTCACCTCCCGATATTTATCTATAACCTCCCATAATTTCTCATATTGCTTATTTTTTCTCCATTCGACCATATACTTACATGCTATAGCGTTATTGCCTTCTATGCTACTTTTCCATTTACTGAGTCTTTTTTCAAAATCTTCGACAGAATCAGGTACAGATTGAGTTTTATGTAAAAATTCGACATAAGCGGGAAACCAATCTTTGAAAGATGTCTTTCCATACTCAATCATTTTCGGCTTATCTTTATCTGGCGTAATCCAATATAGTGGTAGTATATTAAATTCATGAACACCCAAAGAAATATAGTGCTCAATATTATCAATCTTCAAATCACTTTTTGAAATTACCTCACAAAGCTCTTTGATAATATCGCTATAGTTATGCCCACTTTTCTCATCTAATATTTTGAGAAGGAACTGCAAAGCAAAATCTGGAGTAGGATTATGAGTATCAATCACCATATCCAAGTAATATTTCATTTCAAATCGTTGACGCTCCATTCCCCACACGGCATCAATGACCTCGTAAAGAGCTGCAACATCTATATTGATTGAAACACAACGACCAATGATATATATCAGATTTTTCACAGATTCCATTATCTGAAGTGTTTGGTATCTGACGATTATTCCCTTTCTGAGATTCTCTATACACTCAACGATATACTTTTGACCATTCTGATCAATTTCAATGCTATAAATATCATATTGGCGAAACATCTTTCGCAATTCCGTAGTATCAATGCCGAAAATCAAAATGGCAAGCATTTGATCGTCCAATGATTCGATTCGTGTATTGCAGTGAAATTCCGATTCGCTATCCCCTCTGTCCGTTGTTGCATAACTATTGAGAATACCAGAGGCTGTATTACGACAGATAGCCTTATCATATTTATTAAAATCACTCAGAATAAAGTTTCTTTTACCAAACAGTTTTTCACGTTGATGCTTTGCAATAAGCGCACTAATATTACTATTAATAGAAAAACCTCCTCTATCGGCTAGCTTGCGCTGCTGATGTACTTTTTCTTTGAGTTCTTCGCTTTCCACTGCTTTATTTCCAATGTAACGATTGGCTAGTAAATCATGGAATATTTTTCTGATTTCCTGCGGCAAAGGTAATTTTGATAAAGTGTCATATAAATCAATTTCAGACAATTTATCATAAATTGGTTGCCAATCAATAGGTTTACTTGACCGAAAAGATAGTTCATTGCGAATTGCAAATCGCAATGACCACATATTATACAAACAGAGAAAATAAAGTATATATTTTTGGCGTTTCCATGCCATAGGTAGAATTTCCTCAAATCCCTTATAAGCTTTGTAGTATGCACCGATCTTATAAAAAGCATAAGGATATTCCATATCTTCAATTGTACCAGTAGGTCGACGGGAGGAGAGTACTCTCAAGCGTTCCTCAAAAGCTGAAAAATCAAAATTACATAAATGTTCACTAACTGTTTTAGGAACATACTTATCAATATTATTCCAAAAATGCTCGCCTAAAACATTTAAATCATCTATATTATGAAGATAATTATAGAACGCAAAAAGTATGAAACTACGACATTTCATTATGCCGTATTTATTTATAAATTTCTTTTTACCAGATAGAGTTGCCAAGTCTTTTGCAAGCCTATCAAAATATTTTATACCGGTTTGTAATCCGTCAGAATGTTCATTGAAGTAAAATTCGCCAATATGCGTGGGAAACAAATATTTGAGCCCACTCCCATACACTACAATTTCGTCTTGATAGGGTGCAACTTTTTGGTAAACATAAGTAATGAGATCGTCTGTTGCATCAGAATCGTATTTTTCAATTATCTTTAGGTAGTTATACAACTTTATCCCATAATATCCTAATTTCTTCAAGTCTCTTTTGTTATCTTTTATCGAAGCCATAAGCGTTGTGGCTTCGGAATCTTCTAAAAAGATAATGTTTATACCTTTACTCTCGAAGTATTTTTGAGTTACCCAATCTGGCTTGTTCAGCGAAAGCATATAAACTGGTTGCATCCGTTCTTCAAGAATATTCTTAACATCATTGAGTATTATCTTCAAATTAATATCTGCAAATGAGAATCCAACAAAAACAATCAGTTTACTTGCAAAAAGCGACTGTACAAAGGCACGTGTTAAAGCAAAAGTCTTTGCGTAATTATAATAGTCATTTTCTGCCAGTACAATATTGTCTAAAGTGTAATCTCCATGCATTTTTATGAGAGCATTAGGATATATCATATTAGGCATATCCTTATCACTCCTCACAACCGCAAACTGTTTATATTCGTTCCTTATCTCCTGTTCAATCAGATCATCATAGTTTGTCGTAATTATATGAACAGGATTCAAAGCGAGCAGTTCTTTATGAATTGGATTAGGTATAACCTTATTATGGCATAAGGTGTTCTTTACCATCTCCATATATTCTTTCTTGCCCCTTGAATCCTTATATAGTTGCGCTAATTTAAGGTCGTCCTTCTCATATTTTACTGATTCTGGCAACTCATTCTTCATTTTTTCAATCAATTCCCCCCACATTGGGACACCAGAATTTTTGGAAACGCCAGCCCCCACAAACAGAACAAGTCGTCCATTACGGGAAGCATCCTGAATACGTTTGATATTTGCTAATTGTATTGGATTCACAGACTGCATATATTACTTTAATTATGATTGCAAAAGTTTTATTGGTTTATTAAGGTTCTGCCACCATTGAAGAGGCATAATCATTTGAGGAATAGTCATAGTTGCGAGGAACTTGATATGAGTTCTCCTTGAAATTCTCAACTTGTTCAAGAACCTTGTCAAAAACGACCTCATCCCATTCTGGTGGATAACCGTTTTTCCAAAAGAGCTTGGTAAGTTGGTTTGCAAGGCGGTCTCGAACTTTGGAATTGTTAAGCCAGTCAGCATATAAGGACGAATCATCAACAAGCTGTTTGATTTTCTTGGCAAGTTCGATGCAACGTTCATCCGAGTATTCAAAAGGAGGTTGTGCGTTATCGCGTACTTCTACCAAAATATCGTAAAAGGCCTTTTCCTGAAAAGAAATACCAAGTTTCTTGAATCTCATTTTATCTGTTTGTAGTTCTCCAAACAAAGATTTCAGTTGTTCGGTAAGGGTGTTGATACGTTCTTCCACCATGCTAACAGTAGAATTTATCGCCTGACCTGTAACTTGGTTCACATAAGTAAGTTTATCACGATTATGGTATTCCTCAATTGTGGCTTGAAGCAATTTGTAAAAATGCTCTGCACGAGTCTTATTTGTTTTCTTATATTCTTTTATCGTACTACGCAAAAGTTTTACAAGAAGTTCAAATTTAGTGCATGGCATCTTTACATCTTCAAGTTCTTTAAGAAAGTCATCACCATAGATGTCTATCTCGCCTTTCATATCAAAGATGGTTTCCACACTGCTGCATGAAATAGCTTCCTTAACCATTTGCTCCACATGACGGTTCATGCTCTCAACATCATGCTTACTGTCGGTTATTTTAATAAGGTATGAATATACCCCCATTAGAAGTTGCGCCCATGCAACCTCTTCATCCGACAGCACTCCGGCAGGATTGCATATATTATATGCCGCCTTTAGTCGTTTAATGTGCGACTTGAATGCGGTACTCGGTTTTACATCTCCTTCATATAGTGTACCTTTGGCATCCTCCATCAACAAAAACTCAACAGCATTTTGTAAACACATAAGACGAGCAAGGGCATTTTTCCCAAAGAAATCAGAGAAATCAAATCCATGAGTAATTTGGCGTAATACTTTTAATTCATTGCAGAAAGCTACAAATGCTATATTTACATCACCCACTTCTCCTGGTTCTTCTCCACCATATTTTTTCATGGCCTGTTGAAGATTGGAATGTATGCCAAGATAATCAATGATGATACCGTTTTTCTTAACATCTCCACTGATACGATTTCCATCATCGTCAAGCACCACATTGAAAAAGTTACGATTAACACGGCTGATGGTTTGAATAAGCGTATGTTTCTGTAATGGTTTATCATTAAATAGCATATTCAAACTTGGCACGTCAAAGCCTGTAATCCACATATCTACAACTATTGCAATGCGGAAATTACTGTTCTCGTCTTTGAACAGGCGGTCGAGATCTTTACGATGTTGCTTATCCCCGAGAATATTATACATCTCTGTTGCATCGTCTTTATCACGAGTAGCCACGATGTTGACAAACGGAACCGCTTCCATATTACACAATTCTTCTTCTGTATATTGAGACTCGTCAACTGCCTTCACTTTCTTTCCCCACTCAGGGCGAAGTGCTATAATCGCTTTGTAGAGCTTAAAAGCAATTTTACGGTCACTGCAAGCAACCATCGCTTTTTGCGACAGTTCTGGTTGGTCTTCTACACGTTTATCATAATATGCCGCTATATCGCGAGCCATGCGGTCAAGACGGTCGGAATTGCCAAGCACTTCATTCAGACTTGACATTACGCTTTTGCTTTTGTCTACATCGTCAGCCTTAGCTCCGTCCTCCTCACATTGCTTATAATACATTTCTATCTCTTCACATTTTTCTGTGCTAAGATTGACATGGATAAGCCGAGGTTCGTAGCTAATATCAACTGTGATACCGTCTTTACGAGCCTGACGCATAGAATAACTATCCACTATACTGCCGAACACATGTGTAGTTTCATCGACGGGAGTTCCTGTAAACCCTACGTATGTTGCATTTGGAAGTGCGTCACGCAAATATTTTGCAAAACCGTAAGTGATAAAAGCTCCAAGTTTTTCATTGCTTGCATGAGATAGATTTTCGTCATTCTCCTTTTTACGGTCAACAATGCGGAGTTTTGAGCCTGTATTATTTTGTGTACGATGTGCTTCATCTGATATACAAATGATATTGCTCCGCTCGCTAAGCAATCCTGTTTCCGATGAAAACTTTTGAATGGTGGTAATGTACACACCGCCTTGTTGCCTGTTTCTTAGTTCTTTTCCTAAATCGTCCCTACTGTCAAACACTCGTACAGCCCCGTTACTCAGGAACTTTGTAGAATGTATGAACAGTTTTCCTGTCTGATCTTCAAGGTCTTCACGGTCAACAATAATCAGTACAGTAGGACTGCCAACCTTATCTTTGCAGCGAAGTGCTAATTGTCGGGTAAGGAAAAGCATTGTATAGGTTTTACCGCATCCTGTGGCTCCGAAATATGTTCCTCCTTTTCCGTCTCCACCGTTTGAACGAAGATGAAGCATGATATTATCGCGCAATATACGGGTAGCAAAGAACTGAGGATAGCGACAAACCACCTCTATTTCTTTACCTTCGTCTGCCTTTTGCATTGCATATTCTTTATCCGGGAAATAAACATAGTCTCGTATGATGTCTATGATTCGTTCCGGTGTCAACGCTCCTTTAATCATTGAACGCAACTGTTCAACCCCTTGAACAGGTTTATCGGCATTCTTTACTTTTTTCCAAGCATAAAAGAACTCGTAATCGGCAAACACATTACCCATGCGCGAATTGGATCCATCGGAAACAATGGCAAGCGAGCAGTATTTCAACAAATTCATGATGTCGCGACGATAACGTACCGTAATCTGTGTGTGCGCATCACGAATAGTAGCATTGGCATCCGTGGGATTCTTCAATTCAATAACAACTACAGGAATACCATTAATAAATAATACCACATCAGGAATCCTGGTTTCCCTTCCTTGTCGCATCTCAAACTGATTGACTACACGGAAAATATTATTATCCCATTTTTGGGGATTGAAATCTATGTAATCGAAGTGAAAAGCACTCTTACGTCTATCGGGATAAGAAAAATCGAATCCATCACGATATAGTTCCACAGTATTGAATATTGCTTCATAATCGGTAGAACCACCTGTATTTCGCAAACGCGCTATTATCGCATCTATCTCATCTTCTGTCAAGTCACTATCTGCATAGCGCAATTTGATAAAATTGCGGACATCATCTTCGATAATGGCTTCATCCACACGACGTTTTTTTACTTGTTCACCGTGGGTGTATTGCCATCCTTCAGCATGTAGCAATTCTACTACCGCCTTTTCGTATTCACTTTCGTAATATTTTCCGTTTCGTGGCATAAGCTTACGAGTGTATGATATGCTGCATCAGAGCAGGGCAGATTGATTTTAGTTGTTGATTGGCTTCTTCCGCAATCTCTTTGGCGCGACAGGCACAGTTGTAGATACTTACAATTGCTCGCTGATTTTCAATAGATGGCTTAGGGACTTTTACACGACACATCTCAGCCCAAGAGAATGCTTCACGAGCACTGCCCCATGAATTAAATCGAGCATATCGGTCAAACTCAGGCCGACAAAACCATAAATAAAGAAATGTCGGGTCAAATTCTTCAAAATTAGAAGAATAAAATACGGTAGAAATGGAAGATAGTAAAAACCTCTCCTTCGATTGATTATGAGCAAGGCTTATTTTATCACCTCTGCGTGAAGTATCTGCAACATAAGCAATATCATAAGGATACATTATCTTATAAGAAGAAAGAGAAACCCCTTCCATATTAGCTTTGGTCGGGATAATATCTTTTGATGTAGCAATTCCACGAACGGAAGTAAGAGTTAGAATATTATCCGAATTTCTTTCATCGCGTTGTTCAATGTAAGAGCCAATTTCCACAAGTGGAGCATTTTTTGTTGAATTCAAAATAGCTTCAAGTGTATTTCCTAAATCAATAATATCGGAAGAAATAGATGATAATTTATCACCAAGAATATGAGCATCTGTTTGAAATGAAGAAAATATTTTTTCGGTGTCAATATTATCTCTATCAATAAACTCGATGTAACGACTTGGCACAAGACTCCAGCCATTCTTTTTGATAGTTGCAGATGAAACGGAACGATATAATTCAGGCTGCTCATAGTTACATGGTTCGGCTATAGTCTGCCAATCAGTGTATATTTTATGGGCAGCTTCAATTTGCTCTAATGATAACTTGACGTATTTCTTTTCATAGATATTGCTGTTCCAAGAACGTAAATCCATAAAAAGAATTTCGTCCTTTCGGTTACGTAACTTTCTACCATTCTCAATGCCTCCGGTTTTGTTTTCATTCAGAATCCAAAGGGTTACAGATATATCTGTTGCATAAAACATTTCACGAGGAAGCACGATGATTGCCTCAATTTTATCATTTTCGACAAGTCGTTCTCTAATTTTTACAGTGTCCTCGTCATCAAGCGCACCATTAGCAAGAAGAAATCCAGCACGACCTTTACAAGGCGTGAGTTTGGAAAGAATATGAAGAATCCATGCGTAATTGGCATTACCTTCTGGAGGCGTACCATAGTTCTTCCAACGTACATCATTATCAAGTTTTTCATCATACCACTTCTTGAGATTGAATGGAGGATTTGCCATGATGTAATCAAAAGTACGCCCACGATGCTGGTCGTTTGTAAATGTGGAAGCATGACGCTCTCCAAGATTATAGGAAAGACCACGTACTGCCAGATTCATTTTTGCCAATCGGTAGGTGGTAGGATCGGACTCTTGTCCATAGACATTTATACCGATCGTATTACCTCCATGCTGCTCAACAAACTTTGCACATTGCACGAACATTCCTCCCGAACCACAACAAGGGTCATAAAGAGTGCCGTCAAAAGGTTCAATGAAGGTGGCAATTAGTTCAACGATTGATTGGGGAGTATAAAACTCTCCATCTTCTTTATTTGCGTTTATGGCAAAAGTCTGAAGGAAGTATTCATACACACGTCCTATCAAATCACGTTCTTTGAATTTCTTATGACTGATTTTGTCAATTTCATCCATCACTTGTTTGATGACGTTTCCCTCTGTTCCAGAGTTGACAAACAGAGCAGACGGGAGGGCATTTTTAAGTCTTTCTTCAGACTTCATCAGTTCTGTTGCTGCATCGTCAAGGGCAACAGCAAGTCCTTTCGGTTCTGTTAATTTTAGTGACTCCCAATCGGTTTTGGGACTCAACATGAACACACCTTTTTCACCAAATGCAGAGCGTTTGGTAGCGATTAGCATTTCTGCAAATTCAGGGTCATCGGCATTTTCGTAACGGATTTCATCACAACATTCATGATAACGTTCCGAAATAAACTTTAGAAATACAAGCGTTAATAACATATCTCGCTTATCCGTAAGCGAGGCACGACCACGCAAAGAATCCCTACAATTAAATAATATATCTTCGAGAACTTCCTCTTTATTTTTCTTATTAGTCGCTTTCTTTGCCATAATCAATCATTATTACTGCCGTTGATAAGTTGGCGAGGGTCAACATTCAAAAGTGCTGCAATTTTCACAAGCATATCAAGAGAGGGCTGCATCTTGTTGGAACACCATCGTGAAACGGTTGCTTCGTTCTTCCCGACCTGTTCAGCGAGCCATTTCCCAGTTTTACCATTCTCAACTAACACAACTTTTAGCCTATTGATTTTTTGAGATTCCATACGTCTTAATTTGCCAGTTAATTACAATACTTTGATTTATAATGCAAATATAATATTTCTATTTTGAATCTATTATATTGTTTCTCAGAAAAGTGGATTAAAAAGTCAAAAGCATGATGATTTTTCGTTCTAAATCACTACCTTTGTGCCAAGAAATCATCCGCTGCAACGACACGCAAAACGCAGAAGTCCAACGGTGGAGCAATAGGAGGAGATTACTCTTGTACTATTTCTGAAAAGTAATGATATACAGCTACTTGCGAATTTATTACGATTCCTGGTGGCACCACAGAAGCAAACAATAAGTCACTGTATTTCAGTGACTTATTTCTTTTATATACCTAATTTTGTCCGATATATGTCCGAAAAGGACTAATTGCAAAAAAGTGGGCTTCAATCGTTGTATTTAATTGAATATCAGTACTTTTGTACAAGTGAAAGTTATGATATATGAATAAAAAAGAGTAAACCCGAATCGGTCATTAGATTTCCAATCCGTTTTGCCTTTATGTTCGTTCGTATTGCAACCGTTTTGTCGAAGGCATAGCGAGCTATGGCAAGACCAAACGGGAAGCAAGACGGCGAAGAGAAGGGCAAAAATGGAGGAAAAGGCAATATAAATCAGATGATTTATACAAATTGACGTTCTAATGACCGATTGGGGGTAAATGGTGCCATTCACTACACGTAAAGAAGAATGGCAGGCGGGGTGATCGGCATCTGTATAAATGCCTTGACTGCGGCCGCCAGTTTATCGGCGGCCAAAGGGTCGATGATGAAACTTTGATTACGGATTATATTGATAATAAATTGACCTTGCGACAGCTTTCAGCCAAATATTCATTAAGTATCAGAACGGTCTGGGAACGGCTGAAAAAATATGCGTCATGTACACATGATATCCAAGTACAAGGATGTGGTAATCAATATGGATACTACTTATTGGGGCAGGCATTTCGGTCTTGTGATAATCAAGGATGCTTTCCGCAACAAAGTGTTGTGGCATAAGTTCGTTCATGATGAGAAGGTCTGCGATTATCTGGAAGGTATAGATTGGCTACGCTCCAATGTATTCAAGATATACGGTATCGTATGTGACGGCATGCGTGGACTATTCCCAGCTTTGAAACCTTACCGTGTGCAAATGTGCCAATATCACATGATTCAGATTGTCCGCAGGCACCTTACATCCCAACCGGACCTGGAGGCCTCCCGGGAACTCCTGGACATCTCATACCGGTTATGTCGTATTCCGGAACAGGACTTCCGTCAGGCCATAGATGAATGGCATGAAAAGTGGAGAGAATTTCTTTCTGAGAAAAGTGTCGGACTGGACGGAATGTCTCATTATACGCATCCTAAACCGAGGGCTGCATATCGGTCACTCAAATTTTACATGCCCTATCTGTGGACCTACGATCATTATCCGGAATTCTACATACCTAACACGAATGCTGCCATTGAAAGCCTTAATCAGAGATTGAAAACCTTATTACGAAACCATAGCGGAATATCCAGCCAACGGCGCATGAGACTTCTGGAGGAATATATAGCCAGACATTACTGACAAGAACTCGAAGATTGGAAAGTTGGAGATCTTAGGCTACTTTTTTTGCAATTAGAGCAACTTTGAATAGTCTATAGGATATTTCAGCCTACTTTTTTGCAATTAGTCCTTTGGGGCAGTAGAAATTTAGGGGCAGCGGACAGAAAGTTCTTTCTCTTCAGATTGGCTAAGACATATGGATATCCCAACTAAATTTCTACTGACCCATTATTCACACGTCAGACGATACACATGTGTCCAAAATGAGAGAGTGGCAACATTTCTGCTACCACTTTCTCAGGTCGGGATGACAAGACTCGAACTTGCGACCTCGCGCCCCCCAGACGTGTGCGCTACCAACTGCGCTACATCCCGTTCCTTAAACTGCAAACGAACCATTATTTTCTCGTTTGCGGTGCAAAGGTATGACATTATTTTGTACTGTCCAAATTTATTTGTACTTTTGTACATAAAAATGAGGCAATTCTTTTCTAAGAACCACAGAAAATGCTACTTTTTGCTCCAGAAAAACTACATAGATGCATTACTTTGCCTGCAAGCAAGAGTATCAGCAACAGGGCTTTGATAATACGTGCCCTCAGTGGCAACCAACTGCCAATAGAGAACATATCTCCCTGTGACGACAGTACGGTAGTTGTGGACGCGCTGCGTGATATGCCGCACACCATAGACATAAAAGCTGCCGGCACAGCCATGAGGTTTCTCACTTCACTGCTTGCCACCACTTCTGGTGAACACATCATTACTGGTACAGAACGTATGTGCCATCGTCCCATAAGCATATTGGTAGATGCATTGCGCAACATAGGAGCAGAAATTGAGTATCAAGCTGCCGAGGGCTACCCGCCACTGAAGATTTCCGGCAAGCCACTACGTGGAGGTAACCTGTCACTGCCAGGAAACGTCAGTAGCCAATATATCAGTTCCCTGCTGATGATAGCCCCCACCCTGCAACACGGCCTTACACTTACACTGACCGGAGAAGTCATCAGCCGTCCATACATAGACATGACGATGGCCATAATGCAACAATTCGGAGCTACAGCACAGTGGATTTCGGACAAAGAGATTTGCGTAAAACCAGTGCCGTACTCTCCTATACCGTATTATATAGAAGGAGATTGGAGCGCGGCATCATATTGGTACGAGATGGTAGCACTCTCCGGGGATTCAAATGCCGAGCTTATACTGCCAGGCTTATTCCGAGACAGTCTTCAAGGCGATGCCGAAGTTGCAAGAATATTCGAACCTCTGGGCGTAGGCACGAAATACGAAGGCAATTCAGTACGTCTGTTCAAGACTGGTTCCGTGGCAAACGTTTTAGACCTTGACATGCGCAACCAACCGGATTTGGCACAAACCATTGTTGTCACCTGCTGCATGTCAGGCATACCATTCAGAATTTCCGGTCTGCAAACGCTTCGTATCAAGGAGACCGACCGCATAGATGCCTTGCAAAAGGAGTTAAGCAAGCTGGGCATTTCCATTGGAGTAGAAGGTGACGATGCAGTGCATTGGGATGGTCGCACGTCCAGCACACCAGACAACACCATAGGCATAGACACATACGAGGATCACCGCATGGCCATGGCCTTTGCCCCGGTTGCATTGAAGAAAGGAAGCATCATCATCAACAATCCTCAGGTTGTAAGCAAATCATATCCCTCATATTGGGATGATTTGCGCCAAGCCGGTTTCAAGTTGCAATAACATGAAAGACACGTAAACCTACATGGAAGGAAACAATGACAAAGAGATGGCAGCATCGGATGATACATGCTGCGGCATGCATGAAACATGCGAGAAAGACAGCCTTTTGGCAGCCGTAAGCAAGGATGTTGAGTATTACGACGACGAAGAGCTGGACCGTTTCCGTGGCGTAGCATCGGACGAATTCCTGCCTCCAGAAATAGAGGAATTCCGTTACATTTTATATACCATGCGCGAAGACGAAGTTGCCGGTTGGATACGGTCTCTGCAACTGCGCCAAGTGGAGCTGCCCGATGAACTGAAAGATGAAGTGTTCCTGATTATAGGGGAAAGACGGCAATAAAGTTTCACATCAGCACGTTATATGTACATATAGTTGCAGATGAGTCATAGTAGCAAGACGATAATGTGGGTTGTGGCACTGATAACCATTGGTGCCATGTCTTCGTGTTCTACCAAGAAAAACACACCCATGAGCCGTTTCTACCATTCCATGACTGCACACTATAACATAATGTACAATGGCGAACAGGCTTTTATCAAGGGAATGGACGCTCAAACCGAAGGGCACCGTGACGACTACAATTCCCTCTTGCCAATGTACATCAGCACTAACAAGTCCACTGCCGGAATGGGCAAGGGAAACTATGCCACAGCCATAGAGAAATGCGAAAAAGCCATCAAGCTGCACAGCATCAAGAAGAGGCCACAAGTCAAACCCGGCAAGAGAAAATCGCAAGAGGTCAAGGACTACCTGGCCAGAAAGGAATTCAATCCATACCTGTGGAGAGCCTGGATAATGATGGGAGTCAGCCAGTTCAACCGTGGTGACTTTATCGAGGCAGCCTCCACATTCAACTATGCCATACGGCTATATTCCACCCAAGCAGACGTGGCCAACCTGGCACGCACATGGCTGGCACGATGCTATGTGGCTTTGGAATGGCCATACGATGCCGAGGACGTCCTACGCAGGCTCACAAAAGACAGTCTTAGCTACAGAATCCAACAGAGCTATGACAACACACGCACGGCATGGCTCATCCAAACCGGACAGTACGAGGAGGCAATCCCATTGCTCCGCAAAACCATCTCTCACCAGAAAGGCAACATAGCACGAGCACGTCTCAATTACCTATTGGGGCAGTTATGCCGCGAAACCGGCAAGCGCAATGAGGCATATACGGCCTTGCGCAAAGTCCTGCGTGCCAATCCTCCATACGAGATGAGCCTCAACGCACGCGTCCTCCAATCCGAGATGGCCGACAAAAGCCAGACAAGCAGAATGATACGCAAGTTGCGACGCATGGCAAGCAAAAGCACCAACAAACCCTATGCCGACCAAATCTATATGGCCATAGGAAACATCTACATGAATTCCAGCGACACCCTACGTTGCATCTACGCATGGGAACAGGGATTGACGCAAAGCAAGGGCGGAAGTGCCAAAAGCTCCCTGCTGCTACGTTTGGCCAATCTATATTGGAATCGCGAGGAATACATAGACGCTGCACGCTGCTACAAGGAATGCCTTTCCACATTGGACAAGGAACAAGAAGAATACTATCAAGCCGAACAACGCAGCAAGGCACTGGACGGCCTGTCAGAACCCCTCTCTGCCATAGAGTTACAAGACAGCCTGCAAGCACTGGCCAAACTACCTGAGACAGAACGCGAAGCCGTGGCCAAACATCTTGCCGAGGAATATATCAAGAAGGAAAAAGAAGAGGCCAAGCGACGTGGTGACGAAGCTACAGGAAATTCAGCAACCGACATTGGCAGCAACACACAATCCCCCCAACCCCAGAATGCCGCACAATCCACAATAGGATGGTATTTTGCAAACCCCGCCACCGTAGCACAGGGCAAGGCCGCATTCTTGCGCAAATGGGGCAAACGAAGGAATGCCGACTACTGGCGATGGGCAGACAAGAGCGGTTTCATCATGGACGGTACATTGCCTGACGAGATTGCCGCATTGGACCAGGACGACTCGTGGGACACTGCCGACATAGACACCACAGAGGAATCCTTGCCAGACAGTGCGGAGAACGATCCTCGCAACAAAGCCTTCTACCTCAAGCAGATACCTATCACAGAGGAACAGATGGCCACATCACATCAGGTCTTGAGCGATGCACTTTTTCAGGCCGGTGTATTGGAACAAGAGAAATTGGAGAATTTCCCCCTCGCACGCAAGACATTGTTGCGTTTCATCACCGATTACCCGGAACATGACAAGGTTGGCGATGCCTGCTACCACCTTTTTCTGACATGCGGACGTTTGTCCTTGAATGACGAAGCCGACTTCTATCGTCGCAAAATCATCAACGAATTTCCACAAAACACCTATGCACAACTGTTGGGCAATCCGCAGTACGACCTCATCGCACGCGGAGGACGCCATCTGGAAGACTCCATCTATGCCGATGCATACATGGCGTACCTGAACAAAGACTACGAACATGTAAAGTCCAACTACGATTTTTCCACCGAGAACTATCCCGACGGCAAGCACAGGGCACGTTTCATGTTCATCCATGCCATGGGACAATTGTACTCGGGCAACAGGGATGGATTCCTTTCCATCTTGAAAGAGCTGACCGAGAAGTACTCCTCGGAAGAGATTGCCCAACTGGCCGCAGAGATAATGAAGGGTATCAACGAGGGGCGCTTGCTTAACGAGGGTCCATGGGACACAAGCGGGATATGGGCAAGGCGAACATCCGGAGCCGAGGCCGACAGCACCGATGAACACAACATACTCAAGGACGACCGCCTTGGCAATTTCGCTTTCGTGCTTGCCTATCCTAAAGGTGCCTTGGACGAAGACCAATTGCTCTTCGAAATGGCGCGATACAACTTCACCTCATTCATGGTGCGCAACTTTGAATTGGAAATCAGCGATCTCGGAGACATCAGCATGTTGACTGTCAAAGGCTTTCTCAGCTATGACGAGGTACATGCCTATGCACAGAAACTTTATTCCGACAGCCACATGGCCACTGTGCTGGATGGTATACGCACGCTGTTGATTCTGGAGGAGAACTTGAACCTCTTGGGCACCAAATACAGCTTCGACGATTACAAGACGTTCTATGACGAGCACTTCACTCCACTGCAAATTCCCGAAGAACTGCGCTTGGACAACGGCACCATCATCCGAGGCGAAGACGAGGTGCCGGACAATGGAGAAGACGATGAAACGGAGAACCAGCCCGAAGATGAATACGATGAAAGTGAAGAAGACTTTCCCTTCGGATTCTAATCACATCTGACAATCGGAGGATACGACAATGACATACAGACTATTATGGGTGGATGACGAAGTAGACCTGCTAAAGGCGCACATCCTGTTTCTGGAAAAGAAAGGCTATGCTGTGGACACCGCCAGCAATGGTTACGATGCACTGGAAATGTGCCAGGCTGAAAGTTACGACTTGATGCTTCTGGATGAAAATATGCCTGGCCTCAGCGGCCTGGAAACTTTGGCGCGTATCAAGGACGCACACCCCACCCTGCCTGTAATCATGGTCACCAAGAGCGAGGAGGAAAACATCATGAACCAAGCCATAGGTGCCAAAATCTCGGACTACCTCATCAAACCTGTCAACCCGACACAAATCCTACTGTCGCTGAAGAAGAACATACACAGCCGCGAGATTGTCAGCGAGGTCACGCAAACAGCCTACCAGCAAAATTTTGGTCGCTTGAGCATGCAAATCAACGATTCGCTCACCATGGAGGACTGGACAAATGTCTATAGGACATTGGTGCGTTGGGAACTGGAGTTGCAGGATGTGGCACCGGAAATGAAGGAAATGCTGGCAATGCAAAAGCGCGATGCCAACGTGGAATTTTGCAAATTCATCCGCAAGAATTACATGAAATGGATGGCAGGCCTCATACGTCATGACTCCGATGCCGACCGTCCGCTGATGAGTCCTGACATTTTCAAGAGTCAAGTGTTTCCGGCATTGGATCGGGGAGAAAAGGTCTTTTTCCTGCTAATCGACAACTTCCGCTGGGACCAATGGAAGAGTATCATGCCAGAAGTGGCCGACCTGTTCAATATCGAAGAAAACATCTATTGCAGCATCCTGCCCACAGCCACACAATATGCCCGCAACGCCATCTTCTCGGGACTCATGCCCATAGAAATAGAGGCCATGTTCCCAGACCTATGGGTAGACGAGGAATCGGAACAGGGCAAGAATCTCAACGAATCCCCTATGGTGAGGACGCAGTTCGAACGCTTCCGGCGTAGCAACACCTTTGACTATCACAAGATCAACGATTCCGTGGCTGCCGAGAAACTGTTGCAACAACTGCCTTCCATGATGCGTAACGACCTGAACATCGTAGTGCTCAATTTCATAGACATGCTAAGCCACGCACGCACCGAAAGCCGCATGGTACGCGAGTTGGCCAACAGCGAAGCCGCCTACCGTAGCATCACACGCAGCTGGTTCACGCATTCCACCGTATCGGAACTGTTCCGCGCCCTGGCCGCCACGGACTGTCGCGTAATCCTCACCACCGACCATGGTTCCGTGCGCGCCAACAATCCTGTAAAGGTCATAGGTGACAAAAACACCAATACCAACCTGCGATACAAGTTGGGCAAGAACCTCGCCTACAACGCACGCGAAGTCCTTGAAATCCGCGACCCACGCAAAGCCGGCCTGCCCGCACCGAATATCAGCACGACCTATATTTTTGCTCAAAACCAAGACTTTCTGGCCTACCCTAACAACTACAACTACTATGTGCAGTACTACCGCGACACATTCCAGCACGGAGGCATCAGCATGGAAGAAATGCTCATCCCGCTGATTACATTGCATGGGAAGAAACGCTGACACATCCCATAACACCGGCTACGGTCATTGCGTGCCTTTCTGTTTTTACACCCATTATGGGGAAAACATGCACGAGAAGCAATATCCCAAATCCTATGATCTTCAAGCTGAAAAGAAAGCCACGTCACAAACAAGACTTTCCGTCAACACAAATGCGATGCGACGATAAAGGAAGGAGATATTCGTGAATTCGCGACACTATATTCGTGAATTCGGAGCTATGAATTCACGAATACTCAACCTTGTTCACGCATGGTCAAAACTTACTTGACCTATACCATGGAGGAAACCGCTGTAACCACAAATCAACCATCAAGATTTGACGAGAAACCGTGGTGAAATTAGTAAATGGCTATGAAAACCATAATAAACCCGTTTCCCACAATGGCCGGTCATTGGGAATAATCGCAATTCCATTCCTAATGACCGATTTTGGATTATGCATGATACACCTACAAATGGATAACTGCACGACAATCGTTGCACACGCGCGCACATGATAATACTAAGGTAAGGCAACAGGGACTATGGAAACCCTCAGGGCAACAAAGTCAAGAAAGCCCTCAAGGAAAAAGCAAGCAATCAGTCCGTACGCACCACACGCGTACCATCTTCCTGTACCTCGACAAATACTTTCACCGTATCGTCCGGCAATAGTTCCTCTATAAGTTCAGGCCACTCCATCAAGCAGATGTTTCCGCTGTAGGCATAGTCATCAAAACCCAGATCCATAACCTCGGCAACGCTGTTGATACGGTAAAAGTCAAAATGATATACCGGGCCATGTGCCGAGTTGTACTCATTGACAATGGCAAAGGTGGGACTCGTCACAGCGTCCGTCACACCCAGTTCCTCGCAGACAGCCTTGATGAAGGTAGTCTTGCCTGCCCCCATGCTTCCATATAAGGCAAATACGCGACGGTCACCGATTTGTGCCACAAAATCCTTGGCCGCATCGGCAATTTTGTTCAAAGAAGGAATGATGATTTCAGTCATTTACATGGGCAGATGACACGTAGGGTGCAAGAATAGACAACAGCACATACCACAGGATGATGCCTGCAAAACAACTTTCAGCCAACAGGAAACACGGTATGCAACCAAGAAGGAAGATGTACTTTATCTTGTTGTCACTCCACGAAAGGTTCTTGAATTTCAAAGCAAACAATGGCAGTTCCGCCACCAACAGGAAGCAGAAAAGCATCATGAAGAGGAAGAGAAACAGGGCGTTGAACTTGCCACTGACCAAAAAGGCGTGCTGCCCGACGATGAGACTACCCCAAAACAGTGCATTGGCAGGTGTCGGCAACCCTATGAATGATGTGCTTTGGCGAATATCCAAGTTGAATTTGGCAAGACGCAGAGCAGAGAATGCGGCCATGACAAAAGCCGTATATGGCATGACGGGGCGCATGGATTCCATGAACTCCGGGTACTGCACTTCACGGAAAAGACAGAATAACATGGCTGAAGGAGCCACACCGAACGTCACCACATCAGCCAAAGAGTCCAGTTCCTTGCCTATGGGAGACGACACGCCCAACAGACGTGCCACCATGCCATCGAAAAAATCAAATACGGCACCCATCAGTATGAACACTATGGCCCAGAAATAATTTGCCGGTGCAGGAATCTGAAACGCCGCACCCGTAGCAATACATCCGCAGATGAGATTACAACAAGTAATAATGTTGGGGATATGCTTTTTCATTTGCAGTCTGGCTAATTGCAGGCCTGACGAGCCTTACGTTTGTGTTTTAATGCAGTCTGGCTATCACGGTTTCATTACCGGTGGTGCGTTGCCCCAGCCTGACATCCACCTTGGTCCCTATTGGCAAAAACAAATCCACACGGCTACCGAACTTTATAAAGCCCATGTGTTCGTCTATCACGCAATCATCTCCTTCTTTAAGGTAGGTGACAATGCGACGTGCCATGGCACCGGCCACCTGGCGAACAAGTATCTCCTGCCCAGACGATGATGTTATCACCACTGTACTGCGTTCATTCTCAATACTGGACTTGGGCAACCATGCGGCCTTGAATCGTCCATCATGATGACGCACCAACTTCACCTTGCCATCGCACGGCACCCAATTGGCATGCACATTGAACAGACTCATGAAGATGCTTACCATCAACCTGCGATCGTGAAAGTATTCGTTTTCCTCCACCTCCTCTATTACCACCACCTTGCCGTCTGCCGGAGCTATAATCAATCCCTCAGTGTCGGGATACGCATAATGGCGTATAGGACAACGGAAAAAGTTGACGACAACAAGATACACAATGACAGTCACTCCAGCAAAGGCATAACTTGCCATCGGACAAATCGGAGCCACCACATAATATACCAAGGCATTCAATACGGCAAGAACGATGAAGCCGATGACAAGGGTGGCAGTACCCTCGTGGTGCAAACGTATCTTCCTTAATTTGCGCAGTCTATTACCCATTTGTTCTATTATTTGATATACAAAGATACAAATAAAACCGAATACACGGCTATGCGCGAACGCTTTTTTGCCAAAAAGGTTTAAAAATTACTGTTCTAACTGTGCTGACAAAGGAAAATACATTACCTTTATGCCACCAAAACGAATAATAATTACAGTTCTACAAGAATGGAAGATTTCGTTCACCTGCATGTACATACCCAGTATTCCCTGCTTGACGGACAAGCCAGCATACCTCGCTTGGTAGACAAGGCCCTGTCCGACGGAATGCGCGGCATGGCCATCACCGACCATGGCAACATGTTCGGTATAAAGGACTTTTTTGACTATTGCGCCAAGGTGAACAGCAAGAGGAAGAAAGAAGGACTTGAACCTTTCAAGCCTATCTTCGGCTGCGAAATGTATGTGGCCAGACGTGGCGACAAGAGCCTGCGTGAGGGCAAGCAGGACCAAAGTGGCTGGCATCTGGTCGTCTTGGCCAAGAACGAGGTCGGATACAAGAATCTGATAAAGCTGGTCAGCCGTTCGTGGGTGGACGGATATTACATGCGTCCCCGTACCGACCACAAGGACTTGGAGCTTTTCCATGATGGACTTATAATCTCCTCGGCCTGCCTTGGAGGCGAAATACCCAGAAAGATACTGTCAGGGGATTTGGCTGCAGCAGAGAAGGCCATACTGTGGTTCAAGGAGATATGGGGAGACGATTACTACCTGGAGGTGCAACGCCATCAAGTAAAGGACCCCAGGCAAAGGGCCAACCGCGAGACCTACGACCTGCAAAAGAAGGTAAATCCCGTGATTATGGCCTTGGGACAAAAACTTGGTGTCAAGGTGATAGCCACCAACGACTCGCACTTCGTGGACGAGGAAAATGCCGAGGCTCACGACCATTTGTTGTGTCTGTCCACCAACAAAGACCTCAACGATCCCACCCGCATGCTGTATACCAAGCAGGAATGGTTCAAGACGCGCGAGGAGATGAACGAAGTATTTGCCGACATACCGGAAGTACTGGCAAATACCACGGAAATACTGGACAAGGTGGAGTTGTATGATTTGGACTCCAACCCTATCATGCCGTTTTTCCCCATCCCGGAAGAATTCGGCACCGAAGAGCAATGGCGCGAACGCTTGACACCGGAGGATCTTTTCAAGGAGTTCACATCCGATGAAAATGGTCTGAACCCGTTGCCACGTGAAGAAGGCGAGAAGAAGATTGCCAAACTGGGCGGCATAGACAAGCTGTACCGTATCAAATTCGAAGCCGACTACCTTGGACATCTCGCCTACATCGGAGCAAGAAAACTCTATGGCGAGAGCCTCTCAAAGGAAGTAGACGACCGCATCCGTTTCGAACTGCACATCATGAAGACCATGGGCTTCCCGGGATACTTCCTTATAGTGCAGGATTTTATCAACTCCGCCCGCAACGAACTGGGCGTTTGGGTCGGTCCGGGACGTGGTTCGGCCGCAGGAAGCGTAGTGGCATACTGCTTGGGTATCACACGTCTGGATCCTCTGAAATACGACCTGCTGTTCGAACGTTTCCTCAACCCCGACCGTATTTCACTGCCAGATATCGATACCGACTTCGACGATGACGGCCGAGGCCGCGTGCTACAGTGGGTAATGGAAAAATACGGTAAGGAAAACTGTGCCCACATCATCACTTACTCCACCATGGCCACGAAGAACAGCATCAAGGACGTGGCACGCATAGAAAAACTGCCCTTGGACAAGGCCAATGCGCTCTGCAAGGCCATACCAGACAAACTCAGCCTCGATGGCAAGGACTTGAAGATGAACCTCTCCAATGCCATCAAGTGCACTGTGGAGTTGCAACAGGCAGAGGCCAGTTCCGACCCCGTCCTGGCAAATACCATAAAGTATGCCCGCATGTTGGAGGGAAACATCCGCGGTACCGGCATACACGCATGTGGATTCATTATCTGTAGAGACCCCATATCCGAACACGTCCCAGTGAGTACCGCAGATGACCCGGACTTCCCGGGTGAGAAGACCGCAGTTACCCAATACGACGGTCATGTCATTGAGTCTACCGGACTGATCAAGATGGACTTCCTTGGGTTGAAAACCCTTTCGGAGATGAAAGAAGCCTGCAGGGTCATCAAAGAAGCACACGGCATAGACATAGATCTGGACACCCTGCCCATTGACGATGAGACCACATACAAACTGTATCAGGAAGGACGCACCATAGGCACATTCCAGTTTGAATCTGCAGGCATGCAGAAGTATCTCAAGGAATTACGACCAACCGTCTTCGAGGATCTTATAGCCATGAACGCCCTATACCGTCCGGGACCCATGGACTATATTCCCTCGTTCATTGCCCGCAAGAACGGCCAAGAGGAAATCAAATATGACATTCCCGTAATGGAGAAGTACCTCAAGGATACGTACGGTATCACGGTCTACCAGGAACAGGTCATGCTGCTGAGCCGATTGCTGGCCGACTTCACCAGAGGCGAAAGCGATGCCCTGCGTAAGGCCATGGGCAAGAAGAAGAAAGACATCGTCGATGCCATGAAACCCAAGTTCATCGAGGGTGGCAAACGCAACGGGCACGACCCCAAAGTGTTGGAAAAAATATGGGGCGACTGGGAAAAATTCGCCTCCTACGCATTCAACAAGTCACATGCGGCCTGCTATTCCTGGGTGGCATACCAGACGGCATACCTCAAGGCACACTACCCTGCCGAATTCATGGCCGCCCTGTTGACGCGCCGCAAGGATGACATCAAGGAGATAACAAAATTGCTTGATGAATGCCGCGCCTTGAAAATCAAGGTCATGGGACCGGACGTCAACGAATCACATGCCAACTTTGGCGTGAACGGCCAGTCACAAATCCGTTTCGGACTGATGGCCATAAAGGGATTGGGCGAAGCAGCTGCAGAAGCCATTGTGAACGAACGCGAAAAGAATGGTCCCTACAAGGACCTGTTCGATTTCGTACAGCGCGTGCCCATATCCACCGTCAAGCGTAGCGGTCTGGAATGCCTGGCATTGAGCGGTGCCTTCGACACGTTCAAGGAGCAAATACGCCGCGAACAGTTCCTTGGCTTCAACAGCAAGGGGGAAATCTTCCTGGACACCCTTGCAAAATACGGCAACAGTTACCAGCAAAGCATGATGGAAGCCCAGTTTTCTCTGTTTGGCACAGATATGGTGGAAGTCAGCACTCCACCCATACCGCATGCCGAACCATGGGGAACATTGGACCGTCTCAACCGCGAACGCAATCTCGTAGGCATATACCTCTCTGGCCATCCATTGGACGAGTACTCCGTCATTATACGCAACATCTGCACCATGCACGCCACCGACCTGGAAGACCCTTCTGCTTTTGTCAACAGCGATTTCTCGCTTGGCGGAATCATTACCAATGTCAAGACCGGTGTCAGCCGTCGAGGTTCCGGTTACGGCATAGTCACCATCGAAGACTACAGCGGTCAAGGAGAAATAGCCCTCTTCGGCCAAGACTGGCCCAAGTGGAGCGGATACATGATGGTGGGAAGCACACTCTATATCAAGGGGCAAGTACAACCGGGACGCTTCGATCCATCACGGGTACAACTTTCCATAGGCGAAATACAATACCTCAGCGATGTGCACGATGACCTCATCCACAAACTCACAATACACCTAAATGCAGATACCCTCACCGAGGAACAGGTCCTGATGCTTAGCGAAACACTACGTCAGGAATCCGGCAAGGTACCTGTCGAGTTTACTTTCCACAACAGCGACGGTTCTTCACTCTCCATGAAACCATCGGAACTGAAGGTAAAGGTCACGCGCCAGCTGATAGACACCCTGCAGAACAACGATGGCATAGAATACAGCATCAATGCAGATTGAAAAAACATGAGATTATCTATCCGATATCAATAACATCACAAGTATAAACCCAACTAAAACGACACGATTATGGCACAAGTTATCAACAGCACGAACTTTGAAGAGTTAATTGCTTCAGGCAAACCCGTAGTATTGGACTTCTGGGCAACATGGTGCGGCCCTTGCAAGCGAGTTGGTCCTCTGGTGGACGAACTGGCCGCCGAATATGCGGACAAGGCCATCATTGGCAAATGCGACATCGAGGAAGACGAAGAACTGCCAACACGCTTTGGCGTAAGAAACATCCCAACCATCCTCTTCATCAAGAACGGCCAGGTTGTGGACAAGCAGGTCGGCGCATGTCCTAAGGCTGTGCTGGAAGACAAGCTCAAGGCTATACTTTAGTCCTTCCGGGGGTGCATCCAGCCTCACACGCTTTCACAAACCAATCTATTCACCTAACACACACTACTACTATGAGCGAACTAAACGAAGAACTTTTCTTTGCTGAAGAGGACCGCCGGACAGTGGCTTTCATACAAGACTACCTGCCGCAAGAAATCAAGGACAAGTTCACCGAGGATGACATCTACTATTTCCTGGATGCCTTTGCTGAATACTGCGAGGCTACCGGCATAATGGACAACGAAGAAGAGGAAACCGAGATTGATGTCGAGGAGGCAGCCGTCTTCATGGCCAATCAAGCCAGGAAGGAGAAGATTGGCAACTTCGATGCCGAGGATGTCCGCTGGATAGTGGACGGCCAGTTGGAGTTCTTGGAAACGCAGGAATGACCGACGAGCAATACATGAAACAGGCCCTCTCGGAGGCAATAAAAGCATTCGACGAAGGTGAAATACCTATAGGCGCGGTGATTGTGTGCCGCGGGCAAATCATCGCCCGCGGGCACAATCTTACCGAACGCCTGCATGATGTCACTGCCCATGCCGAGATGCAGGCCATCACAGCTGCCACGGAATATCTTGGAGGCAAATACCTTACAGACTGTACCCTCTATGTCACAGTGGAACCTTGCATCATGTGTGCCGGAGCTTTGGGATGGAGCCAGATACCACGTGTGGTGTACGGAGCGGATGACGAGAAGCGCGGGTTCCGACGATTTGCTCCACAGGCCTTGCATCCAAGATGTGAAGTGGTATCGGGTGTGCTGGCCACGGAATGCGCGACATTGATGAAAGCCTTTTTCGCCAACAAAAGATAGAGGATGGCACGGCACAATGATTTTGGCACACTTGGTGAAGACATAGCCGCAGACTATCTCCGCCGGAAGGGTTACGTGCTGTTGGACCGCAACTGGCGCAGCGGGCACAAGGAAATAGACATTGTGGCACGACAAGACGACACCTTGGTATTCGTAGAGGTCAAGG
This sequence comes from Bacteroides sp., assembly GCA_023665805.1. Lineage (GTDB taxonomy): Bacteria > Bacteroidota > Bacteroidia > Bacteroidales > Bacteroidaceae > Physcousia. The sequence continues at coordinate 92,660 of JAMPDJ010000006.1, read as the reverse complement.
CCAGGACAAATGTCATGTACGGCAATCCGGAGGATGCCGTGACAAAACGGAAGATGCACCTGCTGGTCTTGGCAGCGGATGCATATTTACGTTGCAACGCCTTGGACTGCGAAGTGCGTTTTGACGTCATCACCATCACGGGCACGACACAGAAACCTTACATCAGACATTACGAACATGCTTTCAGACCAGGAATTGGAATATAAACATCTGGACGAGACCACGTCCACCAACGATTACCTGCGCATCTACTCCCCACAGTCTTCCGTCACAGTAGCCGTAGCCGAGTATCAGACACACGGGCGAGGCCAAATTGGCAACACTTGGGTCAGCGAACGTGGACGTAACCTGCTATTCAGCGTACTCGTCTGCCCCACGGGACTTAGAGCCGGCGACGGATTCGTTCTGAGCCAGGCCATGGCCTTGGCCATCAAGGAGGTATTGGACCGGTACCTGAGTGGCGTTCTCATCAAGTGGCCCAACGACATCTATTGTCATGACTGCAAGATCTGTGGCACGCTCATCGAAAACACCCTCAGCGGTGCCTACGTGGCACGTTCAGTGATAGGCAGCGGAATCAACGTGAACCAGACGGACTTCCCGGACGGTCTGGCCGTACCGCCCACTTCGGTGCATCTGCAGTCAGGACACGAAATGCCTATGGAGGATTTGCTCCGCGACATAGTGCAATGCTTTCGTGCGTACTATGCAGAGGTACAACAGGGACGATACGAACGTATTCGTGAATTGTATCACGACTCGCTGTATATGAAAGACAAGCAATGCACCTTCCGTGACGGTGGCGGCCTTTTCCAAGGCACAATCTCCCATGTGGAACCAAGTGGACATCTGATTATCCTGGACGAATCCATGCAAGAAAGACGCTATGCATTCAAGGAGGTGAAACTGGTTCGCAATGACAACATATAATCAAGATATGTTATTTGTATTACTTTACAATTTAGCACTATAAAGGCACCAAAACAGCAGTTCAAAAAACTGTCAGACAACTGCCTTTTCATCGGACACACGTTCATTAAGATATACAAACACACATACATAAGACATGAAATTCAACCGTATTTTACTGAAACTCTCAGGAGAGAGCCTTGCTGGTGAACAGAAACAAGGTATCAACACCGAACGTCTCAACGACTACGCACGCCAGATCAAGGAGATAGCCGACATGGGCGTACAGATAGGCATAGTCATTGGCGGCGGCAACATCTTCCGTGGTCTGACCGGCGCAGGCAAGGGGTTCGACCGCGTCAAGGGAGACCAGATGGGCATGTGCGCCACTGTTATCAACTCCCTGGCTCTTAGCAGTGCCTTGGGTGCAATAGGCCAAAAGAACCGCGTTCTCACAGCCATACGCATGGAGCCCATCGGAGAGTTCTATACCAAATGGAAAGCCATCGAAGCCATGGAACGTGGCGAAGTGGTTATCATGAGCGCAGGCACAGGTTCACCCTACTTCACCACCGACACGGGTTCCTCCCTGCGAGGCATAGAGATAGAGGCCGACGTTATGCTCAAGGGTACGCGCGTGGACGGCATATACACCGCCGACCCCGAGAAAGACCCTACGGCCACCAAGTTCCAGGACATCACCTACCAGGATGTCATAGCACGCGGGCTGAAGGTAATGGACATCACCGCCACTGCCATGTGCATGCAGAACAATCTCCCCATATATGTCTTCAACATGGACATCGTGGGCAACCTGAAGAAAGTCATCTCAGGAGAAGAAATAGGCACATTGGTGCACAATTGATAAGCACAGGAGCCTACCGATACTTACATCATCTGAAAAGCAAAGAAGAGACTGTCCAACAAGTCTCCGAATATGAGCAATCACCCCTGCCAGAGTGCACTTCTTCACTCTGACAGGGGTGAAATCATTAAAGCCAAATCAGTCATTAGAAATGAAGTTGCCATTATTTCTGATGACCGATTGGGGTTGTTAATGCCTGTATATACCAACAGAAAGCCGCCGTGCCACGGATGACTCCGTGTGCACGGCGGCCTCGTTATTTTATTGCTCTACTCTGCGTGCGCAGAAGCACAGGGCATTACCATACCTGTTCCCACAGACTGGGACTGTGGATGTCCTTGTCACGGCCCAGCTGGACACCATCCTCGTCCGTATCCACCGGCTTGTCTATCAATCCCATGCTTCCTGTCATCAGTTGTTGCGTTGCATCTATCTTTATCACCGTAGCTACGGGTCTCATATATACTTTTTTCATAACCTTCATATTAGTTTTTATTAGTTTATGTTCCTGCCGTGCCCACCTCGGGGTTTTGAATTTGGCCTTGCATCCCTGCCGTTGCACCGTTGTCGTTGCCCTGACAGGAGATGCAAGGACCCACTCAACCCATAATGTGGTGGTACGTTTGTTATTGTTCCATTCTTGTGCCGTATCCTTACTTGATGACAACCTTGTTGCCAATGATGTACAGTCCCTTCTGTATCTTCTGTACCCGGCGTCCGGTCAGGTCGTATACAGGAGCATTTGCATCGGCATCAGTCTCAGCAGCCTCTATGCCATCTATGCCATCTATGCCGGTCTCCGTGCCATCAAAGTTGAACATCAGGAAGCGTGCGGCATTCTCGCTCTTTGCAACAGGCAGATAAGCCTTGAACTGATTGTTCTGGAATGCAGTACCCTCCAGTTTGTTCAAGTTGGCCTTGTACATACCCATGCTGCCATCCTGCTTGGACAGAACATATGCATCGTAGCCGTTCTCCGGAGCAACATACGTCTTGGCGTATGTACCTTTCAAGTCATTGACAGTTTCCTCTGGGAGAGCGAAATCATTGTTGCTAATCTGCAGATATACATATGTACCCGTGCTCTGCTCCTCGGCAGCACTGTTGTACTTGAACACCACAGCCTCGTTGGCAGGAACACCTTCGGTCAGTTCCGTCAATTTCATGCTGTTGCCGTCCTCGCTGACAGTACCGACATAAGGGGTGATACGATCATAGCTGATATTCAGTGATACGGGAGAATAAAGCGTACCCCATCCTGCCTCGGTGCTTACAGGAACGGGCAACCAAGTCACAGGCTGGACAGACCAGTTATAACCGGCGGCCGTACTCAAACCATTACCTTTGTCCAATGCGGCATTAGCGCCATAAATCCATCTCGTCCCGACTTCATCCTGACAGATATTGTAATAGCCCACTGCTCCATTGGTTGCCTGCTGGAAAGTAACCGTACCAATAGAATTATTGCCTACCTCGTACAAGAACTTGGAGTCACCCTTCAGGTACTGACCTGCGGTGTACAGAATCAGGCCTGTACCATCATAATATACTATAGACACGGCGGCTTCATTGATACCAGCTGTGTTATCCATAGCCAACACACTGCCTGACTTATTTGCCGTCAAGTATCTGCCCCCATCCTGACACTGCAAACGATAGAAGCCGGGGGTTGGCTGGTTTATGGTCTTACCTGTGGCAAAAGCGGCTCTTAACTCCTCGGCTTTCTCCAGATAAATCATTATTTCGGTAGAAGCATCTTGCAGAAGATCCTTTGCCCCTGATAACATGGCAGTCAAATCATCTGTATATGTATATTTGCCGACTTCTTTACTTTGTGTTCCATTGTATTCATCACACATGGTTACAGCATCCTGCAGAACAGCTTCTGCTTCTTCCATGGATAATTCCGCAATACCCCAGAAAGTTGCATTGGCAGTTGTATTCCAACCCATAAGTGTGCCATTTACGTGGCCGTAGATGTAATTCTGGTCGGTTCCTGATGCAGGTTCACCATCTTTGAAAGTCAGATATGATTGCGTGTTATGTTCAAAGATAATATCATGAGAAGATATTTCTTCTACCATAGGAACTGGTGTACTCTTTTTGATTTCGCTGATATACTTGCCAGTAACCGCATTCTTCAACTTAACAGCACCTTCTTGCGAACCTGCCTCCACATACCAATAAGTAGCCCTGTCACTTGCATCATTAACCAAAGTGGCATTGGTCTCATTTCCTTTAAGGTATGTGCCGTAATTACGGTTCATCAACTGAATAACCGTTCCCGCTGCAGGTGTGGTTTGATTCTGCAATTCTGTTGATTCTATGGCAGCAACCATTGACGGAAGCATCAGAGCACCCTGTATAGCCTCCTCGCGAGTTGATGTACCAACTTCATCCGCTGCTATTTTAGCGGTGTTTATCGTCTCTGCATCGTAATGATAGTAATCTGCAAAATCATAGAGTTTTATTGCAGTCTTGGCATTATTGACCGCAGTGGTTGCCTCTGTCTTCAAGCCATCAAGGGTTTTGGGCGCGATAGCTGCCGTCCAAATAGAACCTTTGTCATCATAGCTCCAATTGCCAAGAACTTGACCTTGTCCATTATAATTGTTCCATGCAGAAGAGGTAGTGGGATTTTTAGCCAAAACCAAACCTGCATTACCTTCGGCATGCACATGTATTTTCACGTAATATGTCTGAGTGCCTGCAAAAGAACCAGAAGCCGGATCATTCAATGCTTGTGTTTCTGCTGCATTATATATCTTGCAGGCTGTCCAACCGCTTATAAGCGTTGCGGTTTTATCTGCGACAAAATACCAATACGAGCCTAATGTCAAGCCGCTTGTTTGTTGAATAGCATTCGTATCATTCAAATAGGATGCATATTTTCCTGAACGTACATTTTTGATGGAGATTATATTCTTGGTATTATCCGTAGACAGGAACTGGGGCTGTGAAACAAACAACTCATCAGAATATGGAATAATGTTCCAGGTAGAGCCGATATCATCTCCTTTCCAAACATCAACGGCCTCACCATTGCCTCCTGCATTATTCCATGATGTAGACAGTGCGTTGTTACCTTCAAAATTCAAGGAGTTTGAAATAACATATCCGGCATTATCGTCATTAGCAGTCCATTGTATATACCAATCCGTGCCTGATTCATTCCAGGAAGATGGATTAACACACAGGTTACCGGTAGCTGCATTATGTATTTTCACCTTCAATGTTCCTGCAGGCAAATTTTCATTCTCACCCAATGCGGAGGACGTGAAATAGAACTTGCTATTAGCATCGGATATATACGGCGACATCCTTTGCTGACGTGAATCACCGGTATAATACACATAATAATTGCAACGTACATTCTGGATGAGCAAATACTTCGGATTATTCTCATCTGTCGTTAAAAGTTCAGAATTCTCATACTTCTTTGCCTCATAAAATGCGAAAGGAGTAGGACGTCCTGTCTGAAATCTGCTTATGAAACGCCATCCGTTTTGTGTACCTGCCTTATACACTGTAACGATAGGTGTTTCATCTTCAATGTCCGCATACAGAATCTTTTGCCCATTCTCATCAACGGCATCTACGTCATTGCCACATGTAACAGAACCCTTGACACTATTATACTGGGCGATAGCCAAAAAGGTCTCAGTGGGTGCAGCATTCAGGTTGTCAGGCTGCAAATATCCACCATCATTATTGGTTATGCCGTATGTATTGTCTTCTCCTTTCTTGGCAATTGTAAAAACATAGGTATTATCTGTCAAGGAAGAAGACGGGAGCAAGTCCGACTCTGTCAGCACACCATTCACGTTATGCAACAAGTTCGTGCTGCTTTGCGGATTACCAAGACCGTAGTAAGTGGCTACACCGATGAAATACTGTTTGCCTTCCTCAAGTTCCAGAACACGTTTTCCTGGAACATAGCGAGTCAAACTTTCCGCCCACGCCCCCGTGACTCCGAGGAGCAAGGCCAAAGAGAGTAATAATTTTCTCATGATGAATAGTTATAGTTTGTTTAGAATAAATGGTTATATCGTACAATGGAATATATGTGTACAGTAAAGGCAGGGATACAACGCCAGTTGCCGACATAAATGCAAGCCCCCTTGAAAGGGTCTTTCATTTGTGCCGGCAACGGGCAAAGCGGGAACGCCAAAGTGAGAGCACTCAGGCTCTCGTGTTCCTATTATAATACTATAATATATACTTGCTTGCTTGCTTGCTTGCTTGCTTGCTTGCTTGCTTGCTAACAAAATAATCCGAACCACCAAGGATATTGACGGTTATTTGCTGAGGAAAAGGACTATTTGTTAACATCAATTTGTATAATGCTATGGTTTTGGCGGTGTAAAGGTATGAAATAAATCAATTCTAACAAAATGATTGACGAAAAAGTTTCAACCCCAATCGGTCATTGTATCTCAAATCAGTTTTGTCGAAGACATAGCGGACTTTGGAGAAACTATTCGTGAATTCTCACTCTTGAATTCACGAATTCACAAGTCTATATTCGTGAATTCCAAACAGCATGCCCGCCAAGCGATGGAACGTATCGAACCGCATTGCGGTTATACGCCAAATCACAGCACTTCAGCATCTCGGCACAAGCATATCATACAGGTGCTTCCACCGTAGTCCTGAATGACACCGAGGTTCCGCGTTCCATGACAACAGGCGACGACACCTTACGACGGATATACCTGCGTTCGTTTCCGGAAACCATAACTATGCAAAAAGACGGCTCTACCGGCAACTGGCAAGGCAACACTATACCCGTAGCCACCACTGCCATCTCCTGCCCTTCCCCAACATGCACATCAGTATATGCGGCCATCAGCAACGTATCCGGCAATATGCTGTCAGCAACGGCATAGTTCTCCATTCCATCATCCAAGGTGCATCCCGACGGAACCGACATAGGAACGTTCATGGCATATACCAGCACCGAGTCGGCATGGAAGAACGGTTGCCCGTCCAAAAGTTCAGGAGTGCCACGGAACTTCAGATCCAAGACTATACGGCAACGCTGGTGACGCAGGTTCAGTCTGATGCTTTCCGTTTTATATGGTGCCGACGAGTAATCGGACACAGGCATGCGCAACGGATTGGCCGTCACCGGCGTACCCAGCAGCAAATCATTCTCCAGGACGACATCATCCGAACTCTGGTCGGCACTGACACAAACGCCATCCTCGGGCAACAGCAACGACTCGCGAGTCACAGCCTCATCGTATGGAGCGTATGCAAACACGGCAATCTTCGTCTCTTGCTCCATCGGGTAGAACATCTCGGCCAAGCCGGTCGGCTGCAATGTGCCGTCGGCATCCAGCCGGCACTCCACATTGTCATAATGGTACGAAGCATTACGGTATGACGACCCCGTCCGGAGAGAATCGTACTCCCTCTCGTCCATGACGAATATCCCCACACTGGCACCGGGAGCCAACGTGGCATTCTGCATACCGGCATCCGTACCGCGCGTCTGCAATTCCACAAGGTTGCCGACACCGAGACGAATAGGAACCCGGACGCCTTGATTGGCATCACCGCCACCGGCGACGTCATTTTCCGAACATGCCATGCACATGGCCAATGTAGTAACAATTGTATATAGAGCACTCCTTTTCATCTATATCTCTATCAGAAGTTATATCTTGTACCTACGCCAAAGTTAATCTTTATGCCGTTGACAATATTGTGAGCATATTCTGGCATATAGTTACGGTTCAGGTAGTATTGTCCCATAACCTCCGCGGTAATGTCCCAATGGCCACTGAGCGGTATCGCCACCAATGCGCCTGCGGCCATTCCCATGGAAATCTTTCCGCTATAATCATTGCCCAGATAGCGGAAACCGGTTCCTCCCATGACCTCGCCGTCTGCCAAGGCATTGCCCTGTGCCAGGATAGTAGAAAACATAGGCCCGGCCTCAAGGTACATATTCAAGGAATTGCGTTTGTCATAACCGGTCCAAAGGTTGGTGACATTCAGCATGTACAGCAGTTGCAGATCCATCTGATGAAATCTGCTGTCGATCGTCCCGCTGTAACGCCTGTTCATACCGGAAGCGGTGGTAACCTCATAGGGTTGCCCGGGAAGCATGCGGGACTGGATATCATAGAACAAATTTGCACGCAGACTGCTCAGACGGCCAAGATCGTATCCTGCAGAAAGACCTATGGAAGGCTGAACGGACATGCCGCCGCCGGAGACACGAAGATTTTGTATCATCTTAGAACCACCGATGCTGCCACCGACCCACAATCCGCGATGCGACATCTGTCCAGGTCCGGCCGACCGTTTGTCTTCACGCGATTCACCTACCGGACGTGAAATGCGTGTACCCACGCTGACCGTGAACATACGGTCGGCAAATGAATCATCATAATTCATGGCATCATTGTGCCTACTGTAGTTGAACACGTCATATCTCGGTTCCAAATACAGCTGCACCGTGCTTGAAAGCCTGTACAGGGCTGCTGCCGCGGTGGTGAAACCGACATATCCACAAGTGAAACCGCCTGTCTTGTGCATGCCTCCGAAGTTCATGCCCGCAGACAATGACATATCCCAGCGTGGAGCCGTATCACGTTCCCGACGGGAACGAAGAAGATTCAGCGGACTCAGCATAACTTCGGCCCTGCCGCCCAGCATCAGCTGGGAATAGTACACGGAATATGGCGCATGAACCTGCATTCCGCTTACAGGCTCTACAACGGCCCCGACATCATGCTTACGGTAATATGTCTGTCGGCCCGCCACCCCGAAACGTGCGCCCAACAGCCTATTGAACCAATAGCCTGCAGACATGGACATGCTGCTGCCACCGGCATGCATGCCCAGTCCGGTGTCGAGAGGTATGGCCCAGCCGTATGAGGCGTTCAATTCCCATCCCTTTTGCCAAGGCTTGGAGTCGGCACCGCTGAAGAAGGCGTTCAACTGGTCTTGGTCGAAATGATAGCGTACGCCCAATGCCGTTCCGTATTTGATGTTGTCTGTGTATGAACCCGTTCCGGGACCGGTTCCTGAAATCAGGTTGAACTGCCCCAAGACCTCTGCCGTGACATCGACGTTGTCACCCACTTTCAGTGTCGTCATCATGGACGCATATACCGCAGGCGAAACCTTGCCGGCACGGGAATTGCCCAGACGGATGTTCTTCAAGGGCACCTGTGCCCACGTCTGCCCGGCCTCCTTGGCAGTCTCGCTGCCAATCCAGGCGAGGACGGGGCCTGCCGTCAGCCAGACGTTGAATTTACGTGAGGCATCATATCCCTGAAGGAAATTGTTCACATTGAACATGTAACCCAATCGCAAATCCCATACATTGTATCCACGTTCCCACAATCCCTCGCCGGTAATCCTGCCACCGTCGGCATCCAGAGCCGTAAAGGAAGAGACAACATATGAATTGAACCGTTGCCAGGACAACTGTGCACGAAAAGAGGCCAACGGCTTATAGTCATAGCCTACGGACATGGACAGCGCGGGATTAAACCCTAATCCTTTAGGACGATGAAGTGCAGAAACATGTTGCAACTTTACTCCGCCAAAATCCAATCCGGCCCACCAATGAGGCAGCATCTTGCCGGAGTCGGATCGAGGGGAGGAAGATTCCGACATGTACACTCTGGTGCCGACACCTAACGCAAACATATTGTCTCTCGTGTTGGCCTCGACACCGGAATTAGGATATGGCTCCTTGTAACGTGCCGAAAGGAAACGCGGCTCGACAAAGATATATGTTCCAGGATTGTTCACACGATACATGAGCTGCACGGCTCCGGTGATGCCATAATACATGCTTCTGAAGTTCTTGTTGGCCTTGGCAAGGCCGCCTACCTCCGCACCCACCAGCAGATTCGTCTCAAAATCATGTCCGCCTTCCTTCTCTCTCCAGCCGTTGAAAAGATTGAGCGGATTCATCATCAGTTCGGCACGTCCGCCCAGAGTAACCATGCTTCGGGATTTACGCATGTCCATTCCATGAACGGACATCGGAGAGGAAGAGTATTGCATTGTCTGTGCATTCAGTCCCAAACGGCCGCCGACAATAGGATTCAGCCACATGCCCAACGCGGCAGCATACTGCGTTCCTCCCAACCGGAAGAAGTTCTTCACCGAACTGGAAGCCCATGAATAACTGCTGTCGAAGAAGAAACGCTCTCCTTTCATTTCCTTGCAGGTCTTCACCATACCCGGAACGAAATGGTATCTGGTGCCCACGGTAAGGCCGTACTTTATGTTATTCAGCCTGGGCTTGCTGCCAGGATTAGTCCCCGCTATGAAATTGTACTGTCCCAAGGCCTCCACCAACAGGTCGTACTGAGGTGCCACTCGCAATGCCGCCATCAGCGAAGCCGACACTCCAGGAGACACCTTCCCCTCACGACTGTCAGTCAATTCAACCGCTCCCGAGGAAGGCAATTTGCCGTGCTGGTCCTCTACCCATGCATCGGACTGATTGAAGACATAGCTGAGAGTGGGACCTGCCGTCAGCCACATGTTAAAGCGGCGTTCGCTGTCGTATCCTTGAAACAGGTTGTTAAGGTTCAGCATGTAAGACAGCCTGAAATCCATGACATCATAGGCCGACTTCCATAATCCGCTACCGCCGTGTCCCCTCCCTTCGCTATCATAGTTGACATAAGAACCGGCATGCGTGTCAAACAACCTCTGGTATGCCAGCTGGGCACGGAACGAGGCGTAACGTTTCCAATCGTAGCCGACGAACAAGCCGACTGAAGGATTATATCCCAACCCGCCTGTTGTCAAGGCCTGTGTCTTCTGCCACTTTACACCGCCAATATCCGCACCTGCCCACCAATGAGGAACGAATTCACTTCCTCCGCCACTTGACATGGATGCTCCGGTCATGTAAAGACGTGTCCCGACATTCAGCGAAAAACTATGCTCCACCGTATTCAAACTATTGTTGGTGTTAAGGTAAGGAACATTATACATTGCTGCCAGATAGCGAGGTTCGATGAAAATGTATGTTCCCGGATTGGATATACGGTACATTACCTGGGCTGCACCCGTAAAGCCATAATAATAGCAACGGAACCTGCCATTCGTGGTATTGGGCACATTGGCCTTGGTGTTCCAGCCGAAATCTCCGCCAAACAAGAGATTGAGGTCAAAATCATGTCCGCCTTGGGCATTGCGCCAATGCTTCATGAAGTTCATAGGATTCAGTATCATCTCTATCCTGCCACTGAACATGGCCTGATTGTCGGATTTGCGCACAAGGGCACCATACAGATGGTCCGACACGGAATTCCAGCGGAACGACTGTGCCTGCGCACCGAGGCGCAGACCCAGCATGGGATTGAGCCACATGCCCACGGCTGCCTGATAACCGGTTCCTGCACGATGCATAATGCCGCCGCTCCTGCCCGGTACGACAAGCCCTATACTGCTGTCAAAGAAGAAATGGCGATAAATGCTATCCGCCTCGGTGTAATGGTCGGTACGCCTCTCCATCGTCATCTGCAAACCGACATTGGCACCATACATCAGATTCCATGCCTCACGGTTGGGACGCGCAAAAAGGACATCCATCCCCCTGTGCAAACCTACATAAGGCTCCGCGAAGAGAGAAAAGTTGCTGCTAAGATGCAAATCGGCATGCGCGCCTATATGTGCATAGGGTGCATATTTATGCGGGAGTCCGCCCCTGACGAGCCTTACGCCCGCACCAACGACCGTGCTCACATCAACAAGGCGCGAACGATCATACCCCCATGCGAAATTGGTCAGATTGGCCAGATAATCAACGCCCGCACCTATGCTTTTGGCAGACCTGTTATCGGCACCGTACCTGAAAGTCGTCAAGGTTCCGTGCAACCTGAGGCTATGCACCGGATTGAATTTATATCCCAGATAGACATTGAAATAAGAATCCTGCACAGAACCGGCATTATCTGAAAGTCCTTGGAAACCGCCGCCTACACCCAGGAACAGGCGTCGCCACCATTGTCCGGGGAACAGTGTATCATTCTCGCACGGACGATACCTCTTCTGCAACTGGACATCTTCGGGCCGGAAAGACACAGTCCTGACAACACCATCGTCATTCGTATCGTCATCACCTACTGATGACGAAGACACGTCAGTGCTCACGCCGGCAGACACCGTATCGGTTCCGACTTGCGCCAAGACGTGGCACGGGACAATCAGAAAACTATATATGAAACATCTTGCACCGCTGCGAGCCAAAGCGGAGCAGATGCATTGAAATCTATGACAAAGTCTTATAATCATTTGATTACATATACAAAACTAATACCTATATTATAAGGCAGAACAGTCCAGCCCTGAGCATTGTATTCGGGATTCACCGGTAAGATGTCCCCTTCACCAGTGCGGGCATGATGATAGTAGTACATTCCAACTCCACCGTGAAATTCCACGGAGAAATGCTTCGACAGCCAACAATCATAACCGATATTCAGCCCGGCACCATAAGCCGAACCATAATAATTGGTTCCTCCGGTGGCAAGGTCATAGTGCGCCAATGTCGCACCGGCACCAAGAAACAGTTTGGAAAACGTATTGCCGGAAAGCCAATACCGGAACTCCGGAATGAAACCGTATGTCTTTGCTTTCATTCCATATATACTCCAACTGGCAAATCCGTTTGCACATAAAGAAGTGCGGCTGCCTGTTGCTATTTCAAGCCCTATATTGGGAACCATACCTACATCCATCAATGCATTGGTCTTAAGGGCCAACATCTGTGCCCTACCAGCCATGGAGGTCATCATCAAGAGAATAACAACAAGAATCTTTTTCATTATCAGTACGAGAATACTCTATTTGTTCTTTCTATATCGGCTGTCAGCCCGGGAATTCCGGACTGACAGCCCTTTTACATACATCTCCTCCATATTGGAGGAAAGTTCCGATTTGTGCTTAAACCCTGATATGATTTATGCACATTGACATTCCAATGACCAATTTGGACTAAAGGTTCAATCCGGGACCTTCCACAAATTCCCATGGGCTCAGCTGTGCTCCCAAGGCAACCTCCGTGGCACCATGTACGGTAATTGTGATATTGTAGCTCTTGCCACGCTCGAAACCGGCCGGCTGATTGGTCAACGTCAGAGGTATTTCCGAAACATACTTGCGACCTACGGTATCATGCAACACGATACGCACTATGTACTGATCAGAGGGAAACAGCATGATGCTCTCACCCCACTGCGTCTTCAAAGAAGGCAGCGCAGGTACTTGAATCGGGTTGACTATGGCACCGTTTGAATCTTTCAGATACAGAGTATCGGTCGTGCTGTTAGTACGTACCACGCGATTACCGATTCCCATGTCCAGATTGTTATAGTCTGCAACATTTATAGTCAATTTGGTATACGCATTGCATATCTGCAACGAATCCACCATCATCGAGCTTGCCGACGTGAAGTCCAGTTCTTCCTCACTCGCATCCGGAATATCTACCTTTGCACCCGGCTGTATGTGGAAGACCAGGCGTGTCAGCAAATGCTCCAGCTTCAGGCCAGGACGATTCTCCTCTGTCTGACCACCATTGGCACGAAAATACTTTGCACTCCATGCATACGGAGCATCGCTTGTGGCACGTCCCCAGATAAGATCCTGAGTACCGTCTATCGTGTAGTTGGCCGCTACTGAAGTAGGAGTGTATGAGATGTCCGTCGTATATGGATAGTTGGCATAGAACTCATACCTGTAGAACTGGGACACGGGATAGAAATATCTCGCATTGACATCATCCCACTTGACTGTGTTGGCAATAATGTTTGACTTGACATTATTCATGATGCAGCAAGTATTGTTCTCCGGAAGTCCGCCAAACCATTTGATGTCCTGAGGTGCCAGATTTTCCTGCATGGCATCCTTGGCCAGACACCATACCGCCAGATTCTTGATGTTACCGCTACCATCGTCAAATATAGGCGCACGTGAAATGATACTCACGTTGGCACCACCTAATTGTATATCCACCTCGGAAGGCTCAAATGCACCCGCAATCGAATCCGGTGCTAACACGTCATCGTTGGAACAGGCACACATGAATGCTGATGCTCCTAACAGCAATACAGTTTTTGATATTTTCATTTCAAGGTCTATTTTATTCAGACTGCATAATTCAATTAGAAGTTATCGCTACCTACCTCTATGGGTTCACCATATTCCACCCATTTCTCCAACTCTGTCTCAAGTCGTATTTCCTCAAGGCCATAGATGGTGGCATTCACATGATAGCTCTTTCCTGCCTCAAAGGGAACGCCTCCTCCAAGGCGCAGGGTCAAAGGAACACTGACAGGTTCTGTCGTTACCTCACCGTTGCTTGTAATGCTATGCTCAAGTTCTATGTACATGACATACTCGCTCTCGCCCGGATTCACGAACAAAGCCTCACCGACATTGAGATCCGTCTCGCCATCCAGCTTGACTGGCGTAAAATCAACCAACGGGCACTTGCCTGCCTCCAAAGAAGCCACGAAATAGCCAGGCTCCTCCGGCTTCATGGCACGCTTCAGATAAAGTTTCTCGGATGAATCATCCCAAACCATCTTGCTTGCAGGTTCCTGCTGATATGCCACAAACATCTTGCCACTATTCTTTGATTTCACGGACAGGCTGTTGACGGTAATGTTAGCTGTGTTCTTGTTGCCGTTTTTCAACGTAAATGTCAAACGGGTCAACATGTGCTTCATCCTGATGTTGGGAATGATATTGGCACGAGCCGTCTTTGCAGAAAAGCCTTTCTCGTCACCGGTTACAGCAATATCAGCCTTACCGGTCAGCAGGTCCTGGCTGCCATTGATCTTGAAGGCGACAGACATGGCATTGTCCTCCATCACGTATCCGGGATTGCCTTTGGAATCGCTGCTCACGGCAGCATCGTCCACATAATAGGCGAAGAAATCACCGCTACCCTGAGCCGGATAGTACTTTACGTTGCCGCCCTCATTCGGATCGCATGTGTAGTCAATGCCCCATACCTTGGCACCATCACGTTCCATCTCCGTAGGACGGGCATAGAAAGTATTGTCAAACTGCTCCTTCAGGACAGTACCGCGTACGCTGGCAAAGCCCCATTCGGCGTTTTCGTCCTCAAGAGCCCTTGGGTCACTGGTAGTGAACAGAACATAAAGGTTCTCATAACGCCATACGTTGGTCTCGTCGGTAGTACCACCCACAGTACCGGTACTTCTCGTGCCCTCAACATTGGCTGAAGCCATCTCCAATCCCAAGGTTACTGGAACAAGTTTCTTGTCAACATCATCATTGTCATTCACACCCGGGACTGTGTCGTTTGAACAGCTACTCCACGCAAATAACATGACTCCACCCCAAAAAAGATTCTTCATAGATTTTGATAATTAGAAATTAGTAAATAATGGTTATATATATAACGTAATATCGCATGCTTTCATTTCTACATGTAACTTGACATGACTAATAACCCTCTACATCTATATTTCCTCCGTCTTCCCACTTTGTGGGCTGTAGCACATCGACCATGACTACAGACTTGCCATACACTGTAACCACTATAGTATATTTCTTTCCCCCCTCGTATACAACGGTATTACCGTCCAAATCCACATTGGGTATGGTTATGCTCTCGTCAAATTCCTCCCATACAGATTGCTTGTTCAGAAGGCCTCCTCCCTGGCCTATATGATATTTTCCGGTAAGCCGGTCATAATGCATATAGACATATCTGTACTTGAACGACAGGACAAAATGTCCGTCATCCGTAGGCAATGGAGGTATAAATACAGTCTTACACAACGAGTCGGCTACTGTGCTGCCCACCCAATGAGAACCCTCGGGAATAACCGATTCCCCGATTTGCTCACTCAGCACATGACTCTCTTCATTCAGGAAATCGAAATCGATATCTCCACGATTCTCAACCGTGAATGGCGTATTTCGCATAGCGTTGGGAACAATGGTCAATGCATAGGGCACAGGCTGCCCGATTTGAGTTATCAGACGGTTTGTCTGAAATTTCTCTATATATTCATCGCGTTCCCAGCTATCATCTGCAACCGTGACATCCACTTTCTTGGCCGCCTTTATCGATACGTCCTTTACAAAGATTCTCAAGAAATCACAAGTCTTATCCAATTGAGGATTACCTCCTTTTACACGAATATCGAACCTGCTCAACAGATGGCGGACATTGAATATCGGATGCAGTCCACGGTTGCCAGACATTCTGTTATACAAATTATCCCGTCCACCGTCAAGGAACACCTTGGTGGTCTCATCGTCAGGAAGCTGCCCCACTTCTTCCGCATACTTATTTTCTGTATGATATGCAAAGCTCTGCATCACGTCATGAACGCCATCCAAGTCCATACGTGCGACAAGAGTATTATTTCCGTCTACGCGAATATCCGCATTCAGTCCGTCAGTACCCAGCAAGAAGAACTTATATCGATACAACTTGTCATCAGGATTGTATTTACATGAGACCGGCTTGTTCTCTGCGTCATAGAATATGGTATGTCCCTGCTGGTCCGATATTCCCATCGTCTGGTTCCACAGGACACCATACTGTCTGTCACCTGTTTCGGCCGCAGCATAATCAGGCGCGCCTCCGGCTTTATTTCCAGTAAGCAGTCCGAATACCTTGAACCTCGTGTTCAGCCAATGTTCCCTGTCTTTATCATAACTATCAAAAGGTCCACCTCCCGAGAATCTCGTACTTTCAATATTGTATAACGGATCGGAGAGTGTAGGCAGGATATTGACGTTTTTCAGATTCAGTTCCTCGGGCGGCACGACATTGGGATCCTTTTCCTCGACATCCTCGTATATCGAGTTGAAAGATTCGCTGCATGATACCATCGCAATCGCCCCAAGGATATAAACAAACACTTTATTCAGCATAAATGGAATCTGTGCTACATTAAATTTCTACATCTATTATTGTTTCCTCCACCCATGAATCCAAGGCATCATCGGCATTAGAAAGCTTGTCTTTGGATATGAGCATCCTACTTTGGACAAGCAGATTCAGTTCCGCACAAGCCTGCACCACCTTGGCATCCTTATCGTATTGTACCGAAGGAGTTGCCGACAACAAGCGAAAGAGATTGAGCGTTGCGTCCAACCGACGTTTCCGACAGACATTATTGTCATCCGCATAACTGACAAACACACTGACATTGAGTATGCCCGGCCCCTGTAGAAGAGACGATGACGAGCTACGGACCAGCCCCGGCACGTATATGGTGCCGTGTGCGCTGACATGCCTGTCCGAGGTTCTGGACAATTCGGTTTCGAATATCGCCTGATGCGTGGCGTCTATATCCAGCTCCATGGTATTGAGGTTCATTGCATCGGCTATGCCGCTTATGGCGCACACTATACTGTCTACGGCAATGTCCGCGTCCACAATCTCAGCCTCAAAGCCGACATTTACCTTCTGAGCCACAATCCTGGGCGCCAACTTCACCCTGTAATCCTTTTTAACATGGGCATACTCGTCTATTACCACGGAACCGCCGGACAGACAGACCGAAGAGTTTGCAGATGCCTCGACCCAGCCGCCATATGAGTTACGGTCATACCAATATGCATATTTTTCGGGCAAGCGTTCGGAAACATCAGACTTGAAATAAAGGCTACCGCCGTCATCCATGACATCTGTCGCATAGTCCTTGACCAACTCTATTGTTGAAGGGTTCGACGTATAGGACGATATCGTCCATTCCCCTGCAGGAAGGAACAAGGAGTCGCGAGAGGGATTGTCCTTGAACGAAGCATGGTACAGATTGCCGTCTCCGGAGGCCGATGCAATAAAACGTCCATAAAGTCTGTTTTCGTTCCCCGAGGCACCTGTAGCCCAGTTACTGGCCATCTTGTCGCGGAATACCGGTCTGAGCGCCACAACTACCATGCTGTCCGGATGCTCTATATCCACCCCAGACCAGTCATAGTCAATAATCAAATGGCCTCTGTGAGGGTGCTCGTCCATGCACAAGTCAAGATTAGCCACGGTACATGCATGCATACAGAGCAAAGACACAGGCAACAGCCATGAACCAACTATACGTATATATGTCATCTTTTTCATAGCCTATCATCATAATAAAACAATCCACCCGCAGCAACATCGCGCCATTTTCGCCACACGGCACACAAGGCAGCAGTCGCATTGCTATTCCCGTCTTCGCCATCCGCATCCCGTTCTTCTGTTTCGGGTCCTCCATCCTCTGCCGGAATATCCGTCCGAGGCACAGACAGGGGAACAGAATCTTCAGGAGACACCAATATGGTGTCAATCGGCAATGCCAGTGTGGTATCGGCAGACAATGCCTGGACAGTATCACCCTGCACAGGATGCTTCTTTGCCTCACGGATGGAATCCTTGCGTGCCGACTCAATGCTGTCGGCCAGTTCCCTGGCTGCCTTCTTGGCCTTTCTGGCAGATTCCCGGGCAGCCTTTCTGGCTTGTTCCGTCGCCTCCTTGGCCTCGCGCTCGGATGCCTCCTGCTGCGACTTCCGATACCTGTCTTGCTCTTCCACGGACTTCAATCCCTTGAAGATCTTGAGATATAGCCTCTGGTCCTCACCCACAAAGACAGTGTCGGGGTTTATTCGCATGGCCGCATCCAAACGGCGACGGTGGTAGCCGTCATACAGGCCGGTGCTATCCGCCATGGCAAAGGTCCTCTCTCGCATAGCCTCCAGAATCTCTTCTCGTTTCTGTCTCACAGCATTATTCTTGTTCCATGCAGCGGTTGCACGGTCGTTGTACTTCTCCACCCACTTCTTGTTGTAGTCGTCAATCAAGGACTTGTCCACCTTGCTCTTTATGCCACGGAAACGCCAAACCAGACTTACGTGTATGTCCTGTACTATGGGATAAGGCACTATCTTCCATGAAGGATGGCTGCCTGCCGGGTCGTAAACGTAGTGTTGCGTCTGCTCCTCGTAATTGTATGCATCGTACTTCACCGCCTTCCATCCTACAGCCAAACCGAAATCCAGGTCAAGGCTTCCTTCACGCGGAAACCTCTGTGGCAAAAGCGGCAATGTGTAACCGGCCACAAGACCGGCACCGACACCCTGCCCCTGCTTGCCCTTGCCTGTAATGGAGATGCTCCAATTATCTATTCCGGCCCACACGCCCAGATAATATGCACGCCAGTTTCGTGCGTTCTCCAGAGTACGGCCTGACGTTACGTTCCTGCGGAACTTGTGATACGTATTGTAATACCACTTGCGGAACTTGCTTTCCTTTATGCCGAGCGAATCCTCCGCAAAATCCAAAGAATCCTTCTGCGCCTGCGTCATGTCCGAAGTGGCGCGTATGGATTCTATTCCTGTAACACCCTTGGCCTTGGCCGCCCTGCCAAGGGTATCCACATAATATGAACGGCCCACCAAGGTGTCGGCATTGAAGTATATCGACGCAGTATCGGTATACAATCTTTCGAAGTCGTCATAATACTTCTTCGCCTTGCCATGCTTGCCGGTACGCCAATACTTCCTGCCCTCCACGCGAACGGCATTAACATTGTATACCAGTTTGCCATGCGTGCTGCGCCCATTGAACTTTCCGAAAATGGAGATGCTATAGTTGTTGCGCGGAGTTCCATTAAGGTCAAATTCAACGCCCAGGTTAGGCACCAGGGTCACCCAATCCACGGCATTGGTATGAAAGCTGAATCTCTTCACGAACTTGTCGCGTCTATGCTTGTCGACAAACTCCATCATGGCCGTGTCCTTCTGTTGCACATATCTGTAGAACACAGCCTTGGCTTCCTCCGGGATTGTGTCCAAAGCCGTCTTCCCCGTGCTCTCCGTTTGCGAAACCTGTGCATAGGACGCACTGCCGCCCGCCCATAGCAATGCTACAAAGAGCAGCGGCAGAAAACCTCGTGCTCTTCCGCCATGTCTTTGTCCTATTATCGTAGCTATATTTGTCATATGAGATATTCTATCCTGCTTCTACTTCTGATTCCAGAAATCCTCCTCAGCCTTCTTCTTCCTCATGTATTCATCATAGCGACGCTGCAACTCGGCTCTCTGCTTGGCATTGCGATTGATCTTGGCCTCTCTCTCGGCATACTGAGCGCGTACGCTGTTGATGTTGTCAATCATGTCCCTGGCATTCGTGTTATAGTCCTGCGGAGATGCCTTCATGGCCATTTCTATATATGTGATGGCCTGGACACACTCCTTGCTGGATTGTTCCATGGAGGCCATACGGTAATAAGCCAGTCCCAACTGCCAGGCGGCAGTGGCAGGAATCTTCCTTACAGCTATGGACGGACTGTTACTGAATGCCTCCTGGTATTGAAGCACCTGCTTCAGGTTGGCAGCCGAAAGCATGATGTTCTTTGTCCATTCTTCATATTCCGGAGTGTCCTTGCCCAGGTTCTTGCCATTCTCGTCCTTGGGTCGAGGGAAGTTGGTTTCGCAACCGATCTGATATGCGATGAGACCTCGCTGAAGGTCGTTCGTGGCCAACTTTTGAGCGGATAAAAAGTATTTTATCATCTCGTCCCTCATCTTGTATGCCCTGCTGGCAAATGCACATCCTATACAGTTGAGGTATGTAGGGGCGATGACATTGGATGCCTCGCAATAGGAGAAAAAGGCCTCTGTCTGCGTGCAGTTGTTTTCATTCATGATGCTTATGGCCTTGTTGAGATAGGCGGAATCACGCCTGTTCTCGTTCAGCCTGTTCTCATAATAGGCAGAGAGACGTTCGGGATTTGCCGCACCACTGGCAGCAAACCTGGCTTTGATTCCGTCTTCCTTGCTTCCGGCATTCACACTCGCGTTTGTCCAATAGTTATAGCCCTGGTACTGCGCATATGCAGGATCCGACGCATTGTTCTTGACAGAGTCGGGAATATCGTAATACGGTATCAGCAGCTTGTCGCACACCTGCACTATCTCCTGATAGTCCGTCAGGAATTGCTCATAATACTTCTCCTCGTCGGATTTGTACAAGTCCTCGCAAGCCTTGTAGTATTCCATCACATAATATGCCTCCAGCTCATCGCCTCCTTGTTCTTCCCTTGCAGCAAGAAACTCGTTGAATGCCTCGCGATACAGTTCATAGACCTTCTTCTTGTCATAGAGGTGCTGCGGATAGTATTTAGGATTGTTGGCATACATGAAGTTATAGTGTGCACGCTTGATTTTGGCCATAGCCATAGTCAGCGGCTTTCCCTTTGTGCCTTTATTCAGTTCCCTCACCACATTTATGCTGTCCAGATGGTCCACATACATCTTGCCGTGCTCCATCACGTCCTCCACCAACATCATCCTGACTGCCGGATCGCTGATGCTGTCCAGCATACGTCGGTACATACTGGTGGCGGTGGATTGGTCATACAGATAACCACTGTAGTAATAGAAGCTGTTATACGGGGCAAGCTCCATCAATTGCTTGAATTTGATATAAAATTCGGTACTTACCGGCATGGTCTCATTTCCTGCCGTCAACGGGGATTGCGAGCTTCTCCACACATAATCATATAATTCCTGTGCCTTCCGTGGATCTACAGTTCCCATGCCCCAGTTGCTGTCCACCGCAGACTGTGCCGGGCACTGCGCCACCGCAGACAAGATCATCAGTAATATAATTGTTATTCTCATCGTATTATATTATTATAGTGTAGATTCCATGCTCTCGTCACCTGCTCCGCACAGCACGGATCACACACCCGTTTCTGCGATCGAACAAGTCCACCACAGCCCCTTCTCCGGCATATTGCATGCACATGGCCGAACGCGCCTTGTCAAAGACCTTGGCCTTGTCAGGTTCAGCATTCACTACGGATTCCAATGAATCCGGTGTCAGCAGCGTTGAAGTCCAGTAATAGCCTTGTGTTCCCGGAAAGAACCTGTATGTGCCATAATCCCTATAACCGGCCATAGGCAGGAAGATGGAATCGCTCTGCTCCTTACGGTTCTTCACCCAAAGGCCACGGGTACCATTCAACCGTGCGGGAGTGATGACACACTTGCATGTATCCAGCAGTTCCTTCATCTCGTCCTCCGTAGGCATCCTCCAACCCCTTCCCATTTTCCTTGAAGCGGCATCGTCAGCTCGTTGCAGGTTCAGCAGCATGTCCCTGACAGAACCTTTCACGCCAATATAATTATATTTGCGAAAGCACTTGTCGTCATAATGCCTGTACTCGGAATACTTGCCATAGTATCTCTTGGGAGCCACCTCGCCCCAGGCGAAATAGTCGCCATATTCCTCGGGACTGTCGGCACCGACATTCATATTCGCCCATTTCACACTCAGTCCCAGATCCACGGCCTTCATCCGCTGACCATACAGCATACCTGGCATCATGCAAAACAACACTACCGGCAATATACTTGCTATCTTACTCCTCATCATTGTCATGTACATTTCCAAGCTATTTGCCCTGTGAATTCCGCTTTCTCATCTGCGCGACCAATGCATCGTACTCTGCCGCAACCTTTGCCATGGGCACGCCGGCTTGCAGGCGAATCCAGAAGTACATGATCATCTGGCGATACGCATCGTTGAAGTAACCGTCTGTCTCCAGATACTTCACATTGGCATTGTCCAGACGCAAGGCATTCAACATAGGGGCAGCCCAGGCTGAAGTGTTCTTCCCGGTCTTGCTTTCATCCGTGGAATCTTCCTCGTCTTCATTGTATACGGCACTGCTGGAAAATCCGTCACGGTCCAAGGTTCTCATACGGCCATCCAACATATTGAAGTGGCATATCGCCTTCAGGTACTCGATCTTGGCATCGTTCTCGGGAACATCATCACCATACAGAATCTGCAATGCCTCACTATATTCACCCAAAGCCGCCAGTATCACCGCCTTGTTCATTTCGGAGGTAGACATGACATATTCGCGCACATCCCGGTTTTCCTGCCCCATATATTGCCCGTCAAGACAGCGTACAAACATTATCAGCCCTTTCAATTCAGGCCTGGACCGCAAGTTATACTTCTTAATCAACTCGTTTGCTCCATCAAATTCTTCTCTCTGACAATACATCAGCACTTGGGCAACAATGAACGGAAAACCATTCATGTGCTGCATACGATTCACTTTGCCGTCATCCAGATACGGTTTCAGTATATTCACATCCGACATGCCCTTTCTCAGAGTCGACACAGCATAATAGTACCCCGCAAGCGGATAAGGTATGGTAGAAGTCACGTAACTGAGCCTATCTTGACCAAGCGAATCCTTTAGACCGGGTACCCGGAATTGTCTCGGCACATTATACATTTTCTCACATTTGTCATACGCCCGTTTGGACACATCGTACAGTTCATCCCATCTCTCATTGTCGGCCAAGTGGCACATCATGACATAGTACTGATAGTCCTCCATCTTCAGCCGAAAGCCGGGGTCATGTTCATAACGCTCTATGATTTCTTCCTTGGAAAGAACCTTCTGCACAATGATATTGGCCCTGATGTCCACATTACGGACACGTTCCAGGACATGCTTGCTGAGATAGTCGTACAGTTCCGCATTGGCGCGTACGGCCCTGTACTTTGCATCAAAGCCGTTCTTGTCCGCCACTATTTCCCTTATTCTTGCCGCATACATGCGAGCCACGGTATCCTCCATTTCAGCTGTCATGACATCAGCGACAGTTTCCCAGGGAACTATATTGTCATTATCATCAAAGACTGTCTCGATTCTGACATTCGGTAGGCGTGACTGCAGCAACGCCTTGATTGTAGCGGAACGACTGCGTGACAACGTCCTGTTAAGACCCTCGGAACCCTCCGGGGAGGAATATCCCCTGACCTCTATCTTCAGGATCTGGCCCTCGTCATAGCCTCCCAGCCATTGGAGCATGCTGTCCCGTTGGGCAACGGTCATACTGTCATTCAGGTTCAGAGTGGATTTTCCCTGGTCAAAGTTGAGTTTGAAACTGGCATCATCGTGAAAAGCATCCAATCTTCCTTGCCTGAAATACTCGTCCCTGTCTATGGGAGCCAGCTGACGCGCATCGGACCAGTCAAGGAATCGCATAGGCTCCTGCTCCTTGCCATCGCTAAACAGCAGCGAATCACGGTGATACACTCCATTGTAGTCCTCGAACCACAGGATTCCGGGTATATGATATTTAGTTCCTTTCACTATGCGTGCCCACTCCGAATACAGGAAGCGTTCGCTGTTGTGATTCTGCAGCTTCAGCGAATGGTCATAACGGAATTCATCCAGCTTGTCACGGGACGAGTCAAAGCTCATCCTTCTGTTCATGCTCCGATGATAATCTTCTCCATCAATGACGGAAGGTGGCATGTATGTGACAGAATCCTTCGTTTCTTCAAACACGATAAACGGGAACGCCACAAACCTCGCATCATCCCTGGCGTAATCGCCATCCACATCCAGCACCTTAGTTATCAGTATCTTATTACGTCCGTGCCTGCGCCCCACTCCTTCACCACCTATCGGCATGGAAGGCGTAGCACGCTTTTCCACCAGCTCCATGTCCGTAATGCCGCCAGTATATTCTTCCGTACCCTTAAAGTCGCGCTCATGAATTATCTTACCGTCACTCTTCTTTGCCTTTTTGGTCTTCTTGCCTTGAAGTACAATCTCCAAAGTGTAATCGAATTCGTCCTTTTGACAAGACGACACATGAAACAGGCTGAAGTCGTAGACATACTCGGTATCTACATACCTCAAGTCGTCAGCATCTATGACAACGCTTCCGTCAGGGATACACTCGATAATGCAGTATCCCCGTTCATCGGTCTTCTGCTTCTCCTGAAAAGTATACTTCTTGAGGGCGGTTTCTTCCATCTCGTAAAAACGTCCATCCAATTTGAGTGCCTCCCTGTAAGCCGCTTCAGCCCTGCTCCGATTAAGGAACGAATATACTTCCACTCCTTTCAAAGGCTTGCCATCGGCATTCCTTACGTAGACATTATATTTAATCGCGTGCATTTCTACGAATCCACACAGAACCGTCAATATCAAAAACAATAACCGCTTCATTTTTATCTTTTCATGCACTACAAGCATTCGTATCTTAGAGACAGAAGTATCAGTTGGCACAAAGGTACATGAAAAAATTGAAATAAAGTATCTACAACTACGAAAAATGTATATTAAAATGAATTTCTCTTGCCAAGAGATGTATTATATGCCACAAAGATGTGTTCAAAAAGCGACACAATGCTTCTTCCAAGGGTAAAAACGGCATGTGATGAATGGGTATGTGTGATTGTTAAACGCAAGTCTGTCATTAGACCGGCAATTTATATATATATCAGATGATTTGTGTGGCGTTTTCATCTGTTCGCTCTTTATATTAGCGGTTTTGCTTTCCAGTCTCATTTCGCTATGGCTTGCTATGCCTACGAAAGAAACAGTTGCAATGCATAGGATATAAGGACGAAACGGATTAAGCCTCTAATGTGCACCTTTAGTTTAGCGAAAAGAACTTGCGAAGGAGTTAAAGTGTTGATATATAAGTTATTGTTATTTAGATACATCTCTTGGCAAGAGAAATGCATTACACATGCGACATGCAGTGCCTTTATAATCATCCATGCGAACAGAAAATTTCATCTTCCCGAGTCAAAGACTCAAGACTTGACGAATATGCATTTCCGTATTCGCGAATTCACACTTGCATATTCGTGAATTCAAAGGCACGAATTCACGAATATGCAACCCAATCCCTACGGCCATCGTCAAACGGCCTTGAAGCCACGGCCACACTCATGCCGACAGTTACATACGGGCCAGTTTTGTGGAAAACCAGAAACCGCCAGACACGCATGTCAGTACTTTTTGCCACGTATTGGAGAGAAATCCGACCATTTGTTTGGCAAAAAGAAAAAAAACATGTTATTTTGCATGAAGAAACATGAAAACAACAGCACATACACACACGTACACATTATATAATAATATATATATTCCTATGAAGATGAACAGCACATATTGGCGTTGGCAGAGCTTGAGATTTCAAAAGTCGCAGGTCGAGATGCCGTAGCCATATATGATAATAGGGATTTTTACCAGTCATGAATCATAAAGGAGCCTATCGAACCAAGCGATAGGCTCCTTTCTTTTGCCACCAGTCCATCCGCCAACAATAACAACAATTCATCACACACCATATACTATCAAATCATGTCTTACAAAATTGACCCGCAAGGCTTCTACGGAAAGTTCGGAGGAGCCTACATTCCGGAAATCCTCTACAAGACAGTGGAGGAGCTGAAGAAAGAATACCTTACAGTCATCGAAAGCGAAGAGTTCAAACGCGAATACCACCTGTTGCTCAGGGACTATGTGGGACGTCCTTCCCCACTATACTATGCCGGACGCATGAGCGAGAAGTACGGATGCCGCCTGTATCTCAAGCGTGAGGACCTGAACCACACCGGAGCGCACAAGATAAACAATGCCATCGGGCAAATCCTTGTGGCAAGGAAGATGGGCAAGAAACGCATCATCGCAGAGACCGGAGCCGGACAGCATGGAGTGGCCACCGCCACGGCCTGTGCCCTGATGAACATGCCTTGCACCGTGTACCAGGGGGCTTTGGATGTGGAGAGACAGCATGTGAACGTGGAAAGGATGCGAATGCTGGGAGCCACGGTAATGCCTGTGGAAAGCGGCAACAAGACTCTGAAAGATGCGACGAACGAAGCCATACGCGACTGGTGCTGCCATCCTGAGGACACATTCTATATCATCGGGTCCACCGTGGGTCCGCACCCTTACCCCGACATGGTGGCACGCCTGCAGTCCGTAATATCCGAGGAAATCAAGTGGCAACTGCAAGAAAAGGAAGGCAGGGACTATCCGGACTTCCTGATGGCATGCGTGGGAGGAGGTTCCAATGCCGCAGGCACCATATATCACTATATCGATGACGAACGCGTGAGCATAATCCTTGGCGAGGCAGGAGGATTGGGAATAGACACCGGACAGACGGCGGCAAGCATGCAGACCGGCTCCGTGGGGATTCTGCACGGCAGCCGCATAAAACTGATGCAGACCGAGGACGGCCAAATCATTGAACCGTATTCCATCTCCGCAGGCCTGGACTATCCCGGCACAGGCCCCATGCATTGCAACCTCCATGAGAAGGGGCGCGCCCAAGTGCTGGCAGCCAACGACGACGAGGCTTTGGAAGCAGCATTCGAACTCACACGCATGGAGGGAATAATCCCGGCTCTGGAAAGTGCCCACGCTCTGGCACTGCTTCCCAAGGTGAAGGACCGGTTCACGAAGGATTCCGTGGTGGTACTCACTGTAAGCGGCCGCGGAGACAAGGATCTGGACACATATCTCAATCACACGACACATAATTCATAACCCTCAACATGGCTTCCAACATATTCCAATACCACACCGCCTCACGGCAAGTACTCGGCGACCTCGACACACCGGTGAGCGTCTACCTGAGAGTACGCGACGCCTATCCCCAGAGCGCACTGATGGAGTGCTCGGACTATCACGACAACAAAAACAGCAGGTCATTCATCTGCATACATCCCATAGCCTCTGTATCCGTGGAGCACGGAACGGGAGTATGCGCCTACCCAGACGGAAGCAGGGAAAGCCGCGTGCTGACCGAGGAGTACGACACGGCACGACTTGTAACAGACTTTCTTGCCCGCTTCAACATCTCGGGCGAAAGGGCAAGGGACTGTGCCCTGTTCGGCTATACTTCCTTCAACGCGGTTCGCTACTTCGAGAACATTCCGGTGAAGGACGAGACACAGGAACTCAACGACGCCCCCGACATGACGTACATACTGTACAAGGACTACATCGTCTTTGACCACTTCAACAACAGCCTCACCCTCACGGAACTGCTCCAGCCAGGAGAAGAGGAAGGGCTGGACAAGCTGGAACACGACGTGAGCAGCCTCCCTTGCCGGCAATACGAGTTCCGCCCCGTGGGAGACTGTTGGTCCACGCTCACCGACGACGAACACCGCGAAAACATACGCCGCGGCATAAGGCACTGCCTCAGGGGCGATGTGTTCCAGATAGTACTCTCCCGACGATTCAAACAAAGATATGAGGGGGACGACTTCAAGCTGTATCGCGCCCTCAGGAGCATAAACCCTTCGCCATACCTGTTCTACCTCGACTTCGGAGGTTTCCGCATCTTCGGCTCCAGCCCCGAGACCCATTGCCGCATAGACGGAGGCAGGGCATTCATAGACCCCATAGCAGGTACCACAAAACGTACCGGCAATGCCGAGGAAGACAAACGTAACGCACACTTCCTGCAAAACGATGCCAAGGAGAATGCCGAACATGTAATGCTGGTAGACCTGGCACGCAACGACCTTTCGCGCAACTGCCACGGGGTGAAGGTGGACTTCTACAAGGACATGCAGTTCTACAGTCATGTCATACATCTCGTCTCCCGGGTAAGCGGCACGCTTCGCAACGGAGCCAGCCCCATAAAAGCCTTCATAGACACCTTTCCGGCCGGCACGCTCTCGGGTGCCCCAAAGGTGAGAGCCATGCAGCTGATTTCAGAATACGAGCCGCACAATCGTGGTGCCTATGGCGGATGTGTAGGCAGCATAGGTTTCGACGGCAGTCTGAACCAGGCCATCACCATACGATCCTTCGTAAGCCGCAACGGCGAACTGTGGTTCCAGGCAGGCGGCGGAATAGTGGCCAAAAGCGATGTGGAATACGAACTGCAGGAGGTGAACAACAAACTGGGGGCATTGCGCAAAGCCATATCCATAGCCGAGAAACTCTGAACCCCATGCCTCATCCGGGGCAAGACAAACAGTAACACATACATTGAAATGAAGATAGCCATCATAGACAATTACGACTCCTTTACCTACAACCTCTCCCATCTGGCAGAGGAACTGGGAGCGGAGGTCACCGTTTACAGAAACGACAAGTTCCGCATGGAACAACTGGAAGAGTCCGACAAGATTATCCTGTCTCCCGGACCCGGAATACCAAGAGAGGCAGGCAAACTGCTTGAAGTCATCGGCAACTATGCCGGCCAGAAGCCCATTCTGGGCGTCTGTCTGGGACATCAGGCCATAGGAGAGTTCTTCGGGGGAAAACTATGCAACATAGGTACAGTGTACCATGGTGTAGCCACCCAGGTGCATCTCACCTCCGAGGATTACCTGTTCAAAGGGCTGGAAAAGAACTTCGAGGTAGGGAGATACCATTCCTGGATAGTGGACTACGAAACGCTGCCTGACTGCATGGAGCCGACAAGTGTCTCCGACGAGGGCTACATCATGTCGCTGAGACACAGGGACTATGACATACGAGGTATCCAATACCATCCGGAAAGCGTGCTCACCCCTTGCGGAAGGACCATCATGGACAATTGGCTGAAACACACCTGAAACGATCTCATTCATTGACAAAAGAGACGTTCCCGTCAAGCCTGACGAACAGAATCAAGCCTGCTTGTGCTGTGCCATGGCGAGAAAACGCAGGACAAAACCAACATAAGACTATGAAACAATATCTCCTTAGACTGACAAACGGCGAGACCCTATCGCAGGACGACACACATGCCATAATGCTGGAAATGGTGGCAGGGAAATACACCGACAGCGAAATAGCGGCCCTGCTCATGGCAATGCAAATGAGAGGAGTCAGCGTGGACGAACTCCTTGGCTTCCGCCAAGGACTAAAGGAAAGCGGCAAGACCATAGACCTGGGCGGATACGACACCCTGGACATCGTGGGTACGGGAGGCGACGGCAAGAACACGTTCAACATCTCCACATGTGCCGCCTTTGTGATAACAGGGGCCGGATACAAGGTGAGCAAGCATGGCAACGGAGCCAGTTCCTCAGTGAGCGGAGCCAGCAATGTGTTGCAGCGGCACGGAGTAAAGTTCACCGATGATGCCGACCGCTTGCGATACTCTCTCGACAAGGCAGGAATATGCTACCTGCATGCTCCACTCTTTGCCTACGGGATGAAACCGGCAGGCCCGGTGCGCAAGGCTTTGGGCATACCGACTTGCTTCAATCTACTCGGCCCTCTCGTGAACCCTTGCAGCCCGGGAAACACTCTCCATGGAACTGCCAACCAGGCCCAGCTGAGACTATATACAAGCATACACCGTCGCCTTGGGGACAACTTCGGCATAGTGACCTCATATGACGGTTATGACGAAATCTCACTGACAAGCGGTTTCAAGATTTGCACAAATTACTTCGAGAAGGTCCTTACACCGGTAGACCTCGGGCTATCCTATGTGGAACAACAGGACATATATGGAGGCGACACCCCGGAACAGACCATGCGCATCTTCGACAATGTGCTGGAAGGAACGGCTTCGGAGGCCCAGAAGAATGTGGTGATAGCAAATGCGGCCTGCGGCATAAGCATAATGGACAAGAACCTCTCCATGCACGATTCCATAAACATTGCCAGGGAGTCGCTGGAAAGCGGCAAGGCCATGCAGGTGTTCAAGAAGTTCGTGGAACTGAACGGATAAAACGCAGACTGGCGTTTTTATTCAAGCCAAACGAGACAGGCCATGGCGTGTACGGACCATGCCATGGCAAGAAAACGATGAATGACAAAAACATGCACAAACAATGAACAAGATGGACATACTGGAAGAGATTGTGGCATACAAGAGGAAGGAGCTGGAAAGGCAGAAAGAGGCCTGCCCCCCTTCCGACCTGTACAGGCTGGTGGAACGCATCATGGCCGACAGTGGCAGGAACGCACTTAGCATGAGCAGAAGCCTGACAGAAAGCAAAACGGGAATAATAGCGGAATTCAAGCGGAAAAGCCCTTCCAAAGGTTGGATAAGAGAAGATGGAACGGCGGAGACCATTCCACTGGAGTATTGCAGGAACGGCGCCTCGGCAATATCAATACTGACGGATGAAAAATATTTCGGAGGAAAGATGGAGTTCATCAGCACGGCACGCCCGTTGGTATCCTGCCCCATCCTGCGAAAAGACTTTATCGTGGACGAGTATCAACTGTTCCAAGCCAAGGCCATAGGCGCGGATGCAGTGCTCCTGATTGCCGCAGACCTCACCACCAAGGAATGCAGAAGTCTTGCCCGGACGGCTCACGACCTGCAACTGGAAACCCTGCTGGAGATACATTCCGAGGCGGAACTGGACTACATAGGCGAGAACATAGATATGATAGGGGTAAACAACAGGCATCTTGGCAGTTTCCATACGGACGTGGCCACCTCGTTCAAGCTGGCTTCCCGTCTGCCCGATGAATTCCCACTGGTGAGCGAAAGCGGCATACGCGACGCGGAAACGATAAAACGGCTGAGGCAGGCAGGCTTCAGAGGGTTCCTTATAGGGGAAACGTTCATGAGAACAGCCAATCCGGGAGAGACATTGCGGCAATGGGTGGAGATGATTGAAGCATGATTATAAAAGTTTGCGGGATGAGAGACGACGACAACATTCGCCGTCTGGACGAGAGCGGAGACGTCGATTGGATGGGCTTCATCTTCCATGAAAAATCCCCAAGGCATGTGCACGATGTTCCATCCTACCTGCCAAGACACTGCAAGCGCGTGGGAGTGTTCGTGAATGCCGGAACTGAGGAAATCGTAAGCCGGCAGAAAGTTTTTGCCCTGGACCTTATACAACTTCATGGAGACGAGAGTTGCACGCAGTGCAGGACATTGAGGCAGGCCTTGCCGGCCGGAACACGAATCATAAAGATGATTGCAGTGGAAGGAGAAGCCGATATCGCCAAGGCTCTTGCTTACGAGGAGGTGGCCGATTATCTGCTATTCGAGACCAAAAGTCCCGACTTTGGCGGTAGCGGCAGAAAGTTTGACTGGCACCTGCTGCATGCCTACCATGGCACCACCCCATTCCTCATAACCGGAGGCATAGGGGCGGAAGACTTCAGGGATATTGCCGGATTCCGCCATCCGAAGTTTGCCGGCATAGACCTCAACTCCAGATTCGAACTTGCTCCTGCCATCAAGGATGTCGATTCCATACGGACGTTTGCACGGAACCTGGCAAACCGGCAAGCATAGCACACAAAAGCATGGACATGGCCTATCCCTCGTCGACGGGCACTTGAATAAACATACACCTTATTTATATATACATAACACATACTACACTACTATGAACAGAATAAATCAACTTTTCAAGACTGCGGACAGGAACATCCTGTCCATCTATTTCTGTGCAGGCCATCCCACCTTGGAGGGTACTACCGATGTCATCCGTACCTTGGAGCGCAAAGGCGTGGACATGATAGAGGTCGGGATTCCATTCTCCGACCCCATGGCAGACGGGCCGGTAATACAGGATGCCGCCACCAAGGCTCTCCGCAACGGAATGTCCTTGCGCACACTCTTCGACCAATTGGGCGACATTCGCAGGGATGTCGGCATTCCGCTCATACTCATGGGCTATCTCAACCCCATCATGCAATTCGGGTTCGAGAGATTTTGCCAACGTTGCCAGGAGACAGGCATAGACGGGATTATCATCCCCGACCTCCCTTTCAAAGACTATATGGAGGAGTACAAACCTGTAGCCGACAAGTTCGACCTCAAGATTATCATGCTCATCACCCCGGAAACCAGTGACGAGCGCATACGCTTTATAGATGACAATACCGACGGGTTCATATATATGGTAAGTTCAGCCGCCACTACTGGTGCACAAAAGGAATTCAACGCGGCCAAGCAACAATACTTCTCACGCATCAACGGCATGAACCTTAAGCATCCGCGCATGATAGGTTTCGGCATCAGCAACAAGCAAACCCTCGACTCGGCCAACAGCAATGCCGCCGGTGCCATCATAGGCAGCAAGTTCGTAAGCCTTCTGGAAGAAACACAGGATGCCACCCGGGCCATGGACATGCTATACGAGGCTCTGGAAAAGTGAGCCTGAGACCATGCACAACAAGCATTGAGGCTATCCAACAAGTCCTATTTCAATGCTTTCACCCCTGCCAGAATTGAAGTGACGCCAAAAGTTGGACACAAAACTTTTGGGATACAGTTCAAATGCGCTCTGGCAGGGGTGACCTTTCATATTCGGAGACATGTCAGACACCCTCAGTAATTTAACCCAAATCAGTCATTAGAGCGTCAATCTGTACAAATCAATTTATTTGTATTGCCTTTTCCTACGTTTTGCCCTTCTCTTCTCCGTCTTGCTTCCAGTTTGGTCTCGCCATAGCTCGCTATGACTTCGACAAAACGGTTGCAATACGAGAGAATGTGAAGGCAAAACGGATGGGAAATCCAATGACCGATTCGGTTCAATTATGTTCATTGATAAACTTATGAAACAAACATTATCTATAGTTCTGTCTGCTTCTATCTTAGTTGCATGTAACACATCTGACGTTCTTGACGCCAACACTTTCAAGTATTGTTTTTCTGCCGATGACATAGCAGATTCTGTGTCCTTTGACTGCATTGTCGGGAACTTTGAATATATACCGTTGGAAACTGTTCCAGAGGCCACACTGGGAGAAATCTCTAACATTATCGTTGACGGTGAAGATTTGCACAGCATGACATAGACGGCATGATAGCAACTAAAACCATATCGTTGAAGAATAAATCTGACAATGGAAAAATTATTGGTTTAAGGAATGTACATGAGACAGACTCCACTATTTGGGGGGAATGCGTGTATGATAGAATGCCGGCATATATAACGTATAACAAGTTTTCAAATAAAGGATTACTCTTCAAGACAGTGATTTCGTCTCCGGCACAAATCAGTCCTCTATCAATTGTCGCAAGTGACAACTTGTATTTCTATAGCGCCATGCCAGCTTTTGAAATATGTCTGACAAGAAGTATTGTGGGAACAGACAAATTACAGAACGACATAAACACAAGCGAAAATAATCGCCAAAAACTGATGTGTATACAAAACGAGGACAATCCTGTTATTGTCAGATATAAGTTGAAATGACAAAGACTAACGGCACATAACCCATTGTCCAAAATTCCAATAGACATCTGCAATAATGAACACACAAGAACTATCATACACAGCACGCTGAGCATATTGCTTGGTACTGTGTTCATAGTGTCGGCAGTGACATAATGTAAAGTCACTGCATTATAATTGCTATTTAAAATCGGTTTTTTAATAAATACATGTTGCAAGTATAGATAAAAGTATGTACATTTGTTCCCGAAATCATTCTCTATAATAACAAATGTCAAAGAACTCATGAAGTATTTAGGTTTTGCGACTGCGCTACTGTTCATTGCGTTGTTTGGTTGCACATCCAGAAATGAAAACACACAATCCTTTACCGAGGGACAAATCGACTCGTTGAAGTTGGAACAAACACAAAGAGTCCCATCCTGCAAAGAAGTTCAAACCGTTGATTTGAACCATTGCCTGGACGCTCCGGCTTTTGGACTGGAACAGTTGATAGACACCATGTATGTGATTCCATTGGAAACAAACGAGAACAGTTACCTGGATCAAATTTCCAAGATTATCATTGGCGATGCCTATATATACATAATGGACAACTATATGAGCAACAGCATAGCGATATTTGGCAAAGACGGCAAGTTCATCAGGCGGCTGCCCCAGGGTAAAGGCCATGGAGAGCTGTTCCATTTGTATGACATGGACTATGATAGCAATAAACGCCAACTGATTGCCTATCAGCATTCATTTTTAATATTTTACACCGAGGACGGACAATTTGTCGAATCTAAGCGTCTGCCTTTGGTATGTCACGACATTGCTGTGACAGACAATGGATTCTTAATCAAATGCCTTGATGGACAAGGCAACAAGCATCTTGGAAAGTTCATGCCATTCACATTATTTGCAATAGACAATGAATTTGCCATCAAACAGGCTGCCCTGCCATTCAAGGCCACAAAAATCAACTATGGCTTGCAGCACAACATGTACAACAACAGTGGCACCATCTCTATTGCCCACGCTTTCTCGGATACCATATATGAATATCGAAACAACGCCATCCAAGCCAAGTATTACATTGATTATTCAGACAAACACTTCAACAGCAACTTGTTGGACAGAAGTTGGAATGAGTTTGAGACCAAAACAAGAAACACGGATTGCTTCTTTTTCATAGGTTCCTATATAAGCACAAGCACTCATAGTTTTGTCTGCGTGGAAAACTGGCATAGACAAAACACGTGCATGGCCTACTACAACAAGAGCACACATGAAACTTTGGGCTCCTGCAGTTGGACGTACGATGGAAACACACTTCCCTGCATGTCTTTGCCAATTGCAGCTTATGGTGATTTCTTTGTCGCTCTGCACGACCACGACGGACACGAGAAGCAAATCAAACAAAATGATCTGTTCTCTGCTGAGACATTTAATATCATAACCGATATGGAAGAGGGCGACAACCCCGTAATCGTGCTTTACAAAATCAAACTATGATGAATAGGAAATGGTTAAGTAGATGTTGAAAATCAATTTTCACGCCTTACTTATAGAACCTTATACATTAGCAGAAACATGGTGGTTCCGCCACACCATATAAAAACAGGAGAGTATTTTTTATGAAATCAAAAGCCCTATTATATATAAGCATTACATTTTATTTATTTTCATGCAACAGTAATGAGAAAATAAACGATACATACAGGTCGCTTCCCCTTTCTGTAACTCAGGAGGAAGCACCAATCAATGTTTCAGAAATTGTTGATTCGATGGTAGTGGTTCCCATTGAACCAAATGACGGTTCAATTATCGGGAATGTTGATAAGATTATAATTACTGACAAACACTATATTATTGCTGATAGGGAGGGGGCTTCTTCTGTGTATGTTTTTGATAAGAACGGTCTGTTTTGTGGAACGGTCGGCCGGAAAGGACATGCCGCGAATGAACATATCGAGTTGACCGATGTCGCAACGGATGGTTGTCACATATACATATTGGATTCTTATTCCAATAAAGTTCGAAGCTATTCTGTGGATGGGAAGTTCATACAAGCGTTTGATATGCCGTATGCGGCCCATTTCTTTAAATATCTTTCGGATATGAAATTTGCATTCACGAGTGATTTCACATCAAATGAGTCTCTTGTAAAAGGTGCCTCTGCCCCCAACCTGTTTATCTATGACTTTGAGACGAATGAAGTGGAAGGGGATATGTATTTTAACGTATCTCGTTCTCCAGAAGCGTTTCCGGTCCTTGTTGACAACTTGAATCCTTATTTTAGACAGCCATTGGATTTTAGTATATATGATGTCACCGAGAAAGGTTCTCATTTATTGGCAATATATGATGTGCCTAAAAGATACATTGGTAATTTGACGGAATTTATAGACCGTGCGGAAAAAGAAAACCTAAAGGCTGTTGATTATGAGGAATGGAAATCATCTTTCCCGTTCCCTGAAATTGTTTCATTCTTTGATTGCGGGAATTATTATTTCAGTTTTATTGTAAATGACGGTTGGATGTATTATGTCCTTCACGATTTGAAGAGCGGCTCCTCTATTGAAGCATCCTCGCAAAAAGGCTTGCCGTTTGTCAATGACATTTATCCCAGTATCCCGATAATTCCACAAGCGGTTTCAGATGGAATACTATACTGTGTTGCTCCTATTGAGTGTGTTCCTGATGAATTATTGTTTGAATCAAAACAGCATGGCGCAACGTTTTGTTTGGTAAAACTATATATGAAATCAAAC
Organism: Bacteroides sp.; assembly: GCA_023665805.1. GTDB lineage: Bacteria > Bacteroidota > Bacteroidia > Bacteroidales > Bacteroidaceae > Physcousia. The sequence continues at coordinate 56,212 of JAMPDJ010000006.1, read as the reverse complement.
TTAAGTAGGAATTGAAAATTAATTTATACCATATTGATATTATTCCTGTCCGTTAATCCCAAATCGGTCATTAGAGCGTCAATTTGTATAAATCTGCTGATTGGTATTGCCTTTCCCATCCGTTTTGCCCTTCTCTTAGCCGTCTTGCTTCCAGTTTCGTCTCGCCATAGCCCGCTATGCCTTGACAAAACGGTTGCAATACGAACGAACACAAAGGCATGACGGATTGGAAATCTAATGAGCGATTGGGGTAAACATAATGTGAGTTCGACGAGATATAATCACATGCAAATTCAGTGATTATATCTCGTCGAACTCACGTTAATCAAGCATTTTTCAGCCACCGACAGAACATTCTTGCAACTACTCCAGAATATCCTACTCCAGACGGAATGAAACAGGGAGTACAAAGCGCGTGTTGCAAGGCTTGGTCTTTTCCTTGTCCACATAGCCAGGAGTCCAGTCTGGCATCTTGCTCACGACCCTCACAGCCTCGTTGAGCATGGCCTCAACCCCGGCACGATATGCGGCCTCTTCCTCTGCGGAGAGTTCTTTGCCCTGAGCACGGCATTTCTCCACATAGTCCGCCACGACCACATCGCCCAAGGAAGCATCGCCCTTGGGACGACAGCCGGCAAAACTTACGGGACGGATAAGTCCTACAGTACCAATGCTGCCGTCATCCTTCACGAAGAACTCCACTGTCACCCTGCCTTGCACGCCTGCCGACATGGCCTCGGCCGGATAACGCAGCGTGTTCCGGAGAAATTCTTGCATCGCGGATTCACCACCCGGAAACTGAGGCAAATGGGCCGGAGTATTGCAGAAACTTACCTTGGTCCGTACAATCGTGGATGTATAGCCGGCTTCGTACACTGCATCATCCTCCTTACCATTAGCGGTGGCGATTATGATACGTGTGCCATCCGGCGCAGCCTTGGCACCACGGAGCACGGTTACGGACTTTACGTCGGAAACTGACAACTGAGCGAACTCGTCGGCAGAGAACTTGCGGCCATCTACTTCGTACATGATAAGCGAATCGGTGTCAGGGGAGAAGTTCACGGAGAAGTTTTTGGATGTCGCACCCTTAATTTTCACGGATTTCGATGTCTCTACCGGCATTTTTTTTGTAACTTTGCCTATAGCAACGGAATCTGTGGAAGTAACAGACTGGACTGAGGCAAAGGCACTGAGTGCCAAGGTTGCCATCGGCAGGATATACAGCACCTTGCCGCACATCCACTTAGCGGATTTTGATTTCTGCATCATAGTGATACGTTTTATAATTAAACTATGGTCGAAGTTGTTGGCAAAGGCGTAGGAACTGGAGCCAACAACTTTCTTTATTAACAGTAATTTATACTCTCTGGCAGAGACACCGTGGCGCAGGACACTTTCGTCGGCCTGATACTCGTGCACGTCACGCATGCTACCGCCCAATATGTACACCAGCGGATTCCACCACTGCAACGTCTGGACAAGTGCGAGTACAAGCAGGTCCCAGGAATGCCTGGCACGGACATGGGCCATCTCGTGCAGGAGTATCTCCCTGCCGTTCTCGCGATAGTCCCGTTCGCTGATTACCACACGATTCATCCAGCTGTAGGGCGACACCTCATCGGCATGGCAATATATACGTACCCCGTCACGCGTCTGTTGCCACAGGCTGCCACGCCTCATCACCACCCTCATCTGCACAACTTGGTACACGTGCCACAGAAACACGGACAACATCATCACGACATACGACACGGACACGTAATGCCTGGAGCCAAAGGCGGAAGACGTGTCGCCAGTAGCACGCACGGCCACCTCCGGCAAAAGGATGGCATGAACCGATGCCCCATTCTCGGACGATGCCGGCCTGAGCACCGTTTGCACAGGCGCAAAGCCTTCCCATGCCAAAGAATGAACGTCCAGCATCGGCAACGTCAAAGACAGGAGAAGGATGAGGAGGAGCACCATGCGGTTCAGGCGGAAGAAACTCTCCTGCCTGAGCATGAGCATGTACGGGACATACAGCATGGCCAGTACAAGGGAGGAACGAAGGGAATATGTGAAGATGGATTCTATCATGGTACGAGCGGGTAAATAGGTGGTATTCAAGACAACGGGGCAGAGTATCAGGCCTGCTCTTCGTCTATGGAGGCCAGCAGTTCGCGTATCTCCTCAGGGGTAAGTTTCTCCTCGCGCACGAAATAGCTGAACATGGACTTCAGGCTGCCGCCAAAGCAATTCTTCTTCACATCCTGCATGGTACGTCGCGTGTATTCGGCACGGGAAACCAATGCCACGTACATGTGGGTCTTGCCCTCACCCTTGGTCTTGAAATAGTCCAGATAACCTTTCTCGTATAGAACTTTAAGGTATGTTGCCACGGTAGTATAGGCCGGACGAGGTTCCGACCAGCTGTTGAGCACATCCCATGCACAGGACGGTCTGTCCAGGTCCCAAAGGATGCTCATCACCTCGAACTCCACCTTGGTAAGTATGTTTTCCTTGCGTTTCATTTGCGTCTCTGTTTTTTGTCTGATGCCGCAAAGTTCAACATTACAAACGAATATCGCAAGGCTTAGATATTGAAAGTTTTCGATATAGGAACGTATTTAACCTTTATTCGTAGTAATAGACCGCACGACTACTGTATGGAAGGCAAGATGTCATCGTATTATCCCCAAATACGGCATTCCTGCAACCATGGCGTCCCCGTAAAAGAAACGGAAACGAAATACCGGACATGGAAACGGAGTATACGCTTGCAGGTAATTTCCATGCTTATTTGCAATTATGAGCATATATACATAATTAAAGGTGATGACATTAGCGTATTTCGGTAATTTATACTACCTTTACGCCAATATAAGCGTAATAACTCAATTAACTACAAACACTTATCAACATGAAAAGACTTATGTTCCTTGCCATTCCCGCAATGTTGCTGGCAAGTTGTGGCCCGGAGAAGTACACTATCAGCGGCAAGGCCGGTGAAGGCATGGAGGGCAAAAAGGTTTGCCTGACAAACGACATGGACACCGTGAATTCCTGTATCATCACCGATGGAGCATTCACCTTCACCGGCACGGTGGACGACCAGGCCATGTACATTCTCACTGTGGAACAGGAAACCCAGTTTCCCGTATTTCTGCAGAACGGCGCACACGTAAGCATTGACTTGAACGAGGCACCGGCCGCCGTAAAAGACAATGGCGGACTGAACGATATCTATGCCGAAGTGACGGACAAAGTAGGCAAGGCTGGCAAAATCCTGAATGAGGAGGTGCAGAAACTGATGGCAGCCGGAGTGCCATATACGGCAATTCATGATTCAGTTGCATCGCACATTGACACCATAATGGACATCTACCGCACCGGCATAAAAGAAAACAAGGATAACTACGTTGGCGCACTCATCATGAGCACGGTAGCCAGAGAGTTCTATCAGGAACTGGCCTCCTTGGACTCCGCCATGGCAGAGGTGAAGTATGCCAAGGACATCAAGGCATTGCAGGAGTTGCGCGCTTCCTATGAGTCGGCCGAAACCACCAAGGAGGGCAAGATGTTTGTGGATTTCACCGGCCTGTCCGTGGATGGCAGTGCATCCAAGTTGTCTGACTACGTAGGCAAGGGCAAGTACGTCCTGGTGGACTTCTGGGCTTCATGGTGCGGTCCATGCAAGGGCGAGATTCCCAACCTGGTGGATCTGCACAATCGTTTCAACGGCGACAACTTCACAGTCCTCGGCGTGAACGTATGGGACGAGGAGAGCAAGTTCAAGGCCGCACTGGAGAGCGAAGGCATCAACTATCCCCAAATCTTCGTTCCGCGCGACAACAAGGACAATGCTACAGAACTGTATGGCATACAGGGCATTCCACAGATTATCCTCTTTGCCCCTGACGGCACCATCGTAAAGCGTAACCTCCGCGGAGAGGAGATGAAGAATTTCGTGGCAGATACGGTGCAGAAGTAAGACGGCATCCAGCACACACAAATTAAATAAACGAACACACAAGGCAGTGGGCGCACCCGAGAGGTATGACCACTGCCTATGTTTTATCAGCGGCCATCATGTACCAACACGCATAGTCGCCCACACACGGCCATACCATGGAATCCATCCCGGCCATACTATGAACACACACGGTCATACCATGAACAAAGGCGCGACAATAGTATTGGCAGAACAGGTAAGATACGCTGACTTGCATCCGCAACAAGGATGAGTCGACAGTTTCGGCAAGGCCGCACAAAAGACAGTCCCAATAGACGGAACGTGCCACCAAGCGGCACTTCTGATCTATTGGGACTGTCCAGTTAGTTCCCCCTCCACCTTGACTCAATCAGCTTATGCCAACAGTTCCTTCACCTTGGCGGATATTGCCTTGCCGTCGGCACGGCCTGCAAGTTTCTTTGAGGCCGTGCCCATCACCTTGCCCATATCCTTGGCACAGGTGGCACCCACCTCGGCAATGATTGCACGCAGTTCAGCCTCCAGTTCCTCTGGCGTGAGAGCCTTGGGGAGATATGCCTCCAAGGCTATCACCTGTCCTATCTCCTCCTCGGCCAAATCGGGACGGTTCTGGTCCACATACAACTGAGCAGTGTCGCGTCCCTGCTTTACCAACTTGGAAAGAATCTTCAACGCTTGCTCGTCGGAAAGTTCCACATCCGCACCCGGAGCCGTCTGTGCCTCCAGGAAATACTTCTTGGCATTGCGCAATGCCATAAGGCGAACTTTGTCCTTTGCCTTCATTGCCTGGACTATGTCCTTGCTAATCTGTTCAAACAACATAATTTGTGTGTATATATAATATGGTTAATAACGGATTGACTATCCAAAATTACTGCTTTTGGGCGAGGCGGCCAAATGTTTCCGGCAAAATCTTATTGCGCATCCATGTCTGCATGAACCCGCGGCATGCCAGATAGGAAAGGAACGAGAACCAAAGTCCATGATTGCCGTAGACAGGCACGAGCCAACAGTAACCCACAAGAAACAGCACCATGCTGGAAGCCATGGACAGGAGCATTAGGCGCGGAGCAGTGGCACCGATGTAGATGCCGTCCCACAAAAAAGAAGCCACTCCGCACAGGGGCAGAATCATAATCCAATAACGGTAAGCGGTTGCATGAGAGAGCACCATGGCATCGTCCGTGAGCACGGACATGAAAGCTGCTCCTGCGACATAATACAACAGAGCAAACAGCAATGCCAGTCCCCCTCCCCATACGAACAACCTCTCCACCACGACACGGTATATGGCATAGTTGCCACCACCTATGCTCTTGCCCACAAGAGCCTCTCCGGCGTAGGCAAAACCGTCCATGAAATAACTGAATATGGTGAAGGACTGCATCAGCAAAGTGTTGACAGCCAACTCCACGGTCCCCTGCGATGCTCCGGCAGCCACGAACATGAAGTGTACGACTACGAGACAGATGGTACGCAGGAAGAGGGCCACGTTCTGACGATTGGAAACACTGACAGGACTAAATGCCTGACGAAACAATCCTCCCAATGATGGCAATCCATTGTGCCACGCTGTCCACAATCTGCCATAATACCGGACCCATAGCAGCAGGGCCATGCCCAAAGCCATCCATTGTGCCAAGACAGAACCGAGGGCTACACCCTCTATGCGCATCCGCATGACATAGACACAAAAGAGGCTGGCACATACATTCAGCACATTCTGCGCTATGGCTACCAGCATCGGAATACGCGAGTTCTGCATGCCAATGTACCAACCGTTCAGCACAAACAGACTCAGCGCAGGCACCGCTCCCCAAATACATATATTATAATATGTACGCGCAAGAGCAGCCACGCTGGCCTCCGGAGCTATGTAGAGAAGGGCAGCATCGCGCACAAATGGAGACATCGCCATCAGCAGCACTGCCAAGACCAACGCCAACAGCAGGCCACGTACAAGCAGAAGCAAGACCGAGCCAAGGTCGCGCCGTCCCAAAGCCTGCGCCGTTTCACCACCCGTCCCCATCCTGAGAAAGGCGAACATCCAATAAATGACGTTGAACAACATGCCGCCCACGGCAATGGCTCCGACATAAGAGGATGCCGGCAAGGGACAGGAATCCGACGTCTCCGCGCCCATGTGCCCGGTGACAGACACATCCACCAATCCCAACAAAGGCACGGTGATATTGCTGACTATGCTGGGAATGGCAATACCAAGGATGCGGCGGTCAAGAGAGCTATCCGTAGTTGTCATCCAAAGAGCTTTTCGTCCAATTCCTTGCAGGACGGAAGCAGACGTCCATCCTGCACGCAGACGGAATCCACCCGGGCCTTGAGAGAGAGCTTGCCGTCGCTGGCACGATAAATCTCCTGCATGAAGATATAACGTACATTCTCTTTCTTGACATTCAGGCGACACACAAACTCGTCTCCGCTACGCAACGGTATCTTGAACTCCATCTTGATGCGTGCCACCACGGCATCTATGCCACGTGCATGCATCTCGGCAAAACTGATGCCGTGCTCAATAAGAAATTCATGGCGTGCATGTTCGAGGTAATGTTGATAATTGGCATTATTGACTATGCCCTGCAAGTCGCACTCGTAGTCGCGGACCTTCATTCTCAATTCATACATGATGTCTCCGTTCTTTATTTTTATTCCCTGTTGGACGCGACCGACACTGACATCGATCCGTCAACTAACACAATCGTTCTTCTCTGTAACGAAAGCTATACTATAACGCCTTTTGTCTGCTTTGTACAGGCAAAGTATTCCTGTAATAGCCGCAATGGCCTTCTTATTTGCAAATATAGGAAATTTTCCAATAATCGCAGTTCAATCCAACAATAAATGTCTTGAAATCACCTCACCCCTACCCTCTAATCTTAGCGTACAATACCCGTCCACGGCGTTCGAAACTGTCGTGACTCAAATCCATTTTTCCGTCAATTTCGGCACGCCATATTATTTTTAACGAGCCATTGAAACAAAAACGTGATTCCAAGACGGAGGGGGGGGGCAGGAAAGGGGCGCACATAAGAAAGGCGTTATTGACGCTTGGTTTATGACATTGTGAAACATCGAACACTTCATGGTCAGCTCTGAAACCACGCAACGATGATGCTCATGGGTATGTCATAGGTACATCCCCCGTTATGTTTGTCCGCATGAACAGGCATGCCTGGATGTAGTATAATGACTTATGAGCAAGCACGAGAATCGGATTGAGAATCTTGAAGAATGGTATGAACTAATTCCCGATGCTTACTTATATCATAGGTAATGCATGAAGTATTTGCATTGGTGACCGATAAAACTTAAAACCAAATCGGTCATTAGAACGTCAATTTGTATAAATCATCTGCTTTATATTGCCTTTTCCTCCATTTTGCCCTTCTCTTCGCCGTCTTGCTTTCCGTTTCGTCTCGCCATGCTCGCTATGCCTTCAACAAAACGGTTGCAATACGAACGAACATAAAGGCAAAACGGATTGGAAATCTAATGACCGATTCGGGTTAAATGCTAAAGATACTTTTTTTCCCAACAACCGGCATGTCCATTGGAACAGGAAGCTTGTAGAAACATAAAGCCTGTCAAAACGAAAAGGCAAACACATTTATAGAGCCAATGTATCTTTGCATTTTGTCCTGCACGGCGTCATGGCTGACGTGCAGGATTCAGGCAGACGGGAGCGAATGAAATGGTTAGGCGTTTGCGACATCGATACAAAAACAAGAACGCTCTGCCAATGTCATTTCGCAGAGCGTTCTTGTTAATAAAGGATTTATGAGTAACTAATCAAAAGTCATCAAAATCAAGACGCGCCTTACGGTTGGCAAGTGTACGTTCGTAGTCTTCACGTGAACCCACCACAATCTTCTCGTAATCACGCATACCAGTACCGGCAGGAATCAGGTGACCGCAAATAACGTTCTCCTTCATGCCCTCCAAGTAATCGCTCTTGCCATTGATGGCGGCCTCATTCAGCACCTTGGTAGTTTCCTGGAAGGATGCGGCACTCATGAATGAGCCTGTAGCCAACGATGCACGGGTGATACCCTGAAGAATCTGGGTTGAAGTTGCGGGCATGGCATCACGCACCTCCACAATCTTCTTGTCTTGACGCTTCAACAGAGAGTTCTCGTCACGCAGACGACGTGATGTAACAATCTGGCCGGGATACATGGTTTCACTGTCACCGGCATTGACCACCACCTTCTTGCCCCAAATGCGATCGTTCTCCTCGGCAAAGTCGAGTTTGTCCACAATCTGGGTTTCAAGGAAACGGGTGTCACCTGGTTCCATAATCTGAACCTTGCGCATCATCTGACGTACGATGACCTCGAAGTGCTTATCGTTAATTTTAACACCCTGCAGGCGGTACACGTCCTGAATCTCGTTGACTATATATTCCTGTACGGCAGTGGGACCCTTGATGGCCAGGATGTCGGCTGGAGTGATGGCACCGTCGGAGAGAGGAGTGCCTGCACGCACATTGTCGTTGTCCTGTACCAGAATCTGCTTGGAGATGGGTACCAGGTACTTGCGAACATCACCCACCTTGGATGTGATGGTGATTTCGCGGTTACCTCGCTTAAGTCGTCCCATTGTAACAACACCGTCAATCTCGGCAACGACTGCGGGATTGCTGGGATTACGAGCCTCGAACAACTCGGTAACACGAGGCAGACCACCGGTAATATCACCACCGCCGCCTACAACACGAGGTATCTTAATCAAGATTTCACCAACACGCGCATCGGCACCATCACTGATGGCAATATGGCCGCCAATGGGGAAATTGTAGGTACGCAACAGCTCGCCATTCTCGTCCAAGATGTGACAAGCAGGAATCTTGTTGCGATCCTTGGACTCGATGATAATGAACTCGCTCTGCTTGGTAGCCTCATCAGTTTCCACGCGGTAAGTCACATTCTCTATAACGTCCTCGAACTTGACCTTACCCGCAGACTCGGTAACGATAACAGAGTTGAACGGATCCCATTGAGCAATAATATCACCCTTCTGAACAATATCACCCTCCTGCTTGAACAGGGTGCTACCATAGGGAACATCCTGGCTGAGCAGCACGATACCGGTCTTGGGCTCTACGAAACGAACCTCGGCCAAACGGCTTACAACAACCTTGGAAGTGCCATTGTCGGTCTGTGCATCTACAGTACGCAACTCCTCAAATTCCAGACGAGCCTCATATTTGGCTTTAATCTGTGCATTTGCAACGGCATTACCGGCCACACCACCAGCATGGAAAGTACGCAATGTCAACTGGGTACCTGGTTCACCGATGGACTGCGCGGCAATGACACCGACAGCCTCACCTATATGGACCATGCGGCTGGAGGCCAGATTGCGACCATAGCACTTGACACAAACGCCCTTGTGGCTTTCGCAAGTCAAGACGGAACGTATTTCCACCATCTCTATGGGGCTGTTCTCTATTTCCTGTGCCTTAGCCTCGGTGATTTCGTCACCGGCCGCCACTATCATCTTACCCGTAGTGGGATGAATTACATCATGCACGCTCACACGACCCAAGATACGGTCGTAAAGAGAACTTACCACCTCGTCACCATTCTTCAGTGCCGTGCACTCAAGACCACGCAACGTACCACAGTCTTCCTCTGTAACGATGACATCGTGAGATACGTCTACAAGACGACGTGTCAAATAACCGGCATCGGCGGTCTTCAAGGCGGTATCGGCAAGACCCTTACGGGCACCATGAGTAGAGATGAAGTACTCCAGCACACTCATGCCCTCCTTAAAGTTGGACAAAATGGGGTTCTCGATGGTGAGAGGCTCGGCACCAGCCTTCTGGGGCTTGGCCATCAAACCACGCATACCTGACAACTGACTGATCTGACCGGCACTACCACGGGCACCGGAATCCAGCATCATGTATACTGCGTTAAAGCCTTCCTCGGCCTCGCGCATGGTCTTCATCAATATCTGAGACAAGTCGTTATTGACTTTGGTCCAAGTCTCTATGACTTGATTGTAACGCTCCTTGTCAGTAATGAAACCCATACCATAGTCCATGGTGATACGTTCGATCTCATCATTACCACGCTGTACAAGTTCAGCCTTTTCCTCCGGTACGATGATATCGCCCAAGTTGAAGGACAGACCGCCCTCGTATGCCATCTTGTAGCCAAGGTTCTTGATACCGTCCAAGAACTCACAAGCACGAGCCACACCCACACTCTTGATAACCTTGGTAATCAAACCACGAAGGCTCTTCTTGGCGATGACATCATTGAAATAACCAATCTCAGATGGTATAATCTCATTGGCAATAAGTCGACCCACCGAGGTTTCCACCTGGCGTTTGCCCAACTTGCCATCCTCCAAAATGTCGTCCACTACAACCTTGATTGGAGCATGGATTTCCACACGCTTCTGATTGAAAGCCACGATAGCCTCCTCTGGAGCATAGAAACTCATGCCGGAACCCTTGGCACCAGGACGCAACTTTGTAATATAATACAGACCCAAAACCATATCCTGAGAAGGAACGGTGATAGGCTCGCCATTGGCGGGATTGAGAATATTGTGGCTCTGGAGCATCAACAATTGCGCCTCCAGGATAGCCTCATTTGACAATGGCAAATGAACAGCCATTTGGTCACCATCAAAGTCGGCATTGAACGCAGTACATGCCAATGGATGCAACTGAATAGCCTTGCCCTCAATCATTTTGGGCTGGAATGCCTGAATACCCAGACGGTGCAGTGTAGGTGCACGGTTCAAGAGCACAGGATGACCTTTCATTACATTCTCCAGAATGTCCCAAATTACAGGATCCTTGCGGTCCACAATCTTCTTGGCACTCTTAACCGTCTTGACTATACCACGTTCAATGAGCTTGCGGATGATGAACGGCTTGTACAGTTCAGCTGCCATCAGCTTTGGTAGGCCACACTCGCCCATCTTCAGCTCCGGACCTACAACAATTACGGAACGCGCACTATAGTCTACACGCTTACCCAGCAAGTTCTGACGGAAACGTCCCTGCTTGCCCTTGAGCGAGTCACTCAAAGACTTGAGAGGTCGATTGCTCTCGGACTTCACTGCGCTGGCACGACGACTATTGTCGAACAGGCTGTCCACGGCCTCCTGCAACATGCGCTTCTCATTACGCAGAATCACTTCGGGAGCCTTGATTTCCAACAAACGCTTCAAGCGATTGTTACGGATAATCACACGGCGGTACAAATCATTCAGGTCACTGGTGGCAAAACGTCCGCCATCCAAAGGCACCAATGGACGCAACTCTGGTGGAATGACCGGCAGGATACGCAAAATCATCCACTCCGGCTTGTTGATGTCCCGACTTGCACGGAAGCTCTCCACGACCTGCAAACGTTTCAAGGCCTCATTCTTGCGCTGCTGTGCTCCCTCCGTGTTGGCTGTATCACGGAGGTCATAGCTCAACTTATCAAGGTCTACACGCTGTAACAAGTCCAAAATAGCCTCTGCACCCATCTTGGCAATGAACTTAGTGCTATCGGTATCGTCAAGATACTGATTGTCGCGAGGCAACCGATCTATCAAAGAGATATATTCTTCCTCGGTCAGCAAATCACCATTATGGGCCACACCATCCTGAACAGTGCGTTCATCCTTTTCATCACGAGGCCCCAAGACACCGGCTTGAATAACAACGTAACGTTCGTAATAGATAATACTGTCAAGCTTCTTGGTGGGCATGCCCAAAAGGTAGCCTATCTTATTGGGCAGAGAACGGAAATACCAATTATGCGCTACAGGAACAACAAGCTGGATGTGACCGCTTCTCTCGCGGCGAACCTTCTTTTCCGTAACCTCTACACCACAGCGGTCACAAACGATACCCTTGTAACGTATGCGCTTGTACTTTCCGCAATGGCACTCATAGTCCTTTGTGGGGCCAAAAATACGTTCACAGAACAGGCCGTCACGCTCAGGCTTATAAGTACGGTAGTTGATGGTTTCGGGCTTAAGCACCTCGCCGTAGGAGTTTTCGAGAATCTCCTCCGGGGATGCCAGTCCGATGGTTATCTTGGTGAAGTTATTTTTCACCTTGGTTTCTTTCTTGAAAGCCATATCTTGTTTCTGTATATTTTAATCCAACGTAATTCTCAAGCCCAAGCCGCGCAACTCGTGCAACAACACGTTCAATGATTCAGGAATACCGGCTGCCGGCATGGAGTCGCCCTTGACTATAGCCTCATATGCCTTGCTTCTGCCAGTTACATCATCACTCTTAATGGTCAGAATCTCCTGCAACACGTGGCTGGCACCGAATGCCTCGATAGCCCAGACCTCCATCTCACCAAAACGCTGACCACCGAACTGTGCCTTACCGCCAAGAGGCTGCTGAGTAATGAGACTGTACGGGCCAATGCTACGAGCATGCATCTTGTCCTCTACCATGTGGCCCAGTTTCAGCATATATGCTATACCGACGGTAGCCAATTGGTCAAACGGTTCACCGGTAGCACCATCGTACAGCTGTGTAGAGCAATAGCGCGGCAATCCGGCCTTGTCCGTCCATTCATTCAGGTCCTCAAGATGAGCACCGTCAAAAATGGGAGTGGCAAACTTAACGCCAAGTTTCTTACCTGCGGCACCCAAAACAGTCTCGAATATCTGACCGATATTCATACGGCTGGGCACACCCAGAGGATTCAGCACGATATCAACGGGAGTGCCGTCTGCCAAGAATGGCATGTCCTCTTGACGAACCACTTTGGAAACAATACCCTTGTTACCATGTCTACCTGCCATCTTATCGCCTACGCCTATCTTTCGCTTCTTGGCAATATATACCTTTGCCATCTGGATGATACCGCTGGGCAGTTCGTCACCGATGGTGATAGCAATCTTGGCACGCTTAATTTCAGCGTCCAGCACCTTATACTTCTTCAAGAAGTTGATGACCAAAGCCTTTATCAGCTCGTTTGTATGCTCGTCATCGGTCCATCCACTCAGCTGAACGGCAGTATAATCGAAAGTTTCCAGCACAGGAGCCGTGATAGGAACACCGGCAGGAATCAACTCCGCACCCATATAATCCTTCACACCTGCGCTCAACTTGCCTTCGGTCAGCTCCAGCAACTTATCTACCAGAATAGCCTTGAGGTCAGCAACCTTACAGTCAAATTCTTCATCTATAGCAGCAATGCGCTTTCTGTCCTCTGCCTTGGCAGAACGTGTCTTAATAGCCTTTGAGAATAGTTTCTTGTCTATAACCACACCCTTCAATGACGGACTGGCCTTCAACGAAGCATCCTTCACGTCACCTGCCTTGTCGCCAAAGATTGCACGCAGCAACTTTTCTTCAGGACTAGGATCGCTTTCTCCCTTGGGAGTGATCTTACCTATCATGATGTCACCGGGCACAACATTAGCACCGATGCGAATGATGCCATTCTCGTCCAGGTCCTTGGTTGCCTCTTCGCTAACGTTGGGAATATCACTTGTCAATTCCTCCATGCCACGCTTTGTCTCGCGGACCTCCAAACTGAACTCCTCTACATGAATACTGGTAAGAACATCTTCACGGACAATACGCTCGTTCAAAACGATAGCATCCTCATAGTTGTAACCTTTCCATGGCATGTATGCTACCAACAGATTCTTGCCCAAGGCCAATTCACCGGCTTCGGTAGAATAACCCTCAGTGAGAATGTCACCAGCCTTCACACGTTGTCCTTTCTCACAAATCGGACGCAAGTCGATGGTCATGTTCTGGTTTGTACGACGGAACTTGGGAATACGGTATTCCTTCATTGCCGGCTCGAAACTTACGAAATCCTCCTCCTCGGTACGATCATACAGGATACGGATGGTTGTGGCATCTACATAATCCACTATCCCGTCACCCTCGGCCGTAATCATTGTGCGGCTGTCCTCACACACCTGTTTTTCTATACCAGTACCAACAATAGGAGCCTCCGTACGTACCAAAGGCACCGCTTGACGCATCATGTTACTGCCCATCAATGCACGGTGAGCATCATCATGTTCCAAGAAAGGAATCAAACCTGCGGCTATAGATGCAATCTGCTGAGGAGCCACATCCATCAGATTCACCTGTTCGGGCGGCACTACAGGATAATCATCGTCCTGGCGACACTTTACCACCTTGCGGATAAAGGTACCGTCATCGCGCAATGGAGCATTACCCTGACCTATAATCAAGTTTTCCTCCTCTTCTGCGCTATAATACTTGATACCGTTGGGAGAAAGGTCCACTACGCCATTCTCTACCTTTCGATAGGGTGTTTCGATGAAACCAAGGTCGTTAATCTTAGCATATACACACAGACTACTGATAAGACCGATATTAGGTCCTTCAGGAGACTCAATGGGACAGAGACGTCCATAATGCGTATAATGCACGTCACGCACCTCGAAACCTGCACGCTCACGAGACAGACCACCAGGACCCAAGGCAGAGAGGCGGCGCTTGTGTGTCACCTCGGCCAATGGGTTGGTCTGATCCATGAACTGGCTCAAGGCATTTGTGCCAAAGAACGTATTGATTACACCTGAAATAGTTTTGGCGTTTATCAAATCCGTAGGACTGAACACCTCGTTGTCACGAACATTCATACGTTCGCGAATGGTACGGCTCATACGTGCCAGACCAATAGCAAACTGGTTTGCCAGTTGTTCGCCAACAGTACGTACACGACGGTTGCTCAAATGGTCAATATCATCCACCTGAGCCTTACTGTTGATGAGTTCAACAAGATACTTGATAATCTTAATAATGTCTTCCTTGGTCAGGACACGTACATCAGTATCTGTGCTGAGATTCAATTTTTTGTTGATACGGTAACGTCCAACTTCTCCCAAGTCATAACGTTTGTCAGAGAAGAACAGGTTGAATATCACCTCCTTCGCACTGGCGTCATCAACAGGATCTGCATTACGCAACTGACGATAGATATATGTGATGGCTTCCTTCTCGCTATTGGTAATATCCTTTTGCAGAGTATTGAATATGATACTATAATCAGTGCCTTGGTTTTCTTCTTTGTGAAGCAGAATAGTACTTTCGCCACTTTCCAGTATCTGTCCTATGTTCTCCTCCGTCAATTCGCTTTCACGATCCAACAGCACCTCATTGCGCTCGTTGCTGACAACCTCACCGGTATCCTCATCCACAAAGTCCTCTACCCAGCTTTTCAATACACGGGCGGCCAACTTCTGTCCCAAATGAGCCTTCAGGTTCTCTCTTGTTACCTTAACCTCCTCGGCAAGGTTGAAAATTTCCAGAATGTCACGGTCATTCTCGAATCCGATAGCACGCAACAGAGTAGTTACAGGCAACTTCTTCTTACGATCGATGTAGGCATACATAACATTCTGTATGTCAGTTGCGAACTCTATCCAACTCCCTTTGAAAGGAATAATACGGGCAGAATACAATTGAGTACCGTTGCTATGTACACTGCTGCCAAAGAATACACCCGGAGAGCGATGCAACTGACTCACTACGACACGTTCGGCACCATTGATTACAAAAGTACCATTGTCTGTCATATAAGGAATCGGCCCTAAGAAAACGTCTTCAATAACGGTATCAAAATCCTCATGATCCGGATCGTTGCAATACAGTTTCAGCTTGGCCTTCAAGGGCACGCTATACGTCAAACCGCGTTCGAGACACTCTTCGATGGAATAACGGGGTGGATCTATATAATAGTCCAAGAACTCCAATACATAATTATTACGCGTGTCTGCAATAGGGAAATTCTCACTGAACACCTTGTACAGACCATCGTTCTTGCGAAGCTCAGGAGGAGTATCCAACTGGAGGAAGTCCTTAAATGACTTCAACTGCACATCAAGGAAATCCGGATAAGCATAAGGAGCCTTGACGGTTGCGAAATTTACTCTGTTGTTAATAATATTAGACATCTAATCGGTCGTTATTGATGACTTTTGGAATGTATAGACACAAAAAGGTAAAGAACCCTCTACCAGAGGATCCTTTACCATAATTCCCTTTACAGGAAGTTCCGAATTACTTCAGTTCAATCTTGGCACCAGCCTCCTCGAGGGTCTTCTTCAAAGCCTCGGCGTCAGCCTTGGGCATACCTTCCTTCAGAGTGCTGGGAGCACCGTCTACCATCTCCTTAGCCTCCTTCAAGCCAAGACCGCAAGCCTCCTTAACGGCCTTTACAACCTGAAGCTTAGCCGCACCTGCGTCAACCAATACTACATCGAAATCGGTCTTCTCCTCTGCAGCGGCCTCTGCACCACCAGCAGCGGGAGCAGCAACTGCAACTGCTGCAGCAGCGGGTTCGATACCATACTCATCCTTCAAGATGGTTGCCAACTCATTCACTTCCTTTACTGTCAAGTTTACCAACTCTTCAGCGATAGCTTTCAAATCTGCCATGTTATTTACTTTATTTATTGTTTGTTTTTACTTTGCGTGATATTATTATGCGGCGATGTTTCCGACAATTACTCGGGACGCTCGCCCAATGTCTTGAGGACACCATGAATAGTGTTCTGGCCACTCTGCAGTGCAGAAAGTACATTCTTGGCCGGAGACTGCAACAAGGCAACGATATCTGCGATAACCTCGTTCTTGCTCTTGATAGAGCAGAGAGCGTCCAACTGTTCTGCACCCACATATATGCCTTCCTCGGCATAGGCAGCCTTCAGAACAGGCTTCTCTACCTTCTTGCCCTTCAGTTCCTTCAACATCTTGGCAGGAGCATTTGCCACCTCGCTAAAGAGGACTGCAGTCGTACCTACCAATACAGGATACAAAGCCTCGAAATCAATCTCATTGGCCTCAAGTGCTTTCTGTAACAAAGTGTTCTTCACGACAACCATTTTCAGGTTGTTCTTGAAACACATGCGACGCAGAGTACTTGTCTGACCTGCATTCATACCCTCGACATCCACTACGTAGAAATGAGGATACTGCTTCAGCATTTCGCCAAGCTGTGCTATAATTAAGCCTTTATCTTCCTTTCTCATGATCTATGTACTATTTGAATTAGATTTCGTCAGTGGTCTTAGGATCAACCTTTATACCACGGCTCATTGTACTTGAAAGATAAACACTCAAAACATATGTACCCTTGGCAGTAGCAGGCTTCAACTTCATGATGGTAGACATGAACTCCTTGGCATTCTGAGCCAACATCTCGGGAGTGAAGCTCACCTTACCTATAGATGCATGCACAATACCGGTTTTGTCAACCTTGAAGTCTATCTTACCCTGCTTTACCTCACGGACAGCCTTGGCCACATCCATGGTAACGGTACCGCTCTTGGGGTTGGGCATCAAGCCACGGGGACCCAATACGCGACCCAGTGCGCCAATCTTGCCCATGATTGCAGGCATGGTGATAATCACATCAACATCGGTCCAGCCTCCCTTGATTTTTTCAATATACTCATCAAGACCTACATAATCAGCACCGGCCTCCTTAGCAGCAGCCTCCTGATCGGGAGTACACAAGCAAAGCACACGAGTTACCTTACCAGTACCGTTAGGGAGAGATACCACGCCACGTACCATCTGGTTAGCCTTACGGGGATCTACGCCCAAACGTACATCGATATCTACAGAAGCATCAAACTTGGTAGTAGTGATTTCCTTTACCAAGGCAGTAGCCTCTTTCAGTGAATATGCTTTCCCTGCTTCAATCTTCTCTGCTACCAACTTCTGGTTTTTTGTCAGTTTACTCATTGTTAATTGAAGTTTTTATTATTATTTACCAGGGAATTCACCCTTCACAGTAATACCCATACTTCTAGCAGTACCGGCAACCAAAGTCATCGCAGCCTCAACTGTGAAACAATTAAGATCCGGCATCTTGTCTTCGGCAATAGTGCGAACCTGATCCCAAGTGATTTCGGCAACTTTCTTACGATTAGGCTCAGCAGAACCACTCTTCACCTTTGCGACTTCCATCAGCTGAACAGCAACAGGAGGAGTCTTCACGACAAAATCATAAGACTTGTCGGTGTAGTAGGTAATCACTACGGGTAGAACCTTACCGGCCTTGTCCTGAGTGCGGGCATTGAAAGCCTTGCAGAAATCCATGATATTGATACCCTTAGAACCCAAAGCAGGTCCTACTGGGGGAGAAGGATTTGCTGCACCGCCTTTAATCTGCAATTTGATAAATCCAGCAACTTCTTTAGCCATTTTCTTACTTCTCTTTAATTATTTAAGTTTGTGAGACACCTTAGGGAACACTCCACTGTACGTAACTACATGGAAACCAAGCCTGCTCATAGGCTCTGTACCTTACAGCTTCTCAACCTGCATAAAACCAAGTTCCAAGGGTGTTTTACGTCCAAAGATCTTGACCATAACCTTCAGCTTTTTCTTTTCCGTATTTATGTCTTCAATTACGGCATCAAATCCGCTGAAAGGACCATCGGTAACCTTTATACTCTCACCGACCTCATAAGGGAACACGACATCCTCCGGGACATCCTGAATCTCATCCACAGTACCAAGCATATGACTAACCTCGGCAGCAGACATAGGCATGGGAGTATCACTTGTCTTGGTCGCGGAAAGGAAACCAAGTACGTTTGGAACGTTTCGCAGTTGTGACTGAGTCTCGCCCACCAAGGCAGCCTCAACAAAGACATAGCCACTGAAGCGGCATTTCTCTTTCACAACGCGTTTACCATTACGGACCGTAACAATCTTCTCTGTAGGAATCAGTACCTGAGATACATTATACGCAAAATCGCTATGCTGAGCAATCATGGCATCAATATACTCCTTTACCTTGCCTTCCTTGCCACTGATGGCACGCATCACGTACCATCTCTTTTCAATTTCAGCCATTCCTGAGAATTTAAGATTAACGCATCAATCCATATATGAACTCCAT
This sequence comes from Bacteroides sp., assembly GCA_023665805.1. Taxonomy (GTDB): domain Bacteria; phylum Bacteroidota; class Bacteroidia; order Bacteroidales; family Bacteroidaceae; genus Physcousia. The sequence continues at coordinate 37,336 of JAMPDJ010000006.1, read as the reverse complement.
TCCGTTTTGGAAAGCCGAGTCCATGACAAACACAACCAGCGCGATGCAGAGGGAAGCAATTAAAACAACAACAGCGCTACTTGTAAGTTCCGAACGCGAAGGCCAAGTGGTCTTATACACAAGTTCTTCGTATGAATCCTTGCAATATTTAATTATGCTATGCATACTTTATTTTATTATAGCACGGGAAGAGAGGCTCGAACTCCCGACACCTGGTTTTGGAGACCAGTGCTCTACCAACTGAGCTATTCCCGTAGATAGAGTCCCACCATTACTGGCAGGACTCTTTTATTCTATACGACCAGAATTAGTCAAGAATCTCAGTAATCTGACCTGAACCTACGGTACGACCACCCTCACGGATAGCGAAACGCAGACCAACGTTCAGAGCAACTGCGTAAATCAAGTCTACGCGAATCTCTACGTTATCACCAGGCATTACCATCTCAATACCCTCGGGCAGATGAATCTCACCGGTGCAGTCCATGGTACGGAGATAGAACTGAGGACGGTACTTGTTACCGAAAGGAGTATGACGGCCACCCTCTTCCTTCTTCAAAACGTAGATAGAAGCCTTGAAGCTCTTGTGAGGTTTGATAACACCAGGATGAGTGATAACCATACCACGCTTAACATCCTGCTTGTCAATACCACGAAGCAACAGACCCACGTTGTCACCTGCCTCACCCTGGTCAAGAAGCTTGCGGAACATCTCAACACCAGTGATAACAGACTTCTTGTCCTCACCGAGACCCAAAATCTGAACCTCATCGCCTACCTTTACGACACCAGTCTCAATACGACCAGTAGCAACGGTACCACGACCTGTGATAGAGAACACGTCCTCAACGGGCATCAAGAAAGGCTTGTCGATATCACGCTCAGGCTCCTGAATCCAAGTGTCACAAGCATCCATCAACTCCATTACCTTCTCTTCCCACTGGGCAACACCGTTCAAGGCACCCAAGGCAGAACCACGGATAATAGGAGTATCCTCCTCAAACTCGTACTGGTCAAGCAACTCGCGCATTTCCATTTCTACGAGCTCCAACATCTCCTCATCGTCAACCATGTCGCACTTGTTCAAGAACACGACCAAACGAGGAACGTTCACCTGACGAGCCAACAGGATGTGCTCACGTGTCTGAGGCATAGGACCATCAGTAGCAGCACATACGATGATAGCACCATCCATCTGAGCGGCACCGGTAACCATGTTCTTTACATAGTCAGCATGACCCGGGCAGTCAACGTGAGCATAGTGACGATTTGCAGTCTCATACTCTACGTGTGCAGTATTGATGGTGATACCACGCTCTTTCTCCTCGGGAGCGTTATCAATCTGATCAAAGCTCTTCTGCTCAGACAGACCCTTCTTAGCCAATACAGTGGTAATGGCAGCAGTCAAAGTAGTCTTACCATGGTCTACATGACCGATAGTACCAATATTCACATGGGGTTTGGTACGTTCAAATTTTTCTTTTGCCATAGCGGTAGTTAATATTTATGTTATTTTTGTACTCAAACACAAAAATGAGCTGCTTCCGAGAGTTGAACTCGGGACCTCATCCTTACCAAGGATGCGCTCTACCACTGAGCTAAAGCAGCAATCACTTTCTTCTTTCTTAGAGCGGAAGACGGGGCTCAAACCCGCGACCCCCAGCTTGGAAGGCTAGTGCTCTATCGACTGAGCTACTTCCGCATACCTAATTTAATATACGACTCTAAAAGAGGAGTGGGTGGTGATGGATTCGAACCACCGAAGGCGAAAGCCAGCAGATTTACAGTCTGCCCCATTTGGCCACTCTGGTAACCACCCGTATGCCTATTTGCAGGTGCAAAATTAGGCATATTTTTTGAAACCGCCAAAACTTTTGCCTGTTTTTAGCGTAATGTCTTATTTATTTTTGTGCTTTTCTATCTGACGCTCCAGAATTTCGCACGTTTTGTCAATCGCTTCTTCAAATGTGTCGCATGTTTCACTGGCAAAAAGACTCTTGCCCGGAACATCAGCCTTCAAGTCCACCTGCTTATTCATGGCGACCTCGGGCTTTACGACTTTCAATGACACCTCTACCTTTCCTATTTCAACTCCGAAACGCCCCAACTTGCCGACTTTCTTTTGTATAAAATCCTGAAGTCTTTCGTTCACATCAAAGTGAATGGCTTTGATTCTAATGTCCATAATACCTCCTTTTTTGTTTTAAGCCCTGGGGTGAGCTTGGTTATACAATTTCTTCAGTTCCTCGAAAGTCGTGTGCGTATATATGGCTGTCGTACTCAGACTTTGATGTCCCAACAACTCCTTCACAGACTGGAGGTCCGCAGAATGATTCAGCATTGAGGTAGCGAAACTATGCCGCAGGACATGCGGACTTCGTTTGGATTGCATGGTTACGTTGGAAAGGGCATCTCTAACAGCCAATCTCAACTTTTCATACGTTATCCTTTTTCCCTTGACGGCATCCAGGAAGAGAGCATCAGTAGGTTCCTTGTCTTCCAGAAACTGTTCCCTAACCGACAGGTAATCCCGCATGTCATTCACAAGTTCCGGCACCATTGGTATGAGTCGCTGCTTGTTGCGCTTTCCCACCACCGAAACCACGGCCTCCCGCATGTCCACCGAGGACAAATCCAAGGTTATAAGCTCTGTAGCACGCATGCCGGTGGAATAAAGCATACTCACTATCGTCCGATTCCGCTTACCTTCATATGAGTCCGGAAAAGTCGTCTCGTCCAAAAGACAATCCATATCCTTTTCGCGTATAAAATAAGGTAGCGGCCGCGCTTTCCTCGGGGCATTTACCCCATAGGCCGGATCCACCTCGACCAATCCCCTCTTCAACAGGAAACGGTAATAGGATTTCACTGCGCTTAATCTAAGACAGACGCTTGATGCTTTTGCTCCTTTTTCCAACAGACTCACTATCCACGAGCGTACGACATCAAACGATACGGTCTTCCACGTCAAGTCTTCGTCCAAGGATTTCATGTACAGCCCAAACGCTCTCAAGCTGCCATCGTATGCCACCACAGTACGTTCGCTATAGTTGCGTTCATACCTAAGATAGGCAAAGAAATCCTCCAACCAAGTATTCATTTCGATTCCTCAAATACTTTTCTGAGGTCAAAGATAGACATTTTCTCAGCACCACACAAGCAGCCGCCTCGAAAATTAAACTTCTTTAATACTCTACTCGCACGGATACTTAATCTTCCGCGCGATGGAGCTGCTGAACATAAATAGCGCGCTCCATTTTCAAGCGGTTCTTCACGGAAGGCTTGTCAAACTGCTGACGAGCACGCAACTCCTTGATGACACCGGTCTTTTCAAACTTACGCTTGAACTTCTTCAATGCGCGTTCAATGTTCTCACCTTCTTTTACAGGTACTACAATCATTGTGTGTGTTAATATAAATTGGTTAATGTTATGCAAAACATGCATTTTGCGACGCAAAGGTACGACCTTTTTATGAAGTTGCAAAGAATTTTCGCCAAAAATCACACTTATACTTAGTGGTGCCAACCATGCGGACACCACATTTTACACTTATTACCACGAACTACCGAAAAAGAACCGCAAGCACCATAGTCCGGCCAACAACTCCATGAACAGTACAGACATCCGCAAAGTTTGAATAAACTTCCGGGAAAAACGCCGCACGAGACCAACACAAACATCGGTTGAAATAGTTCTGACATTTGTTGACACAGAAAGATAGCAGACAGAGAAAGCCGATGAGGACATCCACAAGTTCCACCATGAATGCACAAAAAACGTATGCAGCAAATGATGTTGCCGCATACGTTAGATATATGTTGCTTACAAGCCGCAATCAAATCAAAGATTGGGATTCTCTTTATTCCAATCCTCCACAGCAGGGATAATGCCCAGAGATATGATTTCGTCACGCATCTTGCCCAAGTGTTCCACAGAAGCCTGAAGAGCAGCCATTTCCTCGGCAGTACCCTGAGGAGCGACATAGTGTACGCCACTGGCGTCGATAGTGGTAGGCATGGCCATCATCACATTCTTGTAGCCCAATTCCTCATTGTTTACATAGCAACCCGCGGGCAAGGTGTATGGTTCGCCACCCATGGCAGCCTCAATCATCTTGATAGAGCAATAGGCGGGACTCTGGAATGAGCTACGGCCACGCAACTTGATTATGTTTGAACCGCCCTGAACAGTTCTGTGTTTGATTTCCGCCCAACGATCCTCGGAAAGTCCCATCTCAGCCAAAGGCTTTCCGTCTATTTTCACTTTAGAAGCAAACACCGCCATCTGCTCGCCATGACCGCCATAGGTATGTGCACCGGTAACCTTGTCCTGCTGCACACCAAACTCGTTGGCCAGAGCCTGCTGCAGACGAGTAGAATCCAAAGCTGCCAAAGATGTCAGCTGGTTGGGCTTAAGTCCGGAGTGGATAAGAGCGGTAAGAGCAGTAACGTCAGCAGGATTGAAGATAACGACAACATGCTTTACATCGGGACAATACTTCTTGATGAAGTCACCGAACTCGGCAGCAATCTTACAGTTGCCCTTTAACAAATCCTCTCTGGTCATACCATCCTTGCGGGGAGCACCGCCAGAGGAAACGATATACTTGGCACCGGTGAAAGCTTCCTCGGGGTTGGTAGTCCAACTGATGTTGGCACCGGGGAATGCGCAATGGGCCATCTCTTCCGCCACGCCGTGCACGCCAGGCTCAAAGATGTCATACAAACAGATGTTGGGAGTGAGGCCGAGCATCAAAGCGCTCTGTACCATGTTTGAGCCGATCATACCACCGGCACCTACGATAAGAAGTTTCTCGTCAGTTAAAAAAGCCATAATTGTATATTTTTAATGTTTGACTAAATAATAGCAGCATTCATACTTAGAGCACCAGACAGGTGATGCATGTCAACACGCATACGATGCCGGATTTGCATCCCACGCTGATTTCCCCTAAACAAAGATAAAGCTTTTTTGCCACTTGATGCAAAGGAAGCGATATTTTTTCGACATGGCATCCTCTTTTGACATGTCAGTATTGCAAAAGCCAAATCACAAGGGACGCGTAGCCATGCGTAACCATGACTTTTCTGCCTCATCGGCAAGAAACGGCATCAGACGGTCACATACCATGGCATGGTAGGTATCAATCCATGAGCGTTCTTCGAAGGTCAGCATTTCAGGAACGACAAGAGTGCGGTCGTAGGGACATAGCGTCAGGGATTCAAATGCAAGGAACTTGCCAAAATCCGTATTGCGCGAGGGTACGCACAACAGACAGTTCTCTATTCTCACGCCAAACTTGCCGGCGACATAGATTCCCGGTTCGTCCGTGACCACCTGTCCGGCCCGTATCGGCAGGACGGTATCAGCGCGATAGTTCTTGCGTATTTGCACAGGCCCTTCGTGCACCCCCAGCACATGCCCTACCCCATGACCGGTGCCATGACCGAAATCATACCCTTCACGCCACATGGAGGCACGGGCAACAGTATCCAGTTGCAGGCCTGTTGTTCCCTCCGGAAAGTGCATGGCCTGCAGTTGCAAATGGCCTTTCAAGACCAGAGTATATACACGTTTCTCTTCCTCTGTGGGAACACCCAAGGATATTGTACGGGTAATGTCCGTAGTGCCGCAATCATAGTGTGCGCCGCTGTCCAAAAGCAAGAGACCATGGGCGTGCAACTTGGCATCCGTCTCAGGCGTAGCCTCATAGTGGACAATGGCGCCATGGCCGGCATAACCGGCAATGGTCTCGAAACTGGGAGACAGGAAACCTTCCTGTGCTGCACGCAGGGCTGTAAGTTCACGATCCACCCACAACTCCGTAACATTGCCACCTTGCCCCACCTCCTGCTGCAAACGCATGAGGAAGCGCACCATGGCCACGCCATCTCGAAGATGAGCACGGCGAAAACCGTCCTGTTCGACAGGATTCTTCACAGCCTTCCAACCGGACACCGGAGTGCCATGGCAATACTGTGCGATACTCTCGTCATAAGGCTCTATGGATACGCCCAATGAGGAAAGATATTCCCGGATGCCGTCCACCTGCTCTTCGTGGACATAAAGTACATGCGCCCCGTCGGCACTGACATACAGAAAGGATATGACGAACGGATTATAGGCGATGTCGTTGCCACGGATATTCAGAAGCCATGCTATCTCGGCAAGGTCGGAGACAAAAATTCCGGCCAAATCATGCTCCATGAGATAAAGTACAAGCCGTTGCAACTTGGCAACCGCACTTTCTCCGGCAATATCGTCAGGCATGACCCATGCGGGAGTCAGCGGCAGGGGGGGACGGTCGCTCCAAATGGTGCTGAAAGGTTCATTGTAGCTCCACAACACATTGGACGCATGACTATCAAGCCATGTCTGTATGTCCACATCTTCCCCGTCACGCATGAGGCGAAATTCTGTTCCGGCCAACTGTGCCTCGGCCTGAAGCCAGTAACGGGAGTCGGTCCACAAAAGTGCCTCCGTGGCAGTTACCACAGCAGTGCCGGCACTGCCCGTAAAACCTGTCAGCCAACGGCGACACTGCCAATGATCCGCCGGATACTCCGAACCATGAGGGTCATCCGTAGGGACAACCAGGGCATCCAGCTGCTTGGCCAGAAGCCATTCGCGCACCAACCGCAACTTATCCTCTGTTGACATATTCCTCTCCGGTGGTTACGATTTGCGTATTTTCAGGATCGGCATCGGCCTGACGATACCAATCACTGTACTCTATGTAATGTCGGGCATAGGTCTTGTTCAAGGCCTGAGCCTGCTCGGGGTCTACCTTCTTTACGAACTTGGCAGGTACACCGGCCCACAATTCACCATCGCCTATGACGGTATTGCTCAGAACCAGTGCGCCGGCTGCCACTATGGCTCCTCTTCCCACAACGGCATGATCAAGCACCGTGGCCCCCATGCCAACCAAAGCACCATCCTGCACCTCGCAGCCGTGCAAGGTGACACAGTGCCCGATAGTCACATCATCGCCCAAAATGCATGGTGCCTTGCCATTGAGCGTATGCAGGCAGGAATTATCCTGAATGTTAGTACGGTTGCCTATGCGGATATAATGTACGTCACCGCGGACCACGGCATTGAACCATACCGTGCAGTCGTCTCCCATCTGCACATCACCGGCGATAACTGCGCCCTCGGAAAAATAGCAGTGCTTGCCAAATCGCGGGGCGGGCATGCCCTTGAGGGTTTTAATGATAGCCATAATTGTATTATATATATAAGGTATGAAGATAAACGGATGTCGCTGAAAGACAAGATGCCTACCGCAACGTATCTATGGCAAAGCGCATACGACGCAGAGTTTCCTCCTTGCCCAGGAAGGCTGCCAGTTCGTACATGTCCGGTCCCTGTCCCTCGCCTACGAGGCATACGCGCCATGCATTCCAAGGCTTCAGCCCGTTCTCGGCCACCCATGGGTCACAAACCGCCTTGATACCGTCGGCTGTCCAATCCTCCACGGTGTCCAGAACGGAAGCGAAGCGTTCCATCTCCGCAGCCGTGCCGTCCAGCCAATTCTTGCGCACGAACTTGTCCTCGCGGTTGAACTCAGTAGGAGCCACAAAGAAGAAACGGGTCAGAGGCCACAGGTCGGACGGGAAACTTATGTTGCGCTTTTTCTTATTACCCTGTCCATCAGTGTACTCCACCACCTTCATCTTCATCATACGGACCACCTCCGCCATCTGTCCGGGAGTGGCCGAAATACCCTGTGCTTCCAGGACTTTTCCGAATTCCGGCGCCCACTCCACATCCTCGCGACGCACCATGTACTGATGGTTGAACCACGCAGCCTTTACATAGTCGAACTTGGCACCGTTCTTGGAACACTTGCCGAGGTCAAACAGGCGTACCATCTCCTCCAAAGACATCATCTCGGAACCCTCCTCGCCCGGATTCCAGCCCAACAGGGCAAGGAAATTCAGCACGGCCTCGGGCAAATAGCCTTTCTCGCGATAACCGCTGCTGACCTCCCCGCTCTTGGGGTCGTGCCACTCCAAGGGAAATACGGGAAATCCCAGCTTGTCACCGTCGCGCTTGGACAGCTTGCCATTGCCCACGGGCTTGAGCAGCAAGGACAGGTGTGCAAATCGCGGCATAGTGTCCTGCCAGCCAAAAGCACGGTAAAGCAGGACATGCAACGGTGCGCTTGGCAGCCATTCCTCGCCGCGTATGACATGAGTGACCTCCATCAGATGGTCGTCAACGATATTGGCCAAATGATAAGTGGGAAGATCATCGGCACTCTTGTAAAGGACCTTGTCATCCAGGATGCTGGAATTGATGACGACATCACCACGGATGAGGTCGTCCACATGCACGTCCTCGCCCGGTTCCACCAGGAAGCGCACGACATAAGGGTGTCCATCGGCAATGAGGGCATCAACCTGCTCGCGTGGCATGGTCAAGGAATTGCGCATCGTACCACGGGTACGGGCATCATACTGGAAATTCTCTATCTCGGCACGCTTGGCATCCAATTCCTCCGGAGTGTCAAAAGCAATATAGGCCTTGCCTGTCTCCAAAAGCACCTTGACATACTTGCGATAAATATCCCGGCGTTCACTCTGACGATAAGGGCCATGCTCTCCGCCTACGCCCACACCTTCATCAAACTCCAGACCGAGCCAGCGAAAAGATTCTGCTATATACTCCTCGGCTCCAGGAACGAAACGGCCGGAGTCCGTATCCTCGATTCGGAAAATGAAATCGCCACCATGCTGACGTGCGAACAGATAATTATACAAGGCCGTGCGCACACCACCGATGTGCAATGGACCCGTCGGGCTGGGTGCAAAGCGCACTCTAACGCGTCTTTCTGTCATATACATTATATATTATTACTGATTTGCTGCAAAATTATAACTTTTTTTCCATGCATGCCCCATATCAGCCTTTATTATATCAGCTATGAGAGCATTTTGTCGCCTTTCTGCCAAGCATTCATAAAAAGGATGTTAAGACATACGAGAAGAGACAAACATGCCAAAGAGGTGCCATGACAAGAATATCGAGGTCTTTTTTTGCCCTAAAACAAAAACAGTCGCCACCTGCAGACAATTATATATCCTCGTCATTGCGTTTATGCCTCAATAAGGCTAACTTTGTGGCGAAAACGATTCAAAAAAACGCTAAAAACGACAATGAACATCTTAAACAATTCATCTTCCGTCTTCTCGGACACCAAACCTCATTACGAGATTTTAGATGGATTGCGCGGCGTAGCTGCGCTCCTTGTAATCATGTACCATGTATGCGAAGGATTTGCATTCGCTTCGGGGTCAGAGACTATCGACTCCATCAATCATGGTTATCTTGCCGTGGACTTTTTCTTCATGCTCTCCGGTTTCGTCATAGGCTACGCCTACGATGACCGTTGGAGCAAGACCTTCACCACGGGCAGCTACATCAAACGCCGCCTGATACGCCTTCACCCCATGGTCATCATGGGTACGCTCATAGGCCTGGCATGCTATCTGTTGCAGGGCAGCGTCACTTGGGAGGGAGAGAAGATAGGGATGACCCGTGTGATGGCGGCCCTCGTGTGCGGCATGCTGTTCATTCCGGCCCTGAAAGGCGGGTACTACGAGGTACGAGGCAACGGAGAGGCCTTTCCTCTCAACGGGCCAAGCTGGTCCCTCTTCTTCGAGTACATAGGCAACATACTTTATGCCGTGTTCATCCGGCGATTCCCGACATGGCTTGTCGGTGTACTGGCCGCAGCACTGAGTGCAGGGCTGTGCGCGATGACGTGGCTCAACCTGTCAGGGGCTGACATGCTCGGTGTCGGATGGACCATGAGTGATTATGGCTTTTTCACTGGCGGCCTGCGCATGCTTTGCCCGTTCACCATCGGTCTGTTCCTCAGCCGCACAATCAGTCCTACCCCCACGAAACACACGTTCTGGCCTTGCTCCCTCCTGCTTGTAGCCGTATTCCTTGTCCCCTACATTCCAAGCAACGAGGGCATCAGTCTCAACGGAATCTTTGAAAGCTGCGTGGTACTGCTCGTATTCCCTGTAGTGGTGTGGCTCGGTGCAAACGGGCATGTCGCAGGCAAATGGAGTTCCGGCATCTGCAAATTCCTGGGCGACATCTCGTTCCCTGTATACATCATACACTATCCGCTGATGTATCTCTTCTATGCCTGGATGATGGAGGAACAGGTCTACACCTTCTCCGACACCTGGCCCATGTCCGTAGGCGTGGTCATGCTCAGCATACTGATTGCCTGGGCGTCCCTGAAATTATATGACATACCTTTGCGACGCTGGCTCACCAGACATTTTTTGTAACTTTCCTGCATTTGGCAGACCTCAGCCTGCTCAGAGTAGGCTGGGTCATGCCAAGATACGAGGCGATATATCCCAGATTGACGCTGTTGACAATATACGGGAACTGCTTCTCGAATGCCTCCAGCCTTTCCTTGGCAGACAGGGCCAACCTGTCGCGGTGGGAGTGGTGGATACGCCGGTACTCGTTCTGATGAATGATTCTTCCCCAGTTGCATAGTTCAAAATTGTTCTCGAACAGGTGTCGGAGGTCAGCGATGGCTATCCTGAAACAGGATGACTGCTCGATGGTTTCCACGAATTCCTCACTTTCCTTCCCATAATACAATTCGTCCATGCTGAAGACTATGTCACCGGAAGTGGAGAAAGATGTCGTGAACTCCTCCCCTCCTATCCTCCAGAACGATCTGGTAATCCCTTGCTCGACAAAATAAGCGTACCCGTTTGTCTTGCCAGCCTCAATCATCACTGTCTTTCTGGGCACGGATACGGGGACGGTCAGTTCTTTCAACAATTTTATGGTACCTTCCGAAAGGGGACAGGTGGACAAAATCTTTGCAATTACGTTTTCCACTATAGTTTTCTTCAATAATACATTATGGTTCAGGCAGCACAAATGTATGCAAAATTTGCGAGTTACACGCCTGCAAGACAAAGAAACCGTTCTCTATTTGCATCTATACCATGCATGAAGCCGGGAGCAGACGATTCCTTTTCCACGGGTTTTATGCATTTATTCCAGAGTTTTTTTGTAAATTCGCGACCGTAAAAAAGCAAGAAGATGAGCAGATTCAACCATCGCAACAAGTGGACACAACGCGACTACATCGTGCGTTACCTATCAGTCACGGCCATCATAGCCGTATTGGTGGCCTTCATGCCTCGTGAGAGCGTACGGACATACTACTACCACGAAGGCGGAGTGTGGGACTATGCCACGCTGATAGCCGAGGACAGTTTTCCCATTCTGAAAAGCGAGGCACAGCTGCAAAAGGAAATGGACAGCATAGTCAACTACTATGAGCCATACTTCATCTACAACGCGCACAAGGCAGACAGCATGATAGCGGAATGGCACAAGGCCTTCAAGTCATCGCTGGCAGGCAACGTGCCCGCATACTTCGAGAAGCATATCACCACGCGCTTGATGGAAATATACGACCATGGCATCGTCTCCGGAGAAGACTACAACCTCATCAGTAGCCAGCAGGCCAACGCCATACGTGTAATCAAGGGGAATGTTTCGGCCATACGCCCCACGGCAGAGGTTTACTCGCCAAAGACGGCATACGAGGAACTGATGCTGATGGCCGACAGCACTAAATACCTGAGGGAAGACCTGCTGAAATGCAACCTCAACGACTTCCTGACAGCCAACCTTGCATACGACAGCAAGAAGAGCGAACAGCAGCTACAGGAACTGAAAAGCATGGTAACCCCGTACATAGGACAGGTAATAGTGGGACAGAAGATAGTTGACCGTGGCGAAATAATCAGTCCCAACACTTTCTGTATCCTGGAAAGCATGATGTTGCACATGGGGGAAAAAGAAAAATCCACGGGAGAAATCCTTCTGGCATTGTCATGGCAGACGATATACACCGGGCTGACGGTAATTCTACTGGTACTGTATTTCCAACAGTTCCGCAACGACTACCTTGCCAGTGCCCGCAGCATGTCGCTGACATGTACGTTGTTCATTCTCTTTCCGCTACTGACCTTTGCCTTGGTCGGCCACAACGCCGGCAGTCCATACGTACTGCCTTATTGCATCACGCCCATCTTCATCCGTATCTTCATGGACAGCCGCACGGCCTTCATCACACATCTGATGATGATTTTGCTTTGTGCCGTTGCGGTGCCCCACCCTGCGGACTTTATCATCATAGAGGCCTTGGCCGGACTGACAGCCATCATCACGCTGAGGGAACTGACCCAGAGGTCGGAACTCTTCAGTGCCGTCTTGGCTGTGCTGAGCGTATCGGTGCTGACATACATCTGCCTGCAATTCATTAACAACAGGGCCTTGTTCGTGGAGGAGATAGATTACACTGACCTATACAGCATCATAGCCAGCAGCCTGCTGTTGATGATTTCCTACCTGTTGCTCATACCCATAGAGCGCATTTTCGGTTTCACCAGCAACGTCACCCTCATAGAACTCTCCAATACCAACACACCTCTCCTGCGTAGCATGTCCGAACAGGCTCCTGGCACGTTCCAGCACAGCATGCAGGTGGCCAACCTGGCTGCAGCCGTGGCTGAAAAACTGGGAGCCAAGAGCCAGTTGGTGCGCACAGGCGCCCTATACCACGACATCGGCAAGATACGGCATGCGGCCTTCTTCACCGAAAATCAGAAAGGCATGAACCCGCACGACAGGCTTACCGATGTACAATCGGCACAAATCATCATCAGCCACGTACGTGAGGGTGTGGCCTTGGCCGAGAAATACAAACTGCCACAGGTCATACGTGACTTCATCGCAACCCACCATGGACGCAGCATGACAAAATACTTCTATATCCAGGCCTGCAACAAGTGCCCCGGAACGGAAGTAAACCCGGAAAACTTCACATACGACGGTCCCGACCCGCAGACTATCGAACAGGCCATCCTGATGATGTGCGATGCCGTGGAAGCGGCAAGCCGAAGCCTGAAGGAGATTACCGAGGAGAGCATTTCGGATCTGGTAAACAAAGTCGTGGACAGTCAGGTGGCCAACGGACATTTCCGCGAGGCTCCCATTACTTTTCTGGACATAGAAAACGCCAAAGAAGTGCTGAAAGACAAGTTGCGCATAATCTATCACACACGTGTACAATATCCAGAGCTGAAGAAATAACTTCCGCCAAAAGAGCGACTTCCTTTGGAATAAAAATACGCCATGCCCCCTCGACCCGAATGTTTATGGCCGAGGGGGCATGGCGTATGACATACTGCTTGTCAGTCAACGTCATAGTAAAGCAGAGCCGCACGATACTCAGGTTTGGCCAGCATGTAAGCCTGTATGTCATGCAGGCGACGACGGGCCTCCGCCATGTTGGCATCAGGTTCCAACTTGACCAATACCTTGCGTATGTACATGGATTGCACGCGGGCCACAGGAGGAAGGTCCGGCCCAAGGACACGATGAGCGAAAACCTGACGAAGCATTTGCGCCATCTCATCCGCCAAGTGTTCCAATACCGGTTCCTGACGGTGTTTCATATAAACGTAAATCAACCGGCAACAGGGCGGGAATACAAACATACGCCTCTCCTCCATCTGCATGCGAAACATGGACGTATAGTCTCCGTTGACCACTTGAGCTATGGTTGGCTGGGTCGCATCATGCACTTGCAGAACGACACGTCCACGAGCGACTGTACCGTCTGCCGTTTGCGACGAGCGACCTGCACGCCCGGCAACCTGGGTAAGCATCTGGTAGGCACGTTCGTAACTGCGGAAGTCCGGCTGGTTCAACAAAGTACTGGCATTGAGCACGCCCACGAGAGTGACCTTGCGGAAATCCAGCCCCTTGGTAACCATCTGGGTACCTATGAGGATGTCAGTACGTCCAAAATGAAAATCACGGATAATGCTTTCGTATGCCGTACGGCTACGCGTTGTATCAAGATCCATCCTGGACACACGAGCCTCGGGAAATATATTGGACAGTTCGTCCTCTACGCGTTCCGTACCATACCCCTTGCCACCCAGTCTGTCACTCTCGCATTGCGGACAGCGCAAGGGCATCGGTGTGGAGAAACCGCAGTAGTGGCAAACGAGTTGAGCCGAACGTTGATGCAAAGTAAGTCCCACATCGCAGTGAGGACACCTCGGCACCCATCCGCAGACGTCACACTCCATCACCGGAGCAAAACCACGGCGGTTTTGGAAAAGGATAATCTGCTCCCCACGTTCCAAGGCAGTGCGCATCTCGCTGAGAAGAAGTGGCGAAAAAGGACCGGTCATCATCTTTTTGCGCTTCACCTCGGCTATGTCGACAGGAATGATTTCCGGCATGCATACGTTACCATAGCGTGTAGCGAGAGCCACATAACCGTATTTGTCGGTAATGGCGTTATGATAAGTTTCTACGGACGGAGTAGCGGTACCTAACAGGGCCTTGGCACCGGACATACGCGCCATCACCAAAGCCACACTGCGTCCGTGATAGCGTGGAGCAGGCTCTGCCTGTTTGAAGCTGGATTCATGTTCCTCGTCGATTATGACCAGTCCAAGGTTGCGAAACGGCAACAGCACACTGCTACGTACACCCACGATGATGTCATATGGATGAGCGGAAACCTGTTTACGATATACCTCGACACGCTCGGCATCCGTATACCTGCTATGATATACTCCCAGACGGTCGCCAAAGACGCGACGCAGTCGGTCTGTCAGCTGACTTGTGAGGACTATCTCCGGCAACATGTAAAGCACCTGCTTGCCCTCGGCCAAGGCCTGGCTGATAAGATGTATGTATATCTCTGTCTTTCCGCTTGAGGTCACACCATGCAACAGACATACGTCATGTCGCGTCCATTGCCTGACGATATCGTCATGAGCTTGCTGCTGTGCCACCGAAAGCGGCTGAAGCAGGAGGGATGTCGGAATGGACTCCGTGGGAATACGGTCCACCGTCTTCTCGTATTCAACAAGGAAGCCACGGTCATAGACGGCCTTCAACACGGAGGCGGAACAAGAGGCGGCCTTGAGAAGCTCTTCACGCGTTATCTCCTTCAGCAAAGAAGGATTGTGCAACGTGAGTGCCGCGCTAAGGCCGGACAGCTCAATGTAACGCGTCATGACCAACTGCTGTTTGGGCGCAGAGCGCAACGTGGCAAGGATAGCATTAAGGCGGATGGCGTCGAAACAATCCTTGCCTATGCGCACGCAGTTCACTGTCTTGGGACGATAGCGCACGACACCATCCTTTTCCTTCAGCCCCGAAGGGATGGCGGCCTTATAAACCTCGCCCAAAGTACACATATAGTATTCGGCAACCCAGTGCCATAGGCGCAATTGGCCTGGCAACAGCATGATTTCATCATCAGGCACATCCAGAATATCCTTGACGGCATAATCCGGACGACGGTCATGCAATTCGGTGACAAGGGCTGTATATTGCTTCTTTTGGCCAAAGGGTACATTAACACGGCTACCCACCTTGACCTTATGGTCGAGGTGGGCAGGTATGTTGTAAGTAAAAACGCCCTCCAAAGGAAGAGGTACTATACAATCTGCATACATGTTAAATAATGCGGGGTATCAACCAACAATGTAAAAACGATATCAGAAGTAGTAAGCAAGGCGTACCTTCACCGTTTTTTGCTTGAAGTTGGTCAATACTCTGCTTATGTCACTTGTTTCCAACTTGCCGCTCTCACTTATGGGTATGGTGTAAGTAATGCCAATCTGCAACCGATCGACAATCTCTATGCCTGCACCCACGTTCCATCCCCATGTAGAACGCGAAAAATCATCCAGATGAGTACCATATAGATTCTCAATGGTACCATTGGTACTGAGACAATAATTGTACTGCGGACCTGTGGCAAGATAAAGCGAAAGGATACGGAGGTCGAAGGTGTATCGCAGGTTCAGAGGAATCTCAAAGTAGGAAAGGCTGCGATTTACCGATGACAATACTTCACCGTCGGGATTTTCGTTGACAACCTTGGCACTGTTCAAACTATAGAGCAGGGCTGCATCTGCACCGAATCCAAGAATAGGAACCTTCACTCTCACCTTTGGGCCGACAAAGAAGCCCAAGCGGTTGCTGCTTTCAAAGTCGGAACGTGCAAACGACAACTTGTTGAAGTTCATGCCTGCCTCCACACCCCAGGCAAAATACTTGGTTTTCTGGGCCGATGTTCCCAAAACGGTAAGTGCTACCAGAAGCACCACGAATAGTCTCTTAATCATAATAAGGCGGTTTTTATTTAAATGACAGTTTATCTTCTCTGACGGCGAACACTCACACGTGCAACGCCTGATGTTCCGGAACCGCTACTACGCTTCTGCTTTGGAGCCTTGACCGTGGATGAACGCCGTGAAGCCGGTTGCCGGACGGATGTCTTGCGTTCGCGGGGAGATTCCTTGGAAGCCTGAATACTGTCCTCGCGTGCCTCGCGGATGCTGTCCTCCGGGGTCATGTGTCCCCATACGCTTTCTTCGAAGTCCGTGATTTCCTTTTCTATCCTGTTCTGTTCCTTGACCATGGCGGAATCCGTAGGACAATAATTGGCCAGAGCACGGCCCTGCAGGTTATTGGTCTTGTATATTTTACCGTCATAACGGTTCATGGCGAAATAGTCCTCGGCAGTCATATTGCTGACATTATTGAGGTTGCTGGCCATGATTGGCAAACGGGCCAGCCATGGAGACATATCGTCATAATTGAGCCAAAAGAGAGGATAAGGCGTGGCCTCGCCGCCAAAATCATCGGCACCACGCATGAGCACGGGACAAACGGCAGTGACACGTGTGGTGAAAGAGCCAGTACGCTGATCCAGATAAACGCTCTCCTTTATATAATAACGTGTGACTTCGGCAGATGGGATATCATTGTTCTCCACATTCAGTTTGCCGTCCTTCTCCTCGTAATATATGCTGTATCTGTCCAACAGGTCACGCACCTCCATACGGTCCTTCTTATCGAAACTTTCCACACCGTCCAACTTATAAGTGTAAGCATCCAAACGCCCCGTAAGAATCAGATGAAAAACGTATGTGAAGAGATTGACCTGACGTCCGCGAGGCTCCACCGGATAATATAACGGAGAATTGGCATCCTTCATAAGATCCAATGTGCGGTAGACATCGCGTTTCCATACCACGTCGTCAGGCATATTCTGCTTTACCGGAAACATCAGCGATGCGCGGTCAGTCTGTGCCTTTGGCTGTGTTCTGGTCGTACCACGCTGGACGACCGCATTGCTTGTTGTAGCACGACGCTTTGCGGGCTGGGCACACATACCGGTTGCCAAGCCTGCCATCATCAGTATCAGAAACAATCGTTTCATCATGTATTTCGCTTATATATGTGTATTACTCTATTCTAACCGCCATCGGCCCGACAAAGGCCGTAAAAGGTATTCCCATGCCGGCTTGGTGTCAGTTCACTATCACCTCCAAAGCACCATTGAGCGTACGTTCTATGCCATCCGGACCTTGCGCACGTATCTTGGTGATGAAGAAACGCTTGCCGCGGGAAAGGCTTCGTATCATGTTCTTCTGCCTTTCCGTAAAGTTAGCTCCTCCGCTCACCTCAGGCACGGCATTACCGAGATTGTCAAAGAATACCGTTTCAAAGCCGCGCACAGTAAAAGGAATATTCAGCAAGCCGTCATCTATGGCTGCGCCGATACCTTCGGCCGCCATAAGTTGCTGCTTGGATATCTTGCCGCCCATAAAACGACTTTCACCGGCAGGAATGTATGCCGTGGGGTCAGGCAACTTGCGGACACGATACTTGAACTTGCCCATCACCTGGCTCCTGCCTTCCTGGCTGGCAGTAACGGTAAACTCAGCCTCGCCACCCACGTTAGCGGGTACGGCGACATAGCGTCCGGGAGCAGTCTGCTTCAACGTGCCGCCCGTCATGGACAGCCCTACCTGACTCGTGGAGACCCCTGGCACACTCACACTGACAGGATTGTCGTATCCTGCATAGAGGACATTCATGATGTCCGCACTCAGCGTCGCACTTGGGGCTACGACGGTGTATTTCTGTTCAAAGTCACGACGGACTTTCTCTCCCTCGCCATTGAGTGTCTCTATGAACCCTTTCAAGGTGAAATCACCCGTCTTTGTGCAAACCGTCTCATATATGCCGTTGGCGTTTTTCACCTCTTGACCGCCGATGTATATGGTGGGACGTCGGGTAGTGTCAACGGCAGCCATGATGATTTGTGCCGAGAACTTGCCTCCCTGCACCACGGTGCGGCTGCCTGGAATGACATAGGCGTTCAGCTGGTTCACCCTCACGTCCTTGACATCAATGTTTGTCTCCAGGCCGCGTATCACCTGGCCCTCGGCATAGCGTATGTCGTTTTGCAGTTTCGTCAGCATGGTGACTGCGGCTGCCACAGGCATGGATTCAAACATATACTCTTGCCAATTCTTGCCCATACCCTTAGCCTTGTCGGGGACATCGGTACCGAGATTGGTACTGACCAAATGACGCTGCGCCTCGTTGTCGAGCATGCCGGTGATGCGTTCGCGATAGTCCACGATGGCATCGTGCAGTTCCTGGCCCCTACCGGTTCCCGGAGCAAGCATCACATGTGTGGCGGCCTCCAGGTTTTCCATATTGCGGATATTGCGCACATCGGCATTCTTGCCATCGCTCTCGCGAACGATTTCCAGTTTGAGTTCATCCAGCTTGGCATACAGAGCATCAGTCATCCGCCTGACCTCCATGGCCATCTCATACCAAGCCTTCACCTTGGCGGGATTGTCTTTATACTGCTGTTCGAAGCGCTTGTAGACTTCCTCGTTCACCAAAGCCGAGTTCTCCGTGCTTAGGGTAAGCTTTTCATTCACCATCACGAAGCCCTTCAGCACATCGCTGCTGACATTCAAGGCCAACATGGCCATCAGCACCACGTACATCAGGTTTATCATCTTCTGACGGGGCGAAAGCTTTTTCTTCTTTATCTTTCCCATGACATCATCTATACGGTTAACCCCGACTTAGTCTTTGTTTACGTTCTGGACGTTGCCGGACGCTCCGCCCATATTCACGGTCAAAGCCTGTATCATGCGGGCATAGACACTGTTCAACTCGGCTATCTGGTCGGCCATGCGGCGTGTCTGTTCATCAATCTGCTCTATGGTGCTGACCTGCTTGCTTATATTGCGCAGTTGCAGTTCATAGACGGTGGCTATGCCGGTGAGCGTACGGTTAAGGTTTTCCATCTCTTCGCTGTCAGTGCTCATGCGCGCAGCCTGATCCTTGACCCTGGACAATACTTCGGTCAACTCGGTCAGCTCGGCAGCGTAGTTCTTCACGGCCTCTTCTATGGCCGCCGGGTCGGTGGCGCGTATTTGGCCGGAGTCCGGCATGGCCATGCCTGCTCCGCCTTTCAGCTGTGACAGTGCCAGCTGCGCTTCGGCAGCGGCTTGTCCGGCACTTGCGAGGTTGGCGGCCGCGGCACTGAGGGCGGCACCATGGGCCAAGGCATCGGAATCAAGTTCCTTGCCTGCAACCGGAGCCAGCCCCTGGACCACCGTCACGGAACCGGCAGGAACAGATACCTGGCCAGTAGAGGCCGTGTTGTGCTCCGCAGATGTCTCGGGAACCTTTTCGGTCACTCTCTCAAAACCCGCCAGGAAGAACACCAGCACCTCTGTGCCCATGCCGACAAACAGCATGACATCGGCTCCGTCCATGTGGGTAAGCTTGAACAATGAACCCAAGATTACTATGGCTGCGCCCCAACTGTATGCATATTGCATGAAGGTCTGCCCTGCCATCGTGTCCATCCACTTCTGTATTTTGTTTATGATAAACATGATCGTGATATGTTTTTGTTATTAGATTACGTATTATAATATATATTAAGGTATAGAAAGTGATGATGACAGCTACTTTGTCTTTTGGCGCACATTGTCAACCACCATGCTTCTGACACAACGGAAACCTATGAAGCTGCGAGGCTGGTTCTGGTACTCATAGCTGCGCCATGCCGACCGTATCATGCTTTCCGGATCCTTCCAGGAACCTCCGCGGACAGACTTCTTTTTCAAACGGTACGGATCCTCTATGGCGGCATTGTACTTGAGTTCAGGATTCATGTCGCTCATAGCCTCCACTCCCGCTTCAGTATACACGGTACTGGTCCACTCGGCCACGTTACCCGCCATGTCATACAGGCCGTTGCTGTTGGCACTGAATATGCCGCAACGCGACGTTATCAGGCTGCCATCCTTTGTATAGTTGCCACGGTCCGGTTTGAAGTTGGCATAGAAACACCCCTTGTCGCTTTTGACCTCCTTGGCCTCCCAAGGAAAGGGCGTACCTTCCTTGCCTCTGGCAGCATACTCCCACTCCACCTCTGAAGGCAAGCGATAACGCTGCAAATGCTTGGCATACGCTCCCATGCCGACGTTCATCATCTCCGTGCGCCACGCACAGAAAGCGTTGGCCTGTTCCCAAGTGACCCCAACCACGGGATAATCATCATATGCCGAATGCGAAAAATACAGCTTCATGTAACGCTCGTTGTCGGCATTGTCAAAATCATTGACCCAGCAGGTGGTGTCGGGATATATGTTCACGATGTAAGTGTTGAGGAAATCCCACGGACCGCTTAATGGACGAGTTATGGTCTGACGGACTATCTTGCCGTCATCGTCTATCCAGGCCGTATCCTTGGAAATCATCACCACTTCATTCTCGTCCGGAACTATGTCGGTATTAAGGTCGCGCTCTCCGGGATTAAGGCGATACTTGCGCTTTGCCGCCATGGCATAGTCGTATATTTCGTAACGGTAGTTCATCTGCGAGGCGTCCAGCATGCGCGTACCGTCTATGGGATGAGTGACATAGACGCTCTCTATGGCGCGAAGTTCGTCCTCCGTAGCCTTGCGCTGCGTGGGGATAGGTTTGTTCCAATTGAGATGCGGTGTCACCGGCTCGCCATACCGGTCCTCTTCGATTTTATAGGTTTCATCGCCTCCATAGGCAGGATCGGCCAAACGTTCGCGGATAATACTGTCACGTACCCAAAAGACAAATTGCCTGTACTTGGCATTGCTTACCTCGTGTTGGTCCATCCAGAAACCGTCCACGCTGATGTCCCGTCGCGGAAAGGCCACGCCCCACAGCGTATCGTTCTCCTCCAAACCTATCTTCAGGCTGCCTTTGTTCACAGCAACCATGCCAAAAGGTACGGTTTCACCGGCAGACGCGCCTCTCACGCCCACCAATTCGCCTCCGTTGGCCATGGCATTGCTGCGGGAACCCATGCAAGAGGTCATGACCATGCCGATTAACATAGGCATGCCCAAGGCCATCAGTAATTTCTTTGTCTCTATCATATGTTGTTCCTTTTGTCTCTTTTTTCATATAATGCGTGTCCGGCAACTTCGCCTACCTCAAAGCCATCGCACGGACTGATGCCTGTTCTTGCCTTTCTTGGCCAGGTTCATTTCCATCTGATAACCCAGATGTATCTCATGCGTACCGTTCTGCACGGCTATGCCTCCGGTGTACATCTCGTAGCTGTAACCTATGTTCACTCCATGGAAGTCCATGCCCAGAAGCAACGCCACGCTGACGGTCGGACTATAACCGAGACCGACATACATTTTGCCCTTTTCACCGTCATAACACAAGCGCGCGGCAACGTCCGCCCTCCAGTTCTGCATATCCGTGCGAAACATGGCGGCGGTCCTCAGCACGAATTCCGGACGGCGCATCTTCACATCATACCCGCCTGTGGCATATATGGTGGGCGACGTCTTCATCTGAAATTGCTTGTCCGTGCCCATGGACACGGAAGGACTCAACAGATGTGTCACCGAAACACCGGCATACCAGATGTTTCTGCGCTCGAACCTCATACCGAAGTCCATATCGAAACCCGTGCCATTGACATCCGTCGTGGGCACATATTCGTCCGAGGTGCCCTCTCCCAGTTCCACGTCACTGCCATTGAACGAGTTGGCGACAAAGGCCAGCCGCAACCCTGCACTCAGGATGTATTTCTTGCCCAACGGTTGATGGTATGCATACTGCAACCACATGCGCTTGTTGGAAAAAAGGCCGATTTTATCGTTCATAAAGCCGGCCCCAATGCCATGTCTCTCGGCCTTGGGCATGAAGAACATAGGCAAGTCTCCCTGCACCAACATGGTCTGACCGGCATCCTCGAATCCCAGCATCTCCATCCTATAGGCTCCCTTAACGTCCAACAATGCCGAACGTCCTGCCGCCGCAGGATTATAGAAGCTCTGGAACGACCAGAAATTGGTGAAGGCCACATCGTCCTGACACATAGCCCACAATGGAGCAAGCATCCATGCCAATATCAACAATAGCCTCTTCATCATATATTACAACGCACCGTGCCACATGTTTATTGCCCACACACCTTATTATTTTACCAAGAACTTTCCCGACTCCGCCACATGCCGGCATATCACCTGCAAGAGCAATGCGAACCGGCCAATGCACCGGAACCTACTTTCAGCACGAAGAGCGAAGCAGGATGGCAGGATTGGCTGCAATGGCCGTGGCAACAGCGTTAAGGTCCAGACACAAGCCGCGTGTCAGGACAGGAGACCTCGAGACACGCGGTGCGAGAATCAATTGGCGACCTTCGGCACAGAGGCTGAAGTCGTGCCCCTGGGGTTTGGTGAAACCATCTCCGAATGGTTCGGGATTGATGTGTATTATGCGTCCGCCAAGTTCCAGGACTTCATCGCGGACAACCTTCTCCGCCTTGCTGATAAAAGGGGAAACAAGCACGCCATGGTTGGATGCCACATGGTGCCAATAGGCACGTTTCCGCTCCAACTCCAGGTCGCTCCAGGCGCGATGGACGATGACAGGCTCAATCAAAGGATACTTCAACAGGAAAAAATTGCCATAGCCCTCAAGTTGCATGTCGGCGGTAGTGATGTTCCTCACCCGCCGGAAAAATTCGGGATGACAGCGCATGACAGCGAGCCGGTGGGGATTTTCCCTCACGTAGTTTATCATGACCGCCAGACTTCTGTCCTTAGTGAGTATCTGGTCGTTGTATCCAGCCTCAAAATAACCTTTCAGGCGGCTCTCAAAACGCGCAATATACTTACCCACGTGCTCATCCAGTCGCCCCAACACCCTCAGCACGATATGTACATGGTCCGGCATCACCCTATGCTGCAACACCTTCAACCGGCCATCTATCATGGGAAGCCGCCAGATTTCGCGATTCACATCACTGCCCATCCGGGTATACCTCACTTCAGCGCACCCCGGCACTCCCGGCGGTATACGACAATCCCCCACAATATATCCGAAGTCCGGAAGAGAAGGGTGTTTCCGTATAGTTATCAGATATATTCCGGGAGAGCGATAGTCATGCTTCCAGCATCTACCGATCTTGTTCATATCATTGCAATGGTTGAATAATGTTCGTTTTTTTTTGTGTGTTGGGGGGGGGAGGGAAAGCGGCTAAAGCCATGAGCAGTAACAGAACATAATCCTGCGGCAGGCGACAGGTGGGCCGAAAGCCACCGGCTATCCAAGGAACCCGCCTCACCAAATTCCCCGGCCAATGAGAAGACATCATCCGATACTGCTCAGTGCTTCAGCACCAGCAACATGCTTCAGCACCAACAACCAGTTCCAGCACCAGCAACCCGCCAAGCCTCCCATCGGGCCGATTTCCATCGCCTGCCGTCAATACTCCTCCTCATTGAAGAAGCGGCATATTCATAACCTGTTGGTATTAAACAGCATAATTTAGTCGCATACGTTTTACGACAGTTTATTTCGCTGCCATATGCACTCAAATGCAGTTTGCGACAGTCGTTCATGTCATCAGATTCTTTTTAGTAATCAAGACTCTCGGGATTTAGCAGGAAATCCATAATACCTATTGTCATGATACCGTTATCATCTCGTTTGGGCATAATGTCGTCTTTTACGATGATAATCTTCTTAAAAGAATCATCGATTCTTAGCAGAGACGCTGTTTCTTGTCTCAGTTTCTCTTCATCAGGCATAGCAAACGCCGACTGTATGTAATATCGTTTATTCCCCTGATTCACAACAAAGTCCACTTCCAATTGCTTTCTTACATACTTTCCATTCTTGTCCAATGTGCGCTGTTCAACCATGCCCACGTCTACATGGCAGCCTCTTATTCTTAGTTCATTGTAAATGATGTTCTCCATGATATGATTCTCTTCCTGTTGGCGGAACACGAGGAGCGAGTTTCTCATGCCGAGGTCTGAGAAATAATATTTAGATAAAGTGTTGATGTATCTTTTCCCCTTGATGTCGTAGCGAATGGACTTCTCTACAAGAAAAGCATCCTCCAAGTACGAAAGATAGTTTGAAATGGTCTGATGGTGTATATCAACGTTCTTGACACTTTTGAATGTATTGGAGAGCTTGGTTGGATTGACCGGTGAACCGATAGAAGATGCTATAATCCTGACAAGTTCATCAAGCTCCACCTTATTCCTTACGTTATTACGCTCCTGTATATCTGCCAGATACACACTCTTGTACAGATTCTCCAAATAGTCCGTCTTCTTCTTTTCTGTTTCGAGAGAGAGTATCAGTGGCAATCCGCCATAAGTATAATACTCTTTCCATGCTTTATTCCTATCACCACGGTAGCCCTCGCAAAACTCTGAGAAAGACAAGGGATAAAGACGAATCTCATCTCCACGTCCCCTGAACTCAGTTACGATGTCGGAGGACAGAAATCGGGAGTTACTTCCCGTTACATATACATCAGCATTACGGATATGGAGCAAGCTATTCAGCACATCTTCAAATTCAGGAATCAACTGTACTTCATCCAACAGAATATAATACAATTCATTATCGACAATCCGTTCCTTGATATGTTTAAGGATTGCATCCGGATTGCGCAGTGCAATGTTCATGCGATCATCTAAGGCTATTTCGATGATATGTCCTTCATCAACACCCTGTAATTTCAGATATTCATGAAAGAGAGTAAAAAGCAAATAAGACTTTCCACACCTCCAGATACCTGTAATTATCTTTATCAACCCGTTCTTTCTGCCGGCTATCAGCTGATTCAAATACTGGTCTCTTTTTATCTGCATATCGCTTCTATTATCAAAATATGGTGTTATTACCATATTTCGTCACTACAAAACTACAAAGAATGATTGATATCAGCGATTTTCTATTATCAAAAAATGGCAATCATGCCAACTTTTGATAATAACATACACTCAAGATATGGTTTCGTCAGTACAAAGCTGGTTTATTTCTTTAAAAGACCCAAAAGATGCGAAACAAACTTCTTTATATACGAACATGAAAGCATAGAAACATGGACATTAAAGAAAACAGTTTGCTGAAGAACGGACGGAAACATTCATGTGATTTATATATTATTCCTATGTTATATCACACGAAGATACAATAGTTTGGCGACAGTGTTATATTCCTAAAATGCCGGTACGTAAGTTTTACGTCAGTTTATTTTGCTATAAAAGGCACTGAAAGGGACAGAAAAACGGGATGACTGTCGCGCAGTGCGAAAGCCAACCAATTGCAAATCAAATAGATAAACTTCTACTGTGTGTTAGTATTCATCTTCGTTGAAAAGGCGGCAATGTTCATAACCTATTGGTATTAAACAGCATAATTTAGTCGCATACGTTTTACGATAGTTTATTTTGCTGCCGTATGCACTCAAATGCACTTTGCGACAGTCGAGAATTGTCAATTACCCAAGAACTTCTTTTACAATATCCTCCAGCATAAATGGAATCACCCCTACATACATCACGCCATCTTCGTCTGTCCATAGTTTGCGGCTACCGTCCAGTACGACTATCTTACGGAAAAAGTCACCTGTATTTCTCAGTGAGAATGTCTCCTGGTATTTCTTTTCCGGAGTGTCAACATTCAAGGCGGACTGGATATATACTTTATCATTGCCGATGTTAACCACGAAGTCTATCTCATATTGAGACGTCTTGCGCTGACCGTCTATCACGCGTGTCACTTCTACAATACCGACATCCACAGAATATCCTCTGCGAATGAGTTCGTTATATATCATGTTCTCCATCAGGTGAGAACGCTCTTGCTGACGAAAATTCAACCAGGCGTTTCTCAATCCCAAATCCATTGCATAATATTTCTGAATCTTATCGAAATACTTCCTGCCTTTCACGTTCCATCGTCTTGCACTCTGAAAAAGATAAGCATCTTCTACGTAGTCAAGATAATTCTTGATGGTATTGCGAGAAGGCGACTTCCCCATCACGGAACCGGCTGTGTTGGCAAGTTTACTGGGATTGGTAAGAGAACCGACTGATGACGAGAGAGCATCGACCAAAGCACTTAAGATGTTATCGTCTTTCAGGCTGTAACGCTCTACAATATCTTTGATATAGACATTGAAAAAGAGACCTTGCAGATACTTGCGTTTTTCTTTCTCATCCGGTTCAAGAACCGCCAAAGGCATACCGCCATACATCAGATACTCCTCCAGTGCATCGGCCTTCTCCATTCCGGATATCGACAGATATTCTGCAAAGGACAACGGATAAATCCTTATTTCCGAACCCCTGTCACGAAAATTCGTCACTATATCTTTCGACAGCATCTTTGAGTTTGAACCAGTAACGTACACATCAAGATTAGGACGTGCCATCATATCATTCAAAATATCATAGAACGTTGTATAAAGCATTTCTCTATCCTCTTCGGGCACCAAGGCTTCGTCCACATCTTCATTCTTCACCTTATATGACAGCTGAATCTCGTCAATCATCACATAATATTTCCGACTCGTGTTCCTTGTACGCTCCATTACATAATCGTATAAGAGATTCGGATTACGATATTTGATGTCAGACTTTCTATCAAGAGCCACTTCTATGAACTCCTCTTCCTGTGCTCCTTCCGAAATCAAACGGTTCTTGAAGAGAGTTGAGAGCAGGAACGATTTGCCACAACGCCTTATACCGGTTATGATTTTCACCTTCCCGTTCCAGCGTTTAGCAAACAACTGCTCAATGTATTCGTTTCTTTCTATGATCATAATTATATCCTATGCTGTGGCTCTTACTGACGAAATGGTTGCAAATGCGACCGTTTCGTCAGTGCAAAGATAGATTATTTCTTCCAAAGACCCAAAAGATGCGAAACAAACTTCTTTATGTATAATCATAAGAACACTGAAACATAGACACTTCTATAAAGAAAACTGTGAGCCAAAGAATGAATAGAAATCTTCATGTGCGTTATATATTATTCCTATGTTATATCACACGAAGATACAATAGTTTGGCGACAGTGTTATATTCCTAAAATGCCGGTACGTAAGTTTTACGTCAGTTTATTTTGCTATAAAAGGCACTGAAAGGGACAGAAAAACGGGATGACTGTCGCGCAGTGTGAAAGCCAACCCGTTGTAAATCAAACAGATGAACTTCTATTATGTGTCAGTATTCATCTTCATCCCACAAGAAGTCCTCCTTCTGCGGGTAGTCCGGCCAGATATCCTCGATGGTCTCGTACACGTCGCCTTCGTCCTCTATCTCCTCCAGGTTCTCTATCACCTCCAGCGGAGCACCGCTTCTCACGGCATAGTCAATCAACTCCTCCTTGGTTGCCGGCCAAGGCGCGTCCTCCAGCTTGGAGGCCAATTCCAATGTCCAATACATATTCTATATCTGCTTTATTATTAGTCTCATGCACGACCTGCGCACATTTTTGGCTGCAAAGATAGTATTATTATCATTCACGGCATGCGCTTTTGCCACAAAATTTCCTCTTTCCCTGCCAAAAAGTTCAACCGTTGGGCCAACACGAAGAACAAATCGCTCAACCTGTTGACATACCTCAGCACCTCCCCCGGCACATCGGCCTCCCTGGCCAATGCCAGGATACACCTTTCCGCCCTACGGCAGACCGTCCGGCATACGTGCGCCCGAGCCGCCGCCTCGGTTCCCCCGGGAAGCACGAAGCCCCTCCATGGCGGAAGGTCCTCGCTCCACGCATCTATCGTGCGCTCCAGTCCGGCAATATCCCCGTCGGTCACAGCCTGTCCGGTATGCCCTCCGGCCTCCTTGTCAGTTGCCAGCACGGCACCCATCGCCAACAACACCGACTGGCACCCGTGAATGCAATTTATGGCGGTTTCATCGTCCATCGCAGCCACCAGCAAGCCCATGTGGCTGTTCAGTTCGTCAACCGTGCCATAGGCCTCCAGACGCATGCAATCCTTTCTCACACGGCATCCGCCCACCAGGTCGGTCATGCCCTCGTCTCCTGTTCGTGTATAGATTTTCACCAGTTTATGATATAGCGTTGTTTGTTCAAGTCCTTGCGCGCAAATGCCACCCCCACGTCATAGAGGTCGAATGTCACGGTCACGCGTTCGTCCTCCTGCAGCTGCCGCCACAATTGCCGTTGCCCCTGCAGGTTCCATAGCACCACCATGCTGCCCTCCCCCAGATGCCGCAAGACGCGTCCGTCGGACCGTCCTGTCAATATCATGTCGGCAACCTCCCCCTCTTCTTCCATGCCCATGACCGTCACCCCTCTACTGCCACGATACACCGCCATGGCCGTATCCTCGTCCATTCCATGGCAGCACAGTGTCCTCGGCCTGCGGTAATTGGCCATTCTGAAGAGAAGGCGCCTCAGGCTCCTCACCCTGCCCCTTTGCCACCAGCACAATGCGCGGTCCATTTCCTCGTAAGCATAATAGTGTTCGCCATTGTACAGCACGTTGGTGACAAAGTCGAAGGCAAAGGGCGAATGCACCCCGTATCCGTTACGGTGCCTCACGCGCCAAAGCCATATTATGGGGTTCCTCATCAGCATCATCTCCGTACAAAGGTACTAAAAAAAGCCTGCGGCCTGCATAGGAGCATGATTTATTTGCCGGCACGGCATGTTAATGTTGGTTAACGGCCCACCGGAAAACATTCCTGTACACCCACCGGCTCCCAAGCAAGGACAAACGCTCATGCCTATAAACCAAACACACTCCCGTCTTGCCCGGAATACGACCATCGTCCCCCCGTCATACGCAACAAAAAACATGCTTTTCAGCACACAAAGCCGATGTTGCAAATATAGTGTCATGTTAAGCAAATAAAGTTCAAGGCCTTTCCGCGCCAAAACTATATTTTTGCGATGCAGTCAGCACAAAATTCATTTATGTTCTCCTGCGATCATGCCGTTCCCGAGGGGAGGCAAAGCTACACCGGAATGCCCAATGCGGAGGACAAAATGCGGCCTTTGTGAAACGCAATTCGGTCCACGTATGGTCGGCACCACGACAATACTATGAACACGACCTCGACAATACTATGAACGCGACCCCGACAATACTATTGTCATGCCACCGGCCACACTATTGTCCGTACTCAAACCGCATGCCGCAGGTACTTGTTCCCAATGCCATACAAACCTAAACATTAACATAAACCTAAATCATTAACCAAAAACAACTACAGCTATGAGAAAAGTCACATCCTTTCTGATAATGGCAGTGTTGTACTGCTCCGGTGCCTTTGCACAGGCCACGGAATACGCAGACAAACTGATTAGAATCGGCAAGGCCCAGGCCGAGATGGTTCCCAACACGTGGTACTTCCTGCACCAGACACGCAACGAGGGTTCGGCCGACCGTTTAGATGCCTTCGCCATGCCGGGCGACTACATCACCACCGAAGGCGGCCTGGCCACGGACATGGGGACGGGGCAACCCGTCAAAATGAGCACCAAGGCCACTCTGGAAAAACTGGCCGGCGAGGATGGCGCAGACGCCAACTCCCACATGGGCAGCCTCGTGCGCTTCGTTCCGGTGGAGGGCGTAGAGGGGGCCTACAACATCCAGTTCGGCACAGGCAACTGGATGAAGGACGTTCCCGAGGACGGCACGGTCAACAAGATAGGCTACCTCGGCGGGCTGGCGGGCAGGTTCAACTTCTATCTCGTCACCATGGACGGCAAGCCCAATCAGGCAGGACGTTTCGCATGGAACCTGTACAACATGCAGGACCGCATGGACCAGTTCGGCTCCGGAGGCAACCTCACCTACTGGCTCACCGGCGAACGCGTGGCCACCGAGGATGAAATCCAGAACGACCCCTTGGGCGGAGGCATACAGGACAGCCGCATCTGGCAAATCTACGATGTGGAAATCACCGGCGACATCGACCTCTGGATGGTGGAGTTCGAAACCTTGATAGAGGAAATGAACAATGCGGACATCACATGGATAGAGGAGCTGCGCAACGGCACTAACGTGGGCACCGGTTACGGCAACTACCTGCCGGCCGACGTAGAGGCCTTCCTGCACGCCTATGACACGCTCTCGGAGGCCATCCTCATAGCGGACACAGAAAGCATAGAGGCTTTCCGGGAGCTGTATCCCACCATCGAATCGCTGCAGGCCCTGCGAGACAGTTACACCAAGGCCCTGCAGGTCATGACGGACAACCGCGTGCCCATAGCCGTCACCGACCTCAAGCCCGGCTACTACACCATCAACAGCGCACAGCAGTACTTCATCAACCGCAAGGACACCATATTCTATACCCGGCACGAGGCCGACTCCATCAACCAAGCCGACGGCAACATCCCCGACAGCAAGGACTGGGTTACCACCGACAGCCTCAAGGAAGTGACCGTGACCAAGGTAAACACCCCTGTCAAGGGCATGTACTGCGCTCCCGACCAGGACGGCAAGTACTATGGCTGGTGGAACGACACCAAGCCTCTGGGCGAATTCCTCTGGAAGCTGGAGACCGTAGACGGCCAACCCACCAGATACCGCCTGACAAACGCAGGGACCAGTCTCACCTTCAACGGCATAGACGGAGTCGTGGAAATGTTCGACAACGACACCGCCACCGTATGCTTCGACTTTGTGGAACAAGGCCAGGCTCCCGTCACCGGGGACAAGGTGACATTCTACGCCATACGCAACTCCCATCAGCCCCAAGGCGGATACAAGTACCTTGCCTGCGACGGACACAAAAGCGGAGCCGGGGAAAAGGGCAAGCTCACAGCATGGAACAATGCCGAGAGGGCATGCCAGTGGTTTATCAGCCGGATAGACGAGGAGACGGCCCAGGAATGGCTCAACGGCGATGAAGCCCGTCTGGCCAAGCTCATCGGCACCGGCGACAGCATAGCCGCGGCAGCTCCGGCACAAATGGAGACAGCCAAGGACATTCACACCACCGTCTACGAGGACGAGCCGGTGGTGACCGACGCCACGCAGTTCTACGGCAACTCCTTCGATGCCGACGGACGGGACGTTACCGAGGAAGAGACTCTCGGTTTCCTCATCGACGGCGACGTAAACACCTACTGGGTAACCAGCTGGCACGACGGCCAGCAGCCCAAGCACGCCTACTATCTGGAGATAACGGCCTATCAGGAACTCGAGGGCGACTATCTTGTCAAGCTCAGCCGACGCAACACCTCCAACGACCATCCCGTCAAACTGGCCGTGCGCGGCTATGCAGGGCACGACGAGAGCCTCGCATTCGAGGATGGCATGGACCTCGGCGTCATCACGTTCCCCTTCAACGGCGCCGCCACCACGGAGATTTCCAACGAGCTCTTCGACGCCAAGGGCTGCAAGGCATTCCGCTTCTATTGGGAAGAGTCCAACGGCTCTCTCCAGAACGGCTGGTGGCAGGCATCCGAGTTCAACATGTTCCGCGCCGAGACAGGCACAAGATACGAAACCACCCAGTACGCCGTCCGCAAGGAGATTGCCGACAGGCTCGCCGCAGCCATAGAGGCATGGCAGGAGGCCGGCTACTCGTCCAAGAACACCGGACTCCTGACCGACCCCGGTTTCCTCGCCGCATACGACGCCATCGTAGCTGCAGGAAAGGCATGGAAGGATGTCTTCGTGGATCCCGCGGCATTGCGTGCCGCCATAGCCTCCGTTCCTGCCAAGGAACTCTTCGCCATAGGCACCGATCCCGGACAGTGGAAGGACCTCTCCACGCTGCCCCAGGCCACCGTGGACAAGGCTCAGGCCTATGACGAGGCCGGCGCCTACACTCCAGCCGAGAGCGAGGCTCACATCCGTGCCGTAAACGAGGCCGTGGAAAGGGCTTTCGCTTCAGCCAACCGGGTGAAGACAGGCAAGTGGTACCGACTCAAATTCCCGCAGGAACAGGCCTACGAAGACTTCGGCTGGAGCAAGGAACCGGCCGCGGCAATCGTCAACCGCGCCGCAGACGTGCAACTGTCTCCCTCTCTCTTCGGCAAGACCATAGCCCCGGGCGTGCTGGAGAGGACCTTCGAAACCTTCGACAACACCGAGGCCGAGAGAGTGGACACCCTCGACATCAGGACCATAGCCCTGGCCGAGGAACTGACCGACGGCAGCCTGCTGTTCTATCACGACGCAGAGACCGAATTCTCCCAGGACGAAGACCTCTTCCGCTTCATCCAAGCCACAGACACGAGCTACATGATCCAGAACAAGACCACGGGGCTCTTCCTCCGTGCCGGATTCTCCGGATCCACGCTCAGCGCAGTGCCGTCCTACTTCTCCCAGCATGCCATCGGCGCGGGAGCCAACCTGCTCAGCTACACCAACGTGCTGGGCGACAACCCCGGCCGGCACGGCAACCTCTGCGGCCAGCTCTCGCAGAATCTCCTGGTAACATGGCAGGACGACGCACCCGGCACCAACTCCATGATTATCATCGAGGAGGTAGAGGATGTCACCGAAGAACCCGCTACAAAGTATGTCCAAAAGTTGTGGCCCGGAAAGTTCTATGCTCTCACTATGCCGGTGGACATCACCATAGCCCCCGACGCAGGCGCCACGGCCTACGGTGCCGAACTGGTTGTCAGCGAGGCCGACACCGTCATCGTCCTCAAGAACATCGAGGCGCAGGTCATCAAGGCAGGCACTCCGTACATTCTCATTGCCGATCCAGGCGAGGAGTATGTCTCCTCGGACGATGTCCTCAAGCAAATAGCACATGACCTCATGCAGGCTACCGGACAGTACGGCATACAGGAGCAGTACGAAGCCGGTCTCGAACTGAACAGCTACTATGTCGACGTCACCCTCGACCACGGCATGGCAGTGGACACCCTACAGAAGGGCAACGGCCATCTGACAGGCACGCTCCGCAGCGAGGAGGTGAAAGCAGGAAAGGGCATCCTGGTCAACGAAAACGGCTTCAAGCATGCACTCGTGGACACCTACACCGATGAATACGGCGCATACATAGCCTGCGATTTCGACGCGGAAACCGAGGACGTGCTCTGCGGCATCATCGTGGAGTTCAACGGCTCCATCGAGACCGGCATCGGCACGGTGCTCGACAAGGTGGCCAGGCCCGGCAACATCTACACCGTGGACGGCAAGCTGGCAGGCAAGGGCAACATCAACACAGTCAACCATCTGCCCGCAGGCGTCTACATAGTCAACGGCGTGAAGGTCATAAGGAAGTAAGCCGCCGTTCACCGGAAAGACAGCAATACCCGACCACCTCTCACCGAGACGACAGACAGGCTCCCCGCCCCCCAAAGGCGAGGAGCTTGTATCATTTCCACACCTTGGAAAGACGTTTTTGACCTTTGCTTCCAATGTATTTTTGCTTAATTGAGTTAAATTTGGTTAAATGCAGTATCTTCTTTGAGTATAAACACGAACTAATTTGAGAATAAAAGGTACATTTGCAACGCACAAGGCATGCCCGGCATCCGTTGCAAGCGAGCCTGTCGTGCAACACATTCGGAATGCATACACCATAATATATATACGTGAAACAACCTATTTTTATTAACTAACCTATTTATTAACAAACAAAACAACAAACATTTATGAAGAAGATTACATCTCTTATGATGATGTTGGTGTTGTGCTGTGTCGGTGCCTTTGCACAGGCCGCCACAGAATGGGCTGACAAGCTCATCAGGATAGGTGCCGCCCAGGCCGAAATGGTTCCTGGCAAATGGTACTTCCTGCACACTCCACGTATTCCGAATCAGAACGCCACTGCGTTTGCGATGCCCGGCGAGACCATCCAGTCAGCCGGCGGTCTTGCCATCGACAAGGGCGTGGGGTCGGCATTGCTGGTAACTCCGACCAGCGTGATTGACCAACTGACTGCAGAAGAAGGCGTCAGCGCAAACGACCACATGGACAAGCTCGTCCGTTTCGTGGCAGTAGACGGCGTAGACGGTGCCTACAACATCCAGTTCGGCACAGGCAACTGGCTGGCAGACGCACCGGGCAGCGGTACCGTGACCAACAACCAGTACATTGCCGGTCAGGCCGGTCAGTACAACTTCTATCTCGTCACCATCAATGGCGAACCCAACGAGGCAGGACGTTTCGGATGGAACAAGTACAACATGGCCAACCGTGTGGACAACAACGGCGCAGGCAATGGCATCGTATTCTGGACCAAGGGCGAGACCGTGGCTGAAGGCGACCAGCTCAACGCCGCTGACGGCAGCCTGATTACGGGCAACAAGATCTGGCAGATCTACGAAGTCGAGGACTGCGGCACCGAGGATCCATGGGACAGCGCGCTCAACGCCCTGATCAACACCATGACCTCAATCAACGAGCGTGATGAGTACAGCTATGTTAGCAACCTTCGTGCCGGTATCAACGTAGGCAACAGCTACGGCAACTACCGTACCGAGGACGTACAGGCATTCCTGGAGTATGAGGACAAGATAGAGGAAATCATCGGTGAGGTTGACGGTGGTGCAGGCATGGACTACCTGGAGAGCATCTTCGAGACCGTGGATAACTTTAAGGCATACCACGAGGCATACAAGGCTGCCGAAGAAAAGGTACGCGCCAACAAGATTCCTCTGGCCGTATCCAACATCGCTCCCGGCTACTACACCATCAGCAACGTCCTGAACTGGTATGAGACCAAGAGAGACACCGTTTACTATACTCAGGACGAGTGCGACGAGCTCAACAACGAGAATGGTTATGTTGTAGGTAATGAGGGTTACCTCACACCCGACAGCGTCAAGGAGGTTCAGTCAAGCCAGGTTCCCGCTCCCATCAAGTCTTTATGCTCAAAAGACTTCAATGGCGAAGGATGGCTCGCCTGGGGCACACAGCAGCCCAAGAGCGAATTCCTGTGGAAGATTGAGAAGGTGGAAGGTCGCGAGGCCCAGTATCGTCTCATCAACATGTACAGAGGACATACTTTCAACAACCTTGGTACCAGCACCAACGCAAAATTGGTAGAAGACGACACCGTAACTGTGGTATTTGACTACAGAGACTCTATCGTAGCCCCCGTAATCAACGAGAAGGTGCTCACCTACAGTATCCGCAACACTTATGCCGACGGTGGCGAAGGCGGTCAACACCACGTACACTGTGGCAGACACGCCAACGGTGCCGGTGTAGAAGGATGGGTAGTAGGATGGGGCGGAGCTCCCGAGGCCTCAAGATGGTATCTTGCTCCCGTGGACGACGAGACCGTAGACCAGTGGGTGAACGGTGACGCAGCCAAGGTTCGCAAGATGATTACCGAGGCCAACGAAATCGTCAGAACTGTTCCCGCACAGTTCGAGGTGGCCAAGGATATCGTGACCACTATCTTTGACAACGATTCCGTTGTGGTAAGTGCCGACCAGTTCTACAGCCAGTATTCCACCAATGACGCGCAGACTATCCCCGACGGCAAGACCGTGTATGACTTCCTCATCGACGGCAACCAGTCTACATACTGGCACTCTCGCTGGGAGGACGGTAGCGTTGCCATGAACCTGCACTATCTGCAGATCAATGCCGACGAGACTCTTGAGGGTCTGTATGCCGTGAAGATGACACGTCGTCCCGTAGCTGCCGACCTCGTCACCTCACTCGCTGTAAAGGGTTATGAGGACGAGCCTACAGACGAGACCACCTTCGAGGATGGCAAGGATCTGGGCATCATCAATCTGCCTTTCGGCTCAAACAACGAGACTCTCAACTCTACCACATTCGATGCAACCGGCTGCAACTACCTGCGCTTCTATGCAGTATCTACCGTAAACTCTGCAGGTAGCGCTCAAAACCGTGGCTACTGGCATTGCTCTGAGTTCAACGTATTCAAGGCCGAGCAGTCTACACGTTACGCGAAGACCCAGTACGAGGTTCGCTCAGAAATCATCGGCAAGCTCCAGGCTGCCATGGACGCATGGACCGCTGCCGAGTACGATGCAGAAAACGGCGAGCTGATCAACGATGCAGCTTTCAACGCCGCATACACCGCCCTCGTTGAGGCAAGCGAGGCTTGGAAGGCCGTATACGTAAATCCCGCAGACCTGCGTGCTGCTGTAGCGGCAGCTCCTGCCGAGAACCTCTTCGTTGTCGGCAACAACCCCGGCCAGTGGAAGGAAGGTTCAGTTACTCCCGTGGCTACCGTAAACGGTGCACAGGCTTATGACGAGACCGGTGCCTACACTCCCGCAGAGAGCGAGAAGTGGATCAAGGCTATCGCCGACGTTACCGCCGAGGCATTTGATGCCGCCAACAAGGTGGAGACCGGCAAGTGGTACCGCTTCAAGTTCCCCGCAGAGGAAATGTACGAAGCCTACGAGTGGGACAAGACAGGTGCCAAGAACACCGAGAACGCAGCTTCCGGCATAGAGGTTTCTCCCGCATTGTTCGGCAAGACCATTGCCGCCGGCAAGGGCACTGTCGTATATGAAACCTACGAAAACGCAGAAACAGGCAATGTAGACACCTTGGCTACATATCACACCGAACCCGCCGAGGAGTTTGCCGAGGGTAGCGGTATGTATTTCTTCGACGAAGAACAGATGGAGGAAATCACCAACGGTGAGGATCTCTTCCGCTTCATCCAGGCTACCGACAGCAGCTACATCATCCAGAACAAGGCTACCGGCCTGTTCCTCCGCGGCGGCCATCCCGCAAGCCTGAGCGCAGTTCCATCTTACTTCTACACCAACGCCGTAGGTGCAGGTGCAAACATCATAACCTACACCAACGTATTGGGCGAGGAGGTTCAGCACAATGCTCTCCACGGCCAGCGCAGCGACAACCGTCTGGTTTGCTGGAACGCACACACCATCGCTTCCAACTCCGCACTGTTGATTGAGGAGGCAGAGGAAGTTACCGAGGAGCCTTCTACCGAGTACACCATCAAGTTGTGGCCCGGTAGCGTTTACGCTTACACCACTCCTGTGGACGTTACCCTCGTAGGTACCGAAGCTACCGCTTACGGTGCACAGTTGGTAGTTGGCAACGAGAATGGCGACACCGCTGTCGTACTGAAGAAGATCGAGGCCGAGACCATCAAGGCCGGCACTCCTTACATTCTGGTTGC
>JAMPDJ010000005.1 GCA_023665805.1 Bacteroides sp. | reverse complement strand
ATACGAACGAACATAAAGGCAAAACGGATTGGAAATCTAATGACCGATTTGGGTTAAACGCGACGACCTCATGTTGCTACCAACGAGGAATCATCAAAAGAATTCAGACAACGGACAACTTCAAAGTGAACGCCGGACAACAGGACAAGGCGACACCACAAAGTCGTATGTCAAAGCCGATATTTTGGATATTAGCGCAGAGGCCTCCACTTCCTTCCCCGGGAAATCTTTGACAAATACCACTATGGAATAATGTCTGCCGTCCGGCAATGTTATGTATGCGGCATCGTTGTGCGCAATCAGTTCACCGCGACCATTGGTGTATCCCGATCCTGTTTTGTGGGCTATCACCACGCCCTTCTCATGTGCAAGCGGAGCCGAAATGCGGTCGTCCCCCGTCCTGCATGCCTGCAGGGCACTGCAAATGAACGACTGGCTACTTGGAGAAAGTATACTATCGTTGAACAAACGCTCCAAAAGGACGGCCGTCGACAGTGGCGAGGAGTGATTGGCATAGCTCAGCGAATGGTCCTGTTGCATATCGGACTCACTTACTGCAATCCCGAATCCATCACGTGGAACAAGAGTTCCAATGAAGCTATCCGTCCTGGCCACAGAGACAAGACGCTCAAACATCAGATTGCTGGCGTTATTGTCGCTTTGCATCAAAGTGTATTCCATCAGTTCCCGCACAGAGAGACTGAAATACGTCCCCACCTGCTCCTCCAGCATCGGACTCCAAGTATTCAGATTAAGGTCTGCACGATTGATAGTCAACACAGTGTCCATCGAGCATCCACGCACATCCAGCTCATGGCACAATGCCACGGACTGATGCAACTTGAACACGCTCATGAGCGGATAAACATCAATATCATTGACTGTTATGGTATCCTTTCCTTCCACAATGACGGCAATACCCACCTCGCCAGGCGCATTGGAGGCAATGGCACAGAGGCTGTCCCTCAACACATCGTAATACCGCCCCCCCGCAGATGATTCCGTATTTCCAGCCACATTTCTACACGTACAGGAGGTTATAAGCATACATAGTATCAATAATTTACTCAGATCTACATACCGAATTATCATGTCAATCCTGTTATTGTCCGTAACAGGACAAAGATATGCATTCTTATTGAGACAAGCAAGCATTCATGACAAAATCGAAATCCGCAGGCAAGGAATCCCAAAACAACAGTATATCCTGTATAACCTTCATCCAATGTTGCCTTTCTGCCAATCCGGCAATCAAGTTGGGAATTAGCCACCACAAGAATCAAGACCCTGATGTAAGTTTTTTCAACATAAAAAACAGCGTGAACATACCCATATAGACAATGCGCCTGTTACTTGACTCATCGTAACCGCCTAATTTGATACCGACAGGTGAAAAGTAATTGACGGCAATGTAAACTACGCGGCATGCCCACATACAGGAATGAAATACCATCCCTTCGGTACCATTACTTACTCACCATATTGTCAGCACCACGACTATACTATAAGCGCGACCTCGTCCATACTATTGTCAAGGGTGCGACAACACTATGGACGGAAAAGAGAATCCCAGAGGACAGCATGTATGCTATAGTTCTTCCTCCCCCACCCTTTAACCCAAGCGAGCGGAGGCAAGATGCCGCGGAATGGTCAATTATCTGGTCAAGGACGGAATTTACATCTAAAAGGCATCTCTCAGGACTCCCACCCACGACAGCAGTACAAAAAAAACAGGAGGGAGCACCCTCGTTGGACGCTCCCTCCGGATATATAATATATTACCAGGACTAAGCCTTGCAGCAGCAACATGTTCCGTTCTGCTCGTACTCTGCCTTCAATTCCTCATAGAACTTGGCATACGAAGCCTGCATGTAGGGACAAAGCCAGAAGTAGCCGATGCCCAAAGTGAAGATGCACAATATACCCCAGCAGAAGAAAACGAGATTCATCAGGAAAAGGTCCATCTTGTGACCGTCCATCATGGCCATGCTGAGTTCGATAGCCCTGTTATTGTTCAACTCGGGGTGGTCGGCCAGAATGTACGGAGTCATGGCATAGGCGAGTTGCTTGATGATGCCTGGCACAATCAGCAACAATGACCACAATAAAACATACACATTGGAAAGCAGGATAGTGGTGAAGATACGAACAAAATCCTTGTAGCCATCAAAGAGGCATGAGATATTGAACGGATCATCGGCACCACGGCCATTGCGCAGGAATGCCACGGCAAAGCCCCAGCCCATAGGTATCAGCAACAAAGACGCCAATGTACCTACATAAGGAATCATGGATACCAATACCGCAATCAGCATGTACACGAAAGTGAGCATTGCAGCCTCGAGCCAACGCCCTTTGAGGGCGGCACATGCAGCTGAACGAATTGAAGAATTTGATGAAATTATAGTCTTTTTGTTTATTTGTTATTATTATATTGGACTGCTGCTCCGATGGAGCAGCAGCCGTATCTCTACCTATATATATAATAAATGTATTCGGTATCGCCGGCGCATCACTGACATGGCGACGAACGGCAACCGGGACGTATCAGCTTACCTTGTTGAGCCTCTTCAAGATAGAGAAGATAAATATAGCCGATACCAGGCATACGCCGATGAGCACGCCCCAGACGACATAAAGCTCATTGCCCCACAGCAAGCCGGGAATGGAGATGAGGAAGTTGCCTATGGCCGTGGCCACAAACCACCCTCCCATCATCATACCCTTATACTGGGGGGGGGCCACCTTGCTGACAAAGGCAATACCTATGGGTGAAAGCAGCAATTCGGCAATAGTGAGCACCAGATACGTGCTGACCAACCAATTGGGAGATATCAAGGTTGCAGTCCCGGCAGCTGTGGCTGCCAGCTGCCCGGCCTGAGGAGGGAGGCCCCATGAGCCTACCAGCAGGATAACAAATGCCAAAGCGGCAACCAACATGCCAAGGCCAATCTTCGTAGGAGAAGTAAGCACGATGCCTTTCTTGCCCAACCAGTTGAACACGAGCATTACTATGGGTGTCAAAGCCACCACAAAGCAAGGATTGAACTGCTGGAAGATGGGGGCATCAACAGCAACAGGTTCAGTCACATTCATGGCCTTGTAGACGAGAATGCCACCGGAAACCAACAAGGCACCTGCGGCAATCAGCTTGCCGTTCATGCTCTTGGACTGGAACAGATTGAGAAAGCCATAAACTGCCACTATGCCCAATACAAGATTCCACACACTGAACATCATGCCCTGCACACCGGAGGCACTGGTGGCAGTGTATTCGCGGGCAAACTGGTTCATGGTGATACCGTTCTGGTGGAAAGCCATCCAGAAGAAGATTACCACGGCGAAGACCAGACAGAGGCATACGATGCGTTCCTTGGTCTCTGCAGGGCTGAGTTCCTGTTCCACCACCTGTTTGCTGCCGGCATCGGCCACCACCTTGGCACGGTCGGCATGAGCAAAGGTGCCACGGAACGCGTAATAAATGGCTATGGAAATGACAAGAGACACGCAAGCCACGGCAAAGGCGAAGTGATAGGAATCCGCCTTGCTTACGGCATACTCCTCCTGTACCCATGCCATGATGCCCAGGGCGGCGGCGGCGGCGAACATGGAACCAAGGTTGATGGCCATGTAGAAGATGCTGAATCCCTCGTCACGCTTGGCCGAATACTGAGGGTCGTCGTAGAGATTACCTACCAGAACCTGCAGATTGCCCTTGAAAAGGCCCGTGCCTATGCACACGCACATCAGAGCAAGCGTCATCACGCCAAGGGCCATGGTGCTTGCGCCAAGCGGCAGGGCAAGAAGCAGATAGCCCAGAAACATGACAAGAATGCCCAGGGTTACCAGTTTACCGAAGCCGTACCTGTCTGCCAGCATGCCGCCGAAAAGGGGTACAAAATAAACTACACCCAGAAAGATGCCCTGGATGATACTGGAAATTCCCATGGAGAAACCGAAGTTGTCCTGCAAAAAGAACAGGAACACGGCCAACATGGTGTAGTAGCCGAAGCGTTCACCTGTGTTGGCAAGAGACAAGGCCCAAAGGCCTTTAGGATGTCCTTCAAACATAGATTAAGTGTGTTTTTATTGAGTTATTATTGAGAATTGACATAGGTTAATAAATGCAACACAAAGTTAATTAAATTAGGCCAATAAGCAAGGCCTTAGAGTCAAGAATCGTAACTTTGCAAGAGAATTATAACATTTATTACCATTTAGAGTGCCCGGGGGAATCATTGCCTTCGGGTATATCGTGCAACCGAACTATGAAAAGTTTTATCTTGAAGCCACGCCTGCTTGACTCGCTCAAAGGCTACAACAAGGAGAGTTTCATGAAAGATCTGATGGCCGGTATCATCGTGGGCATCGTGGCCCTGCCGCTGGCCATAGCCTTTGGTATCGCCAGCGGCGTCACTCCCGAAAAGGGCATCATCACGGCCATAGTGGCCGGTTTCATCATCTCTGCCCTTGGCGGCAGCAAGGTACAGATTGGCGGACCAACAGGTGCCTTCATCGTAATCATATACGGTATCGTCACCGACCCTGCCTACGGTCTGCAAGGACTGCTGATAGCAACCATGCTTGCAGGCGTGATACTGATTGCCTTGGGCGTGTTCAAGCTGGGTGCCGTCATCAAGTTCATTCC
The DNA here is from genome assembly GCA_023665805.1 of Bacteroides sp. GTDB lineage: Bacteria > Bacteroidota > Bacteroidia > Bacteroidales > Bacteroidaceae > Physcousia. The sequence goes on along the minus strand of JAMPDJ010000005.1, from coordinate 142,453 downwards.
CTACCCCATCATCATAGGTTTCACTGCCGGCATAGCTGTGACCATATTCACCACGCAGGTTGCCGATGTCCTGGGACTGACCCAACAGGCCGTGAGCGAAGCCGGCGAGACCATCACCATCCCGCTGAAGACCCCCGGAGACTTCATAGGCAAGTGGGTGTGCTATGCGCGCAACATACAGTCCTTCAACCTCTGGAACTTCATCGTGGCCATGGGTTCCTTGGCCGTGATTGTATTCTCCCCCATGGCCGTAAGGCGCATACCGGTACTGAACAAGATTCCCGGCTCCCTTTACGGAATACTGCTGGGCACGGCTGCAGTGCTGATAATGAAAAACTTGGGCATCGGCGGAATAGACACCATTGGAGACAGATTCAGCATCCAGGCCCAGCTGCCAGAAATGGTGGTGCCCACATTCACGTTCGAGTCCATACAGCGTTTGCTGCCGGTGGCCTTCACAATCGCCATCCTCGGTGCCATCGAGAGCCTGCTCAGTGCCGCCGTGGCCGACGGTGTCATAGGTGACCGACATGACTCCAACACTGAATTGGTGGCGCAGGGCGTGGCCAATCTCGTATCCCCTCTCTTCGGAGGCATACCGGCCACCGGCGCCATAGCCCGTACCATGACCAATATCAACAATGGCGGCCGCACACCCATAGCCGGCATCATCCATGCCATAGTACTGGTCCTCATCCTGCTCGTACTGATGCCATACGCACAGTACATCCCCATGGCCACGCTGGCAGCCGTGCTGGTGGTGGTAAGCTATAACATGAGCGGATGGCGCACTTTCAATGGACTGCTGAAGAACCCCAAGAGCGACGTGACGGTACTCTTCACCACTTTCCTGCTGACCGTCATCTTCGACTTGACCATAGCCATAGAGATAGGCCTGATAATAGCCTGCGTGCTCTTTATAAAACGTGTGATGGAAACCACGGAAATCTCAGTCATAGAAAACGAGATACACCCCAGCGAGGAGAGCGAGGAACTGCTCTCTATCCCCGAAGGCTGCGCGGTGTATGAAATCAACGGCCCGTACTTCTTCGGCATCGCGAACAAGTTCGAGGAACTGGAGACACAGCTTCAAAGCGGCAACCGTCCGCGTGTGCAAATCATACGCATGCGCCGTGTTCCATTCATCGACTCAACGGGCATACACAACCTGGCCAACCTTGTGGAGATGAACCACGACAAGGGCATAGAAATCCTGCTTTCCGGCCTCTCGCCCAAAGTGCGCCAGCAATTGATGAAGGCCAATTTCGACAAGATTCTCGGCATCAACAATTTCTGCGACCACATAGACGAAGCTCTGCACAAGGCGCAGGAGATGCTCAAATAAGCGTCAGAGGACAGCATGGAGCAACGAAGCCCCCGATGCTGCCTCTTTGCGATGGCAGCATCGGGGGCTTCGCCACATGTGTAGAAGTCGTTCGACAGGAACACGGCCCTCCCCCTGTCAATCAACAAAGTATCTCACGTTAACCCACAGCATGCAAAGACGGGGACACCCTTCAATGAAGGATGTCCCCGTCATACATATTGCATGAATCCCAAGAGGTTATGCCTGGCGGTAGTATTCCGCCTTTTCTGGTGTCATCTTGCGAATCCAGGTGAAGTGCTTCTCCACTTCGGCCTCGGCCATATTGACGTATACTTGCAGACTGCGGCCGAAGATTTCAGGAGCCTTCAGCGCATTGTGCATCAACAAGTGGCTCATGATAATGTTACCTGCCATGTCATAAAGATGACGTGAGCAAAGATCAAGGAAATCCTGGTCAGCAGTGTCCTTGACTGCAGCAGTGCAGGCATTGAACTTGCCGGCCATCTCCTGCAAACGATGCATTGTGGCATCGCCCTCCAGTCCGGCTGCAATAGCCTGCTGTTCCATGTCCTTGATGACAGTGGAATAGAGACCATTGGTAACGTAACGTATGGCTGCCACGGTCTGGAGCTGGGTGGTACCCTCGTAGATGCTGGTTATGCGGGCATCGCGATAGATACGCTGGCATGCGTATTCCAGCATGAAGCCGCTACCGCCATGCACCTGTATGCCGTCGTAGGCATTCTGGTTGGCATACTCGGAATTCATGCCCTTGGCCAATGGAGTAAAGGCATCGGCAAGGCGAGAGTACTGCTTCAGTTCCTGACGTTCCTCCGGAGTCAGTTTACGTTCGCGTGAGATGTCCTCCAGATTCTTATATATATCAACGTAGCGGGCAGTCTGATAGAGCAACGCACGACCTGCATCCAGACGAGCCTTGATATTGGACAGCATCTCTGCCACGGCCGGGAACTCTATTATGGCCTTGCCGAACTGCCTGCGATCGCGAGCATACGCCAAGGCCTCGTTATAAGCTGCCTGACTGAGTCCAACACTCTGTGCGGCAATACCCAGACGAGCACCGTTCATCAACGACATGACGTACTTGATAAGCCCCAGCTTGCGATCACCGCACAACTCGCACTTCGCGTTCTTGTAGACCAATTCACAAGTTGGAGACCCGTGTATGCCCATCTTGTTTTCTATGCGACGCACGTCCACGCCACCGTCACGCTTGTCATAGATGAACATGGACAATCCACGGCCGTCACGCGTGCCGGCCTCACTGCGTGCCAGGACAAGGTGTATGTCGCTGTCACCATTTGTGATAAAGCGTTTGGAACCATTCAGACGCCAGCATCCCTCGGCCTCGTCGTAAGTAGCCTTAAGCATCACGCTCTGCAGGTCGCTACCGGCATCCGGCTCCGTCAAATCCATTGACATGGTCTCTCCGGCACAAACACGTGGAATGTACTTGCGACGTTGTTCCTCTGAACCAAAACAATAGAGTGTCTCTATGCAATCCTGCAATGACCAGATGTTCTGAAACCCGGCATCGGCTGTGGCCACCATCTCGTTGGCAGCAGTATAGACGGTGACCGGAAGATTGAGTCCCCCGTAGCGACGAGGCATGGTCATACCATTGAGGCCTGCACGGTTCATGGCATCAAGATTCTCCAACGTCTTGGCCGCATAGCTGACACGGCCGTTGCTGAGATGCGCGCCCTCGGCATCCACCTCCTCGGCATTGGGAGCCACGATATTGCCCGTTATGTCACCAACGATGTCCAGAAGACAGTCGTATGAGTCCATGGCATCGGCAAAATCCTGGGGAGCATAGTCGCAATCGTCCTTGTCGGCATACCCCAACTCCTTCAGTTCCACAATGCGCTGCATCAAGGGACTGTTCTCAAGTTCAAACTTGATTTCCTTTATATCGTTATAGTAGTTTGCCATTGTTACTTGCTGTTTTGTTTGTAGTACTTAATGAGTTTGGGCACAACCTCCTCCACAGTGCCGTTGATGACATAATCGGCAATCTGGTTGATGGGGGCGTTCTCGTCAGAGTTGATGCTGATGATGATACCGCTGTCTTTCATGCCTGCAACATGCTGTATGGCACCACTGATACCGCAAGCGATATACACTTTGGGACGGACCGTCACTCCGGTCTGGCCTATCTGCATGTCGTGGTCGCAAAAGCCGGCGTCCACGGCTGCACGACTGGCACCCACCTCGGCATGCAATACCTTGGCCAATTCGTACAACTGCCCGAAACCCTCGCGCGAACCCACTCCATAACCTCCGGCCACTACGATGGGCGCACCCTTCAGATTGTTCTTGGCAGCCTGCACATGACGTTCGATGACACGGGTGACGTATTCGGTTTCCGGAACGAACTTGGCCACATCCTGAATTATGACCTCACCGGGATAGTTGGAATCCAGCACCTCGGCTTTCATTACACCGGAACGCACTGTTGCCATCTGCGGGCGGTTCTCGGGATTGACAATGGTAGCCACTATATTGCCACCAAAGGCAGGACGGATTTGGTAAAGCAAGCTGTCATAGTGCTTGCCGGACTTCTTGTCATCATGAGGTCCAATCTCCAAGGCAGTACAGTCGGCCGTAAGACCGCTATGCAATGCACTGCTGACGCGGGGGCCGAGGTCACGACCTACCACATCGGCACCCATCAGACAAATCTGAGGATGTTCCTGACGGAAAAGATTGACAAGAATAGCCGTATGTGGCTTGCTGGTATATGGACTAAGGCCCTCAGCATCGAAAATATGAAGACGATCCACACCATATGGCAGAATCTGTGACTCTACATGACCGGTGATACCGTGTCCGGCGGCCACGGCCTCCAGTTGCACACCCAAGGTATTGGCCAGTTTGCGTCCCTTGGTCAGCAATTCCTGACTGACCTCGGCAACCTGCGTTCCCTCTATTTCGCAATATACAAATACGTTGTTCATAATGTATGTTCCTCCCTCGTCTTATCCTATTGTATGACTTGCAAGCAGTTCCTGCACGAGGGCATTGATGTCCTCATCACTGCCTGTCAACACCTTGCTCTCCTTAGCCTTGAAAACGATGTTCTCCACGGCTTTTACCTTGGTGGGCGAGCCTGCCAGTCCGCACTGCGAGAGATCGGCCTCCACATCGGCACAAGTCAATTGTCCCAAACGGAGATACGTTTTCCTGTCATACTCTGAGGCATAAGGCAAATCACCGTAACCTGTGCCCTGAGGCAACTCCATGGGAGCCAATGCACGCTTGTACTTCATCACCAATTTCACGTTGCGTGGGCGACAAGGTGCGGCACTGCCATTGACTGTAAGCACGCATGGCAACGGGCTTTCCACAGTCTCCACACCACCGTCAATATGGCGCTTTACGCGAATCTTGCCGTCTTCACAGGCAAGAATCTCCTCGGTATAGGTGATTTGATTGAGGCCCAACTTCTCGGCCACTTGAGGACCTACCTGGGCGGTGTCGCCGTCAATGGCCTGGCGACCGCCAATGATGAGATCCACCTGTGGGGCGATGTGTCGAATGGCCGTGGACAAGGCATAGCTGGTGGCCAGCGTATCGGCACCGGCAAAAGCACGGTCGGTGAGCAGATAGCCCCCGTCCGCGCCACGGAACATGGCCTCTCGAATGACCTCGGAGGCACGGCCGGGGCCCATGGTAACTACGGTAACGGTGGTACCAGGATGCTGATCCTTCAGACGAAGAGCCTGCTCTAATGCGTTCAAATCCTCAGGATTGAAGATGGCAGGCAACGCGCTGCGGTTGACGGTGCCCTCGGGTGTCATGGCATCGGGTCCCACATTGCGCGTGTCGGGTACTTGCTTAGCAAGAACGATAATGTTCAATTTCATATCAGTTTTATGCACTTAACGCTTAAATATGTGCAAAAGTAACGTTTTTGATTGAAAGTAACAAAGGATTATACCAATTTATCGTATCTTTGCCACATATTAAACAATTATGTAACAATGATAGAGTATCTTAAAGGCAAGCTGACAGAGCTGGAACCTACAATTGCCATAGTAGAATGCATGGGAGTAGGATACGGCGCAAGCATCACGCTGAACACATATGCGGCAATACAGGGCAAGGAGGATGTCAAATTGTGGATTTATGAGGCAATTCGCGAAGACGCATTCCAGTTATGGGGTTTCTCGTCCAAAGTGGAACGCGATGTATTCCTGCTCCTGATTACGGTCAGCGGCATAGGCCCAAATACGGCCCGCATGATACTCTCCGCCATGACACCCAAAGAATTGTGCAACATCATCTCCGGGGGGAATGCCAAGATGCTTACTCAGGTAAAGGGCATCGGACCCAAAGCCGCGCAACGCATAATAGTGGACCTGGGCGACAAAATAATGGCTCTGGCTGCGGATACCACATCGGCAGACGGACAGGCAAACAACTCCGCAATGGTCAACAGCGAAGTGGCGGATGAAGCAATACAAGCACTGACAATGCTTGGATTCAGTCCTGCGCCGACATCCAAGGTGGTGCACAAGATTCTATCCGACGAACCTTCCGCCCCTGTGGAGAAAGTCATAAAATTGGCGTTAAAAATGCTCTAAGGCGCAATAAACAGGGCTTGGACCTCGTTTTACTAACGTGAATATACGGCCAAGAATCATATTGCTTATTCTGGTGACGGGAATGTTATTGCCCTTCACCGGTTTTTTTGTGCCATATTGCACACCTTTTTTTATTACGCACGCATACGCGCAAGAGCATGTCCCAAAAAGGGAGAACGACGATAAGGCAAAAAAAGAAGCCAAAGGAAACAGCGAAGAGCCTGACGATAGTGTCAAAAGTAAGAAACCAAGATATTCAGTACGCAGAACCACGACGGAAACCACGGAAGACGTGCGTCATCGCTCCACCGACTTGAAAAACCCTGACAACCTGAAAAGCGAGGTAACATACGATGAAAAAAGCAATACCTACAACATAGGCACCACCCTGTCCAAAGACGGCAAGAAAGGACAGGACGACAAGAAGAAATCCACCAATGCCAAAACCAGCAAGGGCAATGCCACGAAAGATGGCGACAAGCATGCCACAAACGTAAAATTAGGCAGTTTCCTGCCAGCCAACACTCTTGGTCTGAACCTGACAACCGCCACCGGATACCTGACACCTCCTGTAACCATGACCACCCAGGAATATATGGACTGGAGTCTCAGACAAAGCATGTCGCAATACTACCGTCAGCGTAATCAAGAATTGTTCCAGAATCAGGGCAAAGACAAGTTCGACTTCACAGACATGCGTTTTTCTCTCGGCCCGGCCGAAAAAATTTTTGGCCCCGGTGGCGTACGCATCAAAACGCAAGGCTCGGCAGAATTGAAGATGGGAGGAAACATGAGGTCCACGGAAAACCCCACCCTCGCTGCCAGTCGCCGCAATTCCTTCGGTCTGGACTTCGATATGAAGATTAACTTGACCGTAAATGCCAAGGTGGGTGACAAGGTGAACATGAATCTGAACTACAATTCGGACGCCACCTTTGACTACGATACACAGAACCTAAAACTCAAATACGAGGGCAAGGAAGACGAAATAATCAAACTTGTGGAGGCAGGCAACATCTCCATGCCATCCAACATGAGCCTGGTACCTGGCGTCAGCAGCCTTTTCGGCCTTCGCACCGATGTACAGTTCGGCAAGCTCAAACTGCAGACCGTATTCGGACAGAAAAAGTCGGCCAGCAAAAGCGTATCCGGCAGCGGGGGAACCAACACCACACCGTTTGAGCTATCAGCTACAGACTATGAGGAAAACCGCCACTTCTTCCTTGCCCACCATTTCCGTAATACCTACGACAAGAACATGAGCACCCTGCCAACCATTGCCAGCGGTGTGACAATCAAACGCATAGAGGTGTGGGTGACCAACAAGAACGGCACTACCACCAACACTCGCAATATCATTGCCTTGACAGACCTGGGCGAACCCCAGAACATCCACGGCCAATGGCAGGGCACAGGTGGTACGGCTCCGCACAACCGTGCCAACAACGAGTATACCACCTTGATACAGGACCCTGCCGTACGCGACATCACCCAAGTCGGCAACATCCTGGACAACACATACGGGATGCAAGGCTCATTTGATTACGAAAAATTGCAGTCGGCACGCCTGCTCTCATCCAGCGAATATGACTTGAATCCCGAACTGGGCACACTCTCACTGAACACCACGCTCCAGCCGGACGACATATTGGCCGTAGCCTACGAATATACTTATGGAGGAATGACCTATCAGGTAGGTGAATTTGCAGGAGACCTGCCCAGCACCGACCAAGCCTTGATGGTGAAGATGCTGAAAGGCAGCAGCAATACACCATCGCTGCCCACATGGAAACTGATGATGCGCAACGTCTATCCTTTAGGGGCAAGCAATCTGCAAAAGGAAAACTTCCGTATGGATATAAAGTACCAGTCCGATTCCAGCGGAGTATATCTCAGTTATCTGCCTGATGAGAAGCTAAAGGGGACAATCCTGCTACGTGTAATGAACCTTGACCGTTTGGACGCCAACAACAAACCGCATCCCAACGGACAATTCGACTTTATCGACGGATATACCGTAAAGAAGGGCCGCATAGTCTTTCCGGTAGTGGAACCGTTCGGCAGCCACCTCCGGCAATGGATAGAGTCGCAGGGCAACAAGGAAATGGCCGACAAGTACGTGTTCCAGGAACTATACGACACTACCAAAACGGCCGCCAAACAGATGGCAGAAAAGAACAAGTTCCAATTGACGGGAAAGTACAAGGGGTCAGCTGCCAATGAGATAGACCTTGGAGCATACAATATAGCTCCAGGTTCCGTGGTAGTGACCGCTGGCGGCGTAACGTTGGTAGAAAACACGGACTACATAGTAGACTACAACGGTGGTCGGGTAACCATCATAAACCAGAGCATCATAGATGCAGGTACACCGATAAGTGCTTCCGTAGAAAGCAATGACACCTATGGCATGCAGCGCAAGACGTTCATAGGTTTCAATGCAGACTATCAGGTGAGCCAGAACCTGACCATAGGCGGTACACTCCAATATCTTGCCGAACAACCGTTGACTACCAAGGTAAGCATGGGCAACGAGGCTCTGAACAATATACTATGGGGCATGCACGTATCATGGAAACACAAGGCACAATGGCTCACCAACTGGTTAGATGCCATTCCCTTTGTCAATGCCACGCAACCCAGTCAGATCAACTTTGACGCGCAAGTGGCCCAACTGATAGCCGGCCAAAGCGGCACAGCACAAGGGGGGGCTTCATATATCGACGACTTCGAGGACACAAAACGCAAGACTTCGCTCATCCAACCCACTTATTGGCAAATATCCTCTGTCCCCAGCCCTTCCAGAAACGGCAACCTCGGCGGACGCTTCACGGAAAGCCGACTCACAAACGACGTGGCCTACGGCTACAATCGTGCCTTGCTGGCATGGTATTGCATAGACCCCATTTTTACCAACCGCAGTTCCACACTGACACCCGCCCACATCAAGAGCGACCTCGATCAACTGTCCAATCACTATGTCCGTCCCGTGTATGAATTGGAACTATATCCCAACAAGTCACAGACATCATACAACAGCAACGCCACACTCAGCATATTGAATCTGGCTTTCTATCCGGGCGAACGCGGTCCCTACAACCTGACTCGGGAGGTAGATGCAAGCGGCAACCTGACAAAGCCTGAAACACGATGGGGCGGCATGATGCGCAAGATGGACAACACGGACTTCGAGGCACAGAACATAGAGTACATCGAATTCTGGCTCATGGATCCTTTTTTCTATGAAAAGCGCGATGGCACGACGAAGAAGAAACTTGGAGGCGACCTGTATCTCAATCTCGGCGAAATCAGCGAGGATATCTTGAAGGATGGCAAAAAATCCTATGAGAGCGGCCTGCCCATCGACGGCAACATGGAATATGTGGAACAAACGGCATGGGGATATGTGCCTAAGACCAATAGCATCACCTATGCCTTCAACAACGAATCCGGTTCCCGCGAAAAACAGGACCTTGGTCTCAATGGACTCAATGATGAACAGGAACAGCAATTCGGGGCATACTCCGAATTCTGGAACGACCTTGCAAGTGGCGCACTGGCTCACTTACCAGATACCGTCCGCCAGCAACTGTTGGCGGACCCTGCCAATGACAATTATCATTACTTCCGCGGTTCCGACTATGACCGTGACAAGGTATCCATCCTGCGACGCTACAAACGTATAAACATGCCACAGGGCAACTCGCCGGATAGCAACAACTCACCGGAACGCTATGAAACGGCATGGAAGAATACTCCCGACATAGAGGATATCAACACGGACTATACACTGAACGAAAACGAAAAGTACTGGCAGTATCATCTGCCAATCACTCCGGAAAACCTGCGGGCTGGAGGCAAGTACGTTTCAGACGTACGCACCTCCACCGTCACATTGCGCAATGGCAACATAGAGACCATCAACTGGTATCTCATCCGCATCCCCTTGCAAGACCAAGACCGCGAGAGCATCGGCGGCATATCCGACTTCTCCAGCATACGCTTCATGCGCATGTTCATGACCAACTTCACGGACGACATCGTGCTGCGTTTCGGCACACTTGACCTTGTGCATGGCGATTGGCGCAACTACGAGAACAATCTATACGAAGGAAACATCTCCACCAGTGCAAACACGGACTTCACCGTAACTGCAGTGAACATTGAGGAGAACAACGACCGCATACCTGTGAACTACGTAGTGCCCCCAGGCATATCACGCGTAGAAGACGCAGGAAGCGGTACTCTCATCGAAAGCAACGAACAGGCTTTGGCATTGATGGTAAAGAATCTTGGACCCAACGATGCACGTGCCGTATACAAGAACGTGAAGTACGACATGCGCAAGTACAAGCATTTGCAACTCTTTACCCATGCCAACCAATTGGAACAATCAGATCCCGATGCCACTCCTCTGCAGAACGGCCAGGTAAGCGTATTCCTGCGCCTTGGCTCGGACTACCGCAACAACTACTACGAGTACGAGATTCCACTTGAACTTACCCCCATCCGCAGCGACAAATACAGAGACACATACGAGGACCGGAAGGCCGTGTGGCCGGAAGACAACATGTTCGACTTCAACCTTGAAATGCTTGTAGAGCTTAAACGCCAGCGCAACAAGAACGGCATCCCCTACAGCCAGACCTATACAGGATATGACCCGGAGAAGCCCAGCAACCGCATTGCCGTGGTAGGCAACCCATCCTTGGGCGAAGTGAGAACCATAATGATAGGCGTACGCAACCATGCCGATGCCAACCGTAGCGCCGAGGTGTGGGTCAACGAACTTCGTCTACAGGAATTCACCAACGAAGGAGGTTGGGCGGCTCAAGGCAACCTCAATGTGCAACTTTCCGACATAGGTTCCTTCTCGGCCATGGGCAAGATGGTAACTGCAGGTTTTGGCGGTATCGAACAAAGCGTATCCGAACGCAGCGACGAGAACGATTACCAATACCAGCTAACCACCAATGCAGACCTTGGACGATTCCTTCCGGAAAAGGCCAAAGTTTCCATTCCTGTATATTATAGCTACAGCAAGCACATAGTCAAGCCCAAGTACAATCCGCTGGACACCGATATGCCGCTGTCCGACGCCCTGGACGCAGCACAAGACATGGAAGAGAGGGACTCCATCATATCCTTGACCACTACCAGCACCGTCAACCGCAACTTCTCAATTACCAATGCCAAGGTGAATATCGCCAGCAAGAAACATCCCATGCCCTACGATCCGGCCAACTTTACCTTCTCATACTCCAGTTCCAGCAGCGAAAACCGCGGAGAGACCACCGTTTATGAGTACAACAACGCATGGAAAGCCTCCATGTCATACGCATGGTCGCCCAACTGGAAAAACTGGGAGCCGTTCAAGAAATGGCAGACCAAGAGCAAATGGGCTCAACTTATCAAGGATCAAAACATTGCCTTTGCGCCGCAGAGCATCACTTTCAACACAGACCTAGGGCGTACCTACTATGAATTGCAGGAGCGAGACCTCGACAACATTGGCAATTCACAGGCTCTCCCTGTGACATGGAGCAGCACATACCTGTGGAACCGCAGTTTCTCCCTGCGGTGGGACCTGTTCAAGGCTCTGCATTTCTCCTTCCAAAGCGCTACGCACGCCGAAGTGGAGCAACCCAACGTAGTGGTGAACAAAGACCTTTATCCCGATGAATACAAGGCTTGGAAAGACAGTGTCAAAATCAGTCTGGCCGGCTTTGGACGTCCGCTGGACTACAGCCAAAGCGCAACCCTTTCATACAAGCTCCCCATAGACAAGATACCTGTTCTGGACTGGATGTCAACGGATGCCAGCTACAACAGCAGCTATTCATGGAAACGCGGCGCAGAACTTGAGGACGGCAGCACGTTTGGCAACTACATCAATACCCAACGCAGCATCAATGCCAACGGCAAGCTCAACATGGAGACGCTCTACAACAAATCACCTTTCCTTAAAGAAGTAAACCGCATCTTCTCCGCTTCCAACCAAAAGTCCGAGGCCAACAAGAAGCGAACAGAAAAGAAGCGTCAAAAAGAGCAGGAAGACATCCAAAAGAAAAAGCAACTGGAAGCACGTCAGAAAGCCGAGGAAGAGGCCAAAAAGAGCGGTGAAAACGTGGACAGCATACTGGCCCGTACCATGCCATCCGGCACACAATCCAATGTCCGCGGCACCTCCGCCCAAAAGGACAGAAAGAAAAAGACGCAGGGATATGCCCGCGAAATCGTCCTGCTCCCGGATAGCGACATGACCATCACACACAACCAGAAGTCCAAACGCCTCATCGTGCGCATACAGGACAGCAAAGGCCACGACTACAAAGTGAAGTACAAGAAACTGGACGAAAACAAGATTGTCCTCATGACACGGCCTCAGGACTCTGCCAAGGTGCGCCTCAATGTCATCGCCAAGCCCAAGCTTAGCGATGAAAAATGGTACCGCTGGGCACAGGCCGGAGCACGTCTGGCCATGATGGTGCGCAACGTCTCTGTCTCCTACCGCAACACCTACAACCTGTCCATGTCGGGCTTCATGCCTGAGGTTGGAGACCTTCTGGGACAGCGCATGACCTCGTCCTACGGCTTCGCGCCCGGAGTAGGATTCGGTCTCGGCCTGGTCAACGACAATTACATCAATACGGCCAAGGAACGCGGTTGGCTCCTCTGCAACGACGACCTATCCACCCCGGCCGTATCCTCCACTACCGAGGACCTGCAAATCAAAGCCACCTTGGAGCCTGTATCAGACCTGAAGATAGACCTCAACATGTCCCGCACCATGAACCGCTCACGCAGCATACAATACATGTACGAAGGTTCGCCAATCACACACACGGGTTCTTTCAACATGACCATAATCTCGCTTGGCTCTGCCTTCTCCGGCAACGGCAATGCTTCAAACGGCTACTACAGCTCAACATTCGAGAACTTCCGCTCCATCCTGCCCATATATCAGCAACGCGTAGAACAGCAATATATCGGCGGCAAAGATCCGGCCGGAAACACCTACCTTGGCAGCAACGGCGATCCATCCAAGGGCAATACCACGCCTGTGAACATGTATGGGCCGGACGTTATGATACCGGCATTCCTGGCAGCCTACACCGGTGGTGGCACCACGCGCGAACTGGACATTTTCCCATCTCTGGCACGAATGTTGCCCAACTGGACAGTCACCTACAAGGGACTTTCAACCCTCCCATGGATTCGCGACCACGTCAAGAGCGTAACCGTGACCCATGGTTACAAGAGCGTCTACGCAGTAGGGTCTTACAATTCCTATGCCTCCTGGATGGAGTTCATGCACGGCACAGACATGGGGTTCACCACCAACCAGACCACGGGTGCCTACATGCCAAGCAGTTGCTACGACATCAGCACCGTCAGCATCAACGAAAGTTTCGCACCTCTCATCGGCCTTAACGTAACCCTGCACAACAATATGACCGTGAAGGCAGAATATCGCACAACCCGGGTAATGTCACTGTCCATCACCAGCGCGCAGCTTACAGAGACCGGGTCACGTGACTTCGTCCTCGGATGGGGCTACAAGATAAATGATTTCCGCCTGGCCAGCATCATCGGCAGCAAACGCGCAAGCCAGAAAGCATTACGCACCACAGCCAAGAAACGTGCCATCAAGAGCACACAGACAACCAGTGACGGAAGGGAAAACATCAAGAGCAGTACTGCAAACAAGAACAACTTTGCACATGCATTGTCCCTCAGTTTCGACTTCTCCATACGCAACCAGGATGCAATACGCCGGGACATACAGACAGGACTGTCCGAGGCCACATCGGGCAACAAGGCAGTGAAAGCCTCCTTCCGTGCCGACTATACCATGAGCCGCTACGTGACCATGACACTCTTCTACGACAGGCAACGCTCGGTACCCCTGCTTTCCTCCTCGGCCTACCCCACAGTCACGCAGGACTTCGGCCTGAGCATGAAGTTCGCACTCACCAGATAGCCCGTCGCAGGCCTTGGCGTGCCATTCCATTTCAAGACATTAAGCGATTCCCGCAATCATCCGAAACAAGACACATAATTCATTTAGCAACCACCACCTACGCCCTACACACATGAACTACGTCATCCCCATCGTGCTGCTCATCATATCCAACATATTCATGACCCTGGCATGGTATGGACACCTCAAGTTGCAGGACATGCACGTCCTGCACGGCAACACGCCCCTCTTCATCATCATACTCGTCTCTTGGGGACTGGCCTTTTTGGAGTACTGCTTCATGATTCCGGCCAACCATTATGGTTTCCGCGGCAACGGAGGACCGTTTTCCTTGTTCCAGTTGAAAATCATCCAAGAGGTCATCACACTGACGGTGTTTACCATCTACACCATCACCTGCTTCCGTGGTGAAACGCTGCAATGGAACCACCTTGCCGCTTTCGTGTGCATGGTGCTGGCCGTGTTCTTCGTCTTCCTCAAATAGAGGTTGACATACAGACAAGCATGCATCATACCAATCCACCAAGGCATGTCACACTACGAAATACCAATCCACAGGTTTCCACCGATTGTCCCGAAGCAAGCATAAGCTCGGAACAATCGGTGGAAACCTGTGGACAAACAAAACCGTAGCACCTCTGGTCAGGCATTCACATGCCACCCAATCTTGCAGACAATTCCCCTCCTTCCCCCAATCTGTCATTAGAGCGTCAATTTATACAAACCAGCTTATTTGCATTGCCTTTTCCTCCATTTTGCCCATCTCTTCGCCATATTGCTTCCCGTTTCGCCTCGTCATAGCCCGCCATGCCTTCGACAAACGGTTGCAATACGAACGAATATAAAAGCAAAACGCATTGGGAATCCCATGACCGATTTGGGTTAAAGAGGATATTCGTCAAATGCGTAGAGTACAGTCGACAGATACCTCTCGCCGGTATCCGGAAGCAGAACAACAATCTTCTTGCCCTTGTTTTCAGAACGCTTTGCTATCTCGCTCGCAGCGAATGCGGCCGCACCGGACGATATACCTGCCAGCAGGCCTTCCTCACGGGCCAACAGGCGACCGGTGCGAATGGCATCATCGTTCTCCACGTCAAACACCTCGTCAACAACCTCGTTGTCGTAGTTCTTCGGCACAAAGCCCGCACCTATGCCCTGTATCTTGTGGGGACCACTTTGTCCGCCGTTCAACACTGCCGACGCCTTCGGTTCAACAGCAACAATCTTCACGTTCGGGTTCTTCTCCTTCAGACGCTTGCCTATACCGCTTACGGTACCACCCGTGCCCACACCGGCAACAAAGATGTCGATGTCGCCGCCCGTCTGCTCCCATATCTCCACACCCGTAGTGTCATAGTGCTTCTGCGGATTGGCAGGATTCTCGAACTGCTGCAAGATTACAGCCCCCGGAGTGGCAGCCCTGAGTTCCTCGGCAGCCCTGATGGCTCCAGCCATGCCGGCCGCACCGCTCGTCAATATCACCTCGGCGCCGTAAGCCTTGACAAGGTTGCGCCTTTCCACACTCATGGTCTCGGGCATAGTCAGCACAAGCCTGTATCCCTTCACTGCGCTCACGAGAGCCAGGCCCACGCCGGTATTACCGCTGGTAGGCTCTATGATGGCAGCCCCGGGCTTGAGCACCCCTTTCTTCTCTGCATCTTCTATCATGGCCAAGGCTACACGGTCCTTGACACTGCCGCCCGGATTGAAGAATTCCACCTTGGCGATAATCGGAGTCTCTATGCCCCGTGACTTGGAGAACTTGTCCAATTCGAGCAGCGGTGTATTGCCTATAAGCTCTGTCAGTCGTCTTGCAATCTTTGCCATAACAATCTATCTTTTACTTCAAATGGTTTCCAAAGCATTTGCCAAATCCTCAATGATGTCATCCACATGTTCCGTACCGATACTCAATCGTATGGTGGAGGGACAGATGTGCTGTTGCTCCAGTTCCTCGGGCGAGAGCTGCGAATGCGTGGTGGTAGCCGGATGAATGACAAGGCTCTTCACATCGGCAACATTTGCCAGCAGCGAGAATATCTGCAGACTGTCTATGAATGCCCATGCCTCCTTTTCACCACCACGTATGTCGAACGTGAATATGGAACCGCCCCCCTCGGGAAACAACTTGCCATAGAGCGCATGATCCGGATGTGACGGCAGTTGCGGATGATTCACACGAGCCACTTTGGGATGCGCGGCAAGGAAGTCAACGACACGCCTGGTGTTGTAGGCGTGACGCTCCACGCGCAGACTGAGCGTCTCCAACCCCTGAAGCAGTATCCATGCGTTGAAAGGCGAAATGGCAGCTCCCGTATCTCGCAGGATGACAGCACGTATGCGGGTGACAAAAGCGGCCTGTCCGGCCACGTCTGCAAACACGGCGCCATGGTAGCTCGGATCAGGCTTGGCCAGTGTAGGATACTTGTCGGCATTGGCCTTCCAGTCAAAGCGTCCGGCATCCACGATTATTCCGCCCAGGCTGGAACCATGGCCGCCAATGAACTTCGTGGCCGAATGCACCACGACATCGGCACCATGCTCGATAGGACGTATGAGAAAAGGTGTGCCGAACGTATTGTCCACGATCACTATGGTATTGTGGCCGTGAGCGATTTCCGCAATACGCTCAATGTCGGTGACGTTGGCATTAGGATTGCCGAACGTCTCTATTATAATGGCTTTCGTATTGTCCCTGAAAGCCGCATCTATAGCCTCGAAGTCCGACGGATCCACTATGGTATAGTCCACCCCCTGGGTACTGAGCGTATGCGCTATGAGATTGTACGTACCGCCATAGAGGTTGTTGGCCGCTATGATATGGTCGCCCGCCTGCGCCACGTTTTGCAACGCATATGTTATGGCCGCGGCCCCACTGGCCACTGCCAGTCCGGCCACGCCCTTTTCCAGTGCCGCGACACGTTCCTCCAGAACCGCCTGGGTGGAGTTGGTGAGGCGGCCATAGATGTTTCCCGCATCGCGCAGGCCAAAACGGTCGGCAGCATGCTGCGAATTGCGGAACACGTACGATGTTGTCTGATAAATGGGCACGGCCCTTGCGTCCGTTGCCGGATCCGGGCTCTCCTGTCCGACATGCAGTTGAAGTGTCTCAAAATGCAACCTGCCTCGTAATTCTTTTTCCATAGTCGTATTCTTTTATGTTGGTTCTTCTTTTCATGTTTTCTTGTCATAATACAGTCCAAACAGCATAGAACCGCCCTTCCTGCGTAAGCAAACTGTGAAACAACCCATCGTTTCCGACGCAAAGGTACTGACATCCGGAAGATATTCCAAGGAATTTGCAATTTTCAGAAAATATAGCTACATTTGTATCACAATGCAGTAATATTATTCTAAAAAGTCACACGAAACATGAACGAAACAGAATGCCTTGACCGCACGGACCTGCTCATCCTTGATGCGCTGCAACACAATGCCAGAATGACTAACAAGGAACTTGCCGCAAAGGTACACCTTTCACCCACGCCTGTCTTTGAGCGTTGGAAGCGTCTCGAACGCGAAGGATATATAAGAAAATACATTGCCGTGCTTGATGCCGACAAGCTCAACCGCGGCTTCGTGGTGTTCTGCAGCGTGAAGCTGAACAGGCTGAACACCGAGACTGCAAACGACTTTACCACCCGCATCAAGGCCATGCCGGAGGTGACGGAATGCTACAACATATCCGGCCACTTCGACTACATGCTCAAACTTCACTCATTCGACATGAAACAGTACCAACGTTTTCTGATAGAAGTACTTGGCAAGATTGAGAGCGTGGCCTCGATAGAGAGCACGTTCGTAATGGAAGAAATCAAACATGAGTATGGAGTCGGAGTGAGCGGATAATCATACAGAGAGTCATTCCCATACGGCTTGCCTCTAATGACAATCTTACACCGTGACAAAATCAAACAAACAGAACACGTGCTCCTGCAAGTCCACAACACATCATCACGAAAACCGGCTTACATATTCACGAATGCAAAGGCGTGAATTCACGAATATGCATGTGAGAATTCGCGAATATGCAGATGGATATTCACGAATTAAACCCGAATCGGTCATTAGATTTGGGATTATGCAATGAACTATCAGCGGGCTGGCCAAACGAGCGAGGAAATCTCGCCTTGCAGAAGGTCAAGGAAGCGTGCCGCGTGCGCTCCGTCCATTTGGGCATGATGGAACTGGAACGATACCGTCAGCCTTGTGCGCAACCATCCGCGCCGATACCTGCCCCATATCATGAAAGGATTACAGAAGATGCCGCTATACATCCCGACCGCACCGTCTATGTCGTACTGTGCCAAGGCAGAGGTTCCTATGACCATGCTCTCCGCCAGGTCGTGGTTGGTACACGTCTCGGCCACTTGGCGCGTAAGACGCATGTAATCATCGGCAAAAGCGGTGATGTCCGTGGAGAAGGGAATATCGCACGAGGACACCTCGCCATCCCGGTTGGCCACAATGGTGTTCACGGCAAGGCTGTCGAACTGCATCAACCGTCCGTCCACAGGCAACATATAGAACTCCTTCACCTGCGTTGCCGCACGTCCTATGCACCAACACATGAGCATGTTGAACTTGACACCGTGCCGACGGCTCAGTTTCAACAGACGGGACACGTCAAGTGTCTTCAGGAATGTGACCATAGGCATGGGAGCCTACATCCACATCTCAAAGGCATAGGCACGGGTGGTATCAGCTGGATTGACTTCTTTCATCATGGGACAGGAGTATAATATCAAAGAGTCAGGAATCAACAATCCTTGAGATTAGGAATAACGACCTCCATGATACTGGCAGTACCACCGGTCATGAGAATGCGCAGGTCACTGGCAGTGGTTCCCTTGAACCGGACCTTGCCAGGTCTGCCATCCATTGGAACCTTGCCACTGTATACCGTAAGGAACTGGCCTCCTCCTCCGGAGAGTTGGACCTCGAAGGTGGCACCATCCACGGGAGTGCTCCAAAGAATGGAAATCTCGTTGGTCTGCGCGTCCTCGTTCATGGCAAAAGTGAGACAGTCGCCCGCCTTGCCGTTCCAGCCAGTAGAGTTATCCTTGTCCAGGACGTTCCTGGCCGTGGGGCTATTGGGACTTGCCACCACGGGCAAGGTTTCGGATTCGGATGTCCGTACCAAAGAAGACGAACCATAGGGAACTACCTCCACGGAGCCTTTCAGACGAATGTCGGTGGAAGAGGCTCCTATCATGATGGAGAACGTGCCCGGTTCCACGACCCAATGATTGTCCTTGTCGAGGAGTTGCAGGTCACGGGGGTAAATGGTGAAGACCACATCCTTGGATTCACCTGGAAGGAGGTGGACGCGCTCAAAGCCTCGGAGAGACTTCTCGTAGGTGGTGACAGAGCTAAGCACGTCGCGTACATAAAGCTGTACCACCTCGTCACCGGCACGCTGCCCCGTATTCTGCACGCGGCAGCTGACGGTCAGTGCCTGCTTGTCGGTTATGGCAGGAGCGGAAAGGCGGATGTCGGAATACTCGAAAGTAGTATAACTGAGACCATAGCCAAAGGGATAGAGAGGACCGTTGATGCGCGACTGGTTGCCGCCGGCACCCGGATTACGTCCCCCGTCTACCTGGGATGCAGGCTTGTATGGGAAATTGAAAGGTATCTGCCCTACGGTCTTGGGGAAAGTGACTGTCAGTTTGCCGCCGGGATTGTAGTCGCCAAACAGGACATCTGCAATAGCCGTACCACCATAAGCTCCGGGATACCATGCTTCCAGGATGGCGGGAACGAACTTGTCAGCCCAGTTGACGGAAAGAGGACGACCGTTGATAAGAACCAAAATCACGGGTTTGCCTGTACCCATCACAGCCTGGAGGAGTTCCAACTGCCTGCCGGGAAGATCCAGGCTGGTTCGCGACTTGTTCTCGCCGCAGGTACGCTGTCCGCCACCCAATACGACTACGGCCACATCACTTCTGGAGGCATTCTCCACGGCCTTGGCTATCTCGCCCTGTTCCTCATCCGTAAGTGGATAGCGAATGATTTCGGATTCAGGCCAATGCGCGTCCACCAGGTCACACCCCTTGGTATAGAGAACCTCGGTGCTGTCGCCTACTTTCTCGCGAATACCCTCCAGCACTGTGGTGACGTCCACGGCCAACGGCCCATAGTGGGTGAGTGCAAAGGAACTCTCATCCGCATTGGGACCGCAAACGGCGATACGGCGAATGGACTGCCTATCGAGAGGAAGGGTATGCCTGTCATTCTTAAGCAAGACAATGGACTCGCGCGAAGCTTGAAGTGCCACGACTCCGTTCTCCTTGCTGTTGACCTCGATGTCTGCCTGCTTTAGGTTGGTTTGGTACGGGCTGTCGAAAAGGCCTATCATGAACTTGACACGCAGAATGTCACGAACTCGGTCGTCAATGGTACTCATACTGATGGAACCTTCGTTGATAAGTTCGCGCAACGGCATCACAAATGACTCCGGCGAGCGGAACGTGCACCGGACATTCAGCCCCGCCTCTATGCTTTGGCGCACTGCCTCTTTCATGTCCTTGGCAGTATGGTGCTTGGAATACAGGTATTCAAGTGCATCGCTGTCAGACACCACATAGCCCTTGAACCCCATCGTCCCACGCAGACGGGTGGTGAGCCAATAGTAGCTGCTCTGTATGGGGAAGCCGTCGTAGTCGTTATAAGAACTCATCACACCGAGGATTCCGGCCTCACGGATTACACGTGTAAAGGGGTAGGCGTGGATGTTCTCCACCTCGCGCAATGACATTTGGGGATCCACACGCGCAAATCCCTCGCGTGCGCCCTTGTTGTTGCTGTATGCTATGAAATGCTTGGCCGTAGCCGCCACCTGCATGTCCTTTTGCAGGCCCTTGGCCATGGCCACGCCCAGTTCGGCCACCAGATAGGGGCTTTCGCCATAAACCTCCTCGTAACGTCCCCAACGCTGATCGCGGCCTACGTCCAGGATGGGCGCATAGACATTGGTGTATCCAAGCAGACGCGCTTCGCGACCGGTGATGCGACCGACCTCGTTAATTAGATTTCGGTTCCATGTGTGGCCAAGGCCAAGTTGTGTAGGGAAATTAGTGGCAATGTAGCTCTCCACGCCACGTATTCCTTCATTGGTGAAATCAGTGGGGATGCCCAGACGGGTCTCCTCCACAAAGAACCGCTGCACTTCGTTAAGCGCCCAGGCATGGCGCGATGCCGGCCAGACAAAAGGATTGTCCGATGGAGGCAGTCCCCATTGCTGAAACCCGTTCAAATGTTCGTCTATGGCACCCATGCCGTCTTTCCATAGCTTGTTCTTCCACTCGGGCGTTGGCAGATCGTCATTCAACACTCGCTTGTAACCATAGAGGGTGACCATCTGACAAGTCTTTTCCTCCATGGTCATCATGGACAGCAGATTCTCCACACGCTCATCCACCGTAGCCGTGGGATCTTCATAAACATCCTTTATTCCATTCTTGTTGAAATCTATCCATCCCTTCCTGTACATCGTATGTTTGGGACGATAAGCCACCAGGTCTTTGGCCTTAGGGATACGCGAATCTACTTTGGTCTGTGCCGGACCCTCGATACATGTCAGGGTCAACAGGCATGCGAAGAGCAATTTGTTCATGATTGTATTTGATGATACGTGTTGTTAATAATCCTTATCGGGACAATCCATATACGCATATGCCCCCTCAAGGCCATTCGTCTGAACCTTGAGGGGGCATAACAATATGACAAAACAGAGAATTATGTGTGTTTACTCTTCAACGTCCTCCTGTTTCTGCTCTTCCTCAAAGTCGGTGATGCCGTTTTCTATCAAAAGATTGTACCACTGGATGAGCTTCTTCATGTCATTGGGATAGACACGGTCGCGGTCATAGTTAGGCAAAGCCTTGGACATAAACCCGGCCAACTCTTCAGGAGAAGCCTTGCGGTAGTCCATGGATGTGGTCTTGCCTCCCTCCATATCATAGATGTTCTTCAGTACACGACGCAGAGGAACTTCCTCATCATCGGTGTACATGGCTATGTCCGACAAGGAAATAATCTTGTCTGTACCAAATGCAGGCATGCGCTTCTTCTGAGCGTCCAGTGTCTCCACGATGAGACTGCGATTACCACGATTGACCAATCGGAAAAGTCCGGGCTTGCCAGCGATGGCGAGAATTGTTTCAAGCATTTGTCTTCTTTTGGGTTTTAGTTTCCCACAAGGGCTTGCCATACCCACCTGCTGCCTTTACTCGCAGGACCGGATGGAAACGCCAATACGGGAAATGGTTTATGTTATCTGTTTGTTATTTGTCGTTCTATATATTTATCAGGCACTAAGCACGCGGTCTCCGATGTCCGATACCTAATTGCCACAGGATGTCCAATGCCTATACATTATTTATTATTATATGCGGGCAAGGGTATTCGGTCTGCCTGGATATGCGGGCAAGTATCTGTTCACGGGTTGCCCCGTCGCGTAGCATGGCACGTTGGATACGAGTTTCCAAAGGAGCGTCCACCCGTATGATTTTGTCTACCACAAGGTCTATCCCGCTCTCGGCAAGGAGAGCGGTCTCTATCGCCACAACCGGAGCAGCTTGCCGGCCGGCCCAGCAAAGGAAGTCATCCTTTACGACAGGATGTACCAACGCATTTACCTTGCGTGCGTTTTCCTCTTTGGCAAAAAGAAATGATGCCAGTCTGGACCTGTTCAGATGCCCATCGGCATCATAGACATCATCACCAACAATGTCTATCAGCCCTTGGCGAATCTTAGGCGACTCCTCATTGAGACGTTTGGCATTGCTGTCAGAGTCGTAAACCGGAATGCCAAACAATTGTGACATTTGTCGTGCCACATAGCTCTTTCCGCTGCCTATACCGCCTGTTATCGCCAACTTTATCATAATGTCACCGTTCCTTGAGTTATGATTCTGTCATTACCTGCTTGGATATTACGGCTCATACAAGTTACATGTCCACATCCTCTTAGAGGAATTTAGCCTTACTTTCGCCTTGCGGCTTTATTGGGTTGGGGAGCCTGTTCTCTTATGTCTTCATTTGTCTCTGCCGGAGCCGTGTATTCCAACAGGTAGTCTATCTCGCGAGGATATATGCGAACATTGGACACACCAGGAGGAACGGACTTCAGTTGAAGAGCGAATTTCTGCTTGTCATTGTTGTATAGTTCCTCGTATGTGGCTACCAGGACAAAACTGTCAGGTTTTATTTTCTTGGCATTGGAAGCCCCTACCCTGTATTTGACGGTAACCTTGGTGGGAAAGGTTCTTAAGCGTATATCCGCAGGAAAATTAAGCCCAACCACAGGTACGCTGACTGTCTGCTCCGTATAATAGTCCACCTGTGCCGTCATCTGTATGGATTCGGGAACAGTCTTCACACCTGCCGGTGAAGATATTGGAATGTTGTATGTGGTGGTCTTTTTCAAATCCGTGACGTCATGCCGAACTGTATAAGCATACTGCATGGTGTCCAGCATGGCAGAAGGAGCATAGACCATCACACTGTCCGGGCTGATGGAGATATTCTGTAGATAGTTCTGCTGTACAGTGTACACGCTGCCGGTATATTTTACAGGCAAGCGACGACACACCCCTCGGTTGTAATGGAACTCGAACTTGCTGGGACGCAACTGCTGGACTTGTGTGGAAGACAACATCTGCTGCTGGAATGCTCTCTGTATATCCGTCAAAGGAACGGCAATCTTGCTGGCAGCCGAGCCATTGTCGTAGACCGAGAAATCCAAACGTATTGGCGTCAAGGCCTTGCTACGTTGCATATAGCGAAATAGATTTGTTCCACGGTCACGCACAGTCACCACCACCTCGGAAGGCAACGGTGACGTTATGAAAGTTCCGTCAGGTACTCCCACAAGTTCCAAAGGCACACGTATACTGGTCTCAAACGTGTCGTTCAACTTCTGCAACAGCCAGAATCCGAGACTCACCACAAAGAAAAAGGCAAAAAGCAACATATCCCTACCCCTTTCGCGGAGCAGAGACGTGAGCCCCAATGTAGCTCTTCTCTTACCTGTTCTGATTTGTCTGGGCAGTTGCATAGACACTATTGCGGTCCACACGTATGTTCACACCCTTGGCAATTTCTATGACCAAGACATTCTCAGCCTCGTCTATGGAACGCACCTCACCATGTATGCCACCAGCAGTTACCACCTTGGAACCGACGGCAATGGAATTGCGGAAGTTCTGTATCTCCTGCTGACGTTTTCTCTGAGGACGGAAAATGAAGAACCAGAAAATAACACCGATGAGCACCCACATGGCTATCATGGGCAGACTGGAAGACTGTGTAGCGATAATCTGAATCATTTCTTATTTCTGCTTAATGTTGGTTATGTTCTAAGTAAGGTATATCTGTATTACATGAAGTATTCCTATAACAATAACGGCGGGATATTATCGGCAACCATCAAAGGCTGTACGCGTCAAGCGTTCTTTACCAATTTATGCTCAGCCATGAGCTTCTTGCTGATATTATCCAAAGTGGCGTTGATATAACGGGCACTGTTGGGAGTGCTATAGCTTTTAGCTATCTCTATGTACTCGTTAATGGACACAGACAGCGGGATAGACGGGAAAGAGGTAATCTCTGCCAATGCAACCTGCATGATAACTCGATCCATCATGGGGACACGGTCCACATCCCAGTTGCGAGTAGTCTGGGCTATGAGGTCCTTGCTATAGTCAGCTCCACTCAGAGCCTGATATATCAATTTCTTGGCATACTCCAATTCCTCCTCGTCCTTAAACTCCGGCAACAACGGATATTCGTCATTGCTCGCAGGAGTGAACCTGTTGATAGTCTTCAATACAAAAGTGTCTATAATAAAGCGGTCATCGTTCCAATAGATGTTGACATCCTCCAACAAATCGTCCACAGCATCGTTGTCGACAATAATATAGCGATATATCTTACGCCACAATTCGCGGTCCTCCTCGTAGGAGTCCACACTGCTTTCCATGTATTCACGAAAGAAATCGCTATCCACCACCCTATTATATAAAGAACGGACAAACTCTTCCTCGTTGGTCCAATCCAAACGCTGGTTCTTGCGGTTGTCCTGCAACTGCCTGTTACTCTCCAACTGCAACATAAAACGGTTGTCCACAAACTTACGGCTGGGTTCAGACAAGCCCAAACGCACAGCACGACTTGCCTGCGCCTCATAGGCTCGTAACGCCAACCGCGAAATCTCTACCATCAAGGTTAGCATCGTATTGTACAAATCATACGCCGTGCCCAAACTGCTCAAAAGGATATTTACCCCATCCTCGGGGCGATGCACTTCGTTAAGGCTGTAAGCATAAGCTACCTGCACAGTCTTGATTCGGATTAGTTTACGATTGATCATAAGAACGATATATAAAGCACGCAAAAGTACGCATTTTTCACAACCACAGCAAGACTTACATGCAAAAACGCCACATTTACACAGTCATAAGCGGAAAACAAGAAACAAACAAATGTCATTTCATCTTTTTTTCTTACCTTTGCAACCGCTTATTAGAGCCTGTGTGATGGCGAATTAGGCACCATACTTAATTTAGAGTAACACACTTATCAACAAACAACGAAATGAAAAGTATTGACGTAAAGGGCACCGCCCGCACTGCCACCGGCAAGAAAGCAACCCGTGAAGTCCGCAAGAGCGGTCTTATTCCATGCAACCTCTATGGCGAGAAACGTGGCGAAAACGGCCTGCCTGTAGCTATCAACTTCACCGTTACCGCTGCTGAGGTTCGTAACTTGGTGTACTCTCCTGACATCTATAGCGTAAACCTGACCATCGATGGCCAGGAACACATTGCCGTCATGAGAGAATTGCAGTTCCACCCCGTTACCGACCAACTGTTGCACATTGACTTCTATGAGATTACCCCAGAGAAGTCCATTGTGATGGAAGTGCCCATCAAGTTGAACGGTTTGGCCGAGGGCGTAAAAGCCGGTGGTAAGCTGGCCGCCAGTGTCCGTAAGCTGAAGGTTCGTGCTCCCTACACCCAAATCCCCGAGAAGCTGAACATCGATGTCACCAGCTTGGGCTTGGGCAAGACCATCAAGGTTGGCGAACTGAGCTTCGAGGGTTTGGAACTTGTTACCAGTCCCAGCGTGGTTGTATGCCAGGTTAAGATGACACGTAGCGCAATGAGCGCAATGGCAAGTGCCGGCAAGAAGTAACAGAGACTTGGACATATTGTGCGGATTCCTTATCCGCACAAGCTACTCTGACACAAAAATAAATACGGGTAACGGCCATGCCGTTACCCGTATTTATTATCATGAACATTACACACCATAAAAACATTCCTTGCCAACCTCATCCCGAACCATCACGACACGTTACCTACATGCGGAGGCAAGGCAAATCCTAATATGAAATACTTGATTGTAGGCCTTGGCAATATAGGTGACGAATATAGTGGAACACGTCACAACATCGGTTTCCGCATGGTGGATGCCTTGGCCGAATCCCAGAATGCAGAATGGCATGACAAGCGATATGGTTTCGTATGCAAGACACGAATAAAAAATGCGGAACTCCTGTTACTGAAGCCATCAACGTACATGAATCTTTCCGGCAATGCCGTTCGGTATTGGATGCAACAGGAGAAGATTCCCTTGGAAAACCTGCTGGTCATAGTGGATGACCTTTCCCTGCCAGTGGGTAGTATCCGCATGAAGCAAAACGGCTCGGCCGCCGGGCACAACGGTCTGAAACACATAGCCCAAATGCTTGGCACGGAAGCATACAACCGTCTGAAATTCGGCATAGGCAACGACTTTCCGCGCGGAGGACAGGTAGATTTCGTTTTGGGCAAGTTCTCAGCCGAGGACAGAAAGACGATAGAGGACAAGGTTCCAGTGGTGTGCGATGCCATCAAGGCCTTTGCCTTGAGCGGAATGCAATTTGCAATGTGTCACTACAACAACAAATGAAGAACGAAGCACGTATAGACAAATGGCTGTGGGCTGCACGCATATTCAAGACACGTACCATAGCCGCAGCTGCCTGCAAGAAGGGGCAGGTAAGCATGAAAGGCGCACAACTGAAGGCCTCACGACTGATACACGAAGGTGACATAATAGACGTACGCAAGCCTCCGGTCACCTACAGTTTCCGTGTGTTGCAAGCCATAGAAAAACGCGTGGGAGCCAAACTCATTCCCGAGGTTCTGGAAAATGTCACCGCACCAGAACAATACGAATTGCTGGAGATGTCCAAGATTTCCGGTTTCATAGGACGTGCCAAAGGTATGGGACGACCAACCAAGAAAGACCGACGGGATTTAGACTCCTTCACCGAAGACATGCCGGAATTCTTCGGAGATTTCGATTTTGATTTCGACACAGATGAAGATGACGGTTTGTAATCATAGTTGCAAATATGCCAGCAAGCTTGATTGTTTTCATATCTTCCACAAGACATCCATTGGCAGCCAAGAAAGTGTTACCTTCATTATTCAGAATTTCCATTCCGCGCCGGCCATCACAGTAGCACGAGGCATAGGGAATCCATAGTTTATCTGATATTTTGATGCCGTAAGATTTTCACCTTTGACAAATAATACAAGTGGCATTCTGAAATCGAAGGAATACGCAGCACGGGCGTTGAGCATGGCATAGTTCTCCGTTGTTTCCTCTGTATGAAGTCCCCATATGCCCATAACATCCACGGTAAACTGCCAACGCCCAAGAGTATATGCCACCTCCCCGAATAGCTTGTTCTTGGGTGCTCCCACTATGCGTCTGCTTGTGTGCAAATAAGCATAATTGGCTGTCACGGCCCAATCCTTGTTAACATTGTATGTGATGTCAAGTTCAAATCCCTTGTTGATGAATCCACCCGTATTGACATTCTGCGACCTACCGTCAACAGTGATTGCCTGAATCATGTTCTCGCCCTTGATATAATAAAGCGACAGGCCGAAGTCCAAACGTCTGTCCAGGAGCCACTGACGAAATTCTATCTCGAAATTGTCCATTGACTCGGGACGCAATTCCGGATTTCGTGACATATACATATAGAGTTCACGTATATTTGGCGAACGGAATCCGCGACCGTAACTGAATTTGAGACGGCTTGTCAATAACGGGCGCACTACAAGCCCGGCCTGTGGCACCCATTCATTGCCGAACTGTGACGAATGTTCAAGACGCACACCCGCGTTCAGACTCAGCACGTCACGAAACAATGCCTGCTGCATCATGACATATCCGGCAACCTCATTGACATGCTTGTCCACAATTGGTGTCTCGGCACCATCGACCTTGCCGGTATTGTAGGCCCGGCCACCCCAATGCTTGAAGTCAACGCCAATACTCAGGTCATTTCCTATCCAAGGCTTGACGGACTGATACATCGTCACCCCCATATTGAAATCCTTGGAATGGAAAAGATATGTCCGTGGATCGTTCCTGTCGTCCAGTCCGTCGTCTATGTCATGCTTGCCCCAATTATAATACGCCTGAATTCCGCCAGAGACCATGGCATATCGGTTCTTTACAAAGACAGAAGTGGTTGTTCTGAACTGTTTTGCCCACATGTCAAGCGGCCGTTCACGATATATCGAACCTGGATTGTCCGCCTTGGTCTCCGTGAGCATTACATTTGCTCCGGCTTCCCAATGCTTGGAAAAGTCATAGCTCACAGATGCATATTGATTGGACAGCCAAAAGTCCATGCCACTACGGTTACCATTGGTTGATTCATAGCTTGCCGCAACACAAGTTCGCAGACTGCCATGCTTGTATCCGGCCCTTGCACCATATTTTTGTGTGCCGAAACTACCACCCATGGCACGTAGCGAACCGCTAAATCCTTCCCGAGTGGCGCGACGAGTGACAAGATTGACAGAACCGCCCATGGCACCCGAACCGTAGAGCAATGAAGACGGACCGCTGACCACCTCCACCCGCTGCACGTCGTTGGTAACATATGTATCCGGCAACGAATGACCGAAAATTCCCGCCCACTGCGGCTGCCCGTCAATAAGGAACAATACCTTGTTGCCTCCACCGACACCACGAACGGACACGGCACCGGCGCCACCTCCACTCACGCCATATCCGGCAAGACCGCGCTCGGTAACAAACATTCCGGGAATTCTGTTTTGAAGTATCGGCAGCAGGTTAGTCTCCGTGCTGTTATCTATTGTTGAACTTTCAACAATCCTTACATCAAGTGGCAACAATGGTACAGGAGCCTTGGCCGCACCCTCTACAACAACCAGCTCGCCAAGTACCCTTGTCGTATCTATGACAGTCTCCTTGTCTGCAAGTGTACTTAACGAAGAACATATGGCAATAGCAAGAACTACTGAAGCTTTCATGATTTTATATTCTGTACATTACTACGACCCGACGCAGCATGTGGTCATTTTCTGAAACGCTTTGCCACTGAGGCATATCCGCACTTTCGGCACAAGGGCTCCACAGCCCGGTGACGAGTGAACCCCTCATACATGGCACGGGCACGCGAGGACTGCAATATCTCGTCCAGTGTCTGAGTGAACAGGTTACCAAGCGGAATATCGCCATCATGGTCCAGACAACACGGCACCACACTGCCATCCACCAGCACGCCTATCTGGTTGCGCAAGGCATAACAGAAAACCTCCTCCGTGGCGTAATCGCCATGGCTACTGTCGGGCCACTCGAACATGCCATCGTATTCCAAATACAGGTTATCAGTCAGTTTCCAGCCATCGTACCGCTGCACCCATGGCCGTGGCACATGCTCGGCTACGAGTTCGTGCAAATGTTCATTCTCGGTATCATATCCGCCCTCGTTCCACAGCCTCAGCACAACTATCACGCCCTGTCGTGCTGCCCGGATAGAAAAATCCATGACCTCGCGAATGTAACCACGTGGATTAACCAGACCGTTGCCCTCGTGCGAATGCAAGGAAATCTGCACCTTGTGCGGGTGAGCCTCCAAGAGTGCGTCCCCGGCCTTGGAGAGAAGAGTGCCGTTGGTAGTGAGCACGGGGATGAAACCTCGCTCACGTGCCATGGCCACGAAGAGAGGCAGATACCGATGCAACATAGGCTCGCCCATCAAATGGAAGTAGAGGAACTTGACCTTTCCCTGCAGGCGCGAGGTCAGAAAGTCAAACTCCTCCAACGTGAGGCTGCGCTTCTCCCGCCCGGTCTTGGGGCAGAAGAGGCAATCGAGGTTGCATCTATTGGTTATCTCCAGATAACAACGCGCAATCATCATCACTCCGCTACCAGACGGCAGATGTTCACCACCGTCATCATGGCCTTTTCCATGCTTTGGACAGGCAGGAACTCATGACGCCCATGGAAGTTCAAACCTCCGGCAAAGATATTGGGACAAGGCAGGCCCTTGAATGACAGTTGCGCTCCATCAGTACCGCCACGTATGGGCACCACCCGGCAGAAACCGCATGCCTCCTCTATGGCACGCCTGGCAATGTCCGTGATGTGGGGCTTGTCCACCAGCTGCGTGTGCATATTATAATATGTATCCTTAACCTCCGGAACAAAAGTACCCTGACCGTATTTAGCGTTCATCCTCTCGCAGAGGTCCAGGATGATATGCTTGCGCATGCGGAACATCTGCGTATCGTGGTCGCGGATGATATATGTAAGCGTTGCCTGTTCCACCCCGCCCTGCATCTGATACAGATGGAAGAAACCCTCGTAACCAGTGGTGCGCTCGGGCACCTCGTTCTCAGGCATCTGCTGGGCAAACTCGGTAGCCAGCAAGGCCGCATTCACCATCTTGTCCTTGGCATACCCCGGGTGCACGCTCACCCCGTTCACGACGATACGTGCCGAGGCCGCATTGAAGTTCTCATACTCCAGTTCTCCCACTTCGCTGCCGTCCATGGTGTAGGCCCACTGACAGCCGAACTTCTCCACATCGAAGAGATGGGCGCCACACCCGATCTCCTCATCGGGATTAAAGCACACGCGCACCCTACCATGGCGCACCTCGGGATGCGACATCAGATAAGACATGGCCGTGACTATCTCGGCTATTCCGGCCTTGTCATCGGCTCCCAGCAACGTATGTCCGTCGGTGACAATGAGGTCTTCGCCACGGTGCTCCAGCAGTTCAGGGAACTGACTCACACGCGTGACAATGCCTTCTCCGGCATCCAGAATGATGTCACCACCATCATAGTTTTCTATTATCCGCGGAGAGACACCCGCACCGCAACAGTCGGGGCTGGTGTCCATATGGGCGATGAAGCCCACCACCGGCACCGACTCCATGCCCTTGCTGGCAGGCAGAGTGGCATAGACATATCCGTGGGAATCCATCTCCACCTCCTGCATGCCTATAGCCTGCAACTCGCTCACCAGATGCTCTGCCAGGCGGAGCTGCTTGGCCGTACTGGGGCATTTCCCATCATTGTCTTCACTGGATTGGGTGTCGTAGGCCACGTAAGCCAGGAAACGCTTGATTAACTCCTGTTTCATATGTTTCTTAGTTGTATTATTGTAAATTACTCTTGAAGCGGTTCGTCCAAAAACTCCAGTCTTGCGCAGTGCGAAGTTATGCTTTCCTCCGGCGGCAGTTTCATGTAGTCGCCATACATCAGCCGCAACATGCGGTCGTAGTCGCGCGGCACGGGGAACTCCACTCCCTCGAACATCATGGAAGACAGAGGAAATATGTCGCTGGCGTAACGCGGATTGTGGTACGGAATACCCATGTCGCTGGTGATGACATCCGTGGCGGAAAGGATACAAAGAAAGCGGAGAAATGGAAAGACGAACCTGCGGTTGAAGTGGAACCAGCGCATGACTTTGCGGATGCCATCGGCATCATCGGTACAGGTGCGCCATATCTTGTACATGTGGCCTACGGACAATTCACTCAGTCTGTGCAGGCAAATGGGTTGCTTCTCCAATGGAAAGATGTCAATGTATATTCCCTGTTCCTTCCACATGCGATCATAGTTGTTACCCTCGGAAAGCCGTGAACGGCGGTCACGCACCTTGGCATAAAAAAAGAAGTATGCCGGGTCGGTATCAGGGGTCTGCAGTGCCATGTCTTCTGGCAGCTCGCAAGGCAACAAAGCCATCAGGCGGTCATAGTCCGGACGCATCATCTCTATGTCCAAGTCATCATCCCAAGGAATGAAGCCTCCATGTCGCACGGCACCTATCAACGTACCGCTGCTTAACCAATACTTTATGCCGTGCCTACGGCATATGCGGTCTATTTCCATCAGTAATTCCAGCATTCTCAACTGCTGGCGACGAAGCAGCGAGCCATCGGGACTGTACTTTTCCCTCAAAACCCTATGTATTGACTTCTGTATCACCGTATCTATGGTATTTACTTGCAAAAATAGACATAAATAAGGGAATACACAAATTATTTCCGTACTTTTGCCGGATGATTACCATGCATGCACTGCGTGAAATATCAGCACAATACAGTAGAATCCGTTAATCCGCATATACCAAAAACATGGACAACAATAATCCGCAATGCAACGAAAGCGAGAATATCATATCCGCCAATTACGGCATCCGGGACAATAACGATAGCAAGCCCCTGCACAAGCCACGTTTGGAATGGCTCGATGCCATGCGCGGATTCACAATGATACTGGTAGTGGCATACCATGTGGCACAGATGGGCTTCATGGAACCCGCCAAGCAATCCTCGTCCATGCCTTTCCTCATGCTCTTCCGCATGCCCTTGTTCTTCATGGTCAGCGGTTTTCTGGCCTACAAGGCTTCTTTGACATGGAATCTTGACACACTGGTCTCCATTATCGGAAAGAAGATGCGCATACAGTTGATACCCACCGCGGTATTCTTCCTATTGGCCTGCACGGTCCTGTATCCGCGCTTCCGGCCTGCCATGGAGACATGTCTGCAATCCCCGATGAAAGGAGGCTATTGGTTCACCCTGGTATTGCTGTACATGTTCGTGATATACTATCTGTTCTGCTTTCTGGAATCCCTGCTGGGACGTAAATCGTGGATACCCATAACCTTATTCTTCCTCCTGTCATTGGTGGCATACGAGACATGCTACCTGCCCAAGTACTGCTGGTGGGCAGACGGGTTCAAAGGCAAGGAGCCAAGCCGATGGCTGGACTACACCTCAGTCATACAACTGATGAAATTTTTCCCTTTCTTCCTCTTCGGCAACATAGTGCGCCGATATTGGGACAAGGCCCAGCGCGTCATGGACTCGGCGTGGTTCTTTCCCTCCATAGTGGTCGTAGTGACATTCTGTACTTTGGACGTGCTGAAGTGGCACACCTTGCGCATGGCATGGGCCAACGTTCCCTCCACTATGGCCAAGTTCTGCCTGCCTTGTATCGTGTTCATGTACTTCCGGCACTATGCGGCCTACATGACACAAGGCACCGTCATAGGCGGCACGCTGCAATACATCGGCCGCCGCACGCTGGACATATACCTGCTGCACTTCCTGTTCCTGCCCAACCTGCCCGCGGTCGGAGCATTCTTCAAGACCAACCTCCACAATTTCCTCATGGACACCACTCTATCCGTAATCATAGCCATGCTGGTCATCGTCTTCTGCATAATAACAAGCAATATACTGCGCATCAGTCCGTTCTTCCGCAAGTACCTGTTCGGACGTAGCTGAAAGTGGTTCCGGACTCCACTTCATAATAACAAAAAAACAAGAGACACGTTCCTGCATTCACGAATTAGCGAATGCATGGAAACAACCTGTCCGCAACGCGCAGGAGCAGACAGTAATGACGTTCAGCCCTTTCCTAACAGACCCATGCCCCATGCATATACCTTATGTATTATGGGGGCGGACACATGATGTACCTCGACCAAACGATGTATCATGGCAAGGCCAAGGAGAAAATCCTCTGTAAAATAACGGCTGGAAAGGTCCGGGACATAGCCGCCTTCCACCCGGCGCATCGGCGACATTATGCCATGGAAAGCCCGGATGCTACGCAATTTGAGCGTGAGCGACGGTGCGTCCGTGCTCTCGTAGTATTCCAGGATAGGTGTAATGCTGCCTTTTCTCACAGGAAGCACGTCCAAGAGCCTGAAGAACTCACCATCCATCCCTATGAGCAGTTCCGAGGCCTCATCGGTCCATTCCTCATAGAACAGGCAATTGCTGTCGTATTGGTGCACACCGTCCCAATCGTGCCACATGGCATACATGCGGGCCGGGTGCAAGAGTGGATTGCTGTTGCTCAGACTTGCCTCGTAAATGCTGCCAAGGAGGGAGACCGGTGTTGCAAACAATTGCTGAAGCATAGCCCTCACATCTTCCTGCCTTGACAGCGAGGGAGTATTCTTGCCGTTTCCGGTGACGCAAGCATACAGCATGGGCTTGGTTCCCATCAGATGCGCCTTGCTGCCATAGTCCAATGTCCTGGATATGAATGGCACCCTTTGCAGTCCGAACAGGATGGCGCAGGCAGGCAGATGCCTCTGCGCCTCAAAGAAAAATCCGGTATTGCTCACCACGCTGCCCACCACGGTACCGGGAGAGATATGGGGGGCTATCAGCCTCATCTCATCGGCAAAGGCGAAACCGGGCAGACACATGATTACACAATCGGCATCGGGAATCGCCCGGGCCGCATCGGAAGTTATGTGCGAGACATGGCACGCGCGCTCGGAACAATCCGGCATCCGCAATGTCAGGTCATGCGACCATCGCTGCGGCGAACGGGTCAGAAT
The DNA here is from genome assembly GCA_023665805.1 of Bacteroides sp. Lineage (GTDB taxonomy): Bacteria > Bacteroidota > Bacteroidia > Bacteroidales > Bacteroidaceae > Physcousia. The sequence goes on along the minus strand of JAMPDJ010000005.1, from coordinate 107,823 downwards.
GGTCACCTCCACGGACGGTTGCAGTGCCAGAAAAGCCGCCACCACGTGCCCGAGATTACCACCTCCGCATACGCACACTTTCATTGTTCCAATTCCCTTAGAGCATGAATAAGGACATCGTTATCGCGGCTGTCCCTCACGGAAAGTCGTATGTAGTTCTTGCCGGCCAGACCTGTCTTGGAATTGCAGTCCTTTATCATGATGTCATACCCGTCCAGCAGTTTCAAGGCCAGCTCGGCAGAAGTATACTTGGCCGTAACCTCGCAACAGAAATAGTTGGCCTGTGAGGGCATGACCCTCAAGAAAGATATTTCCTCCAACAGGGCGCGGAAACGCCGTCTCTCCGCGATGAACCTGCGGCATGCCTTGCCATAATCTGCCGTGTACTTGCCGAATATCTGCATATAGAACTCGGCAAAGGAATTGATGTTCCATATGGACACATCCCGTTTGATACGCCTGATCAAGTCCTTGTCGGCCGAGGCCAAGATACCCAACCGCAAGCCGGGGACACCGTAGGACTTGGATATGCTCTTGATGACCACGAGACTGTGCGCCTCCAGTATTTCGTCATGAAGAAGGGAGTTGTGTTCAAAGTCGTCGCTAAAGTCCACAAATGATTCGTCCACGACAAAAGTCACGCCACGACTGTCGCACCACGCGGCCAGACGCAGCAGTCCGTCCATGCCGATGAAGTTGCCAGAGGGGTTGTCAGGGTTAATGAGAAGGAGCGTGCTGATGTCCTTGTCGGCATAGAAAGTCATCAAGTCATCGGCATCGTATGACAGAGTATTGTTTTTGGGAGCATAGGCCACTATCCTGTCGGGCGAAAGCCGATGGGGATATTCCTCGAAGGTGGGATATATCACGCCGATATTGCCCTGTTGCAATTCCATCATGCTCTTGATAAGTTCGGCCGCCCCGTTGCCTACCACCACATAGTCCTGACGTATGCCGAAGTACTTGCCTGCTATCATTGAGTTGACATACATGCCCGAAGGATACTCGGTCAACAGAATGTCAAAGTTGGCCTTCATCTCCTCCTTCATGCGTCGTGGCGGAAAGTAAGGATTGACCAAATAGCAGAAATCCAGCAACTTGGGAAAACGCCAATGTCCGCCATAACGACAATTATAGCGTTGGAACATGTCCTCGCCGGAAGAGAATATGGTCTCCGCTATGTCCAAATCCTGGATGTCATCTATCTCATACCACTTCTCGTCGCCCACGGGCAAGCCTTTCAGTTCCACGGTGTCCACCATGGTGATGACACGTAGCACCTGCTCGTAATACTCGTTGTTGCCATATGCCATGGCGTATGCCTTCAGGAAGGGGACGTACTTGGTACGACTGAACTCGCGACTGAACTTGTATATGTTCACCGTCTTGTAATACTCTTCCACGTCGGCATAGTCAAAGGCCTTCTTTGGCACGAAACTCACTATGTTGCTATCGGCATCAAGCTTCACCATAGTGCCGTCCATCCATGCCTCGTACTTTGCCACCAAGGCGACATTAGGTGCGGGATCATCAAGAATCATGGGAAACATACGATCGGAGAATATCAGGTCGCTCTCTATCAGCAGCGTGTCGTCTTCCTGCATCTGTTCCTGCACCAGTGACAGGGAATATATGTTGTTGGTCTTGTCATAGATAGGGTTCTCCACATACTGTATCTCCAAGCGGCCGTCATACCTGTCGGCAATGTAGTTGCGCAGGTTCTCACCCTTGTAGCCTATCACTATGATTACTCTGCTGAGGCCAAGGCCAGACAACTGTCCCAGCACGCGGTCTATCAGCCGCACTCCGTTCACTGGCACCATGCACTTGGTATTATCCTTGGTGTGGTTCCCCAGTCTGCGACCCATGCCGGCCGCCAAGATTATTGCTTGCATCTCTGCGATTACGCTTTATTATTATATTTGGAATTCCTTCTGCGTGCCTCCAGTACGCGGCAGGCTTATCTCACCGCTACCGTAGCAGACGGTTCGGTCATGATCGTAGATGCACCCGAACTGTCCCGGGGCTATGCCCTGGATGGGTTGCGCGGAACGCACCAGATAACCATCGCCGTCACGCTCTATGGTTCCGTCCATGAAGTGGTCTACGTGCCGCACCTTGAAGGATATGTCCATGGGGGCACCGCCCTCAACCAAAGGCAGAGGCTCCGTAATGGCGTGGAAGTCGGCCAGGCGGAAGACATGACCGTATTGCAACCGGGTATCCCATCCGTGCGCCACGAAGACCACATTCTTGCGAACATTCTTCTTCACCACGAACCATGGGCCTCCGCCAAGGCCCAAGCCCTTGCGCTGGCCTATTGTATGGAACCAGAAACCCTTGTGGGTACCCACTATACGGTTGGTCTCTATGTCTATGACCTTGCCTTCCTGCTCGCCAAGGAAGCGACGGAGAAAGTCGTTGTAGTTTATCTTGCCCAGAAAGCAAATACCCTGGCTATCCTTGCGCTTGGCCTGTGGAAGCCGAGCCTCCTCGGCTATGCGGCGCACATCCTCCTTCATCAGGTCGCCCAAAGGAAGGATGAGACGACCTATCTCCACACCGGGCAGTTGCGCAAGAAAGTCGGTCTGGTCCTTAACGGGGTCGCGTGCCACGCCCAGCCACGTCTTGCCATCGCGTTCTATGATGCGACCATAATGTCCGGTGGCTATCTTGTCGTACATGTGACCCACCCTCTCCTCGAAGGCTCCGAACTTTATCAGCCTGTTGCACATGACATCGGGATTGGGCGTGAGGCCTTGCTTCACCCTTTCTATGGCATATCCCACGACACGCTCCCAATACTCCTTCTGCAGGTCTATCACCTCCAGGCGAAGGCCGTACTTGCGTGCCGTGGCCGTGGACAGTTCTATGTCTTCCTCGGCAGTGCAGGACGAATCCTCGCCCTCCATGCCTATCTTTATATAATAGAGGTCAGGCTTATACCCCTGCTGCACCAGCAGGTGTGTCACCACGGCACTGTCCACGCCTCCGCTTATCAAAACTGCTATCTTATCCACACTCTTGCTGATTTTCGATGTCACTTGGCAATGAAATGGTGACCATACAGACGGCCAGTGAGCTGGAACAGCATCGTGTCCGCGGTGAAACGCGTACGGAAGCCCTCAAAGTCCTTGTTCTCCTCGGGACTCCATCCGGCCTCTGCCACAGCCAAAAGGCGTGGGAAGGCAAGATAGTTGAGGTAATCTATATCAGACACGTGTTCGGTCCAGAACGTGGCCTGCACACCCACGTAGTGCTTGCGCAGGTTGGGGTCTGTCACGTTGTCGGGCACAGGCTTGTAAGCATATACCGCCGGCAACTGGTCACCGGCACCTCCGTTGCCGGCAGCCACTGGCTCGTTCTCGCCATTGTGCTGCTTGCGGTTTATGTAGTAGCATCCGGCCCCCCACTCCGTGATGACGGCATCCAGTCCCAAAGAGGCCGCTATGGCCGCACCGCGCTGGCATGGATTCCAGCAGAATATCGTGGCGCCGGTACTCTTTATGAGGTCGAGGTCCGCTCCCTGCGCCGTAACGCTTTCGTTCCAAAGAATCATCTTGCGTCCACGAGCAGCAATATGTTCGTGCATCTGCTTTATGAAGTAGCTCTGCAACGGACGGAAGCGATGCTTGCTGTCGGCTCCTGCGTCCTTCACCTTTCCCTCCTTTATCAGTTTGTCCAACTGCACGTGGCATTGTTCGTTCTGTTCCCAAGCCGAAGTGGGACATTCGTCACCGCCTATATGCACATACCGCCCGGGGAAAACATCCATCACCTCGGTCAGCACATCGCGCGCAAACTGCACCGCCTTAGGATTACCCACGTTCAGCACATCGGACCATACGCCTCCCTGGTAGGTCTGCACCTTGTGCTCTCCATCCGGGGTGCAGCTGAACTCGGGATATGCCGCCAAAGCCGCCATGATATGCCCGGGCATGTCTATCTCCGGGATGACCTCGATGTGCAGGTCACGGGCATACTCCACTATCTCGCGACAATCATCCTGAGTGTAAAAGTATGGGCCATAGGGCTTGCCCAGCCAATAATGCCCTTTCTTCATGTCCGTCATGCGGCAATCAGATGCCACGGAACCCACAGTGGTGAGACGAGGATACTTCTTCACCTCGAAACGCCACCCCTGATCCTCGGTCAAATGCCAGTGGAAATAGTTCATCTTGTATATGGCCATGGCATCCAGAACCTGCTTGATTTCCTCAACGGTAAAGAAGTGGCGTCCACAGTCGAGCATGAAACCACGATAGGAGAACCGCGGTTCGTCATCTATCTCCACGCACGGTATTTCAGGACGCGCATATGCCTCGAACCAAGGCATTTTCTGTTTTGCTTCCTCAACACTTAATCCGGCCATGACATTGGCAGGCATCATCTTCTTCAATGTCTGGAAGGCGTAAAAAAAACCTGTAGCCGTAGAAGCGCTCATATATATCCTCTTGCTTGTCACCTTCAGGCCATAGCCTTCGTCTGGCAACGAGGTATCCACTTTCATCACTATATCGGCCTTTGAAGAACGCGACAGATGTCCGTGGCATCCCGTAGCACCTGCCACGGTGTCTATGAATTTAATCGCCTCCATTCGCAAACTGTCCGGCAATGCCAACGCTCCGATGGTGTAGGAGCGCAACAACGTGTACTTACCCGAAGCGACTGTCATTTTCTTGGGTTGCGGAGTGAGATTGACAAACTGCCGCGCAGACACAGACATCACCGCCACAAACAGACACACAAGCACAATACTAATCTTCTTCATATAAAGAAAAACTCCATTGATTATGAGGACAAAGTTACAAAAACACTAAGACATGAGCAAATTTACACATACATTTAACGTGAGTCCTGAGAATTATAATACAGTCGGCCGACTCCTGTTGCAGATAATGAGGAAAAGACTTGAAGTACATTTGTTATTGCTTTTTAGGTTGTCGGTTGAAGTGGTAGACAGCGTGCAGCATGATGTAGTTGGGCAGTGTTCGGTTCCAAGTTTCCGTTCTTCCCTGCGCATTGATGACATACTGGGTCGCGGACAATTGGTGGAGCAAGTCAAAAGCTTCCACACGTGCTATGAGTCTACCTTTGAGGAAAGGCTGGCTGACGGAAGCATTCAACACAAAATCATCCCTATTAAGCGCATTGCTGCCATAGCCGCGACGGCAATACATGTTTCCGTCGACCGAAAGCGTGGTCTTTACAACGGGAATTGTATAGCGTGCCGTCAGACCATACTGATAATCGAAGGCATTGAGGGTCGTAAAGTCGCGCATCTTCCCCTCGGAATGGCGCCACCGGATGTCGCCGATGGCCTTTATGCTGAAATCCTGCTGCTGGTATTGCAGCCAAATCCCATCGTGCAGAACCAGTGTATTGACAGCATTGGGCGCACTTTCCGTCATGCCGGTCTGCAGCACATGGTCAACAGAGTGGTTATAAGCGGCGTTAAGGGTCGTCTGCCAGGACCAGCGCTGCCGTTCGTCCAGAAAACGCGTGAAGTCAAACCGTGCCGAGGCTTCATAAGCCCCGCTCACATTTTGCGGCTGATAGGTGTATTGGGAGTTGACGGGATTGAATGTCACGGACTGCGCTATCTGCCGGTGATAATAGCGGAAATCACCTTGAAGGTTGTAGACCTGTCCTTTGTGCTTGCTCACCTTGTCCGTAAAATTCACGCTCATTGCAGTTGATACTTGCCCTTTCAGTTCCGGATTTCCCAGTTTCACTATCTGCGGCATGGCATCGTCCCTATAGTCAAGAAGGTCCATCAGCGGCGCGACATCCTGTTCATAACTCAACCGGATTTGCAACTGCTCTCCGGACTTCTTGGTCGGAAGCATTTTAAATGTGAGCGACGGCATAAATGCATAACTCGTACGTTTCCTGTTCTGCAGCGTATTGTTGCGCACATAATCCAAACGTTCCGAACAAATTATATTAGAGACATTCACATCCAAATAAAGGTACTCCAGTTTCATGTACTGCCCGGGTATGTACTTTCTCCATTTCAGCATGACGGTCGGCACATTATAGTAGGTCCGGTAATCGCTCTCGTAGGAATTCCGAGGGTCCGTAATGGCTATCAGGGCATCCAATTGAGAAGGCAGGGTAAGCGTGTCGGGATGGTACAGGTTGTCACGCTCGTACTTCCTGGAGTACTCTTGTCTGTCCTGCAGTTCCAAACGGAAATTGCGTCCGAGGTCGCGGTTCCAAAGTAGATGCAGGTTGCCAAGGGTGTTTCTGTGGCGGAAGTCATTGGCATTGTACTGTGTGGCCGTGGACGGATTGACGAATTGCTCGGTTATGAAGCCGCGCGCCGTTTCGTTCTTCTCTTCAGTGTGCTTGAAGCCATAAAAAGCCGTCAACGAGCCAAGAATGCCGTCAATACGAGGCGCAATGAATCCACCTGCGTCCAAGCGATACCAGTAGCCTTTATTATAACTCGTACTCTGCAAGCGCGTGTTCAGCCCGTCAAGGAAATCCTCGGACATGCTCTCGCTGTTGCCTTGGTACTTCTTATACTCAAACTCTACGCTGACATCGACATATACCTTTTGCGGAACTGTGAATTTGGCTCTGTTCCTCGCCAGAAGGCGGTTTGTCCGTGCCGTATTCAGGGCCTTTAAAGTAGAATAGGGCGTACTGCCGTCCATGAAGAGTTCGCGACGTTGGACGGTTTCGCCAAAATCCTTTGATGACGTGAAGTCAATCATGAAGTTGTCCTTTACAAGGCCGTTTTTAGACTTGTAGTCCACTTCGCCTGCCACGCTCTTGGTGGTCAACAGCGAACGAGGCATGTGCTCCGGCTTCCATCCTCCCGACTCACCGATATGGCGTTTCTCGTTCACGTTATTCACATTCGCCAATAACGTGAACCTGAATTTGTCTGTATATCCCAACAAGAATCCGCGTCCCAGCCAACGTTCTTTAGTGCCTCCGGCCGCTTCCACATTGGCTATGTAGCCATTGCGATACTTCTCCTTGAGGTTGACATCCATGACATACTTGTTGGTTTCCACCTCGTATCCGGCGGCCATGTTGCGGTCACTTTCCTGTTCATAGACCTTTATGTGCTTTACCGTATAATAAGGCAGGTTCTTAAGCAGGACTTGGTTGTTTCCTCCAAAAAAGGTGCGCGAGCCAAGGAGCAACTCGTCCACCTTGCGTCCATTGACAAAGATTTCACCGTCATCGTTCATTGTGACACCCGGCATTTGCCGAATCAGGTCGTCAAGCATGGAACCTTCTGGCAGCTTGAAGGCCGAAGCATCGTAGACCAGAGTGTCTCCCTTGTGAAACATTTTGAGCTTGGTAGCAGTGACCGTGACCTCGCCAAGCGATTTCTCCGATATGCGCCACAGTTCAAGCGGACTGTCCAGCCCCCATGGGTCTTCTATTTCCGCCTTTACGCTAAGTGTCTGCCAAGCGTCTTCATATCCATCAAGGGTGGCATGGAGGAGATAGGTGCAGGTCTTCTTGGGCAGTTTGAGGGAAAAATCCGCACTTCCCCAAAGATCACCTTCTTTTTTGTTCAAGGCAATTTTGATTGAGTCCTGCACCACGACACTATCCAACGTTAGCAATGTCACGCGTGCCTGGGCGAGGGGTACCTTTAAGAATCCGTCACGTACGGAACCCAGGATAAGCTGCTGGGCCAAAGATGGCATGAATGAGAAAAACAGCAACAATGTAAAAAGCAAGTGTTTCATTGGAATAGATGTTAAGGAAAAGGGTCTGTCAATCGTAGTGTAGTTACTACAATTTTCATTTATTGTCACAGGCATCAAGCAACATACATCCTCATGACAGACCCCAACCATTTAGTAAATAGTTCACATTAAGAATTGGCAATCATTTTATGCGCTGCAAAATGTGTCGTAGTACAGTACTTTTCCAGAAGAGGACAAAGTAACAGTGTAGTCACAGGTTCCGGACTTTCCTTCATAGAGACAGTTTTTACCAACGTTGTCCATAGAACACGATACATAGTAGCGGTCATCGGAACCACCGCTAATATAAGCCATCTCTTCGCGTGAAAGTGCTGCCATACTCTTAACCGAAAAACTTTTGAGTTTTTTCATAAATTACAAGTATTATAGGATTTAACAATAGACACTGCTTCTTCCGCGAACAAACTTGTCCGCTCCCAATGGCGTAGTGCTTAGACCACTGCTTTTTTAGAAATAAATTATATGCCATTTATTTCATTGTATTGAAAAACAAAGCAACCTGAGTTTGCAAATTTGCACAACCAGAACTATCCCATAATATTATAATTGATTCAAGTTATCAAATCCATTATAGGTTGTACGCAGGCATAGGGTTGCGTTAGCCTAAGTGGCCCATAAGAACCGATACCAGACAAGTGCCTAAAGTTCATTTGTTTATTTGGAGCAATTTCTCTATCAATACACCATCGTATGTTACGACCTTACCCATGATTCTATGCTGCCTGGTTACTTCTATGTACTTATCCGATTGAAACAACGCTTGTATCCTGCCAGTTTCTTTATCCTCAATAGTTCGTACTATATTGAAAGGGATTTCCTGTCCATGTATATCTACCTCTATTGTATGAAACTGTTCAAGAGGTATAAAATTGGGTAATGTGTCAGCGATAAGCAAAAGTGGCTGTGGAATTGAATTTTGTTGATAAATTTCAATAAGAGGTTGTCCTTTTTTGACAGTCTCATACCTCTCACAAAAGCTACAAAGCTTCACTTTTCCATTATTTGCAGCTTTCAATATATGTAACTTCCCATCAGCATGAATTGTCAGCAAGGTATCACCGGCAGAGACAAAGCTACCTTCTATGACCCAACAATTCATGATATTTCCATCAAAAGGAGAACAAAGGCTTTCTGCAGGCACATTGGGAAGTACTCTTAACTGGAAAGATTTAGTCTCACTATATGGGATGAAGTTACAAGCTACAAGGACAAGTATCAATAAGACAAGTATGAGTCCTATTCCATAGCGCATAAAACCACCTGGGATGTGTCCGATGAGTTCCTGAACTTCCTGAGACCGAAGTTGAATACTATCTTCGTTTTTATTATTTGTCATAATTGCTGGTTTATTTATGAGAGGTCTTCATTTGATTCTCTACCAGTTTGAAATAATGGCCACGGGCATCAATGAGCTGCGAATGCGTACCTTGCTCTACAACCTCACCGTGATGAAGTACGATGATTTGGTCAGCATCCTTGATGGTGCTTAAACGATGGGCACTGATGATAACCGTCTTCCCTTTGTAGCATTCTTTCAGATTATCCATAATGACTCGCTCATTGGTGGCATCCAAAGAATTGGTGGCCTCGTCAAAAAACATAAATTCCGGATTCTTATAGATAGCACGAGCAAGAAGTATACGCTGACGCTGACCAGCACTGATGCCATTTCCCTCCATTCCGATACGTGTGTTATAGCCTAATGGTAATGAAGAAATAAATTCTGCGATATTGGCCATTTGTGCAGCATGGAGCATCCGTGCGATGTCCACCTCGTCAGTACTTAATGCAATATTATTGGCAATGGTGTCTGAGAAGATGAAACTCTCCTGCATCACAGAACCTGTAGACTTACGCCACAGATGAGGATTGATAAGGTTGAGATTGACACCACCTACTTTAATACTCCCCTCATTTGGAAGATAGAATCCCTGAATAAGCTTTAGCAAGGTGGTCTTTCCGCAACCGCTCTCTCCCACAATAGCGGTCACTTTCCGGCTGGGAATATCAAGACTAACATTCCTAACTGCATAATCTCGTGTTGCACCACTATAGCTAAAGGAAAGATTACGAATACATATAGTGTGTTCTTCGGGAAGAAGCGACAATTTCGTATCAATATCTTTCTCTTCATCGTCTTGCGCATGGATTTCGTTGAGACGCTCTAAACTAATCCTCGCATCCTGTAGGGATTGGACAAAACTGATAAATTCTCCAATAGGAGCGGAAATCTGGCCTATTATATATGTGAGTGACATCATCATACCAAGCGTCATTTGCCCATCTACAACCGATTGAGCTGCAATAAAGGAAATGATGATGTTGGTTGACTGTGTAAAGAGTACGGATCCTGATTGCTGAATTTGCCCGACCTTCAAGCCCTTCACGCTGATACGGAACAGGTGCATCTGGATTCGTTCCCATTCCCATCTCTTCTGTTTTTCGCAATTGTTGAGTTTGATATCTTGCATTCCTTGCACCATCTGGATCAGTCTGCTATGTTCAAGAGAAGATTGATAGAAACGTTTGATATCGAGTTCCCTACGATAGTGCATGAAAGAGAGTACCCATATGAGATAAAGCGTATTTCCCACAATAAAGATGCCCAATATCATCAAATTATAGTAAGCCAAAATACACATAAAGACGATGAAATTGAAGATGGAAAAGACTATATTCATCGAATTGCTGAGCAGAAACGACTTGATACGGCTATGGTCTCCTATGCGCTGTAGAATGTCACCAGTTCGCTTCGTGTCAAAGAAGTGGAGCGGCATGTTCATCAACTTGATAAGAAAATCAGAAATCAAGCTGATATCAATGCGTGTGTTGATATGTAGCATAATCCAACTACGAATGTAGCCTATCAGAAGTTGTGCCAGGAAAAGCGAAAGTTGTGCTACAAGTATCAATGTTATAAGATTCAGATTTCTACCATTGATGCCCTTATCCACCATTGCCTGTGAGAGAAATGGAAAAATCAGTTGGATGATACTACCGGCAATCAATCCAAAAACAAGCTGCAAGCCGATAGACTTAAAGGGCAGCAGATACTTTGCAAATGATATGATACCTTTCTTTGCAGGCTGAAAGTCGTCATCCAACGTCCCGAAGTCAGGCCCCGGTTCAAGCATCAGTGCTACTCCTGTTTCGCCTTGACTGTTTCTTGAACTGAGCCAACACTTTTCGAACTCCTCCCTTGTTAGAGTTATTCGCTGAGTGGCAGGGTCGGATATATGCAACTTATAAACAGTTTTACCACTACGTTTGCGCTTATCCACACCATAGCAAACGACAAAATGATTTTGATTCCAATGGAGAATACAAGGGAATATGGCATCTTCTACTAACTGCTTGAATGAAATCTGAACGCCCACTGTACGGAAACCTATGGATTCCGCGGCATCGCTGATACCAAGCATGGACACCCCTTCGCGAGAGATGAAACATCGCCTGCGCAACATCTCTGCAGAATAGGTCCGACCGTAATATCGGGCTATCATCCGCAGACAAGAGGGACCACAGTCGGCCGACTCCTGTTGCAGATAGTGAGGGAAAGAATTCCGGAACATGTCTGACTATAGTATTAATCCTTACGTTTGGGATGCTTGTTAAACCTCCATTGAACGTACACCATCCAATAGTTCGGGATGCTTCTGCGCCATGTTTCCGTGCGTCCCTGGCCATTAAGCCTATAGGTTACGCTGTGCAGATTGTGCAAGACATCGACACCTTGCACCTTGAAATTCAGCTTGCCTTTGAGGACGGCACGCGAAAGGGAGACATTCCACACCAGGTCATCAGTATTCATCTCCTTGCTGTCATATCCTCTTCGTGTGTAGACCTTGAAATCACTGGCAAACTTTAGTTTCCAAGGCATATCATATCGAAGATTCAGCCCATAGCAGACATCTGTCGCATGAATGTCCTTGAAATTATCCTGCAGAGAAGATGCATACCTGAATTCTACTTTTGTGAGCCAGTCCAGCTGTATTTTGCCAAAATCGTAACTGGCCTTGAACGTTTCGGTCAGTTGATGGGTTTTTACCGTACTACGGATGCTTTTGGTGCCTGATTCCGGCAAATACAGGTCTACATTGTGGATATAGTCATAATTGAGATTGTTGTGAATAGTCAATTGCCTCAATTTTCTGAATCTGAGTCCCAATGAATTATAGAAGAACAAACGGTAGTTCCCGTTCGCGCACTCCGGGCGGTATGTATAGACACCGGTTGTACGATTGTAACTGACAGCCGTGGCAACTTGATTATGAAAGAAGCGTGCTCCCAAGTTGTTGTTGAAGTTCAACAGTCTGCTTGTGCCAAAATCCGTCGAGAAGTCATTTGCGATGCCTTGGTTTGTCTGATTCTTCAAGGACGGGTTGCCGACAGTAACGGCCAATGGATTATATGTATTGCGTATTGGCATCAACTGCATTGTCGCAGGAGCTCTCTGATACAGATAATAGAAAATGCGATTGCGGCACTTACGGGTATATATATATTCTGCATTAAACGAATGCAACCATGACTTGCGTCGTATCGTCGAGTCAAGCTCATGAGAGGAATAACGATATTTTTGAGACAGATAATCTGTAGAATACTTTAGGTTTAACGCTGTGTGCTTGCTTAGACGCATTGCCATGCGCGTACCAAACGTATGGTCCTTGTTCTGTGCATGTGTATCATTTGTATTGTCATTATCAATGACTTCCTTTAATATCTCCATATTGGACGGCAGCAGGTCTATTGCAGGCTCTTGTTGCCACCAACCGGCAATCTGGTCAAGACGGTATTTGTCATGCTTTTCCGATATGCCATCTTGAGCATATTTGTAAGACAGTTCCCACTTGGTGTCCTTGGAAAAGTTGACGCGATAGAGGATTTTACCGGAATAAGCATAGCGATGTGTTTGGTTGTCATTATAACGATGACGCGCGTCGTCACTGCCTGCCCCGTTATAATAGTGCAAGTTGTATTGCGAGAAGTCATGCCCTCCTGACATATCATAGCTTGCATCCGCCTCCAGCTCCAGGTCGTCGCCGTTAGACAGATTGCGCAGGAATTGGGCGGACTGGTTCGCTTGAACTTTCCAATCCGATTTCTTCCACGCATCAACCTGGCGGTTCAACGTGTCCGTATCCATACTGTCCGGATGGGCGTTGTAAGCAGAATAGAGCGAATTGCCCGTCTGTTTATTCTTTTGATATTGAATCGCAGTCTTCAAATCAAGGAAGAACGGCTTTTTAAGCGTAAAATTGTTGTTTGCAGCAACCTCAAGGCTTCTGTTATCGTTAAAAGAATGTCCTCTGCCAAAAGTATTGCCATCCGACAGGAATCTTTCACGAAAAACCTTTTCCTCATTTATGGCATTTGTCCAGGTGACGATGGCATTAGCCGTTTCTTTCCAACTTTCCTTCTTGTCCTCGCAAAGAAAATCAAAACCGGCATTGTGACGCCGTTCCGTTCCGTCGATATTTTCCGACGGTTTCCATTCCGTATCCGTTCCCGGCTTGCGGCTCTCATTCAGATTGTTGCTTCCTCCAAAAAAGGACAAGCGCGAATAGTCTGTAAAACGCATGGCAAACAGCCTGCCGAGATAACGGTCATGAGTGCCTGCAGCTCCCTCCAGATTGCCAAAATATCCAATAGAATACTCCTTTTTTACCTGGACATCCATTACGTATAACTTTGCATCCACTTCATGCCCCAGTGTTTGACTCCGCAAGCTCTGCTCTTCATAAACCTTCAGCTTGTCAATGACGTAATAAGGCAGGTTGTCAAGCATGACCTTATTGTTTCCGCTAAAAAACTCTTTGCCATTGAGTAGCAGGAAGTCAAGTTTACGGCCATTGATGTAGATGTCTCCGTTCTTCTTGATTTCTGCACCCGGAAGCTGTCGTACCAAATCGTCAAGCATAGAACCATCCGGGAGTTTGAACGCGGAGGCATTGTAAACCAACGTATCGCCTCTGTAGTATATTTTGACTTGCGTGGCTGTAACCGTAGCCTCTCTAAGTTGTGTCACTTTCTCTGATTCATCTTCAGAAAAATCTCTCTGAATCATCAAATCCGGCAGCTTAATCATTTGCCTACGTCTGATATTCTTTACTTCGTACCAATAATCCAATGGTTTGTAGCCTTCGCATTCGACATGAATGCGATATTTACCTACTGGAACAGAAACACGAAATTCGTTGGCATTCCTATCGCGGCTACCATAAGTAATAAGAACACACAAGGGTGCCACAACCTCACCGTCTTCATCATACACGCTAACCTTTGCTCCGCTCTCTCCATATCCTGTGAAGACATTTCGGACGCACCCGGACAAAGTCACTGTTCTGACCTTCTCCTTTATATGCTGAGCATAAAGCATATTGGAAACCAGGAGGAAAAATAAAGGAATAAGTAATCTCATGTAATATGTTTTTAAATTCCTGCAAGTCGTCATGTTGTCACCATATTGGAGACAACATGACAACAATGCGTTCATAGAAACACATGGTGCTTGTCATACAATAATAGTATTACGCTTTCGCAACGCATTCATATGTATAGACAAAACCATCTTCCGTAGTTGTACTGCTAACATAACAGCTACCAAGAATAACAGAATTTCCTTCGAAGGCATAAGCGCAGGTTTTTCCACCATTATTTTCATTACAATCATAAACAGTGAAATCTCCACCATTTATCTGCGCCATTTCTTCGCGTGAAAGTGCTGCCATACTCTTAACCGAAAAACTTTTGAGTTTTTTCATAAATTACAAGTATTATAGGATTTAACAATAGACACTGCTTCTTCCGCAAACAAACTTGTCCGCTCCCAGTGGCGTAGTGCTTCGGCCACTGCTTTTTTAGGAATATTTCATCTATCATTTGTTTCATGGCATTGGTGTATAATATATAATAGTGTTTGGCCATAAACCTACAACTGGACATCTGTAAATAATGGTAAATCCATCAAATCATATTCGGAAGGCAATACATAACCATTTACAAGAATTATAGGTGTGGCAGAGAATCCTGAACGAGCTATCCACAAAGTGTGGTTCTGCATTTCTTGTTCTACAGTGATAGTACAGCAATCTATGTCAGGATACTTTGACATAAAAGCATCTGCTTGATTCTTTCCAGACTCATACCACTTACGGTAAACCTCACGTGCTTTAACATCATCCAATTGTTGAAATATAGCAATGAGAAATCGGTTGCTCTGTTTATGTTTCTCACTGAAAGCCCAAAAGATATACTGCACGGATAGTTGTCTTCCGTATCTATCAATCAGTTCGTCTACCTGTTTGTGTTTTGCTGCACACGGAGTGCAATGCGGATTGGCCAAAACAGTTATGCGCAATTTGGCTTTTTCGTTTCCGAATACTATTGTCGAATCACCAATGTCAGTGGGCACATACTTGCTAAGATGCAAAAGATGCCTGAAGACTTCCACATTACATTTGAGAGAACGGTATTGGTACGTCCTGTCACGCAAAGTCTTTCTGAGAACTACGGACGATGCTATCTGATGTGTTACAACAATCATGGCAACAGCAACAGAAAAGAAATAAACACCGTCACGAACATTGAGAAAAACACATAGTTCTGAGATGAGCAATGTACCGTTTAGCAGGACAACAGACGCGATACCATTGGTCCACAGGAGAATCTGCACAAGCATACACAACATACACCATTGCCTTGCTATGCGAGCTTGATAATAGACACTCCAAATGCCATAACACATTGCACACCAATTTACAACAGATAACGGTAGCACTGCACTTGGTAACAGCCATGCTATTAGGAAGTGCGCCACAAAGTATCCCAATCCTATCTCGCTCCATGAATAGCCATAGATTTTTGCCTTATCAGAATGGAGCAAATTGTTGCAGTCTTTTTGATGGAACATGGAGCAAACCATATCAGTAATGCTACTACTTTGGAATATTTGCTTCTGCAGTAGTAGGCAGCAAGTTCCAATGCCCAAAACATCTGTCAGCGCAAAAAACACCGAAAGTGCATTCTGCTTGCATAGAGTTTGAAAGAACATGAATCCCAAACACAACAAAGCCAAGCATCCAAACATCAAAGATTGGACATAGTTGCTGAAAACCTGCTTACGATGTTCTGAAAACAAAGGTTCAATAGCCCCCTTGTCAGATTCAACGAGAAGTGCCTGTCCATCCCAAGAGGGGACGAAATCGCTTTTGCTTTGTGTAACAACTTGACCATTCCAATCATAAGTAACCTCTTCACATGTCATATCGGTCAGAATTACGAACCGTCCACTGACATGCAAGACAGAAGGAATAGACAGCACATCAAAGTTTTTATCCATGACTTTCACTCCCTTGGCCACTATGCCATACGCTTCACACATTTGGCAGAGTCCAAGCATATTGTCTCTGTTGGGGTGTGTGGCGTATAGCTCGTCAGCATACTCCATCGTGTAAGGAACAGACAACTCTTCAAGAAGTCGTATAAATATGTTTTTCATGGCAGCACATTTGATAGAGGTAATAGCTCATCGCAAATGTAAGTCCACATCTCCGATTGGCTGAAACTGCAGACTTTGACAAATTCTTTTCGCATGACCAGCATGTTCTTTTGGAAACTTACATCATTCCAATCATTCCTTTCATGATGCAAGTGGTACAGTGGCCCGGATGAAATCCATCGCACATTATCACCTGCAATCTGAACCCGATGCAGTCTTTCGGCATCTTCCGGTCCCCATCCAACAAACTTTTCATTATCCCCACCAAGAGAAAGGTATCTTTTGCGATTAACCAAATAAACTCCACCACAGGCCGTACGCCCCATCATGGACGTCAGTTTCTCATTCTGAAACCTGAGCAAATCCTGATTCTTTCTAAATTCCAAGGATTGCTTGGGAGAAAGTGTATGGAATGTACCATTGTGCGGATAGACAATCGTGGCACTTTGAGTATTCACACAAACGACAGCTTCATTCACTTGTGAATAAGGCAAGATTACGTCTGCATCCCACACAGCCACAACATCAACATCCGCCATACGCAGAAGCACATTTATGTATTTAGTTCGATGAAAGACCTTATTCTTATCCTCCACAAAACAATAACGGACATGTTCATACAAAGAGATGATGGTATCAACTTGAGGGGTTCTGTCAGCCTCCAACAGAATGATGGGACATCCTATTTTGTCAACCCAATAAAGCACTGTTTTGAGGTTGTCAAGACGATCCGCATTGTCTATTCTAACCGGAAGTACGATAGCAAATGTAGTATTCATGAAATTTATGTTTTAGTGGTGAACATACGCATCGCATTTTGCAGAATAACAAGAGGAGACAAAATTTCGTAGGCCTCAATGCCATTTTTACAATGAAGTAAATCCATCAATGAATCGACTCTTGTCTTGTAAAACCCAACATGATACATACCATTTAGTGTAGCTGCCATTTCCAGTTCGCAAGTCTCTTTCTGCTCATTCGTTGCAGTCTCGTAAAACCAATCAAGGTAGTAAATAAGGTATTCTTTGATTTTAAAGCTTTTGGCCTCGTCTTTCCTTAGGTCAGGTAAACCAATACGCCACCAAAGATAAACACCGATACCAGCCATGCCGTAAAAGTCGGTATCTATATCAACTTTATCATGGATAAGCGAAATCATATAATCATCCAATTCATTAAAGAAGTCATGAGAGAGCGGATATATTTCTGTTTGAGATTTCGACATTCCTACTAAACCCACCAAATGTTTTTCCATTTCCTGCAACGTGTATTTCTCCTTGAATTGGGCACGCATAATTTGAGACGTTTCTTGTCGCATTAGGTCATCTTCCAACAAAGAACAAATTGCATTGGCCAAGTTCATTGTGAATTCCGTAGCGGAAAAATCGGTTTCCCGAATATGCACCCGTAGATGCGGAACACAATCAAACATTTCGCTCAGTCCAGTAGAATCTGTTCCGATAAAAGGTATGCCATGCATCATAAATTCAATAGCTGTATAGCTACACTGTTCATGAAATGACGGTAGCACACCCACCAAAACTTGTCTATAAAAAACCGAAAGCTCTTCTTGTGTAATCTTGCCGGTGAAAATAACCTTACCCCAAATATCCTTGCAATGCTTTAAACACTCATTATAATCACCATCTCCCACAATGACAAGACGAGCTTCTTCATGTTTTTTTAATACTATACGAAAAGCATCAATCAGATAATCCACGCCCTTTATCTTATCTAACCGACCAACAAAAAGAATTAGCGATTTTTTGTCTTCCGCTATGGGGAACTCTCCAGCAGGTTCTTGTAATCCATTGAAGATAAGTTTGAGTTTTTCAGGTGAAACGTCATAATCAGACTGAAGCAGATTCTTACAAAACCGAGAGAGTGTGATAACCTCGTCAGCCAAATGCAGGAAATGCTTATTCTGGAAAAAGTCACGGACAATCGAGCGATGTTTCTCTTCAACCTCCTTTGCATTCACTATTTTCCTAAATGCCGAGACATTTCCGTCTAATTCGAAACACCAATTCAAATAGTGTACACTAAAAAAAATACGACACATAATGTTATTCGCCTTAATGAGCAAGGCAAAAGGGTAATGCTGAAAATAATTGAAATGGAATATAGACGCTCCTATGTCAGAAAAATATGGTGACAGCAGGTAATATGACATTCTACAATACTTCTCATCCTCAATACGTGCAGAAGTTTTAGGTATTTTATAATGGATTAAGCCATCCTTATCCTTTTCTACAGCGAACTCTTTTTCTTCTGCAAAAAGGTCTATAAAGTAAATTTGCAAAGAAGGCAAATTCTTAAGCACCATTGTCAATTGGTGCACATAAGTGCCAATCCCATAGGAAGCTGCCCTACTTGCATTGTTAATTATAAAGTATTTCATGTTTCAATCAAGATTAAGGTTGCTGACGAGGAAATAGGCAAGGCCGCCATCTATTCCAATTGGTTTGTCATGGAACTCAGGAAATTTCCATTCGGGTGCCTGTAAATCTTCCCAAATCGCTCTATATGGTATGCCCTTACGAAAGGCAGGCATTAGCACTAATGCTTGTTGAAGTTCCTGAAGATACTGTGAATCGAAAGAGTTGACTCTGCCCTCTGTTTCCATTCGCAAACGAATATAGCAATACACTCCCCAGATTCCATTTCTATATGAGAAGTCTTCCATACGACGAGGGTCATAGGACATGATTTTCCGATCAATACTGCAAAGCACATCATCCAAGTCGCAATCAAGTATTCCGTATTTTCTTAACAGGCTTACTCCATAGCCGATACCAGAGAGTCCATATTCCAAACCTATCGGGAGCGTTTCATTCACTACCTCATAAACCTCTTGAAGCAAATCCCATGCAAAATCGCTGACATGCCCCTGTCCTGATTGACGTGCATAGAGATACTGCGCCAACACAAGGCCCATCTTGCCGTGGTAAAGACTGATGTCCCGTAGTTCGAGACTTTTTAATATCAAATGGTTTGATATACGTTGATTCACATCCATAATTTATCTTGGCATATAACATTTTTGATTCTTCCCAATACGGCTTTAATTGTGTTCATTACATCCGCCGAAATTGTTGTCCACCGCTAAAGATAAATAACGAATGTATCGATTCAAATGTGTTATTTTATTAGATTTAGGTGCCACAAATATACAATCTTTTTCTATATTTGCAAAAATAAATAGAATAATATGATTAAAAAATCGTTTTTCGGTGTCAGATTCATCATCTGGGTTTGATTTGGATATTGCAGTTGAAAACCACACATACGGGAAGCCACAACCCAATGGCAATGACTTGACGTTGGTTGTCGTCGTATCGCTGTCACACCGACAATAGTATGGACGAGACCTTGACAATACTATGGTCAGGCTCCAGACAATACTATTGTCGCCCGTTTGACAATAGTATTGTCTGGAGCCTGCGGATTGGTTCGGCAAAGGCATCACGGATGCAATAATGAAACTAATTGGAATGGGATTCCAACGTCCTATTCCGGCTAAACGGCATTTAATGTGCCCACGCACGTCTTTCTTTCATAAAAAAGGCCTACATTTGCAATCGGAATACGTCATTCGTTCCACCAGCATGGCAAAGGTCAAGCCGTCCGCCTCGCCAAAATGGTTCAACGAAACGTCCATCAACAGCAAAAACCATACCTTATTATATATAATATATACAGTGACAGTAAAGTGTGTTAGAAGACTGCTGGACAGCGGGCTGGATTTTGCCCTGTACAGATTCCCGGGAGAACGGGAGCCGCATCTGGTGTTGCAGACCGAAGGAGAGGCCGAGGCCGTGGACATGCGACACTATCCACATGGACCGGCAAATACCGGCACAGGAGGAGGCAATGATGTTCCCTCCGGCTTTGTCTTCGCCCCGTTTATCGTCACGTCCAAGACTCCCGCCCTGCTGATACGCCCGGATGTGGCCGTAAGGGGATGGGAACTTATCGAGGAGGAAACACGCGGACTGAACCGCACCCGCCGCACAGTTCTCTCGGCCATAGAGATAGACGACCGCACGGCACCCATAGACGGGAGCGATGCCTACAAGGTGGCTTTCCGCTCATTCAAGAACCAGTTGGACCGGGGAAACTTCCAGAAGCTGGTCCTGTCCTTCTCGCAGTTGAAGGACTGGGACGGCAGCGGAGGCGAGGACGAACTGTTCGTGCATGCCGCGAAGCTCTTCCCCAACTCCATGGTGTATCTGGTGTACACGCGCCGCGGAGGCCGCTGGTTCGGATGCACTCCCGAACTGCTTCTCGAGGGGTATGGCCGGAAATGGCACACCATGTCCCTGGCCGGAACCCGTATGTGGGAGGAGGGAGAATGGAATGCAAAGACCATCAACGAGCAGCGCATAGTCTCCGACTACATAGAGGGGCAATTGCAAGGGCTGGGGGCCAGGTTCATACGAAAAGGCCCCTATACATCCAGGGCGGGACACCTGTTTCACCTGCGAACCGACTACACTTTCCAACTGCCCACAGAGACCTCTCCGCTGCAAATCCTCGACCTCCTGCATCCCACGCCGGCCATCTGCGGCCTGCCTAAGGAGGAGGCCAGAAACTTCATCCGCCTATTCGAACGCAACAAGCGCATGTACTACGGAGGGTTTCTCGGACCACTGAACCTGAGGGCGGAAACCAACATCTACGTGAACCTGCGTTGCGCGCAAATGCGCCCCGGAGGCAAGGCCCTGTTCTTTGCCGGGGGAGGCATCACGGCGGACAGCCGCTTCATTGAGGAAAAAGACGAGGTGAAAGCCAAGTTAGGGACTTTGGCCTCCATTCCGGTATTCCGAAAATAGGTACCACACCATTCCGACAACGTCATGCTCAGTTCCAATCCCATCATAACCGAAACCCTCGCCCTGCTGCTGCATCACGGCGTGCGCGACATAGTGCTGTGCCCCGGCAGCCGCGATGCGGGCATAGTGCACAGCGTATGCCAGATTCCGGAATTCCGCACGCATACCGCCACGGACGAACGGTGCGCAGGTTTCATGGCCATAGGCATGGCCGATGCCACAGACAGGGCGGTGGCGGTGGTGGTGACCAGCGGTTCCGCCCTGGCCAACCTCCATCCCGCGGCATGCGAAGCCTACTACCGACAGGTGCCGGTGGTGTTCATCTCGGCAGACCGCCCAGGAGCCTGGATAGGGCAGATGGACGGGCAGACGATGCCACAGGCAGGAGCCTTGGGACGAATGGTGAGGATGTGCGCAGATCTTCCCGAGGACAACCTTTGGCATGCCAACAGGCTGCTGAACGAGGCCATGCTGTGCTGCACCGCCAGACAGCCACGAGGCCCGGTGCACATCAACCTGCCTGTGGGTGAACCCATATACGAATTCACTACAGGACATCTCCCCGAGGCCAGAGTCATACGTCTGAGGAACTGCACACACGAGTGCTCCGCGGCTCTGTCTCATTCCTGCATCGACTACGCCCACGAGGGAGGAACCTTCGCCCACGGGCATACCATCATCCTTTGCGGACAGATGGCACCTGAGGAGGTGCCGGACAACGATATACTGTCACGTATCTCACGACACTTTACCATCATAGCCGAGAGCCTCAGCAACATTCCTCCGCAATACTACGTGAATCCGGTTCTGATAGACTGGTCGGAAATGGAACCGGCAGAAAGGGTGATAACCCTGGGCGGACACATGATAAGCAAGGAACTGAAACGGTTCTTCCGCACGCACCGCCCGGCAGAACACTGGCACGTGAGCACGGACGGTGCGGTGGCCGACCTCTTTTGCTGCCAGACCATGGCCGTACAAGCCACTGCCACCGAATTTCTGCACGACTTGATGGAATACGGATGCCCGCAGTGCCGGCCTGCCATGCTGCCCATGACCGAGGCCGAACCAACGGACTACCGCACGGAATTGCTGGAGACCTTCTTCTCCTTGCTGCCCGAGGGTGCCGCCGTGCATCTGGCCAACAGTTCCACCGTACGTCTGGCACAGGCGGCCATGGACAGATGGCGCCGCCACACGGCACAAGCCTGCGCCCCGGTCATACTGTGCAATCGAGGCATCAACGGCATAGAGGGGTCGCTCTCCACGGCCGTAGGTTACGCTCTGGCCCGCCCCGGAAGGCAGACATACGTCATCACCGGAGACCTGGCCTTCTTCTACGACCGCAACGCCCTGTGGACATCACCCCTGCCCCAAAATCTGCACATACTGCTGCTGAACGACGGCGGTGGCAGCATATTCCACACCCTGCCCCTGCCTTCCGCTCCGGCAAGCAGCCGTCAGGCCATCATGGGCACGCACGGGTTAAGCGCCAGCCACACGGCATTGCAGCACGGACTGATCTATCTCCGGGGCACGGAACAGCTGGAGACCTTCGTGCACACGAAAGAAACTTCTTTACTGGAAATAATACTATACGATGAGACAATGGAAGACCGTTAAGGAGTATCGCGAAATACTCCTGGACGAATGGGAGGGCATAGCACGCATCACCATAAACCGTCCACACGTGAGAAACGCATTCACACCGCTCACCACCTGGGAGATGAGCGATGCCATGCGATATTGCCGCGACTCGGCATCGGTAAGGGTAGTGATACTGACCGGGGCGGACTCCCCGCGCCTCGAGGGGCAGACCAGCGAGGAATGGATGCGGACGAA
Source organism: Bacteroides sp. (assembly GCA_023665805.1). Classification (GTDB taxonomy): domain Bacteria; phylum Bacteroidota; class Bacteroidia; order Bacteroidales; family Bacteroidaceae; genus Physcousia. Next base: position 84,907 of record JAMPDJ010000005.1, on the reverse strand, counting down.
CGCCTTCTGCTCGGGAGGAGACATGAACGTGAAAGGACGCGGAGGATACATAGGCGAGGACGGAGTGCCGCGCCTGTCCGTACTGGACGTGCAAAGGCAAATCCGCTCCATCCCAAAACCCGTGATAGCCATGGTCAACGGCTTTGCCGTGGGAGGCGGGCACGTGCTACACGTGGTGTGCGACCTGACCATAGCCGCGGACAATGCGCGCTTCGGACAGACCGGCCCAAAGGTGGGCAGCTTCGGCTCCAGCTATCTGGCGCGCATCGTGGGACAGAAGAAGGCTCGCGAAATATGGTTCATGTGCCGTCTTTACTCTGCGCAGGAGGCCTTGGACATGGGGCTGGTGAACACCGTGGTGCCTCATGACCGACTGGAGGACACCACCGTGGAGTGGGCCAGACAGATGATGCAGCACTCGCCCATCGCCCTCAGGATGATAAAGCGCGGCCTGAATGCCGAACTGGACGGCCAGGCAGGCATACAGGAACTGGCAGGCGATGCCACCATGCTGTATTACTTTTGCGACGAGGCACAGGAGGGCGGAAAGGCCTTTCTGGAGAAGCGCAAACCCGAATGGGGAGACACCTATATACCCTAACGCACATGAGGTACAGCAACTTTACCTCACCATTATGAATCATATGAATAGGCGTAAGTAGGAATTGCCGACTGCTGCTTATCATGTCATATCTTGTAACTGCACGGTAATTTTCAAGTCCTACTCATTATACAAGAACTGAACCTATGGACATCAGCCTTTCCCACCGCACTCTGCATTTCCGCCGCCCGGCACGTACCAGTCGCGGAGAGTATCTGACGCACGATGCCATCATCGTCACCATACGCGATGATGCAGGCCGGCGAATAGGCCTGGGAGAATGCGCCCCGCTGCCGGATCTCAGCTGCGACCGAGATGCCTACACCCGCATGTCCGATGTGGCACGCCTCATAGAAGAGGCCTTGGGCAGTCCGGACTATGTCGAGACATTGCGTCCATACCCCGCCCTGCTGTTTGCCTTGGAATCGGCCATGTACGACTATCAGCAGAATCCCTTGCTCTACGATACGCCTTTCGCCCGCTCCGAGGCGGGAATCCCAATGAACGGACTGGTGTGGATGGCAGGATATGACGACATGCTGGCACAGGTCAAGACGAAGTTGCGCCAGGGGTTCCGCTGCATCAAGCTGAAGATAGGTGCCATAGAATGGGAGGAGGAACTGAGATTGATACAGACCATACGCCAACGCTTCAGCAGTCACACCCTGGAACTGCGGGTGGATGCCAACGGGGCCTGGAGCGAAGCCGAGGCCGAGGACAAGATTGCCACACTGGCCCGATACGACATCCACTCCATAGAGCAACCCATAGCGCCATACCGTTGGAAAGAGATGGCACGCTTGTGCCGAATGCAGGAGCAGGCAAGGAGCCGTGGCGAAAAGTACCTGTCCATAGCCTTGGACGAGGAGTTGATAGGCGTGAACAACATGGAGGAGAAACGCCTCCTGCTGGAGACCGTCCGCCCGCAATACATAGTGGTGAAGCCCACCATGCACGGGGGCATGACAGGAGCCATGGAATGGGTGAGCGAGGCCGGCAAGAGGGGTATATCCTCTTGGATGACCAGCGCGCTGGAGAGCAACATAGGCCTGCGCAACGTGGCATTGCTGGCCGCACGCGTCTACGGCCCCCGCATCACCATGGCGCAAGGACTGGGCACCGGACTGCTCTACACCGACAACATAGAGATGGACATGGAACTGCGCGGCAGCAAAATGTGGCGTGCCGCGGTAGAGGAATGAACATAGACGATTTTTTGCAGCAATGGCATGACGCCTCCTCCACCATGGAAGTGCGCACCAGCGGCAGCACAGGCACGCCCAAACTCATACGCGTTGAGAAGAGCCGCATGCTGGCCAGCGCGCGCATGACCTGCGACTTCCTCAATCTTAAATCGGGCGAGAGTGCCCTATTGTGCATGTCATTGGACTACATAGCCGGAAAGATGATGGTGGTACGTTCCTTGGAACGCGGACTGAGACTGATATGCGTGGAACCGTCCGGGCACCCACTGTGCAGGGCCAACATACAGGCACTCGGGCCGTCATCACGATACATCTGCCCCGACATAGACTTGGCTGCAATGGTGCCACTGCAAGTGTGGAACACATTGCAGGTACCCGAAGAGAAAGAGGCCCTGTGCAGGCACGTGCGGCATCTGATCATAGGCGGAGGGGCCATACCGCCAGAACTGGAGCAGGAACTGTGCGCCCTGCCGATACATGTGTGGAGCAGTTACGGAATGACCGAAACACTCAGCCACATAGCACTGCGCCGCGTTGGCGAAACCTGGTACACTCCCCTGCCGGGCATTACCTTGGAGCAGGACAGCGAGGGTTGTCTGATAATAGATGCCCCGGCCTTGTGCCCAGGGCGATTGTTTACCAACGACATAGTGCAGTTCGACTGTTCCGGCCAATGCTTCCGTGTCGTTGGACGGCGTGACAACACTGTATGCTCGGGCGGAATCAAGATACAAATCGAGGAAGTGGAGGCATGGCTGCACGGCATGGGCATGAGACATGTTGCAGTGACATGGCGCAAAGACTCCAGATTGGGGCAGGCCTTGGTCTACCTGACAACCAAGGATATTGACCTATCCCGTCTTCGCCCTGCCGGCACCACCCTGCCATACCCTATCCCTGAACGTCCCGACAGCCGATACTGGTTGCCACGGGACATCATACGCGTACCAGAACTACCACTTACCCCCACGGGCAAACCAGACAGGGCACGTGCCCAGAAGATAGCAGCGGAACATCATTCGCCTTTATTGGTGTCCGGTAAACGTGTTTAACTGGCTATTCCGAGTGTTTTTACAAATTGACAAGCCCACTATTTCAGTGATTGCGTAGGCTATCCGACAAAACACTCTACTTTCGTGCGGCATTTATTAACAAGGATGCCATATTTGACCAATTCAGGCTCTTCTAATGCATTTTTATCTCCAAATGAAGCCACTATACGTTCAGGACATCGGCTGTCCGAGGAAAATTAAACCTGAATCGGTCATTAGATTTCCAATCCGTTTTGCCTTTATGTTCTTACGTATTGCAACCGTTTTGGCGAAGGCATAGCGAGCTATGGCAAGACCAAACGGGAAGCAAGACGGCGAAGAGAAGGGCAAAATGGAAGAAAAGGCAATATTATAAAGCAGATGATTTATACAAATTGAAGCTCTAATGACCGATTTGGGTTAAAACCCTAATAGGGCTTGATAGTTTTACCGGACACCAATAATAAAGTATAGGGTTGCAACCGCAAATCGGTGCAACCCTATAACTAAATGTATGCCCTCGCCCTACGGCGACATCACAAGATGTCAATGGACATCCATCGGGCAAGAACCATGTAGAATCAGACCTTATCCAAGGAAACTGAGCAGAATGCCTGCTGCCACGGCAGAGCCGATGACACCAGCAACATTGGGACCCATGGCATGCATGAGCAGGAAGTTGCGACGATCTTCCTTCTGGCCCTCCTGCTGTGAGACGCGGGCAGCCATTGGAACGGCACTGACACCTGCAGAACCGATGAGAGGATTGATCTTCTCCTTAAGGAAGAGATTCATGCACTTGGCCATCAGGATACCTGACGCAGTACCTACTCCGAATGCCACGATACCAACGCAGAGGATACCTATGGTCTGTACGTTGAGGAACGAAGAAGCAGAGGCGGTGGCACCCACGGTAATACCGAGGAAAATGACCACGATGTTGTTCAACTCATTCTGCGCAGTCTTGCTCAAGCGGTCCACCATGCCGCTCTCCTTCATCAGATTGCCAAGCATGAGGCAGCCGATGAGCGTGGCGGAACTGGGTACGACCAAGCTGACGATAACCGTTACGACAATGGGGAAGATTATCTTTTCCTTCTTGCTTACGGTACGCAACTGTGACATGTGTATAAGGCGTTCCTTCTTGGTGGTAAGGGCACGCATGATGGGAGGCTGTATCACGGGAACCAAAGCCATGTAGCTGTAGGCAGCCACAGCAATGGGGCCAAGCAACTCGGGAGCCAACTTGGATGTCAGGAAGATGGCCGTAGGACCATCGGCACCACCTATGATACCTATGGAAGCAGCCTGCTCCATGGAGAAACCGAAGGGAGTAACGCCACAAATGGAAAAGTCTGACTGCGTAACGATGAAAGTGGCAAAGATTCCTATCTGGGCAGCCGCCCCCAGAAGGAGGCTCTTGGGATTGGCAATCAAAGGACCGAAATCGGTCATTGCGCCAACTCCCAAAAAGATGAGACAGGGATAAATACCAGCCTTCACGCCTATATACAGAATATCCAGCAGACCGCCATGAGCCATGATGTGGCCATAACTGTGATAATGAGGACTGGCAGGATTCAAGAACTCATTGTTCCACATCTCTGTGTCAAACAGTCCGGCACCAGGAAGATTGGTGAGAATCATGCCAAAGGCTATGGGCAAAAGCAGCAGTGGCTCAAACCCCTTCTTGATAGCCAGGTATAGCAAGAAGCAACCTATGCCTATCATTACCAAGTTCTTCCAACCATCCTCGGTGACGAAGTTCACAAAACCCATCTCATTGGCAAATTTGACCAGCCCTTCCTCGGCATTGAATGCCATGGCGGGAACAGCGACCAGCAACATCAGGGTTGCGACAGACAAATACTTGATTATGTTTTTCATAATAAAGATGTTCCTTGTGGCCTTAATCCAATTCTACCAATGCCTGGTCGCTCTGTACCTGGTCGCCTTCCTTACACAAAACAGCCTTTACCACGCCGTTAGCCTCGGCAGTGACACTGTTCTCCATCTTCATGGCCTCCATCAGCAGAACGCAGTCACCGGTGCTGACCTTATCGCCCACCTTGACGTTAATTTTAGTGATAGAACCAGGCAGTGGGGCCGTTACGGTCTTGCTTCCTACAGGAGTCGTAGGAGCAGCTACAGGGGCGGTACTGACACCTGCAGGAGCGGCAGGAGCAGGCTTGGGTGACAAAGCAGGAGCCTTGGCAGCCTCAAAATCGGCCACCATCTCAACCAACAGGTCACCCTGATTGACATTCTGGCCATTGGTCACGGCCACACGCTGCACGGTGCCGTCTACTTCGGAAACAATATCGTTCGCCATCTTCATGGCCTCAATGACCAGCAATACATCACCACGCTTTACATGCTGGCCATCGGTCACCTTGATGGCAGTGATTGTACCGGGCAACTCGTTTATGACATTCTTGGGGCCACCCACCTGTGCCACTGACGGTACAGGTGCCTGTACCGGACGAGGGCCACGGGCCTTGGTTTGGGGAATCTCCACTTGATAGGTCTGTCCATTGACGGTAATCTGCATGTTGCCGCCTTTCAGATCCTCCACGGTAGCCAGATAATCCGTGCTACCTATCTTGAACTTAAACTCTTTCATCTTGGTTTATTCATTTGTGTTAACACTACGTCTACAGTCTGGGATTCAGCTGTGCCGACCATGCATCGCTCTTATGTGTGATGGTGAGCACACGGCTCTCCATATTCTTCTTCTCCTGCTCGTAGAGGTATATTGCCATGGCCACGGCCGCCTTGTCCTCATCGCTGGCCTGCTCGAAGGTTTTGGTCTGCTTGTGACTTTCGTATGACGACTTGACGATGCGAGCCTTGCTGGCAGTCTTCTTTGCCACTAAAGTGAAGATATTCAATATCCACACCAACACAATCAGTATGCAGAATACCACTGCCACGCTGATGCCCGCCAGTTGCCATGTCTCTATAGTTACTGATAGAAAGTTCATTGTTGTCTTGTTTACAGAGGAATATTGCCATGCTTCTTGGCAGGATTGGTAAGCTTCTTGTTCTCCAACTGCGCCAATGCACGGATAATGCGGAAGCGTGTGTTACGAGGCTCGATTACATCATCTATGTAGCCATACTTGGCAGCCTGATAGGGGTTGGCAAAGAGCTTGGTATACTCCTCCTCCTTCTCCTTGATATATGCCTTTGCCTCCTCGGCCTTGCCTGCTTCCTTCAAGGCTTTGGCATCCTTGGCATACAGTACGCTGGCGGCACCGCTGGCACCCATGACGGCAATCTCGGAAGACGGCCATGCATAGTTGATATCGCCACGCAACTGTTTACAACTCATAACGATATGACTGCCACCATAGCTCTTGCGCAAGGTGACGGTAACCTTGGGCACGGTAGCCTCTCCATATGCATAGAGCAACTTGGCACCATGCAGGATGACGGCATTGTACTCCTGAGCAGTGCCCGGGAGGAATCCTGGAACGTCAACAAGTGTGACTATGGGGATATTGAATGCATCACAGAAACGGACGAAACGTGCGCCCTTGCGACTGCTGTTGCAGTCCAGCACCCCGGCCAATTGCTTGGGCTGGTTGGCCACGATGCCCACAGACTGTCCATTGAAGCGGGCAAAGCCCACAATAAGGTTCTTTGCATAGTTGGGTTGCACCTCGAAGAACTCGCCATTATCCACAATACCAGCAATAACCTGATACATGTCGTAGGGCATATTGGGGCTGTCGGGGATGATGTCGTTAAGATAGTCCTCCATTCGCCCGATTGGGTCGGTGCAAGGCTTGCGGGGAGTCTTCTCCAGATTGTTCTGCGGAATATAGCTCATCAAGGTCTTAATCATGGTGATGGCCTCTTCCTCGGTAGCCGCAGTGAAATGTGTCACACCACTCTTGGTGGCATGGACGCTGGCACCGCCCAACTGCTCCTGAGTAACCACCTCGCCTAGTACAGCCTTGACCGGACCAGGGCCGGTGAGGAACATGTAAGATGTGTTCTCAACCATTAGAGTGAAGTCAGTAAGCGCCGGGCTATACACGGCACCACCGGCACAGGGACCCATGATGGCGCTAATCTGAGGCACTACGCCGGAGGCCATGATATTGCGCTGGAAGATTTCGGCGTAACCGGCCAAGGCATTGATGCCCTCCTGTAGACGCGCACCGCCGGAGTCGTTCAGACCGATGACTGGCGCACCTACTTTCATGGCCATGTCCATAACCTTGCAAATCTTGCTTGCAAGCATCTCGGACAGAGAACCCGCACTGACGGTAAAGTCCTGTGCGAAGACATACACCAGACGGCCGTCTATGGTACCGCTACCGGTAACGACACCGTCGCCCAGATAATGCTTCTTCTCCATGCCGAAGTTGGAACAGCGATGCTCCACGAACATGTCCATTTCCTCGAAACTGCCTTCGTCCAACAGCAGGGCGATGCGCTCGCGTGCTGTCAACTTGCCTTTCTCGTGCTGCTTGGCAATGGCCTTTTCGCCACCACCGATGCGAGCCTTCTCGCGGAGTTCCATCAACTCCTTGATTTTTTCTGCTTGGTTGCTCATTTTATTTACTTAGAAGTATTTGTTTGTTATTATCAGTTTATTTTCGGCCAACATCCGGACATTTCTATTCATATGTACGGCAACCGGCACGCATTTCCCTGTTGTTTTCAGATAAACACGCGCGACTGCCTGCAAAGTTAACAATAATCCATGAATGATGGATGCCATAAAGTAACTATTTTATTCCATATCAGGGCAAAGGGACTGTTATTCCTTATTTTATAATCCCGTTTCCTGTTTTTATCGTACCTTTGATGCTTGATATGAAACAAAGAGTACCTACAGAATTGGGTGACAAGCCCGTAAGCAAGCTATTGATGAGTTACGCACTGCCTGCCATAGCGGCAATGGTAGCCAACTCGTTGTATAATATCGTAGACAGAGCATTCATTGGTCATTACGTGGGCACATTGGCCCTGGGCGGACTGACCGCCACTTTTCCATTCATGAATCTGGGCGCGGCCTTTGGTGCCATGGTGGGAGTGGGAGCCTGCACGGTCATTAGCGTACGTCTGGGACAAAAAGACTATGCCACGGCACAGAACGTATTGGGCAACGCCATCACTTTGAACTTGCTGCTGGGTACCATCTTTGCCATCGTGTGCCTGACCTACCTTGACCCTATCCTACGTATCTTCGGCGCATCGGAAGCCACATTGCCCTATGCCAGGGAATATATGCAAATACTGCTGATATTCAATGTAATTTCCCATAGCTACCTTGGTCTGAACTCCATCATGCGAGCCGCAGGGCATCCCATCACGGCAATGATGCTGACCGTGTGCAGCATCTTTGTCAACGCCTTGCTGGACCCTATCTTCATCATAGTCATGGACATGGGCATAAAGGGTGCCGCCATAGCCACGGTAATATCACAAACGGTGGCACTGACAGCCATATTGGTCATGTTTAGCCGCAAAGACGAACTGCTGCATCTCAAACGTGGCATCTATCGCCTCAGACTTAATATAGTACGACAAACTTTCGCCATAGGCATGGCACCGTTCCTGATGAACAGTTGCGCCTGTCTGGTGGTTCTGCTCATCAACCGTAGCATGCAGGAATACGGCGGAGATGACGCACTAACGGCTTACGGCATAGTAAACAGTGTCGTGTTCTGTTTCTTGATGGTGGTGATGGGGCTGAACCAAGGCATGCAACCCATAGCCGGATACAACTGGGGCGCGCACCGTAACGACCGAGTCTGGCAGGTATTGCGCTATACCATGGTTGCCGCCACCATAGTCACCACATGCGGTTTCCTCATAGGAGAGTTCATTCCAGAGGTGCCAGCCTACATTTTCACCTCTGACGAGAAAATCATAGGCCTTGCATCACACGGTTTCCGTCTATGCGTCAGTGTCTTTCCCTTGGTTGGCGGACAAATGGTGATAGGCAACTTTTTCCAAAGCATAGGCCATGCAGGCAAGAGTATCTTCCTAAGCACATGCCGGCAGATGATATTCCTTATACCTTGTCTCATCATGCTTCCAAGACTCTTTGGTCTGAACGGCGTATGGTACAGTCTGCCAATAGCAGACATGGTCAGTTGCATCATCGCCGCAACCATGCTGTGGTGGGAAATACGGCATATCAAGGCCAAAGAAGCAGCAAGTGCGAATGTTTGAAGCCAAGTGCGAATGAAATTCCTTATCCAAGACAACCTGTCAGAATACTCCGCCGATGCCTTGGAGCAATGCCTGCAAAACCTGCCCGGCTGGCGACGCGACCAAGCCATGAGATACGCAGGCCTGGAGGGAAGACGCAATTGTATCTTGGCCTATTTGCTATTGTGCCGCGCCCTGGAAGAGGAATATGGCATAAACGACCGCCCTACGTTCATAATAGGCGAACACGGAAAACCTGCATTGGCCGAATATCCACACATACATTTCAACATCAGCCATTGCCACACAGCCATACTTTGTGCCGTTTCCCACCAACCTGTTGGCGTTGACATAGAAAGTACCGGACGCAAGACAAGCGACGCCCTCATACGCTATACCATGAACGAAGAGGAACAAAAACTGATAAAGCTCTCCACGGAGCATACTTTCCTACGCTTGTGGACCATGAAAGAGGCCTTGGTGAAGCTGTGGGGCAAGGGCCTGCATGGCAGCATAGCAGACCTGCTCCTGCCAACAAACACGACAAATATAACATTCACCACGGAGGAGAACGTTGACCGAGGTTACGTCTTCTCCATAGCACAATACGACACAAGCCTATGAAATTCATCAGTTGGAACGTCAACGGCCTCAGGGCCGTGGTGGGCAAAAACTTCCATGAAACCTTTGACAGTCTCGATGCCGACTTTTTCTGCCTGCAAGAAACCAAACTACAGGAAGGACAGATATCCTTGGACATCCCAGGCTACACAGCCTATTGGAACTATGCCGAGAAGAAGGGCTATAGCGGTACGGCCATATTCACCCGCCAGACTCCCCTGTCCGTCTCATACGGAATGAATATGGAAGAACACGACCATGAGGGACGACTCATCACACTGGAGATGGACAACTACTATCTGGTATGTTGTTACACTCCAAACTCGCAGGACGGTCTCAAACGCCTGGAATACCGCATGCGATGGGAAGAGGCTCTCCGTGGTTATCTCATACGTCTGAATAACCACAAGCCAGTTATTTACTGCGGCGACCTGAATGTAGCGCACAACGAAATAGATTTGAAGAACCCCAAGACAAACCGAAACAATCCAGGCTTCACAGACGAGGAACGAAATTGCATGACCACCTTGTTAGGGAGCGGGTTTACAGACACATACCGTTTCCTGCATCCCGACACAGCAGAAGTCTATTCTTGGTGGAGCTATCGTTTCAAATCACGCGAGAAGAACACGGGCTGGCGTATCGACTACTTTATCACCTCGGACAGCCTGTGCCAGCATATCGTCTCGGCCGACATACACACAGAAATCCTCGGCAGCGACCACTGCCCCGTGGAATTGGTACTGGACATTTAGGATAAGTCTCCGCATTGGATTAGCAAACGTGCCGATTGTATTATATCCTTATCACGATATACGTATTTCTGCCCCGATGACAGAACGATCCCATACATTACTATAAGGGTGTAAACAAAATTGCACGATAACAAAATAGATAGTCCCGTCCTGGAGAGGCGATGCTCCAGGACGGGACTATCTATTTTGTACTGTGCCTTTGTCCTGTGCCGGTCGCACGCACCATTCATGCACGCAACGGGAACAGGACATCTTACCTTACTTCACAGCGACCTTCTTGCCATCAACGATGTACAGACCAGAGGGAAGGCCGTTGACGGTGCGACCGACATACTGGCCGGAGAGCGTGTACACGCCACTGCGGCCTGCGGAGACAGGTTCGGAGGATAAAACTCCGTCAACACCGGTTATAACATCATCGGCCAGCTTATCGCCGAAGTAGAGGGAGAACACGCCATTGGACCGGCCCCATGCGTCGCCGTCGGGACCGAAGCCGAACCGGACACCGTCGCGGCCGTTGCCGCTGCGGTCTATCACGTCGCCGCCGCTCTGGTTGAAGTCGTAGTATACCAACAGGCCGGTGTAGCTACCGGGAGCATCCATGGGCTGGTTGCACAAGTCCTTCATCTTGCTTGACTGGTTGCCGCTCCAGAGACGGAACTCGTCCATGCTGCCGGAAATGGGAAAACCATCAACGCCCAAGGTGATGACGGGCATGGTCTCGGAAAGGACCTTGTTGGTGGTGGCGTTGCGGACGGTGCTTACCGTCTCGCCGTTGCGCATGAAGGTGATGGTGCCGCTGCTGCCCAATGTGCTCCGGCTGACGGCATAGTGGTTCCACACGCCTTCCTCCACGTAGCCCGCGGGGGATTTGTAGACCTTGTCACGGAGGTGAAGAGTCATCACGCCTTCGGAATCAACATTCAGGAGAAGGGTGCTCTCGTCCTTGCCTATGCCCCAGCACTTGTCACTCAGGGAAGAAGGGTTGGCCCAGAAATCAATCGTAAAAGAGCCCAAATCTGTATCATTCGGTATAGACACATGAGCACTGGGCTGGGAGAAGTTCAAGCCGCTGCCGGATTCCGCATTGGTCACTATCAGGGCGCGCTTCTTGGTAACAACGTCGTCACCCAGGAAGTTGCCGGCGGTCAGGGTGACATCATATCGGCCGGGATACTGTGGAGTCCAGGACTGGACGGGCTGGCCGTCGGTGATGGTCGTCTTCTGTGCCGTGCCATTCAAAACCCACTCGTAGGAGGTGGGGGTGAAACGGGATGTGCTGTGCAACGTAACTGGGGAACCCTTCATCACGACCGGTTCGCTTACGTAGAAGTCTGCCTTGGGAACGACATTGGTCACATGTATCGTCTGGCTGCTCTCTGCTACACGTCCGTCAGAGGATGTGACTTTCAATGTCACCGTGTATTCGCCGGCCTCCTCGTAAGTGGCACCGGCCTTGGCACCAAGGACCGTCTCTACGGAGGCACCGGGCAAGGACCATTCGTAACTGCATGACTCGGTAAACGTGGAGGCATGCATGCTCAGGTGTTCACCGCAGGGAATGGACGCGCTATTGAACGAGAAGGACGCGTCCAACGAGCCGGATGGATGGACATCCAACAGGATGGTGTCGCTGTACTCCTTGCCATTGTAGGCAAGGCCGCTTACGCAAACCTCATAGGTGCCGGACTCATCAAACGTCACAGTGGGAGAGAGAATATGCAGGTCCTCGATGCCGCATGACGGGATGTTCCACCACAACTTGTTGATGGCATCACCGCGGGTGGCCGTCAAGGTCACCGGCCGGCCGGCAAAGACAGAAGAGGGGACATCGACGGAGACGCTGGCTGGAAGTGTTGTGCTCACGGGATTCAGGTTGGATTCCACCTGGGGGTCGGAACTCATGCGGTAGACGGGAGCGTGGTGGCCGCCGACACACTCGCGCAAGTAGTAGGTGCCGTCGGGGCCATGGAAGGTGTCGCCCTTGTAATAAGCGAGAAGGCCCTGCGGCAACACGTCGCCATAGAACTCCTGTTTCTTGAACAGGGAAAGGGAGGAACCACGGATCTGCTGGACCGTGCGGGCATGGTCCCAGATACGGATCTCGTCGTACTGGGCATTCTGCCATTCGCCGGAACCGGAATAGCGGAAAACGTAGTCGCCGAAGCCGCCAAGGCCGCTGTAGCTGGAGGAAGTGACAGTGCCGACAGACTTGGCGTTCTTGTAAAGCGTCATCTTGTTGCCCTTGACAACTATGGCTATGTGCTGCCAGGTGTTCAGGGAAAGGGACTCGCTGGAGGTCAGGCGGTCGGAATTGCTCCAGCCGCAGGTGAAGGTGCCGTTGCTGTTGAAGTGCTGGAGATAGGTGCCCCAGCCCGGACCGGCCTGGTTGTTCCAGTTGGCAAAGCGGGAGGGCTTGATGAAGAACTCTATAGTGCAGTCGGTGTAATGAGCATCAAAAACACCGGGAATAATGAAGCCGCCATCCTCGATGTTGGCAGATACGCTGTTCTGGACGGCAGCAGCAACAGTGGAAACCTTGGCGCTCTCGGTTCCGTCCTCATACACCGCACTCACGGAATATACCTGGCCGCCGCCAACGGTATGGGTCATCTCCTTGGTATTCCCTACCAGGACACCGTCCTCATAAACGTTATATGAGGCCACCTGGTAACTGCCAGTGTTGGGGGCAGTCCAAGAGAGCGTGCAGTCCGACAGCACCAGATTGTTAACGCTGTTGTAACCCTTGCCATATACTATGGTACTGAGCATGAGGCGCTTGCCTTCCTCCGTAATATCGAACTTCTCGCCTCCAAGGTCAAATGTGCTCTCGATACCTTCAAGGTCAAGGTCCATGTCCACGATACCCGCCTCGTATACGCTGCCTGAACCCAGACTGGTGTCATTCTTACGGTTAATGATGAAGAAGTACTTCAAGGGTTTGTTTTGATCAAAACCGGCACTGAAATCGGTCACATCGTACATGAATTCCATCGGCTCATGGTTCATCACACCTTGCCATTTTCCCAACATGGGAGTAGAGGGAGCGGGCTTGGCATTACCGTTCTGCCCATCACCGGCATAGCGGAAATGATGCATGTCGGTGACGCTCTCAGGCTCCGTAGCATTCAAATCGGTACTGATACCCACCTGCAAAAGCAGTTCGCTGCGGTGAGTGTAGTCCATCTTCACCTTGATTACACGTAAAGGACGGAAGTTCTTGCGTGCATGATACAGTTCTCCGCTCCAGTAACCGGCCGTCATGGCTCCGGTTTCCTGATTGCTTACGGGACCGGCATATTTATAAGGACAGTATATGAAGCCCTTGTTACACCAGTCGCCCCAACTGTTCACGATAATCCACGCACCTTTTTCATCCTTGTCCACCTCACCGGCAATGCCGTTGCCGTCCAGGTCGAACTCAATGCGATCGTCCCAACCGACCATCGTAACGGCATGGTCCACCTGTGTACCCCAACGGTAAACATAGTATTGATTAGTAACACCTGCCGCATCATTTGCGTCGGTCTTGGGGATATTTTTCCAAATACCACCTGATGCCACGCCCAAACCGATCAAGCCACCGGCCTTGAAATCAAGGTCACCGGCATGATTGTAGAGCCACGCCTTGGCCGCCAGACGGCCCTCCTCCGTATCCACAGTCAAAGGATTGCCGGTAGGACGCAACATACGGTTGCCTATGGCGTTTTTCCACTTGTCATAACCCGTCATCCATCCAAAATCATTGTTTCCTTCCTCTTGATAACCGAAGAGCATGCTGTAAGTTCGGCCACCGTATACCACGGAATTCGGCACACCAACATATTCCACGAACTCGTCTTTGCCGTCATTACCACTGGTAAAGAGCCATACAAAGTGTGAAGGATACTGGTTCTCGGAAAGTTTGCCGCTAACATCACGAAGAGCATTGATCTCATGGGTGAACATATAGCAAATACGGCTGGCACTGCCGCACGAACCACCGGCCTGATTGAATACAGGAGGGAAGTACTTGGTATCGGCATTGTTCCAATGATCGGGCAACTCATCGGCCGCAGCCCGACGCGCCATCTTGCGGCTCCCGGATTCGCCTTGCATCTGTACATACTTCATCAAACGAGGCTCAGGGGAGTAAGCCTTCGTCGGGTCCACGTAGTCAGGATACTTTTCCCGGTTTACGGGAACGTCCTGAGCCCACGCGCTTGCCGTCATGGAGCAGCAAGCCAACAAACATAGGGTAAACTTTGTCATACTTTTTTGGTTAAGTTATAGTTATCATTATCGAATAATCGACACACTCATCGGCACAAAAAGGCCTCCATGCATACGCAAAGTTAATCAAATCCATCCACTATCACGCATATACCCATAATTTTTTATTGGCTAATACTCACCTTTTGTCCATTCTGCCTTGCAACGAAGCAATTATTTATGTCGGCCTTTCCTTTAACTCGGCAAAAAGCAGTAACTTTGCCATCAAAATCATGGCAATGGAGCCAAAGCACATACACATCGAAGATTACAACTACCCTCTACCTGACGCGAGGATAGCAAAGTTTCCCCTGCCTCAACGTGACGCCAGCAAATTATTAGTCTACAGGCATGGAATCATTTCAGAGGACATTTTCTACAATATCCAGGAATATCTGCCCGAGGGCGCGCTGATGATATTCAACAACACCCGGGTGGTGAGGGCGCGTCTTCACTTTCGCAAGGAGCGGCCCGCCGAAACCGGCATTGCAGGACATTCTGCAATGGAACCTGTCCAAGGAGCACTCATAGAGATTTTCATACTGGAACCCGCCTCACCAGCCGAATACCAGGAGAACTTCCTGTGCCGAGGAGGATGCTCATGGTACTGTCTTATAGGCAATCTGAAAAAATGGAAAACAGGCAGCCTGCACAGCCGAATAAACGTGGGCACGGAGACCATAACCCTGTCAGCCACAAGATGCGAGGCTCATGGCACAGGACACAGGATAGAGTTCTCGTGGGACAGCAACCATACATGGGCGGAAATCCTGGAGGCCACGGGCGAACTGCCCATCCCGCCATACCTCAATCGCAAGACCGAGGAGAGCGATCTCACCACCTACCAGACCGTTTACTCCAAGGTGAAAGGCAGCGTGGCCGCGCCTACGGCCGGACTGCATTTCACGCCTCATGTACTGGAAGCGTTGGACCTTCATGGCATAGACCGCGAAGAGGTCACCCTGCACGTGGGCGCAGGCACATTCAAACCGGTCAAGAGCAAGGAGATAGGAGGCCACGACATGCACACAGAACATATTGCCGTGCATCGCCGCACAATAGAAAAACTGCTTGCCCATGACGGTATGGCCATAGCCGTTGGCACAACCAGCGTGCGCACTCTGGAAAGCCTCTACTACATGGGGTTGCTGGCAATGGAGGGGCGCGAGGATCTGCACGTTGAGCAATGGATGCCATACTCCATTTCACAGGCCGAACCCGTTCCCGTATGCACCGCCCTCCAGGCGTTGCTCTCGTATATGGATGCCCATGATACCGAGGTTTTGCATTCCTCCACCCAGATAATCATCGCCCCGGGATACCATTTCCATATAGTCAAGGCCATGGTCACCAACTTCCATCAGCCGCAGAGCACCCTGTTGCTCCTTGTCAGTGCGTTTGTGCATGGCGACTGGAGGAACATATACGACCATGCCCTCGGCCATGACTTCCGTTTCCTGTCATACGGCGACAGCAGCCTGCTCATACCCTAAGCCATTCCTAATGCCTCCTATGATATCAGTCAATCAAGACAACCCCAAGGAACTACTGCCTGTTGTGGACTCCAACGGCCATGTCATCGGCAACGCCACACGCGGAGAATGTCACAACGGTTCCATGCTACTGCATCCGGTGGTGCATTTGCATGTATTCAACTCACACGGAGAACTGTATCTGCAAAAACGCCCGTCATGGAAAGACATCCAGCCAGGCAAATGGGACACTGCAGTGGGCGGCCACGTGGACTGGGGAGAAGACACGGTTTCCGCCCTGCTGCGCGAGGCATCCGAGGAACTGGGCATAGACGCCAAAGGATATGAACCCTTGCAGACATACGTGTTCCAATCTTCCCGCGAACGCGAACTTATCCATGCACACCACCTCGTAACGGACACTGCCATACATCCAAGCAAGGAAACAGACGGCGGCCGTTTCTGGTCCATGGAGGAAATACGACAATCCTTGGGAAAAGACATCTTCACACCCAACTTTGAACAAGAGTTCATGCGTCTGTTCAACCGGCAAGAACAGTAAGTCCTCCTCCACCCACACCAAGGAGCCTGCCCAGCACCAACACCATCCTCCCCCATTCAACTCATCATTTCCACTCCTAACAAGCAACATGAAGAAACAACTGGACATAGTCTTCCTTATCGCCGGCAGCGAGCCATTGGGCAGCGCAGGCATACAGGCCGACATCAAGGCCATCACCGCCTGTGGCGGATACGCGGCCGGAGCACTCACCGCTATTGTGGACGAAGACACGCGCCATGTCAAAAGCATACACCACCTTCCGGTAGACCTGATTGTCTCACAGACAGAATCATTCCTGGGCGATGTCGGGGCGCAATGCGTCAAGACAGGAGTACTCCCGTCCAAAGCCATAATCGAGGGCGTAGCCGGCAAGCTGGCCCGATATCCACAGGTCCTCAAGGTCATAGACCCGGTCATCGTTGACAGCAATGGCGTGAAACTGGTGGCCGACGACGCCATACAGGCCTACAAGAACCTGCTTTTCCCGCAAGCCACTCTCATTACCCCCAACCGCCGCGAGGCAGAAACCCTATTGGGACATCCCCTCGGGAATATAGAAGAAGACCTACGCACGCTTTCCGCCGGAACGTGTTCGGTAATAATCAAGAGCGTGGAGACAGGAAACGGCAGACAAGAGCAACTGACGGACTATCTCTACGACATCACCTCCGACACGGTCACCAGCTACACCAAGGACCGCATCCCCACCCACAATGTCAACGGCACAGGCGATTCCTTCGCCTCTTCCATAGCTACATATCTGGCCAAAGGCTACTGCCTGCAGGATGCCGTGGCGCGAGGGGAGGAATTCATCCAAAGGGCCATTTCACTTGGAGCGGAATACAATTTCGGTTCGGGATACGGACCGGTACATCCGTGCTTCATGGAGGACAGGAGCAAACACGACAGGATATACGGCTAAGCCCGATACCACAACCAGCCGCTCCACCCACCCCAAAAAAACAAGGCAAGAGATAATATCCGGCATATACAGACTATTACCAAGACCTGCCCATAAGCCGGCATATAAACCAGACTCATATTCATTACGACTTTGAACACCATCCCACCACATGTCACGAGGGGGCATATTCCCCAACAGCCAGTATACTACTATTATATATAAGAATCCCTATGAAAAAGAACCTTGAAACCATTTGCATACACGGTGGATGGAAGGCCGCAAAAGGCGAGCCGCAACAGTTGCCCATCTATCAGAGTACCACATTCCGATATGAGACCAGCGACCAGATGGCCCGGCTTTTCGACTTGAAGGACAACGGCTACTTCTATACTCGTCTGGCCAATCCCACCAACGATGCCGTGGCCAAGAAGATTGCCGCTCTCGAGGGTGGCGTGGGAGCAGTGCTGACTTCTTCCGGTCAGGCGGCCAACTTCTATGCCATATTCAACATCTGCCAGGCCGGAGACCATTTGGTCACCTCCAACAATATCTACGGCGGCACGTTCAACCTCTTCGGCGTGACATTGGAGAAACTGGGCATAGAATGTACGTTCGTCGACCCGGACTGGGATGACGAGCGCATCGAAGCCGCCTTCCGTCCCAACACCAAGTGCTTCTTCGGCGAGACAATCAGCAATCCCGGCGGACGCATCTTCGACATCGAACGCTTCGCCAAGATGGCACACCGCCACGGGGTGCCCCTCGTGGTGGACAACACATTCGCCACCCCAATCAACTGCCGTCCCTTTGAATGGGGAGCAGACATAGTCACACACTCCACCACCAAGTACATGGACGGACATGCCGCACAGGTGGGCGGTTGCGTGGTAGACAGCGGCAACTTCGACTGGGAGTCTCAGCACGACAAGTTCCCCGGACTTACCGAACCGGACGACAGCTACCATGGCCTCACCTACACCACCTCCTTCGGCAAGATGGCCTACATCACCAAGATGATAGTGCAGCTCATGCGCGACCTCGGCAGCATCCCCGCTCCGCAAAACTGCTTCCTCCTCAACCTCGGACTGGAGACACTGGCATTGCGCATGCGCCAGCATTGCTCAAATGCCATGAAGGTAGCCGAGTGGCTGGAACAGAACGACAAGGTTGGATGGGTCAACTATGCCCCGCTGCCCTCCAACCGCGACCATGCTCTGGCACAAAAATATCTGCCAAACGGCACCTGCGGCGTCATAGCATTCGGTCTGAAAGGTAGCCGCGAGGAGGCCATCCGCTTCATGGACAACCTCGATTTCATCTCTATCGTCACACATGTAGCCGATGCACGCACCTGCGTGCTGCATCCCGCCAGCCACACCCACCGCCAGCTATCGGACGAACAGCTGCGCGAGGCAGGCATCTCCCCCGACCTCGTCCGTCTGTCCGTAGGCATAGAAAATGTGGACGACATCATCGCCGACCTGCAACAGGCCATGGACAAAATGTAGGCTCCCGGCATCTGACGGGCAACCGCATCATATTTTCAACCGTTGACATTGAACCCGGGATTGTTCCAACGCTCAATCCCGGGTTCAATGTCAACGGCTATTTTTATATTGCACATAGTCAATCCTGCTATCTCTTCATATACAGGAGATTTCAGTCCATAGAATTGCCTATGGTCGGGGCGAAACCCCACAATGTCTACACGAATTCAAGAATTTCCCCACATCATAGATGACAGAGGAGAGTTTACCCGCAATGATGCCCTCAAAGCGTTGGAGCCTGGTGTAGAAACATGATTTGGCTATCCAGAATTGTGACGGAAGAAGACCATGGACCAAGGGTTGTGTGAAATAAATCGTCCCGGCCTGGAGCATTGCCTCTCCAGACCGGGACTATCTATTTTGTACTGTGCCTTTGTCCTGTGCCGGTTGCACGCACCATTCATGCACGCAACGGGAACAGGACATCTTACCTTACTTCACAGCGACCTTCTTGCCATCAACGATGTACAGACCAGAGGGAAGGCCGTTGACGGTGCGACCGACATACTGGCCGGAGAGCGTGTACACGCCACTGCGGCCTGCGGAGACAGGTTCGGAGGATAAAACTCCGTCAACACCGGTTATAACATCATCGGCCAGCTTATCGCCGAAGTAGAGGGAGAACACGCCATTGGACCGGCCCCATGCGTCGCCGTCGGGACCGAAGCCGAACCGGACACCGTCGCGGCCGTTGCCGCTGCGGTCTATCACGTCGCCGCCGCTCTGGTTGAAGTCGTAGTATACCAACAGGCCGGTGTAGCTACCGGGAGCATCCATGGGCTGGTTGCACAAGTCCTTCATCTTGCTTGACTGGTTGCCGCTCCAGAGACGGAACTCGTCCATGCTGCCGGAAATGGGAAAACCATCAACGCCCAAGGTGATGACGGGCATGGTCTCGGAAAGGACCTTGTTGGTGGTGGCGTTGCGGACGGTGCTTACCGTCTCGCCGTTGCGCATGAAGGTGATGGTGCCGCTGCTGCCCAATGTGCTCCGGCTGACGGCATAGTGGTTCCACACGCCTTCCTCCACGTAGCCCGCGGGGGATTTGTAGACCTTGTCACGGAGGTGAAGAGTCATCACGCCTTCGGAATCAACATTCAGGAGAAGGGTGCTCTCGTCCTTGCCTATGCCCCAGCACTTGTCACTCAGGGAAGAAGGGTTGGCCCAGAAATCAATCGTAAAAGAGCCCAAATCTGTATCATTCGGTATAGACACATGAGCACTGGGCTGGGAGAAGTTCAAGCCGCTGCCGGATTCCGCATTGGTCACTATCAGGGCGCGCTTCTTGGTAACAACGTCGTCACCCAGGAAGTTGCCGGCGGTCAGGGTGACATCATATCGGCCGGGATACTGTGGAGTCCAGGACTGGACGGGCTGGCCGTCGGTGATGGTCGTCTTCTGTGCCGTGCCATTCAAAACCCACTCGTAGGAGGTGGGGGTGAAACGGGATGTGCTGTGCAACGTAACTGGGGAACCCTTCATCACGACCGGTTCGCTTACGTAGAAGTCTGCCTTGGGAACGACATTGGTCACATGTATCGTCTGGCTGCTCTCTGCTACACGTCCGTCAGAGGATGTGACTTTCAATGTCACCGTGTATTCGCCGGCCTCCTCGTAAGTGGCACCGGCCTTGGCACCAAGGACCGTCTCTACGGAGGCACCGGGCAAGGACCATTCGTAACTGCATGACTCGGTAAACGTGGAGGCATGCATGCTCAGGTGTTCACCGCAGGGAATGGACGCGCTATTGAACGAGAAGGACGCGTCCAACGAGCCGGATGGATGGACATCCAACAGGATGGTGTCGCTGTACTCCTTGCCATTGTAGGCAAGGCCGCTTACGCAAACCTCATAGGTGCCGGACTCATCAAACGTCACAGTGGGAGAGAGAATATGCAGGTCCTCGATGCCGCATGACGGGATGTTCCACCACAACTTGTTGATGGCATCACCGCGGGTGGCCGTCAAGGTCACCGGCCGGCCGGCAAAGACAGAAGAGGGGACATCGACGGAGACGCTGGCTGGAAGTGTTGTGCTCACGGGATTCAGGTTGGATTCCACCTGGGGGTCGGAACTCATGCGGTAGACGGGAGCGTGGTGGCCGCCGACACACTCGCGCAAGTAGTAGGTGCCGTCGGGGCCATGGAAGGTGTCGCCCTTGTAATAAGCGAGAAGGCCCTGCGGCAACACGTCGCCATAGAACTCCTGTTTCTTGAACAGGGAAAGGGAGGAACCACGGATCTGCTGGACCGTGCGGGCATGGTCCCAGATACGGATCTCGTCGTACTGGGCATTCTGCCATTCGCCGGAACCGGAATAGCGGAAAACGTAGTCGCCGAAGCCGCCAAGGCCGCTGTAGCTGGAGGAAGTGACAGTGCCGACAGACTTGGCGTTCTTGTAAAGCGTCATCTTGTTGCCCTTGACAACTATGGCTATGTGCTGCCAGGTGTTCAGGGAAAGGGACTCGCTGGAGGTCAGGCGGTCGGAATTGCTCCAGCCGCAGGTGAAGGTGCCGTTGCTGTTGAAGTGCTGGAGATAGGTGCCCCAGCCCGGACCGGCCTGGTTGTTCCAGTTGGCAAAGCGGGAGGGCTTGATGAAGAACTCTATAGTGCAGTCGGTGTAATGAGCATCAAAAACACCGGGAATAATGAAGCCGCCATCCTCGATGTTGGCAGATACGCTGTTCTGGACGGCAGCAGCAACAGTGGAAACCTTGGCGCTCTCGGTTCCGTCCTCATACACCGCACTCACGGAATATACCTGGCCGCCGCCAACGGTATGGGTCATCTCCTTGGTATTCCCTACCAGGACACCGTCCTCATAAACGTTATATGAGGCCACCTGGTAACTGCCAGTGTTGGGGGCAGTCCAAGAGAGCGTGCAGTCCGACAGCACCAGATTGTTAACGCTGTTGTAACCCTTGCCATATACTATGGTACTGAGCATGAGGCGCTTGCCTTCCTCCGTAATATCGAACTTCTCGCCTCCAAGGTCAAATGTGCTCTCGATACCTTCAAGGTCAAGGTCCATGTCCACGATACCCGCCTCGTATACGCTGCCTGAACCCAGACTGGTGTCATTCTTACGGTTAATGATGAAGAAGTACTTCAGCGGCTTGTTTTGGTCAAATCGTGCGCTGAAGTCAGTAAGGTCGTACATCAGTTCCATGGGTTCTCTGTTCAGCTGTCCTTGCCAGCGTCCCAGCATAGGCGTGGCAGGTGCCGGATCGGTGGCACCATTGGCTCCGTCACCCGAATAGCGGAAATGATGCATGTCGGTGACGCTCTCAGGCTCCGTAGCATCCAGATCGGTACTGATGCCAACCTGCAAAAGCAGTTCACTGCGGTGAGAGTAGTCCATCTTCAACTTGAGAGCACGCAGGGGACGGAAATTCTTGCGTGCATGGAACAGGGTACCGCCCAAATAGCCTGAGGGCAGAGCACCGGTTTCCTGATCGCTCACAGGACCGGCATGCTTGTAGGGACAATATATGAAGCCTTTGTTGCACCACCATTCGCCCCAACTGTTGGCTATAATCCACGCGCCTCTCTCGTCCTTGCTCACCTCACCGGCAATGCCGTTGCCGTCCAGGTCGAACTCGATACGGTCGTCGTATCCTACGATAGTGACAGAGTGGTCCACGGCAGTACCCCAACGATAGACGAAGGACTGTCCGGTGACACCGATGGCGTCGTTTGCCGCAGTCTTGGGAATCGAATGCCATTGACCGCCCGAGGCCACGTCTATGGCAATAAGTCCGCCGGCCTTGAAATCAAGGTCACCGGCATGGTTGTAGAGCCATGCCTTTGCAGCCATACGTCCCTCCTCGGTCTCCAGAGTCATGGGCGTGCTGGTGGGTGCAAGCATGCGGTTGCCTATGGCATTTTTCCACCTGTCATAACCGTTCATCCAACCGAAGTCATCTTGATTCGGCTCCTGGGATCCAAAGAAGCTGCTGAAGGTCCGGCCTCCGTAGTCCACGACATTTGGCGAACCTACGAACTGCAGTATCTCGCCCTTTTGCCAATTGCAACCGCCATTCAGCAACAGCCACACCCAATGTGATGGATACTGGTTCTCCGGCAGACTGCCGTCGAGATCGCGCAGAGAGTTCTGCTCGTGAGTAAAGATGTAGCCGGAGCGGCATGCATAGGTACATGAGCCGCCGTCTTGGTTGAAGATGGGCGGAAAGTACCTTGTCTCGGCATTGTTCCAATGATCCGGCAACGCGGAAAACGCCGCCTGCCTGGCCATCCGACGACTGGGGGCCTCGCCTTGCATAGGCACGAATCTCATCAGACTGGGTTCGGGAGCATAAGCCTTCATAGGCTCTACATAACCCGGTAGTTTTTCCTCATCATAAGGAATGCCCTGGGAACGTGCCGTGGTAGCTATCGCACAGCACGCCAACAGGCATAGGGTAAGTTTGTTTGTCATATCTTGTAAGTTGGATAATTATATCTTATGGTCATAATTGACTTAACCAGCACGTACGGAACGGACTCGGATACCGAGCGGTGGTATTGATGTCATGAGGACTATGGCAAAAGGCCGGCATGATGCTAACGGACCACCACCTCGTCAAGAAAGAGCCATCCGGCACGCGGTGTACGGCTGGCGGTAATGTGAATGCGTCCAGCCTTGCAAGCGGGAGAGAATGTAGCCTTATAAGGGTGCACGACATAGGGAGTGACGGTGAGCGAGTCGGGCAAGAGCAAAGTACAATTGGCTACCGGGGCAGAGTTTTCCGTGCCGCCAAGCAGAGCCACTTCCACGGCTGCAGGAAGAAAGATGTCGGGTCCCGTCATCTGCAGGAAAGCCATCTCTACCGAAGAAATTTCACGTTCGCCGTCCATGTCCACAACAAAATCCATGTCGCGGCTAAAGCCCTGCCAGCGACCATCGTTGTTGTTCCACGTACCACGTACTCCGTCCACTAAAGCCGAGTCGCCCCCGGCCGGATAGTAGGGATTATAGGCATTGTTGTAAGTCACCGTGGCACCCAAGGCCAGATGGCCCACCGGGATTCCGGCCTCGGGACGCTGACCGCGCTCGTGCCTCAGGTCGAAGGCATCTATTCCCTCACGGCGCATGCTGTCCGTCACGTTCACGGCCCATTGGCGGAACTCATCGTAAGAGCGATTACGTCCCAGACCTCGTTCGGCCACCATCAAGGCACGAGGCCACAACTGGTATTCCAGCACCTCGGGCGTGGGCACGTACTCGGCAAAGAGGCATGTCTGCAAGCCAAGGAGCCTGCCATTGCTTTCATTCTCTGCCGCCAAGGCACTGTCCAAAGGCAAGGAATATGTATGTTCCAATGAACGATAGCCGCCCATTGTCTCCGGTTGGCCTATGGGACAATCCTGGTAACTGTCAAGATAGCACCAATTTCCCGGGCACATGATTACCTCATGCCCGAGGCGTATGGCCTTGGTGGCGGTGTCTATGTTGCGCCACACCATGATTATCTGCCCGCTGTCGGATGGTTCGTCCGTCAGACCTTCGTCCCACACAATCATGCGACGGCCCAACCCTTCCACAATGGCCTGCATGCGTCGCATGGCCTCTGGCTGTTTTCCTTTCTGTGTCTCGGACTCATCGCCTCCCACATGGATGTATGAACCGGGAAAAATGTCAGCCACCTCGGCCAGGACATCGGCCATGAACATGTAGGTACTGTCCTTTGACATGTCCATTTCGGAATGGCTGTATCCCAGCCACGGGTATGCTGCCACCACCTCTTCGCTATGGGCGGGGAATTCTATCTCTGGTACCACCGTCACACCATGCTCTGCGGCATAACGGACCAGCTCACGCATCTCGGCCTGAGTGTAATAACCGCCATGTCCTGTGATGCTGTCGGCATAGGCCGGGGCAAACCATTCCACACCCATGGTTCCCTCTCCGGCCTTTGGGCGGGCCGCCCACCAGTCTTTCCAAGTCTCATGGGTTCTCCATGCTCCCACCTCGGTAAGACGTGGATACTTCCTTATCTCCAGACGCCATCCGGCAGCATCAGTAAGGTGCAGGTGCAGGACATTGAGTCCGTACCGTCCCATCAGGTCAACCTGACGTTTCAGCACATCCATAGGCCAGAAGTGGCGACTGGCATCTATCATCATTCCGCGCCATTCCAATGGAGCGGCGGTTGCCTCGTCGGCAGAATGATTTGTGCGGTCGCACGACACCAGGCAAATGGCGGCCGCACAGATAGCGACCATGGTATTCTTGATATGCATATTGTTAAAAAGTAGCAATTGGTAAAATTGTAAGACGATGAGACCTCGGTATAGTCAAGCCTTGTCCCTCTGTGGAATGCCGCCACGGAAAGAACCGTGCACCTCGCTTACACCCGTCTCGTCCATGATTTGTCGATAGTTGGAGGCACTTACACCGGCACCGGCAAGTATGGTCAGACGTCCTGACGTAGCCTGCACCAGACGAGCCAACAGAGGCATGCCTTCCATGGCCGATGGCGCCTGCCCTGAGGTGAGAAGGCGGTTGCAACCCAATGCTATAATATCCTCTACTGCCTTCATGGGGTTGCGACATACGTCAAAGGCGCGGTGAAAGGTAATTCCCAAATCCCGAAGTTCACCGCCCTTGACCCGCGGATGCCTAAGGGCAGTATCTATCCATGCACGGCACAAGACCATATCTATGTCACCCTCGGGAGTAAGCGCACCCACCACCACCCCATCGGCACCTTCGTCCAACGCCATGGTTATCTCCTCGGTCATCTTCCGAATATCCTTAGGGTTACAATAAGTAAAATCACCCTCACGCGAACGTATGAGCACATGTACTTTCACTCCTGCCCGGTGGCACATGTCTACGGCCATGCGGACATCCTCTCTTATGGGAGTTAGGCCGTCCAGTTCCAATGCACGGCACAATTCTATACGGTCTGCCCCACCCTCTATGGCACGCTGTACGCTGGGGATGTCCGGGCAACACACTTCTATAGTCATACTTTTCTCCTTTATAAACAATGCTCCCTCTCCGAATTGCCGATGCAATCAGCGAAGAGGGAGCATGTACCAGAAACTATTTCAACACGAGAACATAGTCCACCACTCCGGTTTTCTCGGGAATGGTTATGTTCAGTCCCTCCTTGCTCCTCTTGAACGGAACCTTGGCACCGCCCACCAGTTCCGTAACAGAACGGACCTTCTGCTTCAATGACAATTGCAGCGTGCGGCCGCCATGGCCGTTGGCAGGAATGGAATCGGCCGCAGTGACGTGCAGGTACAGGGTAGCATCCTTGCGCGTGCTTACGCCCCAGCTCTGGGGAGCTATGTCACCGGCACTGGTACCGTAAATGCTCTCGCCATAAACCGATGTCCACTCGCCTATCTCCTTCAGACGTTGCAGAGAGATGGCCGGCAGTTCGCCATTGGGCTGGGGACCAATGTTCATCAACAGGTTGGCACCCTTGCCCGAAGTGTTTACCAGCAGGCGGATAATGTCATCGGCACTCTTATAGTTGGTATCCGTCACCTTGTATCCCCACATGCCGTTCATAGTCTGGCAGGTCTCCAAGGGCAGGCGACTGACCTGTGCCGCCTCCTTGGCAAAACCGCTGGTCATCTCGCCGGGCAGGTCGCGTTCGAATATCTGTATGTCCTCACCGGGCATTGGAGCTCTGTGATGGTTGTTGCCAACAAGACAGGCAGGTTGCAACTTGTGGATAAGGGCATATTGCTCGGGCAACTGCCAGTCAAAGGGAATGGAATCCCCCTCATGGTCCCACCACCCATCGAACCAGATGGCACCCACATCGCCATACCCGGTCAACAGTTCGGTCAACTGTGCGTTCATGAAACGGTAATAGCTGTTCCAGTCGGCTGTTTCACGCTTCTTGCCACAGTTGGTACCGGTCCTTCCCATGGGATAGTCATCGCGCATCCAATCGATATGGCTATAATACAGGTGCAGACGTATGCCCTCCTCATGACATGCATCAGCCAATTCTTTCACAATGTCACGACCAAAAGGCGTGGCATCCACAATGTTGTACTTGCTTTGCTTTGTATTCCACATGGAGAAACCATCGTGGTGACGGGTAGTGAAGCAGATATACTTGGCACCTGCGGCCTTGATGTTGCGCACCCATTCACGAGCATTGAAACGGTGCGGATAAAAGGCATCGGCAGCCTTGGCATACTCATTGCGGTCTGGTACCGCGTTTTGCAAATACCACTCGCCTTGGGCAAAGGTGCTGTAGATACCCCAATGGATAAAGATACCCAACTTCATATCGCGAAAGGCTTCGCGCGAAGCAATGTTGGCATCAGTAGGCACATACTCGCTCTGAGCCATGGCACCGCACATGGTACCCAAGGCCAAAGTTACAGCTAAGAACAGCTTTTTCATATAGGTTAAGAGGTTATAATTGTATGTCAAAGTACGATTCAGACTCCCTGTATGCTGGTGGCCGAAGCATTCTTGTCAGAATCCTGAAGATTGAGCAGGTCGTAGGTAGCCTTGCGGTCGCTATGGCGCGTTGCAACTGGTACGGTAGTAGTTTCTCCGGCAATCACGCGAAGCAGACGGTATGAAGCCAGAACATCGCCATCCGCAAGACGCGTTCCCGTGACAAGGAGATATGCTCCCTCGGGCAATTCCAAGCCTTCGGCAAAAGGATTGCCGAGCGTCTGGTCTTCGTCGTCGAAATTCAGAGACTGGGGACGGCCGTCCACTATGCGTGCCACTGTAAAGTCGGTGAAATACTTCTCCCCTGCAGGAGCGTCCACACGCAACGTGCCCAAAGGAACGGTACTGCCTGTGACAGGAGTACTGCCTTCCACGTATGCGGTGCCTGTAGCGTCCAGCCACGACCGCATGCCCAAGGCACGCGCCCCGGCCACACGAAAGAGTTCCAGACTGCGGGAATCGGTAATGCGATGACGTGCCACAGCGACCGGGCTCATGTAGATGCCCAAGGGATTATGCTCATCGTCCACGCTGATGTTCTCGGCCACCCAGTTGAGCCAAGCATCGGGAGTAAGCCCCTGCGGCAGAAGCTTTGCCAACTCCTTCATATAAGGACGCAGAGGTTCGGTACTGATGCGTGTGGCACTGTCGGCAAGGGCTTCCTCGGTTACGTCACGAAGATCCTTTTCACTGAGTCCATGCTGCAAGTAAGCACGTGCGGAAGCCTCGTCTTCAGACTGCCTTATGAATTTGTCGATAACCTGCCAATTACTACGCGCCTTGCGCAGAAGCTCGTCGTCACCATTGTAAAAGGCTGTCTGCTGATAGGCTACACGTATACTGTCCTCGTACATAAGGCGACGCCCGTTCTCGCTGACCGTGTCCACTATGCTGCGGTCTGGTTCTGGCAGAGAAGAGACGGGAGCACAAAAGTCAGCCTCACGAACACAAACGCTGTCCACCGTGAGCATAGGCACAACCGTGACGCTGTCCTGCATGGCAGGAACATGCACGGCCTGGAAACGGTCACCTGTGCTGACCCATACTATCAAATCACCATATCCCGTAGTGAAAGCTACACGTCCGTCGGCATCGGTCTGTTGCGTGGCTATGGGATAGAACTCGGCATAGTTATATACACGGAAGTCTACCGTGGCATCTGCTATGGGACGGTTGTGTTCATCCACGACATTCACTTTAAGCTCCTTGGTAGGTGCATAGGTGGGCAGGCAATTGATTTCTGTATAGCACGCGCTACGTGACAGGACTTGCTCGCGGCCGTCATAGTCCGCCCCGAAGACACGGGTATGTACAAGCATGGCACGCGATGCGGCCCAATTGAACCATCCCTTGTCCAAGACGGCCTCGGGTTCACAAGCCCCCATGAAACGCCAACGCCCGTTGCCACGGTCATCGTCTGCTATCCATACTTCCACCCAAGCGTGATTGCTGTCGGTATGTGACCAACGAGGGCAATAGACCTGACGGGCAGGAATCCCCACGGCACGCATGGCGGCCACGGTAAACGTGCTTTCCTCGCCACACCGTCCTATGGCATTTGCCATGGTGGTAAGCGGGGGTGAAGTGCGGCCGTCGCTGGGTTGATAGCTCACCTTCTCATGGCACCAATGGTTGACCTCCAATGCAGCCTGCTCCATGGTCATGCCACTGAGTCGTGGGGCCAATTCCTCGTAAATGACTGTACGGGCATCGTCCAAAGCCTCATTGTTGACACGGACGGGCACCACGAAATGGCGCCATTCGATCTCGGGAACAATCTTGCCCCAAGGCATTTCCTGACGCGCTTTCTGCGACATTGCCACTTGACGTTCCCAATAGTCGCGGGAATAGTCCACGCTGTCAGACGCCGGCATATAGCGATAGAGGAATGCCACATAATCGTTCTTCTCGCTTTGGCATGATACAAAGAACAACATGCCTGCACACAAAAGTGCTGATGAAAGAATGCGTTTCATGGGTTGATCATATTATCGTTTATCCCCCGGCACATGCCGCAGATTGCGCTGAGGCATGTGCCAGGGGTATTTATGCAGGATATCTCTGCAATAATGTTATTTCACCACCTTCACACCGTTACGGATATACACACCGTGAGCGGAAACGTCGCTTACACGACGGCCTTGCATGTCATACATGAAGTTGTCGGCAGCCTTGTTGCCCTGTACGGCGTCCATAGGCAGACTCTCTATACCTGTAACGGTATTGTCGCGCACCAGTACGTCATCAAGGTACAAGCGGCAACCGGCAGAGAAAGTTATCTTTCCAGTGCCCTTTCCTGTGATATTTACCGTACACTCGGTCCAGGTCTTTGACGTAAGAGAGACGGTACTCTGGGAGAGGCTGAGATCAGGATTGTCCGTGGAAAGAGTAAGAAGCATGGTACCTTCCGGCTGGAACGGCGCGGCGCGGAAAGTGAGCGTGCAGTCACCGCTAAAATCAATAGCAGGAGTCGTAGCAGTCACCGCATCAGCAGACGTAGGAGCCGTGTTGCCGAATCGTGCACAATGACGGCCACCCTTGACATAGGCTGCCTGCCATCCCTCGACATCAGGCAGGAACTCGCCAACCGCAACTCGGAACGAACTCCACCTGCCATCATTGGCACCGGTACCGACGCATTCGTCGAAACTTTCGGCAAACAGTACGGAAGGATCGGCCTCGGCCAGGTCGCCAAAGACGAATGACATGGTGCCGTCCTCCGAACGCGAAATGCGATTGATGCGTATGTTCATGTTCTTCGTACCATCGGTATTGGCATTGTACAACGTAGCGGCAGGTGTACTGCGATTGGAAAGTACGTTCAGGTAACCGAATGGATACGGGTCGGTAGCCTCGTTGTTGCTGCCTTCGGTATTGTCGGCATGGAAAATGGTCAGACGCTGGTGGTCGTTACCGTAAGCGAAAGTATTTGGAGCATTGTACCAGTTGAAAATGGCATCGTCATAGTCTACGTGCAATATCAGCATGCCCTCACCGGGAATATACCTGTCCCAACCGCTACGGGCACGGTTCTCTATCATGTAGTACTCGTTCTTATAGGCAGGATTATACATGATATACGACTGTCCGCCCTCACTCAACGGACGCATGTCCGTGACATAGGTGCTGGATGTCAATTCCACAGGTTCCAGCCATCCTGCCATCATCTTTTCCCAGGAAGTGTATCCGGCAGGGGTGTAACCGTTGTTGTTGTAGTTGCCGCTGTTCATCAGGTCCCAGTTGCCCATGCCGTAGTTCGTTTCCGTATTTCCGCTGTTTCCGGACGTGTCATACATGTCCGGCAAGCCCAGGCAGTGCGAGAACTCGTGGCATATGGTACCTATTCCGGCCACGGTATTGTTTGCAATCACCTCGTTGGAACATGCATATGTGTCTATAGTCATGCCCTGCTTTGTCATAGGTTGTCCGTTAGTACCTTTCACATAGCGCAGATTCCACTTGTGAGGCCAGATGGTGTTTTCTCCCGCACCTGTTGCCTGTCCTCCTCCGGCATAGATGAAGTACACCTGTTCCACCTCGCCGTCACCGTCCCAGTCATAGTCGCTCCAGGTCACCTTGCTGTTCACCATGTTTATCGCGCTGACCAGCATGTCGCCTATGTTTACATCAGTAGTACCGTCCTTATCGGCTCCGTAATACTCACATCCGCGTATCATCTTCACCGGTCCCACCACGTCGAACGTAAGGTCGAACTGCCCGTCGCTCTGTTCCATGAAGTAGTCGTGCACGCTACCCTGCTGGTTGCCACTGCTGAATCCCTCCTCATTGGCCATCCTGTAGTAATACTGCTGGGGATTCGCCATTGAAAACGACTTGTCCGAGAACTCCACCAGTATTATCAAGCCTTTCTTGCTACCGACATAAGCCGAACGTCCGGCGCCGTTGGCCAGTGCCGCCATGCGGCGGGCGCCGGCACTGACATTGGTACGTACACGGCGAGCCTGTGCCATGGCATCTATCTCATGTGCGGTCACAGGATGCAACACGCCGTCACGTTCCATGTATCGCGCACCATCGGCAGTACGCCAGAAATGGGCAAACTCGTCACCGCACAACTCAACCCTCACCTCCTTGCCGTCAGCCAAAGTCTTGGTCTGCCACAATCCGGGCATGGCTCTATCGGCTATGGCAGCAAACGTGCCGAAGCACAGCATTGCTGCTGTCAAAAACATCTTTCTCATATCGTATCTGTATATTGGATTAAACGTTTTTAGCGAATGCAAAGATATGAAAAATATGGAACACTACGAGATCTCAAATATAGTTTCTGACAGCAGTATCGCACAAAAGTCTCACAAAAAGAATGACACGCGCCCGATGTGTACATATATTGTACTATCTTTTGTTCTATATATGATACACACGTGTACTGTACAAGAAGCTGCGCATATTCCGCATCGGACGCGAGGAAAAATCATGACACGCGCACCGTGCCACGCTATTGCATCCGTGACGGTAGCATGTCATGGCAAATTATTCACCCATCCACTAACCTCAAACCCAACAAGCCACTATGATATATGGATACATCAGGGTTTCCACTGACAAGCAGACGGTGGAGAACCAACGTTACGAGATACAGAAATACTGCGATGCCAGGCACCTTGCCGTGGACCGATGGATAGAAGAGACTGTAAGCGGAACCAAGGCATACAGACACCGTACACTGGGCACAGCCATAAAACGCATGACACGCCACGACACTCTCATCTGCACCGAACTGTCACGTCTGGGCAGAAGCCTCTTCATGATTATGGAGATACTGAGCAAATGCCTGAAGAAAGGCTGCCGGGTCTACACCATCAAGGACAATTACCAGCTGGGTGACAACATCGAGAGCAAGGTACTGGCATTCGCCTTCGGGCTGAGTGCCGAGATAGAGCGCACGCTCATAAGCCAGCGCACCCGCGAAGCCTTGGACCGGCTGAAACAGGAGGGCAAGCAACTGGGCCGTCCCAAAGGTTCCAAGGGCAAGTGCCCCAAACTGAAGGACAAGGCTGTCCTGGTGCAGGAACTCCGCAGCAAGTACAGCGTCAGGCAAACGTGCAAGATACTGCGCATCAGCCGAAGCACGTTCTACAGGCGGGGATACTGACATACGGCAGATGCCCTCGTCAGCATTCCTACGCCTGCCCGAACGTCCCTCAGCGTATCACCACTTTGCCGTTCAGAATGTATATGCCGCGGCCGGAGCTGAGACTGACACGCTGACCAGCGAGGTTGAAACATTTGCCTTCACTCGCGTCCGCCTGTGCGGCATCGGCATCGTCAAGCACGTCCCCTATGCCGGTGGCATCCAGCACTACGGGATAAACCTCGCTCCACGTGCTCTGCTGCCTGTCGTTTATGGCGCGGATGCTCAGGTCGTACTGGTATGAGGCATCCAGACCGCTGAGAGTGAATGATGTCTCCTGTGTGCTGTAGACATTCTCCTGCTGGCTCATGGCCCTGGCCTGTGCGGCATCTATCTCGTCTGCCGTGAAGTTTCCGTCGTAGAGCCTTAGCCCTTGCAAGTATATTCCTGTGTTGGGTTCTATGTCCACACGGTATATCTCGCTGAAAGGCACTGTGGAATGCAATACTATCATATCCTCCCCGGCTACCTCGAAGGGCAGGTCCTGCGTGGTCGCCGCGGTATTGGTGAATATGCGCACGTTGCCCTGTGTCTTGCCCGTGGTCTTCATCGGCTTCACTTTCATGGCTATGGTCAGATCCTTGGTCTGCAGGGCCTCCAGGACCGGAGTCCGCAGATAGCCCGATGCCGTGCTGGAACCTATGCGCAACAGGTCGGGAGTCTGGTACAACTTGCTGCCCGTAAAGCCCTTGACGGTAAGATATTCGTTGAGTTTTCCGGATATGTCGGTAAAGCCTACCGTGGACTTGTAGCATCCCTGGAATGACTCGTTAAGGATTTCGGCCTCTGCCGGGGAGGCCTTCAGGCGACGCTTGTTTACCGTCACTTCGTATGTCGTGGCACGTTCCACGGCATCCCATGCAACGGTAAAGGCACTGGTGGTAACATTGCTGGTGCGCAGGACGGGCGTGGCAAGCACAGGTGCGCATACCAGCATGGCGACAGTACCGTCGGCAGTTTCCTGTATGTCCTCCACGGCCTTGTGCATCAGGCGCAGGCCGTCAGTATTGCGATTGTTCAAGGTGGCTGCCGGTGTGGTGTAGTCCGTAAGGGATGTCACGCCGCCGGAACCGGGAAACGGGTCTCCGCTCTCGGACGTGGCAGACAAAACGCCGTCGGCCGGAACATATACCATGCGCTGGACGCTGCCGGAGTTTACCACGTTCTGATTCCAGCTGTTCTCGTCAAAGTCCACGTGCAATATCATCAGGCCATGTCCTTTCAGATACGCATCGTAGCCCTGCTGTTGACGGTTCTCCAGAAGATAATACTCGTTGCGGTTGGCCTCGTTGTACAGGATATATGCCTCGGGAACTTCTGAGAGCGGCTGCATGGCGGTGATGCTGCGCTCGGATGTTATCTCCTCGGGAGCGAGCCATCCGCACGCCCAACGCTGCCAGGCATTGTAACCGGCCGGCGTGCACCCGTCGTTGTTGTAACTGCCGGAACACATGAGGTCGAAGTTGCCGGTACCGTAGTTTCCCGAGTAGTTCACGTCATAGTCGTCGGGCAAGCCGAGGCAGTGGCTGAACTCGTGACACAGTGTGCCGTTGCCGTCCAGCAGCGTGCCGCGGTTGCCGCGCAATTCGTTGCCACAGGCATAACTGCCCAGACGCACGCCGTCCAGAACCAGGCCATAGCTGCCTATGTTGGAGGCATGCGGCCATATAGTCTCTGCCGGGCCGCCCTGTGCTTCGCCATATCCGGCATAGATGATATAGACCTGGTCCACCTCGCCATCGCCGTCCCAGTCGTATCTGGAATAGTCCACGTCGGCATCGGCCGCCCGCAGTGCCTCCAGCACCATGTCGGCGGCATGAGCGTCGTTGGCTCCGTCCTCGGTGTGCGCGCCATAGTAAGAACGGTTGTAGCGGAGGTCGTATGGGCCGGCCACGTCAAAGTCCATGGTGAATCGTCCGTAGCTCTGCGCCAGGAAATAGTCGCGCACCGAGCCGGACATGCCATAGTCGCTGTATCCGGGCTTGTTCATATAGTCCTCGTAGAGAGCCTTGGTGCCAACCGTCATCTTCACGTCGCGGAAGTTCACCAGCAGGACCAGGGCACGCTTCACGCCCTCGTAAGCTCCGCCTGTCAGTCCGCCGGCACGTACCGGTACCGGATTCATGCTACGGGCATTCTGTATATTGGTCTGGCGGCGTGCGCTCAGTGTGGCAAACTCCGCCTCGTCCAGATACTCCACACGCCCGTCAAGACGTTCTATCAGTCTCACACCGTCATCGGTGATATAGAATTTCAGGTGTTCGTCGCCGTGCAATGTAGCCTCCAGAGTGCGTCCGTCAGCGGTTACCAATGTGCGTCTCACGGGTTTTGCCGGTACGGCATGGCACATGGCGGCCATGGCCAGCAGCAAGAACAAAGAGTAGAATCTTTTCATCGTTTGAATATATATATATAAAGCAGTCCGCCAAGACCCTTTTACACGTCAAAAGGGTCTTGGCGGACAATGATAGTGTCTGTTAAAGGGTCACGGCGTTCATCTTGCGTAACATGTGCTTGTTGGCCGCCTTGCCGTTGGCCT
The DNA here is from genome assembly GCA_023665805.1 of Bacteroides sp. Taxonomy (GTDB): domain Bacteria; phylum Bacteroidota; class Bacteroidia; order Bacteroidales; family Bacteroidaceae; genus Physcousia. The sequence goes on along the minus strand of JAMPDJ010000005.1, from coordinate 49,651 downwards.
TGCGTGCATCGGCATGCGCCTTCATCACGCCGGCATTGCCACGCAAACGTGTGCTGAAGCTTGCGGCACGTGCGGCGGACTCGGAGAGTGCCTCGGGCAACACCACACGGAAGTTCTCCACTCCATAGTAACCGTTGGTCATGCTGCCATAGAGGACAAGGCCCTGATAGTCATAACCGCCATCTTCGCTGTCCTTGTGGAAAGTGGGCAGTGTGATGACACCGTCCTTGCAGGTACCGAACAGACCGTTAGCCTTGATGGTCTCAAAGTCGTAGGCGGACATATAGCGTGCTCCCTCGCTCATCAGTCCGAGTTCGTTGCCGTCCAGGTTCACGCCTATGAGCTGTGCCTCCAGGTATACACCCTCGGGGTCGCAGGCATTCACCACTATGTCGGTCGGTGTGGAAGCATTTTCTCCAGCTAACGACCAGTTGGCGTAAGGCTTCACCAGACGATATAGGCCCGGTTTCTCGCTATTCTCCTGTATCTCACACAGGATGTCCTCGCCTGGAACATTGAATAGAGTGCACACCACGCTCTCGCGCCACAGGCCCGTGCCCAGAGACTGCCATGGGTTGGCACCTCCGCCATAGTACTCGAAGCCTACGCTCTGCACATCCTTCACCTCGCCGTCGGCCATGGACACCACCACGAGTTGCAACTCGCCCGTAGCATCGTTCAGGGCGACCTTGTTGGCGCCTTCTACGATTTCCACGCTCTCCACGTCGCCTGCAGCTATGGCGTCGGCGACGGCAGCGGCATCGTCTTCCTTGGAAGCGACGAATGCTTTCACCGTCTCGACGTCGGTGCCGAACTTGGTGTTGACAAAGACATAGGGCACCTGGTCAGCATCGGTGAGTATGCCCTCGAATAGAACGTTCACGGTGTAGTCCGGAACGTAGAATCCGGCAAACTGGATATACTCCTCGCCGTAGCCGTAGCATGATGCGGCATCGGTATTGGCCATCCAGGCGGTATTCAGTACCACACGGCCGGTGGTGGTGTTGAACGTGTTGGGGAAGCGGGCATACAGGTCCGCGCCCTGCCATCCGGTGACATCGGTGATGTAGAAGTCGCCCACACCACTGTCGGTATATCCGGTGAACTGCTTGCTGATGACGATGTTGCTGCGCTCGTTGCCCACTGTGGGGTCGTAGCTCAGCACCAAAGACACGCCATAGCCCCAGTTGTCGATGCGAATCTCGGCCTGGGTAGGCTGCGCCTTATTCAGACGATAGAACACAGGCAAGTCTGCATCGTCGCCATTGAATATCTGTGTGTAGGTATAGGTGCAGGTTGCGGGAGCAGCATCGCCCAGAGGCCATGTGTCCGCATCCTGTCCGGCCTCCACCCACTGCTGGCGGCTGTTGCACCATGGTGTCCAGGGGGCTGCCATACCCACACGGAATGTCTGCGTGGACAGACCGTACTCGCTGGTATACCGGTTGTCCAGCGTCACCACCAGTTCTGCATAGACATCATACATGTCTTGACGATTGAAGTCATCCGGATTGTAGGAGAATACCAGTTCAGTGTTTTTCTCTCCGACAGCGAAGTTCACCAAAGGGGCATCGCAGGTTACCTTCAAGCCGTCCTTCATTTCCACTGAGACGGGGATGGAGGCCTCTTCCGTTGCGTCAACGCGCATCACGGGGATGCTGAACGTGGTTGCATCGGCATCCAGTTCTATGGTCTGTGCCGTGTTGGCATCCATGTAGACTTGCATGCCGGAGATCTTGGCCATTTCGTAGTCTTCTTCGCTGCACGAAGTCACTGTCAGAAGGCCTCCGAGCACCAGTGCCGACAGGCAAAAATGAGATATTTTCTTCATGTTTGGTTTACCGTTTATTCGTATTTAGTATTTCTCTGCGAACTCGCCTATAGGTGTCGGGTATTTAACGCTCTGCGAAGGGTCCGGATTGTTGTGTCCATCCAGTGCCGGATTGCCACTAATCTCGTTGCTTGGTATGCAGAATGTCCAATTGGGCTTGCCTTTCCTGAAGTTCACCTTGTAGGTATCAGCCGGAGCGTTTGTACCCTCATAGTTATTTATTACGTCCATGCCTATGCGCTTGGCTATGGGGAATGCATTACCCTCGCCCCAGAACTCAATGCGGAGTTGCGTGATTACGGCCTGCTCCAGGTTGGCCAGGTCGGTGGCCTTGCAGCGGTAGTTGGCATCGCGATATGTCTGCACAAACCGGTTCAGTTCTTCCACACCTGCCTGTGCACTGTTTGTCTCGCCAATGGCCAAAGCCTTGAGCAGGTACATCTCCTCTATTCGCAATACCGGAACCTGAGATGCCGCACCAACGGTGAAATCGTTATAGTTGCCGTCCTTGCAACGGAACTTTACGGCCATGTAGTCTGGTGCATCGTCTATGAACTCCTGTCCCATTACGCTGAGGTTGTCGTAACTGCCGCCATAGTAGGACAAGGTGACCTTGCGGTCGGGATCAAGCCATGCGCCCTTGCGGAAGTCGTCTGCGCCTATCTGGTCATACAGTATACGGTTGATAGCAGCATAGTTGAGCATGCCGTATCCCCACTGTGCCTCGGCCGACATCCAGCCTACGTAGTTGGCCAAGTTGCTCATATTCTCGGCGGAGTACTGCAAATACCACATCCATCCGCTGCTGGCCTTGGTAAAGGCGGAGTTCTTGTCCAGCCATTCGCTCTGTGTCATCGGGGTGCCGCCACAGGCCTTGATGGCCTTCTGTGCATACTCGGCCACCTTGTCGTACTTCTCGTCCCAGGCATAAGCCTTGGCCATTATGGCGTAGGTTGCCGCCAGATCAGGCAGGGTCTTGTCTGTCTGGTTGCTCTTCAGAAGACACTTCTCCGCAGTCTCCAGATCGGAGTAGATGAAGTCCATCATCTCGCGGTGTGTGAGACGAGGATTGTTCTTTGCCTCCTCCGGAGAGGTCTTCTCGGTCACCTTGATGACGGAAAGAGTCTCGTCGGTTGTGGCACCAAGCACATGACCATAATCCATGTATTCGCATGCCACGGGTTCGTAAAGGACAGAGAGCATGTAGTAGTTGAATGCACGTGCTGCATATGCCGAACCCACGGCAGCCAGCTTCTCGCCACTGGTCTCCGTCTCGGGATCCACAACGTCTATCACATCGTTGGTCGTCTTGATGAACTTGTAGAAAGTGAACCAAGGCAGGTATGCGAAGTATGTCGTAGGGCCGAAACTTCTTGATTGCGAGCCTATGTTGTATGACGAGTACCAGTCGTAGCCAGTCTGGCTTGTGCCAGGGCAGATGTCTGACAACAGTTCCGTCTGGGCTATCATGTACGCAGGGTATCCCATGTCGGTCTCGTGCACTTGTTCGCCATATACATAGTAGCTCTGTGACATGGCTGTGGGTATACCGCTAAGCAGAGCCTGCACGGCAGTAGCCGATTCCTGTACCTGATCGGAAGTGGCACTGTCATCTTCGGGAAATGTCTCCTCTATGCAGGAGGACAGCGACAATGCGGCTCCGACTACGAGAAGAGAAAATGGTTTGTAGTATTTCTTGTACATTGATACAAATTTTGTGTGAAGTTGTTTTTTATCAGAATGTCACCGTGATACCGCCAGAAATAGTACGCATGGGAGAATATGTGCTACCGGATACGCCTATGATGTCTGCACCGCTGGTGCTGCGTGACTGGAATGACTGACGCGGATCAAAGCCCTTGCGTGCGGAAACATAGCATACGTTCTCTATGGATGCATACAAGCGCAGGGAGTTGATGAACGCAAGCTTCTTGGGAATGGTGTATCCGATGTTGATGTTGTCTATATTGAGGTAGTTGCTGCTGGTGAGGAAACGTGTGGACATGCTGCCTACGTTCTGGTCGCCATACTGGAAGCGCGGAATATCGCTATTGGAGTTCTCCGGTGTCCATGCATTCAGCAGATCCTTGTGGAAGTTGGTACCCACGTTGCCCGACGAAGTGCCGGCCATGAAAGTCGCGTAACCGCTGTCAACGGTCTTGCCTCCCAACTGGTAACTGAAATTTATGGTGAAGTCAAAACCCTTGTAGTTCAATGTGGTGCCGAAGCCGCCATAGAACTTGGGCATGGTGGAGATGTTGGTAACGTACTCATCGGCATCGGCATATCTTGTAGTTCTCACGCGATCTATCACGTTCTTATGTCCATATGCATCCACTATGTCGTTGTGGTCTGCATCCTGCTCATACACATTTTTCCACCATGTGGACTCACCGTTCTCGTTCACACCGGCATACTCGCGCATTGTCCATGTGTACATCGGCAGTCCCTCGGAGATGAAGGCATAGTTGCTGGCATAGCCCTCGTATGCCTTGCCGTTGGCATCGTAGCGTACGGTGGTCTTTTTTTCGCCGGGCAGGCTGACGATACGGTTCTTCAGTGTGGCACCGTTCAAGCGGACGCTCCATGTGAAATCCTTGGTGCGGATGATGTCGCCGTTCAAATCCAGTTCTAGACCGGTATTGTACATGCTGCCGATATTGTCGTAATAGCCGTTGTAACCCAGCGAGGGTGCGGCACTAAAGAAGAATAGCATGTCTCTGGTCTTGCGATAGTAATATTCCACGCTACCGGTGAAACGCCTGTTCCAGAAAGCGAACTCCACGCCGGTGTTGAAGTTGCCCTGCTTCTCCCAAGTGATGTCCTTGGTACCCTTGACATCGAAGCTTACACCTACCTGGTCACTGCTGTTGACGATTCTGTACTGGTCGGTATAGAGGTAGTATGGGATATTGTCATTACCTTGCTCGCCGTAAGATGCCTTCACCTTCAACTCGTCCACCCATTTGGCATTGAACCAGTTCTCCTTGTTTATGAGCCATGCTGCTCCCAAACTCCAGAAGTTGCCCCAGCGATGGTCGGGATGGAACTTGCTGCTGGCATCGCGACGATAGGATGCAGAGGCGAATATCTTCTCTTGATAGTCGTACTGTGCACGGGCAAAGATACCCTCGTTGTTATACACTCTCTGATATGAACGTGCACCCTTGGAGTCCACGACAGAACCGTCCAGTTCTATATTGTCTGGAGAGAACATGTTCGTCTTTGAACCAGAGAGCAGGGAAAGCGTGTTCCTGTAATACTCGTGACCCACAATGACATTCAGGTTGTGATGGTTGCGTATGGTGGTGGTATAGTTCAGTATCTGCTGCCAGTTGTAGTTGAACGTGCGGCTGTGCTGTACGGTCACGGAACCGTTGGACGACGAGAATTGTCCGTAGTAGGGGTTGTAGACAATGTTGCCTCGTGTCTCATCGAGATTGGCAGTACCATTGACGGTGAGGGTCAAGCCGGGCATGAAGGTAATGTCTGCAAAACCATTTGCACTGAAAGCGTTACCCACATTGCGGCGTGTGTTCAGCAGCTGTTCCTGCAGAGGGTTGCTGTTGGAGATGAACGGACGGGCGCAGCCGGCATTCGTACGGTCGCCATAGTCCATGATCTTTATACCGTTGCCGTCAACCATGATGTTGCCATTGCCGTCGCGCAGATACAAGGGATAGATGGGAGCCATATTGTTGGTGAAGGCCCATATATTGCTGGTGCTGGCATCGGCACCGTTATAGTTTGGATTCAGGGAGTTGGTTGTGTAATGGGCAAAAGAGGCAGAACCGCCTACACGCAGCCACCTCTTGGCTTGATAGTCGGCCCTCAGACGGCCGGTGAAACGCTGGAAATCGCTGTTGGCCACTATACCTTCGTTCTTCAAGTGACCCAGTGAGAGGTAGAACGTGGACTTGTCCGTGGAACTGGACACAGAGGCATTATATTCCTGACGCAGGCCCACACGTGTGGCGGCATCTTCCCAATCATCCGCAGTGAGCAGGTACTCCTGACCGCGATATGCGACAACGTTGCCCAACTTGGCATTGGGATTGAGACGTCCGTTCTGGCCTATGAGCATCTGGCCGTCTGGCACGCCGCCCCAGATGTTGTAGCCCAGACCGCCATCGTCCTGAGAACCCAGCAATGCCTTGTTGGCAGCCTGCCATGCTGCATTGGCATCCATTCCCTGATTGTTCTGATAGAAATTCTTCAGTGCAGCGTACTGCATCTCGTAGTACTGTGCAGGAGACGTTATCACGTCGTACTTCTGTATGGCACGGCTGTTGGCACCCCACTTGGCATCAAGTGTTATGCGTGCGTCGCTGCCTTTCTTGCCTGCCTTGGTCGTGATCATTATCACGCCATTGGCACCACGTGCACCGTACAGGGCATTGCTGGCGGCGTCCTTCAACACGGTAACGCTCTCCACGTCGTTGGGGTTGATATTATTCAGGTCACCACCGTACGGAGCACCGTCCAGAATGATAAGAGGGTCAATGGAAGTGCTGCTGGAAAGAGAACCGAAGCCACGTATGCGCATCGTGGAATTGCTGCCGGGGGCACCGTCCTTTGAACTGAATGTCATGCCGGCAACCTGTCCGCGCAATGCATCGGCGACGCTTGTCACCTGTGCCTTCTGCAGGTCGCTGGCATCGACTACCTTGGCAGAACCGGTGAAAGCCGACTTCTTGGCCTTACCGAAGGCCATTACCATCAACTCGTCCATCACCTCCTCGAAATGGCGCATTTCCACGCGCATGCCGTTCTTGGCGGGATGCGCCACCGTCTCCATGCCCATGAAGGAGAATATCAGCTGAGTGCCTGCCTCCACATTCATCTTGAACTTGCCGTTGGCATCGGTCAATACCCCCTGTTGGGTGCCCTTGACCTTCACGGAGGCACCTGGCAGAGGCTCGCCGTCCGAGGCGTCCACTACCGTACCGTTGATTACCGTCTGCGCCCAGGCGACGAAGGTCGCCACCATGCACAGAAGCATCAATGAGAGTCTTTTTTTCATAGATTACTGATTTGTGTTGATAAATATATATGTATGTTTGTCGTGTTCTCGCCCGACGTGACACCTTATTATATAGGGCGCACGCACCGGTCCTTGGCTTGCCGTATCCTCCAAAACCTCATGTATGGTGTCCCGAAAAAACGGCCGTTTGTTTGAGACACTTTCCATGCCTTGTTGGCATACTTCTATTCAATTTGGCTGCAAAGGTAACTCTATTAACACATATAAGCAAAAAATAAGTTAAGAAATGTTCTAATACTGTCAATATTTTTCCGTTTTTTATGACTAAATGTGACTAAATGCTCTATAAAACACGTTCTTTCTTTCATTTTGGAACCGGTTCCATGCAAGTGACTTGCGCCACGAACGCATATTTGCATAATTATGCGCATATACGTTAACATGTATATGTTATGTGGCAGGCCCGGGGCACCGTTTTTCGGACATGCCTCAAAACATTGGCGGAGCCACAAATCGGTCTCCATGTAAAGGAGAATGCGAATTCGTGAATTCGCAAGTTGATATTCACGAATATTCAAACGTATATTCGCGAATACTTATTTGCACATTTCGTGCATCGGCAATCTTGGCGACAGCAATTCCCGTCAAGTACATGCCCTAATTTCCGACCTTAACATTTTTTTATATACGCTTGTGGAGGTGTCTACATGTCGTCATAAAGGGACCAAAACGCTGAAATCCCGCTGTAGGCAAGCGTGTCAAAAAGTGTCTCAAACAAACGGCCGTTTTTTCGGGACACCATACATGAGGTTTTGGAGGATACGGCAAGCCAAGGACCGGTGCGTGCGCCCTATATAATAAGGTGTCACGTCGGGCGAGAACACGACAAACATACATATATATTTATCAACACAAATCAGTAATCTATGAAAAAAAGACTCTCATTGATGCTTCTGTGCATGGCGGCGACCTTCGTCGCCTGGGCTCAGACGGTAATCAACGGTACGGTAGTGGATGCCGAGGACGGCCAGCCCGTAATAGGTGCTACCGTGAAGGTCAAGGGCACCCAAAAAGGCGTGCAGACTGACATGAACGGCAAGTTCAAACTGAATCTCGAGGCAGGCAAGACCCTGGTGTTCTCCTTCATGGGCATGGAGACATTGGAACGCCCGGCCAGAAACGGCATGCACGTGGAGATGCGCCACCTGGAATCCTTGATGGACGAGGTGATGGTAGTGGCATACGGAACACAGAAGAAAAGCTCGTTCACGGGCAGTGCCGTGGAAGTCAAGGCCGAGGACATTTCCAACCATGTCACTTCAACCGTCACCAGCGCACTTCTGGGCAAGGTGGCCGGCCTGCAAGCCACAACAGGCGACGGCGGTCCCGGTTCGGCTCCATCGATCAAGTTACGCGGCATAGGCAGCATGTCCGCTTCCAGTTCTCCACTCTATATCGTGGACGGCGCACCTTACGAGAATGCAATCGCCACGCTCAATCCCAACGACATAGCCAGCATCACAGTGCTGAAGGATGCCGCAGCCAGCGCCATATACGGTGCACGCGGCGCCAACGGTGTCATAATCATCACCACGAAGAGAGCGGATGCCAGCAAGGAGCCTAACATCAATTTCGAGGCCAAGTGGGGTTCCAACAGTCGCCTCGTGCCCAACTACGACGTAATCAACAATCCCAAGGAGTACTACGAGACACACTATCGTGCCATGTTCAATTCCAAGTACTACTGGGGCAGCACGGCAGAAGAGGCATACGCCTTTGCCGACGCCAACCTCTTCAACACGGCCCAGGGCGGCCTGGGATATCAGGTATACAGCGTGAATCCCGGAGAGAAGTTCATCGGCACCAACTTCAAGCTCAACCCCAATGCCAGACTCGGCTACACCGACGGAACATACACCTACCTGCCCGACAACTGGTATGACGAGGTGTTCCACAGCAGCTTCCGCCAGGAGTACAACCTGAGCGCACAAGGAGCCACCGAACGTTTCAACTACTATGCCGGCCTGGGCTTCCTGGACGACGGCGGTTTCGTGGACAAGTCGAACTACACGCGCTACACCGCGCGTCTGAACGGAGACTACAAGATAAAGGACTGGCTGACCTTCAGCTCGCAGATGGGCTTCACGCACGGCATCACCCAGGCACCGCAATACAGTGCAGGCGCGCAAACCACAGGCAACCTGTTCTATACCTGCAACAACATGGCCCCCATCTATCCCCTGTATGTCCGCGACGCACAGGGCAACATCATGACGGAGAACGGCCGTGTGATATATGACGCAAACCAGACCAACTTCAAGCGTCCCACCCTGTTGGGCAACCCTGTCCGCGACAACCAGTACAACGACCGCAAAGGACTTAGCGACCTGTTCAACGGCCGCTGGGGACTGACAGCCAATCCGGTCAAGGGTCTTACGCTGAGCGCCTCGCTGAATGTCTCTTCATACAACAGCCGCAACACAACGCTTTACAGCCCCTTTGGCAGCGCGTCCAACGTGGACGGCCAGGTGGGTGTAAGCTCCACACGCAGATTTACCTTCAACCAGAATTATTTGGCCCGCTACGAGACCACCATTGCCAAGAAGCACAACCTGCAGGCCTTGCTGGGATACGAGCAGTACAAGCTGACGTATTCTTCACTGTCAGCCTCCAACGACCACCTGTTCTCGCCCTATATCCCCGAGCTGAACAATGCATTGGGTACCGCGCAGAAGGATTTGGGGTCATACACCGAGCATTACATGACCCAAGGCATCTTCGCCCAAGCCCTTTACGACTATGACGAAACCTACTTCCTGTCAGCTTCATACCGTCGCGACGCATCCAGCGCCTTTGCTCCCGGTCACCGTTGGGGCAACTTCGGTTCCGTGGGCGCCGCATGGCAGCTGAACAAGATGGACTTCATGAAGGAGGCCAAATGGGTGGACTTCCTGAAACTGAAACTGAGCTACGGCATACAGGGCAACGACAACCTCGGCAGCTACTACTATTGGGCCGACCGCTACACCGCTTCATATAACGAGGACACCGGCGAGTACAACCTCACCATGAGCCAGAAGGGCAATGACAACCTGACATGGGAAAGTTCGCATTCATGGAACCTGGGTCTGGACTTCGCCCTGCTCAAGCACCGCCTGAACGGTTCCGTGGAGTTCTATCATCGTGCCACATCCGACATGTTGTACAAACGCTCCCTGCCCTTGTCTTCCGGCGTGAGCGCAAGCGGATACTACGACAACATCGGCAGCATGTACAACCGTGGCATAGAGGTGACACTGAACGGCAACATATTCCGCACCAAGGACTTCAAGTGGGACCTTGACTTGAACCTGACACACAATGCCAACAAGATCACAGACCTCGACGGCGAGGAAGTGCGCGACGGAGGCAACGGCCGCATCCTGTACGAGGGCGGTAGCATATACCAGGCCTACATGTACAAGTATGCCGGCACGGACAAGACCAACGGTCGCGCCATGTACTACAAGGACGTGCTGGACGCCGAAGGCAAGGTGACAGGCCGCACCACCACATATACCATCAGCGAGGCCACCATGTACGACTGCGGCAACATCATGGCCAAGCTGGTAGGAGGCTTCGGCACCACCCTGTCCTACAAAGGACTTGAACTTAGCGCGCAGTTCTCCTATTCGCTGGGTGGCAAGATGTACGACGGTACCTACCAGAGCCTGATGCACAATGGCTCGACATCCGGCAGCGCCATGCACCGCGACCTGCTGAAGGCATGGAGCCCGGAGAACCGCAACAGCGACATTCCCCGTCTGAGCACTTTGGCCGCAGACAACCAGGGCGTAGGCTCGCAAAGCGCTGTAGACCGCTTCCTGACCAGCAGCAATTACCTGACCCTCAACAACCTCACCCTGGGCTACACCTTCCCCAAGAAGTGGATGTCACGTGCCAAGATCAGCAACCTGCGCGTGTACGTCGCAGGCGAGAACCTGTTCCTGCTGACTGCACGCAAGGGCATGGATCCCCGATTCAACGGCGGTCTGGGTTCAATGAAGTATGGCAGCGGAGAGGCCTCATCTTCTTATGCCGGCTCACGCACCATCACAGCCGGTCTGAACCTGCAATTCTGAAATCACACATTATAACAAATATCACAGACATACATTATGGTGAAACTATATAAATACAGTCTCCTTGCCGTGGCAGGCTTCATGGCGGCCTCCTGCTCGGACATAGACAACCAATTGCCCGAGGGCGGCAACCTTACCACAGACCAGATACAAGACGCCACTGATGCAATCCCCGAACGCGCCCAAGCCAACTTCACCGGCATGTTCGCCCTCATGGGCAAACCGGGCGCCACATGGTCCAGCGGCGGCAACGCCACCCGCGCCGATGACTTCGGATTCATCTCCGCGGCCTTCTCTCTGGACCTGGAGGGTGCCGACATGGTGGGACTGAACAGCGACTACAACTGGTTCTCAACCGCCAGCGAGCTGAGCACACGCGACGCCAACTATGCCAACCCATACATGCGTTACGTGATTCCTTACCGCCAGATAGGCCTTGCCAACCAGGTCATAGAATCCATACCGGAGGACGCAACCTCGCCCGAGGCGGTAAACATGAGGGCGCAGGCATGTGCCATACGCGCATTTGACTATATGCAACTGGCACCCTATTTCCAATTTGCCGACGAGGCACACTTCGATGATCCATGCGTACCGCTGCTTAACGGCAAACATGGCATGGCAGAGAACCCTCGCGCATCCGTACGTGAAGTATACGAGGCCATCATCACCGACCTGGACTGGGCGGTGGATCACCTCACCTCCGAACGCAGCGACAAGAGCAAGGTGAACAAGAACGTGGCCTTGGGCCTGCGTGCCCGCGCCAACCTGTTCCTGGGCAACTTCGCAGAGGCCGCACAGGATGCCAAGGATGCCATGGAAGGTTTCACTCCTGCCGGCATAGACGACCTGCTGACGCCCTCGTTCTATGACATCAACGACAAGAACTGGATGTGGGGCATCAACATTACATCGGAAATGGTGCAGGCACGCCCCATGTGCACATCTTGTGCATGGATATGCGCATTCTCCGGCACTGCCTACTCGGCATACGCACAGCTGACACCACAGATCAACATATTGCTATACCGACAGATCCCCGACAGCGACGTGCGCAAGTACTGGTGGCTGGACGAGGACCTGGACTCTCCCCTGCTGGACGGCATCAGCTGGAACGGCGTTTCCGGCAAGGCCATTTCCACATTGACCATCGAGGATGTCAAGGATGAGTTCCTGCCATATACCAATGTAAAGTTCGGCATGAAATCAGGTATCGGTTCCGAAGTCAACAACAACGACTGGCCTCTGATGCGCGTGGAAGAGATGATACTGATACAGGCCGAGGGACTGGTGAAGAGCGGACATCCCGCCGATGGCGAAAAGGTGCTGACAGACTTTGTCAAGACCTATCGTGACGAGGACTACCAGCGTTCCACCGGCCGCACCCTGGAGGACGAGATATGGTTCCAGCGTCGCGTGGAACTGTGGGGCGAGGGCTTCTTCACAGGAGACGCCAAGCGTCTGGGCAAGCCTGTCGTTCGCTTCCACAGCAACATAGAGAGCAACTTCCCCGATGCCTTCACCTTCAACATCAAGGCCGACGACGGATGGTTGAACATGCGTTTCCCTCAGACCGAGAAGGACAACAACAAGGCTATCGTCGACAACGAGGGCGGCGCACAGCCCGTGCCCGGACAGAATCCCGAACTGCGCGACGGCGTAACGGACTAATCCAACCACATGCACCGAGACAGACATAATAGACGTCACACAACATAATAGTTCAGAAAACATGAAATTCAACAAATCAACCCTTATCGTCGCGCTGACGGCATGCGGCCTTGGCTTCACTGCCTGCGACGACAAGAATGAATATGTGCCCGGTGCTCCTGCCGGTGAGTACAACATAGGCTTCAACAGCGAGGAGAACCTCGTGCTGGACTTTGACCAGACAGAGCTTGTCGTGGAGCTAAGCCGTAGCAATACAGAGGGCGAACTGACGGTTCCCGTGGAAGGCCTGATAGTTCCCGAGTGCATGAGCCTGTCCAAGGAGGCCGTCTTTGCAGACGGCAGTGCCACGGCCGCCATTACCGTAGCCATCGGCGAGGGCATGAAGCCGTTCACCGACTACCAGCTCAGCTTCAGGGTGCCTGAGAAGTATACCAATGCCTATGCCGAAAACGGCAAAAGCCCCATATACAATGTCACGCTCAAGAAGGAAGACTACAAGGTGGTGGCCAACGGCGAGTACGAGGCCAGCGTCCTGTATGAGGACTCCTGGGAACAAACCGTGGAATACTCCGCAATGATGGATTTGTACCGCTTGCCCAACTGCTTCGCCAACGGCACGCACTGGTACTTTGCCTTCGACGGGGGGAACGGCTTCGCTTTCACCGACAAGGACGGCGAGCCTGTAAGCAAGTTCCTGTGCGGTGTAGTCCATTCCAGCTACGGCGCCATAACGGCAAACGTCGTTGGCGGCAATCCTATCGGCTATGTGAATGGCGGCGTGCAGGGTGCGGAGGGTTACTTCCGCTTCCCGCTGCAATACACTGTCAGCGCAGGGTCATTCGGTGCCGGCTATGAATATCTATTCATCATGGAATGGCTCGAAAAGCCTTGGGAGGCCGCGAAATGACATAGCGTTCCTCAGTGAGGAAAGGGCATAATATAGAGGCTGTCTAACAAGTTTAGGCGGCCTCTTTTCGGATAATAGTAATTGCAAAAAAAATAAGAGACTGTCTAACAATCAAAGTTAGGCAGTCTCTATATTCGTATAATCCCGATTGCTCATTCGAGCATCCTCAGGACGCCCGTGGACAAAGGAAGCCGCTCAGTCAAGCTTCACTTCCTTCAGTATCAGCCCGCTGTGGTCATAGAGGACGTTCTCTATGCTGACGTTGCTGACATTTTGCAGGAAGAAACGGTTCTTGTTCCAGTGCATGGGCCGATAGTCGCCGGTAGGGATTATCCTGTTGCGACGGAAGAGGAGGCCGTCGACACTCTTGGCATAGAGGACAGGAGCGTCGAAAGTCTCGAACACGTTGTTCTCGATGCGTATGGCGGACTTGCTGCCACCACCGTGGAAGAGAGTCTTCTGACCGCCCAAGTCCGGAATCTCGGGATATATGGAAATGACGGCGTTGGTAAACTGGAACTGGCTGGTGAGTGCATTGACGAACCTATTGCGGCGTATGACGACATCGCGGCAGGCACCGGTCTCGAACCATCCGTTGCAATCGCCGCAGAGCAGTATGGCACATCCCGAGGTATGGTCGAAGAGATTGTCCTCCACCACCACGTGGCGCGGAGTGCTGAAAAGGGTGCCGCGGGCACGGTTGTTGCGGATGACATTGCCTGCAAAGCGTACCTCCGGTGTCCAGCTGAGGTTCTCTATGCCATAACCAGCCTTGTCCGTGATTTCGTCCGGCAATGGTTTCTTGAAACGCAGACGGAAAGTCCTGGCACCGTCCATGCCACGAGAAGCGGCAGTGGCAGAGGGGTCAAGCGCAAATATTTCGGTTATCTCGTTCTGTCCCTTTAGCAGCTCCATGGTGGAAGAGCGCACGAACTGCACCTTGTCGCCCGCATAGCCCCAATCGAAGCCCCAGGACTGGCCGTGCATGTAGCGCGCCTCCAGCGTGTAGTCGTCCACGCGCTTCACCACCTTGAGATAGGTACCGTGGACATTGATGGCATCGTCCATCATGCCCTCGTACAGGCCGTTGACAGAAACTATCTTGCCACGGCATCCCGAGAAATGCGTGGCATCCGCCTGGGTGGTGAAGTAGCGGGGGTCGTCCTGCCCCTTGAGACAGACGCAGAAACCGTTCATGGTGATGTTCTCGCACATCTGCGCCAACAGGCCCATGCCCTCGGCATAGTGCACCTTGATGTTGCGCAGTTGCGTGTCGGTGCTGTGTGTCATGAATATGGCGGGAGCCGGACGTCCCCATCCGCGCAAAGCAATGACGGTGCCGGGCTTCAGACGTGAATCCGTCCATCCGGGCACACGCAGGCAGCCATTCTCCTCACGGCTGACATCGGCTATGGGGCAATGCAGGTCGCTGGTATTGTAGACGATATGACGAGTGTCGCCCTCAAAGGCTATGCCTCCTTGAGGACGGCTGGTCCACCCCTTGCCCTTGGCCACAAAGCCACCATCTGGGGTGATGTCGTAGTCCACCCATGGAGCCGGTCTGAAGACGATACCTCGCTCGGGATCGTTCTCAGTGACGGTAATCTGCGTGATGTGGGGATTCTCGAAGTCTATGCTGAAGTCGCGCAGCGTGCACGATGCGGAACGCACCAAGGACACGGGCATCATGCGGCCATGGAAGACCAACTCGGCCCCTTGTCCGTCCAAGACGAAATCATGCATGTCCTCCAAAGGCAGGCCGACATGCTTGGGATTGGTCTGATCGTGATTGGAAACATAATACTCGCGCTGCACGGCATCCTCGGGATGAAAGTCATAGCGGCCTGCCGAAAGCACGAGCACGGCCTTGTCGCCCTTGCCAGTTTCGGAACGTATGGCCTCTATGGCCCTTGCCATGGAGGCGGACTGGCTTTCGCCGGTGTTGGGAACTATGCCGAACGAAGAGGCATCGTAGACCCTGTCGCGTGCCATGACAGGAAGGACTGCCATGAAGAGGGAGAAGCACCAAAGACGGTGAATTTTCTTTGTCATGTCTGTGTGTCTATGTTTTTATATATGATGTGTACGGAAACCGTGGGAATGGTCATTTATTGCCATAGGCACGGATGACGAGTTCCCCGAAGAGCCCGTTGGCCCAAGCAAACCATGAGCGAGTGAAACTTGTAGGATCGTTGGGATTGAAGCTCTCGTGCATGTATCCGGTACCTCCGTCGGTCTTTGTAAGCAGGCGCACGCATTCACGCTGTTCGTCGCGGTCGTTGGAGGTGAGACCCTTCATGATGATGCTCATGGGCCACACGTTGCCCAGGCCCGTATGTGGCGAACCTATGGCCCCCACCCGTTCACCATCTACGGTGCCGGTGAAGAAGTAGGGATTGGACTCGCTCCATATCATGCTACGTGTGTTGCGATATACCGGATCGTCCATTGGAACCAACTCCGGACAGAGATAAGGCAGTGCGAGAAGCGAGGGTGCATTGGCATCGTCCATGAGCAGGTGGGAACCGTAACCGTCCGTCTCAAAGGCGTAGACCCGTCCATAGACAGGATGCTCCACCGTGGCATGCTCCTGCAGTCCGCGATGTATGTCGTCGGCTATGGCCAGGCACTCCTTGGCACGAGTCTCGTCCTTGTTTACCTTGCCAAGAATCACGGCCGCCTTGCGCAACACGCTCTCGGCAAAGAAGTTGCTTGGCACAAGATAGGGAAATATCTGGCTGTCGTCAGAGGGGCGGAAGAAACTGGCCACCATGCCACATGGACGGGCCGGATGGCCGTAACCATAGTTGCCCGTAGTCTCATAAGCCGAGTGCGACTTACGACCGAAACGGTAGGAAGTCCGGTTGCCAGAGGTGCGCTGCTGCTCACGCATAAGGGAAAGGATGGCATCCATGGCCTTGACCCACGTATCGCCGAAGATGCCGGTGTCGCCGGTCAGAAGCCAGTACTGATAGGCCAGACGGAGGGGATAGCATAAGGAATCCAATTCGTACTTGCGCTCATGCACTCCTTTCTTCATGGCGGTGGCATCGCTTACCCACTCGCTCACCTTGGTAGTGTCATTGTAGAAAGCGTTGGCATAGGGGTCGAGGCAGATGAAGTCCAACTGTTGCATGATGACACCGCGGACAAGCTGCCGCAGCTCCCGGTCCTCCTTGATATAAGGCATGTATGTCCACACCTGTGCGCCGGAGTCACGCAACCACATGGCATCTATGTCACCGGTGATGACATAAGTGCGGTCGCCCATTGGAAAGACGGTGGTGTCCAAGGTATTCGGGAAACTGTTCTGGAACATCTGCCACAACTTGGGCGACACCTTGACAAGGGCATCATGCATTTCACGTATCTGCTTCTCCACGGCCTTGCTGGCGAAACAGCGTTTTTCCATAGGCGGACGATGCAGGAAAGTATCGGGCACCTGTATGGAAACGGGAACTTGCGCGGGAATTTCGTATGCCATGGCACCCGGGGAAAAGGTCATGGCCAGCAAAAGGGTTTGTATCTTCATTATATGGTTATGTGTTGGGTTAGATTACTTTTTGAGTTCCGCCTCCAGCATACCGCCAGCCATCACCTCGGCATGCGTTATCCATGTGCGGTTCAACGGCTTGCCGTTCAACTTCCAACGGCGGACCGCCGTACCCTTGCCCTTGGTGCGGATGGTGAAGGTCTTGCCCTCAGCCACGTCAAAGGATGCCTCTCGTACCAACGGAGCCGACAACTGATAGATGCCTCCGCAAGGTTCAACCTGATACAGGCCCATGGCAGACATCACATACCATGCCGACATCTGTCCCACGTCCTCATTGCCGCAAACGCCGTCGGGACGGTCGGTATACATGGTGGAGAGAACCTCATGGACACGGCGGCTTGTCTTGTCAGGCCGGCCCAGATAGTTGTAGAGATAAATGGTATGGTGCGAAGGCTCGTTGCCGTGGGCATACTGGCCTATGAGGCCGGATATGTCAGGATTGGCATCGGCATTCAGGCGGCTGTCGGCCAGGAAAAGACTGTCCAGACGCGCTTCCGCCTTGGCTCTGCCGCCCATCAGTTCGGCAAGTCCCTGCACGTCATGAGGCACAAGCCATGCATATTGCCACGGAGTGCCCTCGGTATAGTCATGGGTATGGTGCAAGGGATTGAAGCCGTCGGTGGAACGGAAATTGCCGGCCTTGTCCTTGGCACGGAAACATAGGGTGCGTCCGTCAAATATATTCTTGTAGCCCATGCTCAGATTATGGAAACGTACGCTGTCCTCCTTGTGACCCAGGCGACCAGCCACTTGTGCCACGCTCCATGCGGCCAGATAATACTCCAGGTTCTTGGACACGGTCTCGCCCTCGCCCACGTCATAGGGGAGATAGCCATACTGCCACAGGGCGGACTTCCCGCGGTCCGGAATCCCACGATACTGGAATCGACGGGGGGCAGACGGGGTCTCGGGGTCGCCCATACTCTGCTTGAGATACCGGAAGGCCAGCTCATAATCTATACCTTCCACACCCTTCAGTATCATGTCGGCCAACACAGGCACTCCGGGTTCCCCCACCATACAATAAGTGTCGGTACTATGGAGGTGCCACATGGGCAATTCACCATGCTCGTTGCAGATGGCCATCATCGTCCTGGCCCAGTCGGTCAGTTTGTCCTGCAATATCAGGGTAGCCAGCGGGTGAAGGGAACGGTATGTGTCCCACAGGCTCCAAGTGGTGTAGTTCTGGAAGTCCGGAGAACGATGTATCATGCCATCGGCACCCATGTAGTCGCCCGTGACATCGTTCCACACCTGGGGAGCGAAGAGCACATGGTACAAGGAGGTATAGAAGATGGTACTGTCACGAGGCGAATCGAAGGTGGCACGTATACGCCCCAACTCCTTGTTCCAGCGTTCCTTGGCTTCGGTGCGTATAGTAGTGAACTCCTTTTGATACTGCTCCTCTTGCAAATTGGCCAAGGCTCCGGCCTCGCTTACCGGCGAAATACCCACCTGAGCCTGGATGACCGTGCCTGGATCCACCTCAAAGATAGCCTGGCAGTATCTGGAGTCATGACCAAGGCTGTCAAGACCAAGCTCCTTGAAAGAACGGTCGAAACGTATGGCAAAGTATACCACATGATTGGTCCATCCGCGACTGGCACGATAGCCCACCAGCGTATTGAAATCCTGTGCCCATATCCGAGTCTCCGTGACGCGGTCGCCTATGCCTCCCTCCAAGTCCAGGACGATATTGGCATAGCGGTTGCCCTTGGGGAATGTGAATCGGTGCAGAGCCGTGCGGTCCGTTGCCGTCATCTCGGCACTGATGCCCCACTTGTCCAGCAACACGCCGTAGTATCCCGGCTCCACGGTCTCATGCTCATGAGTGTAACGCGAAGCCACATCGGCTATGAACTCTTCTCGGGTGCCGTTGACATTCACCACGCCATAGACCGGCATCAACGTAATGTCACCCAGGTCACTGCATCCGGTACCACTGAGGTGTGTGTGGGCGAACCCAACGATACTGTCGCCCGTGGCATGATAACCGCTGCACCAGTCCCAGCCATGGTACGGCTGCACCGGACCGACATTCACCATGCCCCAGGGGACATTGGCTCCTACAAAGACATGCCCATGATCGCCACTGCCTATACGAGGGTCTACACGTTCCACATATTGGGCCCGCGCAGGCTGCATGGCACACATGGCCGCGGTCACAAAAGAAATGATAAGTTGCTTCATAGCACTGTAAAAAGTATATTAAAACGTTAATTTCAATGTCAAAGATACACATTTCCGCGGACATCTGCCTCGTTTACACTGCTTTTTTATAATTTTGCAACGTTTAAGTGACACAGGCGAGAACATGTGCTCTCGCCCTGTCGCCATTATCGGCTTCAATCCACCGCCCACACCGGAATATCCCCTTATAACAAACTAAATACAAACAACATGAAGAAGTTATTTCTGCTTCTGATGGCTACGGCCTTGATAGGCATGCCCGCAGAAGCAAAGAAGAAAGAGAAAAAGAAAAAAGGGAAAGCCAAGACCGAGGCTCCAGCCGCTCCCCAGAAGAAGGAAGCCAAGCCCAGCATATCCCGCAAGGGCATGCTGAATGTGGAAAAGGTGGGTGCCGAGTGGTTCATGGAAGTGCCGGACAGCCTGATAGGCAAGGATATTTTGGCCGTGACACGATACACGTCCACTCCGTCGGCATCCGGCAAGTTCGGTGGAGAAGAGTGCAACGAACAGGTGGTCTATTTCCAGATGAACCCGGACAGCACGCTGCTGCTGCGCTCACGTCTGACCATAAATCTTGCCGACAGCACCGATGCCATCTCCAAGGCAGTGAACGTGTGCAACGAGCATCCCATCATAGGTGCATTCAAGGTGGAGAAGCATAAGGACGGCATGTCACGCATCAAGGTGACCGCGTTCCTTAATTCCGACAATCCACTGGGCATCATGACCTTCTACAAAAAGTCCTTCACTCTGGGTATGCAGGACATGGCCCTGTCATATGTGGAAGACATCAAGACGTTCCCCACCAACACGGAAATTCGCCTGGTGAAGACATACAACAGCAATGGGTTCTCACTGCCTGCATCCGCATACACAGGCAAGGTGACTTTCGGACTGAACATCAGTCTGGTGATGCTTCCCGAGGAACCAATGATGCCGCGTCTGTACGATGACCGCGTGGGATACTTCACACACAACTTCAACAAGTTCAGCGACCAGCAACAGCGCGTGGGCTATCAGAGAATGATTTCCCGTTACCGTCTTGAACCCAAGAACGAGGAGGATGCCGAGAAGATGCGCCGCGGCGAGCTGATAGAACCCAAGAAGCCTATAGTATACTACATAGATCCGGCTACCCCCAAACAGTGGCGCAAATACCTGATAATGGGTGTCAACGACTGGCAGGCTGCCTTTGAGCAGGCCGGTTGGAAGAACGCCATCCGCGGTGAAGAATGGCCCGAGAACGACAGCACCATGAGCATGGAAGACGCACGTTTCTCCATGATACGCTATCTGGCCAGCCCCATTGCCAATGCCTACGGTCCCCATATCTCCGACCCCCGTACGGGTGAAATCATGGAGGCACACGTTTGCTGGTACCACAACGTGATGTCGCTCGTCCATGACTGGTACATGGTGCAGGCCTCCAGCATAGACGAGGCTGCACGCAAGATGCACTACGACGAGGAACTGATGGGCAACCTCATCCGTTTCGTCTCCAGCCACGAGGTGGGCCACTCCCTGGGTCTGCGCCACAACTTCGGTTCCTCCGCCATGGTTCCCACCGACAGTCTGCGCAGCAAGGCTTTCGTGGACAAATACGGTCACACTCCCTCCATCATGGACTATGCACGTTTCAACTATGTGGCACAGCCCGAGGACGGCATAGACCGCAAGGGTATCTTCCCACGTATCGGCGACTATGACAGGTGGGCCATAGAATGGGGTTACCGTGCCATGCCGGATGCCAAGACTCCGCTGGAGGACCACAAGGCATTGGAGGCCATGACCAGCAAGGCACAGAAGAATCACCGCCTGTGGTGGGGCGACGGCGAGGGACTGCGTGGTGTGGATCCGCGCCGTCAGACCGAGGACCTGGGCGATGACGCAGTGAAGTCCAGCAACTATGGCATACTGAACCTAAAGCGCGAGATGAAGGAACTGACCAAGTGGACCTACGAGGACAGCGACATCTACGACGAGAACCTCGAGGAGATGTACAGCCAGATGCGCGGACAGTACCTGCGATATGCCGGTCATGTGGCAAGCTACATCGGTGGCACATACCAGACCTACAACACACGTGCACAGGGCGGCACCACCTTCCAGCCCACTCCGCTGGCCAAGCAGAAGGAGTCTCTCACATGGATGGAGAAGAACGTGCTGACAGAGCCGGTATGGATGCGCGAATTTGACTACTGCAAGAGCTTGAACCGCGACACACGCAACCTCACTCTGCCCATAGCACGCAGCGGCGCCTATCTGCTGCTCAACCGCCTGCACGGACTCAACGAGCTGTACACCAGCGACAAGTTCATCAACGACATGGTTCGCATGTGCTTCTCCGAGGCCACCAGCGGCAAGAGCGTGTCTCTCTATCGCCAGACATTGCAGAACTCTCTGGTGGATGCCCTGGCAAACCAGTTCGAGGCCTATTCAGAGAGCACATACCGTCCAGAGAGAGCAGACTATCTTCTCGCTCTCAAGACCATACAGTCTACCATAAAGAATGCAGGTGGCGATGCCAAGAGCCGCGCTCACTTCCAGAACCTCTACGACCGTATAGCACGCGCACTGGTCATAAAGTAAGCAAGGGCACACATAGCAACAAGTGACACACGGCACCCCGTACCATTCTTAACTACAGGATGGCACGGGGTGCTTCATTTTGCCACCACAAGGAATCCATCGCCAAAAAAATGAATGGACATCCTAAATGAATGGCAAAGCCGATTAGGCCAACCGGTCATTAGGGCAGCCAGTCGGCATCAAACTGACGATTGGCCCCCAACGAACGTTTGGGGTTCAGACGACACAGGTCTCTTTGGGGCATATAGACTAAAATCCGCACATCCCTCCGAGCGAGAGGATGTGCGGATTTCGCGTTTGTGCAAGCAGGAATTGCCTGTGACCCTTAGATTTTCTTCATTCTCACACGGAACTCATAGGTCTGCTTTCCGTCGATCACGTACTTCTGCATGGGGCCAGGGCCGCAGGAGGCATTACCCAGACCGCGGATGTCCTTATCCAATTGCAACCAGATGTAGGGACGCGGTTCCGTCTCCCATGTGTGACGGGCATTCATCAGGTCGGCATCGGTATAACGGTTGGCACTGAAATACACGCCCTCCGGACACTCTATATGCCAGCCATGCCCCTTGGCATCGGTAAGAGTGACACTGTATATCAAGCGGTCACCCGTACTTTGGGGCTTGATGTATGGTTCCATCAGACTGCCTGCAGGCAAGGTGCCGTCGGCATTGTATGTGGTGACCTTACCCTCGTAGCTGCCCACAAGCACACCGGCATTGCGGTCGGGATAGTTCTCATAAGGACCATAGCCATAGTAACGGACGTTGCAGAAGGCGGTGTCTATCTGTGCAGCCACACCCACGCGGCGCAGGCCATCGTTCTTTGGCGTAATCTTCACAATCATGTCCACACTGCCGTCCTTCAAATACTCGTAGGAGATGTCACAGTCCGCCTTGTCCTCGCTCTTGGTATCGCCGTAACGGTCGTTCTCTATCCATCGGTGGTTCTGGAAGGCAAAGACGGGATGCCCGGTCTTCTCGCCCTTGGCCAAAGCAGGCAACGGGGCGGCCTTGAGCAGTTCCACGCCGTAGTGGGCGACAACGTGTCCGGCCGGCGTGGAGGCCGATGCCTTGGTGTCGGTGACAACTACATTGAGCACCGCATGCAGTCCTTTCTTCCGGGCAGTGGCAACGTACTTGTCACATGGCAAGGAAACGGAAGCCGTACCTCCCGGACGCACGTCGTCCAACATGACGGAAACGGTCTTCTTCGCCTTGCCGTCCAAGAGGATTTGAGCCTCGGCTTTCAAGCCCTTGAGCGAACGGAAAGCATAATTGTTGGTAAGCTTGACGGTGCCATCGGTGTAGGAGAAACCTATGTACTGATATGCGAACTTCACCTCGGCCAGTTTGGAAGTCTGGAGGCGTTCTGCAGTGACTACACCGTTGGAACAGAAATTGCCCTGATGAGGACCCGGGAAGTCGTAACCCGTGCGCAGGCGACGTATGCCCTGCTTAATCTCGCGAGGCTCATAAACAGCCTGGTCCACCCAGTCCCAGATACACCCTCCGATGGTGGCGTTGCTCTCGGCCATGCTCTGCATATACTCAGGAAGGTTGCCTATGGCATTGCCCATGGCATGGGCATACTCGCAGAGGAACATGGGCTTGTCCAGATTGCTGGTGTTGCGCTCCATCCAATCCATGCTCGGATACATCTTGGAATAGAAGTCCGAGTAGAGACTGCCGCCATATTCACGGTCAACGCGTGTGCCCTCATAATGAATCGGACGCGTGGGATCCATCTTGCGGGCGGCCTCGTAGCAGTCCTTGAAATTGGTTCCCGCACCGGCCTCGTTGCCCATGGACCACATGATGACAGAGGCATGATTGATGTCACGGCTGACCATGCGCTCTATGCGGTCCACGAAAGAAGGTATCCATGAGGACATGTAGGAAATGGACTGGTTGGCATGGTCTTCGAGATCGGCCTCATCGCAACAATAAAGTCCATAGTGGTCGAACATGGCATACATGCGTGCATCGTTGGGATAGTGGCTGGTGCGGATGGTGTTGATGTTGTTGCGCTTCATCAGCAGCACGTCGTTCTCCATACTTTCCGTACTGACCGTACGGCCAGTTACAGGGTCGGTATCGTGACGGTTGACACCCTTTAGTAGCATACGGCGGCCATTGACATAAAGCAGGGAACCTATAATGCGTACTTCACGTATGCCGACCTTGGTGGAGAATGCCATGCAGTCGCGTCCGTCCGCATCGCGCTGGATGATGTCCAAGGTGTAAAGCGACGGTGTCTCGGCAGACCAAAGGCTGGCATCGGGAACCCGGAACTCGGCCTTTCCGGCAACCAGCTTCTGTTCTCCAAGGAGAGTGCCACCGGGACTGTAGAGTTTGGCGACAGAAGGCACGTCGGCATCCACACTGACGCTGACGATGCCGTCATTTGCCTTAAGCGTGGTCTGCACCACATGGTTGCGGATACTTCTCTTGGGCACATTATATATATATACGCTGCGGAAGAGGCCGCTCATGCGGAACATGTCCTGACATTCCAGATATGAACCGTCGCTCCAGCGGTGTACCTGCACTACCAGGTCGTTGCGTCCGGTACGCAGATGGTCGGTAAGGTCGAACTCGGCCACGCAGTTGGCTCCCTGCGTGTAGCCTACGAACTTGCCGTTGAGCCAGACCTGGGCACATGAATATATGCCACCGAAATGTATGATGGTGCGCTGACGGTCCCATCCTTCTGGCAGCAGGAAACTGCGATGATAGGTACCCACGGGATTGACAGCATAGTTCTTGCCACCGTCATTGAAGCCCGGACGTGCCTTGATGAAAGGAGGCGTGTTGCCATGCGGATACTCCACGTTACAATAGATGGGGCGATCGTAGCCCTGCATCTCCCAGCACGAGGGAACAGGAATGACATCGGGCTTGGGACCGTCGTTACCGGCAACATGACCGGCCGCCACATCGAAAGCAGGCAGGTCCATAACCTCCACATCACCCGTAGCAGCCGACTTGCCCTTCTGAGGCTCGGCGGTGAACCAGAAGTCCCAGTTGCCATCCAAGGAAGCATAGAGTGAACTCTTCGGCTCGGTCCACGGTGTGGCATAATAATCCTTGTCGGCCTTCATCTCCGCCTCGCTGGCATAAGGCATATATGTCGCTATGCCCGGGAGGCGGTTGATATTGAATACGGTCTCGTCCTCCCATGCCGGTGCCGAAATCTTGGGCTTCTCCACCTGCTCTATGGTGAACCACGAGGCACGGTCTGTCTCGTCTATCGGCACTATCTTCATCATGCCGCCCTCGGCACGGAACATCTTCTTCTTGTTGGCCGAGACGATACGATAGACGCCCGTCTGTCCCTTTACCTGTTCCAAGGCCATCAGCGCATTGCCAGGCTTGGAAGGATTGGCCGTCCACTGGAGCAGCCATGTGATGGAGGCATTGTCGCCGCCATCGTCGAAATGATTGTCGTAGAAGGCCCCGCCTATGAGGTAGCGGCCTTTGGAAAGCGTCTTGATGCTCCAGTACTGGCCACGATTGAGCGTGTCCTGCTTCTCGGTGCGGATACGGGCATTGTTGGCGCCGTCGTCACCGTTGCCCAACACCATGCCTGGCGACTGTACGCTGCGGAAACGGTAGGTACAGTTGTCATCGCTGCCGAAGACGGCTGACTCCTTGATGGTGACACCATTGGCAAGGGTGCGGAACGAAGTCTTGTTGGCCGGAACCGCGCCATACTTGCCGGGAGCAATCTCGGTGAGTGTCCACTTCTGCAACTCGTCGCTGCCGTTGACCTCGCCATATTCCAGCCCCTTGTCCCCGACACGCAGGGCACGTTGCTTGAACGGATCGATGAATCGCCATGAGCCTGACAGCTCGTCCATCACAAACAGTTGCCCCTCGTACTCCACGGGGATGCCTGTGACCTCGTACAAGGCCCCCTTGCGGAACTGTTGGGCGTAGGCACCGGCAAAGGCCAGCATGGCACTGAGTAAAAACAGTATTCTCTTCATAGGTTATAAGGTTTGTTTAATGTTCAGATATAAGGATATTGCCGTGTAGGGGAGACGCATGGCTCCCACACACGGCCAGGCGGAAGGCAGTCATCCCTTCTGCACATGAGTGCCAAGGGAAGGTACATACTCGCCATCGGGAGTGGTCTCCATGCAGTCCACCTTGGCCGAGATGTTGTCAAGATAAGTAACGATGGCCGCCTCCTGGGTACAAGGCAGGACCGGACTGCCGAATTCGCGCTGTCCGTGATGGGCCAGAACGCAATGTATGATACGCTTGACCTCCTCTGGCTCCACGCCGTGCTGCTCCAGAACGTTCTGCAACTTGTGCGCCCCAATATAAATGTGGCCAAGAAGATACATGTCCTCCTGAGTGTCGCCCTGCCGGTTGTATTCGTAGACCTTGCCGTAGTCATGGAAAAGAATGGCCAGAATGCAACGCTCCACCTTGATTTGATAAGGCAGGCACGGATAAAGCCCCTCCAGCATGTGCAACATCTGATGGGTGTGGTTCAGCAATCCGCCTTGATAGGCATGGTGCACCGTAGTGGCGGCAGGGTACTCGCTATAAGGCTTGAACAGCTTTTCCGCAAAGGAACGGATAACAGGTATCAGACTATCATCGGTACAGTAACCCACCAGATGTTCCACGGTAGAGTCCCACACGTCGCGGGCAATGGGACGTGGCAGGAGTCCGTACAAGGGATGTCGTTCATCTGCCATCAGTCCAACTATCACATCCATAAGCGCACATGACTTCTTGCCTCCAAAGTCCTTGAGCTGCGCAAACTGCACCAACTGTCCCGGAAACGGAGGCATCTCCGGGGCCACGTCCCACACTGACACGGTAAAGGACAGTTCCGCGTCGGACACCTTCAACATGACATAAGGACTGCCCTGACGGGTAGTGGCATTGGCACGACCTATGACCATAAATTCTTTCATAACGATGTCTTGTTCTTTGTGCCCCAACAATATAGGCCTTGCCTACACCGATGTGGCATTATCCGTGAACAAAGATAGGAAGATTTTTTGCAATAATGTCATTACCTTGGCGGTAAATGGTCCCGAATACTGACATTTTGTCCGCGCCTTTGCCCTTTGGCACGCTTTTGGCATGATACAGGATGGATTGTACAACTATAACATAATACAATAACTATCATGAACATCAAACCATTGGCAGACCGCGTGCTCATAGAGCCGGCTGCAGCAGAGACTAAGACTATCGGTGGCATCATCATACCAGACACTGCCAAGGAGAAACCTTTGCAGGGCACCATCATGGCTGTTGGCAATGGCACCAAGGATGAAGAAATGGTACTGAAGGAAGGCGACCGCGTACTCTATGGCAAATATGCCGGCACCGAGATAGAACACGAGGGCAAGAAATACCTCATCATGCGTCAGAGCGACGTAGTGGCCATTCTGGGCTGACAAGTCATCGGACACAGGCATGGCGCATACCCGACCTCAAATACATTATAAGGTATATAACAAACATACATAATCAAACACTAAAACAACACACACAACGAATATGGCTAAGGACATTAAATTCAACATAGAGGCTCGCGACCTGATGAAGCAGGGCGTGGACAGCCTGGCAGACGCAGTGAAGGTAACTCTCGGCCCCAAGGGTCGCAACGTCATCATCGAGAAGAAGTTCGGTGCTCCCCACATCACCAAGGACGGTGTGACCGTTGCCAAGGAGGTAGAGTTGGCAGACCCCTTCCAGAATGCCGGCGCACAGTTGGTAAAGAGCGTAGCTTCCAAGACCGGCGACGATGCCGGTGACGGCACCACCACCGCTACCGTTCTGGCTCAGGCCATCGTACGCGAGGGTCTGAAGAACGTGGCCGCAGGTGCCAACCCCATGGACCTGAAGCGCGGCATAGACAAGGCCGTATCTGCCGTGGTAGAGGAAATAAAGAATATGGCCGAGGTTGTAGGTACCGACTATCAGAAGATAGAGCAGGTGGCCACCGTGAGTGCCAACAACGATCCCGAAATAGGCCAGCTCCTGGCCGATGCCATGCAGAAGGTGAGCAAGGACGGCGTCATCACCATCGAGGAGGCCAAGAGCCGCGACACCACAATCGGCGTAGTCGAAGGCATGCAGTTCGACCGCGGTTACCTCTCTCCCTACTTCGTGACCAACACCGAGAAGATGGAGTGCGAGATGGAGAACCCCTACATCCTCATCTATGACAAGAAGATAAGCAACCTCAAGGACTTCCTCCCCATCCTGGAACCTGCCGTACAGACAGGACGTCCCTTGCTGGTCATTGCCGAGGACGTGGACTCAGAAGCATTGACCACCCTGGTTGTCAACCGCCTGCGCGGCCAGTTGAAGATTTGTGCAGTGAAGGCTCCGGGCTTTGGCGACCGCAGAAAGGCCATGCTCCAGGACATCGCCACCCTCACCGGCGGTCTGGTAATCAGCGAGGACACCGGTCTCAAGCTGGAACAGGCTACCATAGAGATGCTGGGCAGTGCCGACAAGGTTACCATCAGCAAGGATAACACCACAATCGTTAACGGTCGCGGCGACAAGCAGCTGATTGCCGACCGTGTGGCCCAGATCAAGAACGAGATAGCAAACTCCACCAGCGACTACGACAAGGAGAAGTTGCAGGAACGTCTGGCCAAGCTGGCAGGCGGTGTGGCAGTGCTCTACGTGGGTGCTCCCTCCGAGGTGGAGATGAAGGAGAAGAAGGATCGCGTCGACGACGCCCTGTGCGCGACACGTGCCGCCATAGAAGAGGGTATCATCCCCGGTGGCGGTGTGGCCTACATCCGCGCCCAGAAGGCTTTGGACAGCCTCACAGGTGCAAACGCTGACGAACAGACCGGTATCCGCATCGTACGTCGCGCCATCGAGGAGCCTCTGCGCCAGATTGTGGAGAACGCAGGCCTGGAGGGCAGTGTGGTAGTGAACGAGGTTCGTTCCGGCGAGGGCGACTATGGCTACAACGCCCGCGAGGACAAGTACGAGAACATGAAGGCCGCCGGCATCATCGACCCCGCCAAGGTTACCCGTGTGGCCCTGGAGAACGCCGCTTCCATCGCAGGCATGTTCCTCACCACCGAGTGCGTCATCTGCGATGCCAAGGAGGACAAGCCCGAAATGCCCATGGGCGGTGCTCCCGGAATGGGCGGAATGATGTAATATGCCGGACATATAAGATACATTACCCGATGCGGGCCATGCCAAATCCGGCATGGCCCGCATCTTGTTTATATGCTTCAACCAAAGAACTTAATCCCGTCGCAGCCGTAGAACCCGAATCGGCCATTGGACAGTCAATGAGATTAACACAAATCGGTCATTAGAGCGTCAATCTGTACAAATCAGCTTATTTGTATTGCCTTTTCCTCCGTTTTGCCTTTCTCTTCACCATCTTGCTTCCCGTTTCGTCTCGCCATAGCTCGCTATGCTTTCGACAAGACGGTTGCAATACTAACGGACATAAAGGCAAAACGAATTGGAAATCTAATGACCGATTCGGGTTAACGAATAGGTTGAAAAAGTTCTTGCATTACCGAATTCTCCGCGATGCCCTGTTTTGCCCATACTGTGGACACGACCTTGACAATAGTATTATCGGGGGCGTGACTATAGTATTGTCGGGACATTGACAATAGTATTGTCAGGAGCGCGGCCACAGTATGGTCGTGGCACATGCAATACGGGAGCCAATCCTCCATGACTGTCCGGCCAAACAGCGGAACAACCGGAGCGTAAATCGCAACCAAACAGTCTAAACCCAAATCGGTCATTAGAGCGTCAATTTGTATAAATCATCTGATTTGTATGGCCTTTTCCTGCGTTTTGCCCTTCTATTCGCCATCTTGCTTCCCGTTTCGTCTCGCCATAGCTTGCTATGCCTTCGACAAAACGGTTGCAATACGAACGAACATAAAGGCAAAACGAACTGGAAATCTAATGACCGATTTGGGCTAAACGGGACGAGATACGAAATAAAGTCGTAACTTTGCAGCCGTGAGCACCGCGAGGCCAAGTCCCTCACCGATGCTCACGGCATCTGTTACATTTCTTCAGCTATCTATGGTAAAAGGAAGGTTTGCCCCGTCGCCCACAGGTCGCATGCACCTGGGCAATGTGTTTTGCGCCCTGCTCTCATGGCTTTCGGCCAAGAGCAGGGGCGGAGAATGGCTTTTGCGCATCGAAGACCTCGATCCGCAACGCAGTCGCAAGGAGTATGCCCTGCAACTGATGGACGACCTCGAATGGCTGGGGCTTGCATGGGACAACGAACCCGTCTGGCAGAGCCAGCGGAATGAAGTCTACGAACACTATCTGAACGGGCTGAACGACATGGGGCTGACATATCCCTGCCATTGCACTCGGGCGGACATCATGGCCACGCAGGCCCCGCACGAAAGCGACGGGAGGGTGGTGTACAAGGGCACATGCCGCCCCGATGGCAAGACGGAGAGACATGCCCTCGCCTCCTCCACCCAGGCTACCACCCGCATGATGGTGCCCGACGAGATTATCCCCTTCTGCGATGGCCACTACGGCCGGCACGACATCAACCTCACGGAGCACTGCGGCGACTACATAGTCAGGCGCAAGGACGGAGCATGGGCATACCAACTGGCCGTGGTCGTGGACGATGCCCTGATGGGAGTGACGGAAATAGTGCGCGGCCGAGACCTGCTGCTGTCATCTCCGCAGCAGATACACCTGCGGCAAGTGCTTTTCCCCGAGGACACAACCGCCGCACCACCCCCAAAATTGCAATTCTTCCACCACCCTCTCCTGTGCAACGAACAGGGGCAACGCCTGTGCAAACGGGACAAATCCATGGACCTGGGCTATCTGCGCGACCGCGGCACCGACCCGAAAGCCATAACAGGCCTCTTGGCACACCTGGCAGGCCTGATGCCGGAACCAGTGCCGATGTCTCCGCAGGAATTACTAAGCGTCTTTGACTGGGACAAGGTGCCGGTGCAGGACATCATAGTGTTTTGATGTATATTATATATAGCATTGATAGTCAAGTTTTCGCCCAATTCCACTTAGGGAACAAAAATAACCAGACGTCTGTTTCTATATATGTAACATTATTTGTATCTTTGCAGTCTAATAAAGAAAGCGAATGGAGCTGAAAGCGAAATTTGATGTGACTTACATGGAGGAAGCTATTGTCTTTCTTGAATCCTTACCCGACAAGGTAGAGGACAAGATTGCATACAACATATCCAAGAGCCGATATTTCATGGACAAGGAACTATTCAAGAAACTCAATGATGATATATGGGAGTTTAGAACCATTTATCAAGGCTTCAAATATCGTCTGCTGGCGTTCTGGGATAAGAATACGGGTAATCTTGTAATCGCCACCCACGGATTTGTCAAGAAGACGCAGAAGACTCCCGATAGTGAGATAGCCCATGCAGAAGCACTGAGAAAAAACTATTACAACGAGAAAAAGAAATAAGATATGGAAAAGATGAAACTATATACCCACGAAGAAATGCTCGACCGCGTTGTAGGCAAGAAAGGAACACAACGCCGTAATGCGATGGAAGCAGAATTGCAGTCCTATCTCATCGGTGAAGCCATCAAACAAGCGAGAAAGGAGAAGAACCTGACGCAGAAACAACTTGGCGAACTGATGGGAGTACAACGTGCGCAGGTGTCAAGGATTGAGAGCGGCCATAATCTCACAATCGGAACAATTGTGAGGGCATTCAAGGCAATGGGCGTACCCGCAGCGTTCTCTTTCGGTGGAGTGTCTCTATCGCTTTGTTGACAATGGTATCCATGCAAACCAGCCCAATTAGAATGGGTCTACAATCTCTATCACGTTAATTGATGTATTCGCACAACCGACTTTGTACACTTATATGTTGCATACTCACCATCTAGGGTGGGTATGCCCAACAAATAAGATTTGGCATATCCACGGGAATACAATTGTCGCACCCACAAGAACTCAGTTCACGTTTGGGGTTTTGTATCGGAGCCAAGGGGGAACTTGCATTCTCCCAAAACGAGAACACGGCCTATTTGGACTATGGGACATTGCTTTCCGCCAAAGGATGGAAAATGCATTTGCATAATGTATCTCACAATGACAAAGCCCAGTGGAATTGCTGTTTATACTATCTGACAGTGCCGGTTCATGTCGGATACAAACATGCCGTCAGCAACAGAGTAAAGCTGTTTGCCACCATTGGCCCGTATTTCGCAATAGGCCTTTATGGAAAAAGCGATATAAAAAACAGCAACGGCAATGCCGAGACAACCCCACCATACGCAGGAAACCTATTTGGCAATGGCGCATACAAACGTTTCGACTTTGGCGCAGGAGCTAAAATCGGTGTCGAAATCAGCCGGAGCTTTCAAGTGATGGTTGGTTACGACATGGGACTAATCAAACCTACAGGCCCTCTTTGGGATACACTCTCTCCCAAGGACAGGACTGCAAGCCTTTCAATGGCTTACTTGTTTTAGACAGAAGCGCGACCAGAAGCAGGGTCCAAGGACAACTTCCCCTACTCTCCATGTATCAGCCTGTAAGCCAATGACCCGGGAGGAGGCGTGGCAGGGCATTCGTTGCGTGGGAACCATGCGGCCGCCCGGAGTTCGTCCTCCTGCACACGTATATCCCCGCTCTCATACTCGGCCGTGAAACCAAGCATCAACTGAGAGGGAAATGGCCAGCTCTGACTGCCATAATAACGGATATTGCGCACACGTATGCCCGTTTCCTCCATTACTTCGCGCCGCACGGCATGCTCTGCCGACTCGCCGGCCTCGATGAAGCCCGCCAGACAGGAATGGAAATTGATGTTGCGATTGCGGTGAAGGGCGAGAAGTATTTCATCGCCACGGCTCACCAACATTATCACACATGGCTCGATGCGCGGAAATATCACATTGCCGCACTCCGGACATAGCATCGCAGTATCATTGCCCGAGGGCTGCAACCGTGCGCCGCACCTGGGACAGAAGCGGGTTTTCCCGAGCCATTCCGCCAAAGCCTTGGCACGAAAATACGGCATTGCCGCCTCCTCGCCCTCGGTGGCGAAGAAACTGCGCAGCGTCAGACGCTCATAGTCGTTTCCAAAATCATCCATGCCCTCAATCCCCAAAACACAGATACCGCTCTCCCTTTCCTCGAACAGCAAAGACGGTTCGGCCGAAGCATGCAAGTTACTGGCACGCTCTTGAAGTATCCTCAGGTCGGAGAATGTCAAAGGCAAGGTGTCGCGACGCAGAACCATGTCGCGTCCGCTGACGGCTATGCAGCGGCACGTAGAATGTCGCGGGAACAATGTTATGGCCATGTTTATACTGATTAGCGGGATTATGTCATGGATACATGTCTCTGCGCCATTCGGCAGCTTCGACCTTGATATATGCAAAAATACTAAAACCGCACGTAACGACAAAGCATCTCCATTACTTTTTGGCGGTTTTCCCCCATGTACATAGTAAAAGTCCCCGGTTCCTTTATGCCAAATCCTTCCATACGACGTTGATTGTTGCCGTATCTTTGCAGCGTGAAGACAATGAAACACTAATATACATAAACAGCATAAAGCCATGAAACGTACAATGTTCCTTGCAACGGTGATGATAATGTCAATGCTATTGACCAGTGTGAATGCCAATGCCCAGCGTAGCGGACACGAGCGTGAGCGCAGCGAGTACCGGGACCGACGCGAATTGCGTGGAGACCGCCGTGCTCCCGGAGGCGACAGGCACTACGACCGCAGACCCAAAAACAGCAGACATGACAAGTACGGTCACGCTCCACGCCCACAACACCGTCCTCAGGTTCTGCCCCATGGCTGCAAGATGGTACGCAGTACTCCTCCACGCATCCGGCGCGGATGCTACGTTCCGGGATGGGAAGGCCGCGTCAGGTATCACAACGATGGACGTTGGGGCTATTGCGTAGGAGGCGTATGGACATATTACGATTGCTATTACAATCCTTATGAATTCTTCTGCGAGCCAATGCCGCCACGTCCGGTGCGCCCGGCTCCGGCAGTGCACGTGCATCACACCGCTCCGGGCGAAGTGGCCGCAGGCGTAGTGGCCGGAACGGTGATAGGCTGCATCATAGGAGCCATGGCACACTGATCATGACAACCACTCAGGCACAGCTCACCCGGCCGACACAATCCAACGTTGTGTCGGCCGCACTTATTGCCTACCTTGGATAAAATATGTTTACTTACCCTAAAAGAGACGAACTTTATTGCAGAGATGATGGATTTTGCCTACATTTGTAAGGCAAAACGTGCGCAATCCCAACATTGGCGCACCTTAAGGAAATAACATCTATCGTCATGAATAGTCAGAATTTTTGTCTTATTTTGGCGGGAGGCATAGGGCAAAGGTTGTGGCCCGTTAGCCGCAGCATGAAACCCAAACAGTTTTTGGACTTCTTTGGCACGGGACGCACCCTTCTCCAACAGACCTACGACCGCGTATCTCAGGTGGTAGACCCACAGAACATATA
The DNA here is from genome assembly GCA_023665805.1 of Bacteroides sp. Lineage (GTDB taxonomy): Bacteria > Bacteroidota > Bacteroidia > Bacteroidales > Bacteroidaceae > Physcousia. Next base: position 15,301 of record JAMPDJ010000005.1, on the reverse strand, counting down.
CATCAGTACCAACGTGCAGTATCTGCCACTAATCTACGAGCAACTGCCACAGGTGGACGACATACACATCCTGGAGGAACCGCTCCGACGCGGCACTTTGGCCTCCGTAGTATGGGGTATGGCAATGATTACCAAGCGTAATCCAAAGGCCAGGGTCCTGGTGACCCCCTCGGACCAATTGGTGCTACAACAGGATGTCTACATGAAGGATGTGTTGGACAGTCTGGAATTCGTGGCCTCTAACGACTGCCTGGTGGTAATGGGCGAAAAAGCCACACGCCCGGAAATCAATTACGGTTACATTCAGAAGGGCGACGAAACCGACATGCATGGCATAAGCAAGGTAAAGACATTCACCGAAAAACCCGCCCTGGAATTTGCAGAAACCTTTGTCAGCGACGGAGGGTTCCTGTGGAATACCGGCCTGCATGTTTTCCGTGCCGATGTACTTCTCGACACAGTATGCCGCCTGATGCCCGAGTACCAGTTGGCCATCCCTCGCCTCATGGCCGATGCCGAATGCGATGACGCGAAACTGGTTCCCGAGACTTTCCAAATGCTCCCCAACCTAAGCATGGCCGTAGGCCTTCTGGAACGGGCGGACAATGTCTATGTCAAGGAATGCTCTTTCGGTTGGGCCGACATCGGAACATGGACTTCCATCCATGACGATTGCCCCTCCGATACAGATGGCAACGTGCTGATGAACACCAAGGCCTATCTCTATGATTGCCAGGACAATGTAATCCGCCTACCACAAGGGAGAATAGCTGTAGTAAAGGGACTCCAAGACTATGTCATCGCACAAGAAGGCGAAATCCTGATGATATGCCCCCGAGAGGACGTGGCTGCAATGAGGAAGATGCATACGGACACGAAATTCATGTAACCTCGTGCAATCGAGAACGGCAGGCAGACGTTGCATTACAGACTTAAAGCAGTTTTCTATACGCTCCGTTAGAGGTTCGAAGCTGCGTTTGTAGCTGTATTGCTGTTCCTGCATGTCCATTACTTTGGATGGATTAGCGGTGTCGGGAGGATGGAAACGGGATGAGAAGAATGTGTTCGACCGCAATATAAGTAAGCAGCGAGAATTAGTTTGGACACTCAGCCCGACAACCTCAAATAACAATATAAACTAATTCTCACCACTTACTTAATTTGGGTATGTCGAAATAATTTCATAACTTTGCGTAATCAATTACGTAAATATATACAGATAGTAATTATGGACTTCTTCGAACGTACCGGCAAAATGGCCATAGGCAGCAGGTTGAGGATATTGACCGAAATGCTGACACGAGATGCAGCAAGCATATATGGCCTTTATGGAATTGACATAAAGCCCAAATGGTTTCCAGTTTTTTACTCGCTGACCGACGAACAGCCCCAAAGCGTCACTGCCATTGCAAAAGAAATAGGACAGTCACACCCGTCAGTAAGCACCATTGTCAAGGAAATGATGAAGGCAGGGCTTATCACGGAAATTGACGACAAAGCCGACCGCAGATGCACACTTATAACTCTTACCGAATACGGCAAAAGCCTCTCACAAGAACTCATAGCGCAACTACGGGACGTAGAAAGAGCAGTGGAACAGATTTCAGCGGAATGTGACAATGATTTGTGGGCTGCCATAGCCGATTGGGAGAAAGCCCTCCGACATAAACCCATACTGGATAGAGTCAGAGAAATAAAAGAGCGGCGCGAACATTCGGAGGTGGAGATAGTAGAGTATCAGTCTCAATACAAAAAAGCGTTCTATGACCTTAATCGCAAATGGATAGAACTGTATTGGGAGTTGGAGCCACATGACATCGAGGTTCTGGAAAATCCGGAAAAGAATATCCTTGAAGAAGGCGGTCATATATTCGTTGCATTATATAACGGCTTCCCTGTCGGAGTATGCGCGCTTTGCCCCATGCCAGAGGAATCAACCTACGACTTTGAGTTGGCAAAGCTCGCAGTAAACAATTCCATCCGACGAAAAGGAATAGGACGCAGGCTGTGCAACGCGGTCATAGACAAGGCACGTGAACTGGGTGGAAAAATGCTGTTTCTTGAAAGCAATACCCGCCTAAAAACCGCTATAGCCCTTTATCGCAAACTCGGATTCAAGGAATTGCCCGAATACCATCCGGCATATGCCCGTGGTGACATACAGATGGAATTATCACTCTAATAATCACATATATGAAGACCAAAGTGTTTGTACGACGCGAAGATGCGCTCAAAAAGACATTCACGGGAGTCAATCTTGACTCACTTGCAGTCGGAGAGAAGTCTATGGTAACAAAGATGAACTATGTTAAAGGCAACTTCGCCACTCTCCATACTCATCCCCACGAACAGTGCGGATATGTAATCTCCGGTGAATACCGTCTTATAGTGGACGGAGAAGAGAAGATTGATGTAATAATGCACCCGGGTGACACATACGCAATTCCCGGCAACACGCCTCATTCGTTTGAAGTCATAGAGGGTGGCGAAGTGGTGGACGTGTTCACTCCACAAAGAGAAGATTATCTTTGAGAAACATCCGACAACATGAAAATCCCGTAATTCCCAGGCATACAAGAAGCTGAGGCAATAAAAGCTATCGCCCCGAAGAATGCAGCCACATTATTGAGGCAACATTCTTCGGGGCGACATGATCAGACATACCCTCTCGGTTCAGAACTGCGATCTGATGTCCGCGGCAATCCGAGTGAACTCCTCGGGTGTGAGTTCGAGGTGCGGATTCGTAAACCTCATATCGGCCTCGCTCTGCATGGGTACGAGATGTATGTGTGCATGGGGAACTTCCAGGCCAAGCACACACTGTCCCACCTTAACACACGGGATGGCCTTGCGGATAGCTATAGCCACCTTCTTGGCAAATACCTGCAGGCCGGCCAACTCCTCATCGCTGAGGTCAAACAGATAGTCTACTTCATGCTTTGGAATGACAAGAGTATGCCCCTTCTGCAACGGACTGATGTCAAGGAATGCAAAGTAGTTGTCATCCTCGGCAATCTTGTAACAAGGTATCTCGCCGGCTACAATGCGTGAAAAGATGCTCATAATCCGGTTACACTTCGTAAGTAATCTCGGTTATTTCCAACTGTATCTCGCCCTGAGGCACACGGATGGAGGCGGTATCGCCAACCTTCTTGCCCAGCAGCCCCTGTGCTATGGGAGTCTCCACACTGATTTTGCCAGCACGGTGGTCGGCTTCCGTGGCACTGACGATGGTGTACTTCATGGCCATACCGTTCTTGACATTCTTCAGACCCACTGTAGCCATGATTTGTACCGTGCTGGTATCCATGTTGCGGGTATCGATAATCTTTGCGTCCAATATGGTCTGCTTAAGCAGGGCAATCTGAGTTTCCAGCTTGCTTTGCCATTCCTTTGCTGCATCGTACTCTGCATTCTCACTGAGGTCACCCTTGTCGCGGGCCTCGGCGATGGCAGCACTGGCGGCGGGACGATCCACGCTCTCCATACGCTGCAATTTGGCTACGAGTTCATCATAGCCCTTTTGTGACATGTATGCCATTTCTATTGGTTTAGGTTTTAGGGTTTATTTAATTTTTGAGTAATCGCATTGTGTGGACCTGGCGGAGCATCGAAAGACAGTCATGCCGTCCTGCAAAAGTAAAAACAAAAGAATCCCGACCTTTACGGCCAGAACCCTTCAACGTGTTCATTTTTCCTTTCCTACGGCTCCTCTCCCAAGCCACGGGGCAAAGGTATAACAATAAAACGAATAAACGGCCATAAAAAGGTTAAATTGTGGCAATTTGATATTTTTTAGTGCTTTAGCTTATATATATAATAAGGTGTATAACAGTTTTCCGTATCTTTGCATGAGAATATACGTGTTTAATACTACAATACGAAACAAGCAAGATGAATGTAATTACAAAAACCGTCTCACTGCCTGATGGACGTACCATCAGCATAGAGACCGGCAAGTTAGCCAAACAAGCCGATGGTGCCGTAATGTTGAGAATGAACAACACCGTGCTCCTGGCCACTGTTTGTGGTGCCAAGGATGCAGTTCCCGGCACGGATTTCATGCCTTTACAGGTAGAGTATCGCGAGAAGTACAGTGCCGCCGGACGTTTTCCCGGTGGTTTCACCAAGCGCGAGGGTAAGGCCAACGATGACGAGATTCTCACCTGCCGTCTCGTGGATCGCGCCCTGCGTCCATTGTTCCCCGGCAACTATCATGCCGAGGTATATGTCAACGTTATCCTTTTCTCTGCCGATGGCGTGGATATGCCCGATGCATTGGCAGGTTTTGCCGCCAGTGCCGCCCTGTGCTGCAGTGACATACCTTTCGAAGGACCTATCAGCGAAGTACGCGTGGCACGCATAGACGGTGAATATGTCATAAACCCCACCTATGCACAACTGGAAAAAGCCGATATGGACCTGATGGTAGGTGCCACCGAGGAAAATATCATGATGGTGGAGGGCGAGATGAAGGAAGTCAGCGAACAGGATTTGCTGGGTGCCTTGAAGGCCGCACACGAGGCCATCAAGCCCATGTGCCGTCTGCAAAAGGAACTGGCCAAGGAACTCGGCACCGACGTAAAGCGCGAATACTGCCACGAGGTAAACGACGAGGAATTGCGCGAGCAGGTGAAGACCTCTTGCTACCAGCTCGCATACGATGTTACCAAGCAGGCTTTGGAAAAACATGCCCGCGCCGAAGCTTTCGAGAAGATTCGCGAGGACTTCAAGTTGGAATATGCTGCAGCTCACCCCGAACTTACCGATGACGAGTTGGCAGAGAAGAACGCTTTGGTTGACCGTTACTACCACGATGTAGAGCGCGATGCCATGCGTCGTTGCATCCTGGACGAAGGCATACGCCTGGACGGCCGCAAGACCACAGACATCCGTCCCATCTGGTGCGAAGTCAGTCCCCTGCCCATGCCTCACGGCAGTGCCATCTTCACTCGTGGCGAGACCCAGTCGCTGAGTACCACCACCTTGGGCACGAAGATGGACGAGAAAATGGTGGACAACGTATTGGACAAGAGCTACATGCGTTTCCTTCTGCACTATAATTTCCCTCCATTCTCCACTGGCGAAGCCAAGGCTCAGCGTGGCGTCGGCCGTCGCGAAATAGGCCACGGCCATTTGGCATGGCGTGGTCTCAAGGGTCAGATTCCCGCAGATTACCCCTACACCGTGCGCGTAGTGAGCGACATTCTGGAAAGCAACGGTTCCAGCTCCATGGCTACCGTATGCGCAGGTTGCCTGTCACTGATGGATGCCGGCGTACCTCTGAAGTCTCCCGTCAGCGGCATTGCCATGGGTCTGATCAAGAACCCCGGTGAGGACAAGTTCGCCATCCTATCCGACATCCTTGGCGACGAGGATCACCTTGGCGACATGGACTTCAAGACAACAGGCACTCCCAAAGGCCTCACAGCCACCCAGATGGACATCAAGTGCGACGGTCTCTCCTACGAGATTCTGGAGCAGGCACTGATGCAGGCCAAGGCTGGTCGCGAACATATCCTCGGCGAAATGCTGAAGACCCTGTCCGCACCACGTCCCGAACTGAAGCCACACGTTCCACGCATCGAGCAGCTGATTATCCCCAAGGAGTTCATTGGTGCTGTCATTGGCCCCGGTGGCAAGATTATCCAAGGCATGCAGGAGGATACCGGTGCCGTCATCACCATCGACGAAGAGGATGGCGTAGGCAAGGTACAGGTTTCTGGTTCCAGCAAGGCCGTCATAGATGCCGCCATGAGCAAGATCAAGGCTATAGTTGCCGTTCCCGAGATTGGCGAGGTCTATGAAGGCACAGTACGTTCCGTAATGCCCTACGGTTGCTTCGTGGAATTCATGCCCGGCAAGGACGGTCTGCTGCATATCAGCGAAATAGACTGGAAGCGTCTGGAGACCGTAGAGGAAGCCGGCATCAAAGAGGGTGACAAGTTGCAGGTTAAACTGCTGGAAATAGATCCCAAGACAGGCAAGTACAAGCTCTCTCGTCGAGTGCTCATAGAGAAGCCCGAAGGTTATGTAGAACGCGAACGCCGTCCTCGTCCAGCACGCCCCGAACGTCCCGTACGCGGAGAACGTGGCGAACGTCCTATGCGTGGTGAACGCGGAGAACGCCGTCCTCGTCCACAAGCCGACACGGAGAACGCTACTACAGAAAACATGGACTAACCCCACAACCAACCTCTCTTCGCCATATGGCGAAGAGAGACCCATAAAAAGAAGAAGAGACTGTCTACAAGTCTCCTAACAGAGATTTTACCCCTGTCAGAGCGCATTCTGACAGGGGTAAAATCATTAAACCCAAATCGGTCATTAGAGCGTCAATTTGTATAAATCATCTGATTTATATTGCCTTTTCCTCCATCTTTGCCCTTCTCTTCGCCGTCTTGCTTCCCGTTTAGTATCGCCATAGCTTGCTATGCCTTCGACAAAACGGTTGCAATACGAACGAACATAAAGGCAAAACGGATTGGAAATCTAATGACCGATTCGGGTTTAACGCAAATACAAGGTTGGATTGCAAATCCGTTTCGTATCTGTATTCGCCGAATCGCAATCTTTTGGTTAAGACACAGCGAGATACGGAGGGAGGAAACGAGATACAGGACAATGCGCTGAAAGGCTACATGGACGAAAAACATATCCATAATCTGATTCATACAAATTGAAAGGCTGATGACATATCAGGTGGTGGGGTGACGGTAGCATGTGCATCATGACCTTATATCGCACACAATGCCCCGACGCGTACTTCTACTACGTTGGGGCATTGCTGTTGCATTATGATTCGCTTTCTGTTCCTAATAATCAATCAGAACTCGGCGTTTTTTGGAGTACGCGGGAAAGGGATGACATCGCGGATGTTCTGCATGCCAGTAACGAAGAGGATAAGACGCTCGAAGCCGAGGCCGAAACCGGCATGAGGGCAGGAACCATACTTACGGGTATCCAGATACCAGGTCATGTCCTTCATGGGAATACTTCGGGCATTTATCTCGTTCACAAGCTTGTCGTAGCTCTCCTCACGGACACTACCGCCGATAATTTCACCGATAGAGGGGAAAAGTACATCGGTACCCTGTACCGTTTCCTCCATCTCCACGCCGTCCAAGACAGGTTTCTCGGCATCTATCTTCATATAGAATGCCTTGATTTTCTTGGGATAGTTGGTCATGATGACAGGACGGCGGAAGTATTCCTCCACGAGGTAACGCTCGTGCTCGCTGGCCAGGTCGTCGCCCCAGTTGCAGGGGAACTCGAACTTGCGACCGTCACGAACGGCCTGTTGCAGAATCTTGATACCATCCGTGTAGGGCAAACGAACGAAGCTCTCCTTTAGCACTCCCTCGAGACGTTCTATCAGGCCCTTGTCCACCATCTTGTTGAGGAAGTCCAGGTCATCCTTACAGTTCTCCAATGCCCAACGCACACAATACTTGATGAAGTCTTCCTCCAAGTCCATGAGTTCCTCCAAGTCCATGAAGGCAACCTCAGGCTCTATCATCCAAAACTCGGCCAAATGACGGGGAGTATTGGAGTTCTCGGCACGGAACGTGGGACCAAAAGTATAGATGGCACCAAGAGCGGTGGCACCCAGTTCGCCCTCCAACTGTCCGCTGACCGTGAGTGAGGTCTGCTTGCCAAAGAAGTCATCATCGTATATGATATTGCCGTTTTCGTCCTTCTTCAGGTCATAGAGATTCTTGGTGGTAACCTGGAACATCTGACCGGCACCCTCACAGTCACTGGCTGTAATCAGCGGGGTGTGGAAATAGAAATATCCATGCTCATGGAAGTATGTATGTATGGCCATGGCCATATTATGACGGATGCGCAGGATGGCGCCAAAGGTGTTGGTGCGCGGACGCAGATGAGCTACAGTACGCAGATACTCCCACGAAGCACCCTTTTTCTGTAAAGGATAGGTATTGTCGGCAGGGCCCAGAATCTCTATCTCACGCGCCTGAACCTCGCTGGCCTGTCCGGCAGCGGGACTTTCAACCAACGTGCCCACGACGCTGATGCAGGCACCTGTTGTAATCTGCTTGACAATGTCCTCGGAAAAGTTGGCATCATCACCGACTATCTGTATGTTCTTGATGGTGGAACCATCGTTGAGGGCTATGAAAAAGATACCCTTGCTGCCACGCTTGGAGCGCACCCACCCTTTTACTACGATGTCAGAGCCGTAATCCGTGCGGCCCAAGGCATCTATTACTTTTGTTCTTTTCATCGTGTGTCTATGGAAACAGATTTATTCAAATGCGCCCATCTTGAGCATATTCACTTCATCCTGAGTGAGGAAACGCCAATCACCACGCCTGACATTCTTCTTGGTGAGACCGGCAAAGTAGACACGGTCCAGCTTGATCACCTTGTAGCCCAGATGCTCAAAGATACGACGAACGATACGATTGCGTCCGCTATGTATCTCTATGCCCACCTGTTTCTTGTCCACATCCGAAGCATAGTCTATGGCATCGGCACGTATCTCTCCGTCATCCAACATTATGCCATCGGCTATCTGGTGGAGATCGGAAGCAGTGACGTTCTTGTCACAAAAGACGTGGTAAATCTTCTTCTTGACATACTGGGGATGGGTCAACTTGGTAGCCAAATCGCCATCATTGGTAAGCAGAAGCACACCGGTTGTGTTACGATCCAAACGACCGACCGGATATATGCGTTCGCGACAAGCATTCTTGACCAAGTCCATCACCGTCTTACGGTTCTGTGGATCATCACTGGTGGTAACGTAGTCCTTAGGCTTGTTAAGCAGGACGTATACCTTCTTTTCCATGTTGACGGTCTGGTCGTGGAACATCACCTCGTCACTACGCTTTACCTTGGTTCCAAGTTCGGTGACAATGACACCGTTGACCTTCACCACACCGGCCTGTATAAAGGTATCGGCCTCACGACGGCTGCAAACTCCGGCATTGGCAAGATAGCGATTGAGGCGCACGGGCTCGTCCGGGTCGTAGTGCCTTTCCTTGTACTCTATCTGCTTCTTCATGCTGTACTTGGCATGGGGATTGTAGCCAGGAGTGCGCTTTTTGTATCCTCCCTCGGAAAAACGAGAACCATAACCATTGCCTCCCTGGCGGTAGCCGCCCTCGCGATTGTATGGACGTGCCTGGCCGCCATCCTCGCGTTGCTGGTAACCACCGCCATATTGACGTCCACGATAACCGCCCTCGCGATGCTGATAGCCTCCAGAACGATTATACCCGCCTTCAGAACGATAGTTGTTGCCTTCGCGCTGGTAGCCGCCCTCGCGACGATAGCCATTGTCTTCGCGGCGCGTGTATCCGGCGCCGTCGCGATTGGAATAGTTGTTCTCGCGACGGGAATAGCCGTTCTCCCTATACGAATAGCCATTGCCCTCACGGTGTGCGTAGCCATTGCCTTCACGACGCGAATAACCGCCTTCGCTACGGCCGCCATTATTATATGTCCCATCATTGGAACGGTAATTTCTTCTCTGATACCCGCTCTCCTGTCCGTTAAAAGCAGTGCGTCGGGAACGCTGATAGCCTCCCTCATTTCCTTCACCGGCAAAGTGCTTGCGCCAGCTCTCGTCTTCTGTACTCATTGTTTCTGTCTTGAATTGATTGTGTTTTTCTACTCTAATACCTAAATCCGCAATGTGATGCTATGCCTGATTATATCATATGCCTGTATAGGTATGGGGAGTTATCAGCCTAAGCTCGTCTTTCACAGACTCGCTGACATCCAATCCCTCTATGAATTCCTTGATGGCGGACTCGTCGATGCCCGCACCCGTGCGCGTCAAGGCCTTCAGGGCCTCATAGGGATGAGGGTAAGCCTCGCGGCGCAAAATCGTCTGAATGGCCTCGGCACAAACTGCCCAGCATCCGTCCAGGTCGCGGTTGATGGCCTGCTGGTTCAGCACCAGCTTGCCCAGTCCCTTCATGGTACTCTGCACACTGATGAGCATGTGCCCCATGGGGACGCCCACATTGCGCAATACGGTAGAATCCGTAAGGTCGCGCTGAAGACGGCTGACGGGCAACTTCTGCGCAAGGTGCGCAAGTATGGCATTGGCTATGCCAAGGTTTCCCTCGGAGTTCTCGAAATCAATGGGATTCACCTTGTGAGGCATGGCACTGGACCCCACCTCGCCAGCCTTGACCTTCTGACGGAAGTATTCCATGGAGACATACTGCCAGAAGTCGCGGTCCAGGTCTATGATGATGGTATTTATGCGCTTCATGGCGTCGAACACACCGGCCAGGCAGTCGTAGTTGGATATCTGCGTGGTCCATTCCTCGCGCTCCAACCCCAGTTTCTCGCTGACAAAACGATTGCCGAACGCACGCCAGTCATACTGCGGATAGGCCACATTATGAGCATTGTAATTGCCCGTGGCACCACCGAACTTGGCTGTCAGGGGCTGGGCCTTGAGCATGGCCAACTGGCGTTCCAGACGGTATACGAACACCATCACCTCCTTGCCCATGCGTGTGGGAGAAGCAGGCTGGCCATGGGTCTTGGCCAGCATGGGCACATCCTTCCATTCCTCGGCATAACTGCGCAGACGCTCTATCAACTGCTCTATTTGGGGATAGTAGACCTCTTGCAGAGCCTCCTTAATGCTGAGGGGCACGCTGGTATTGTTGATGTCCTGGCTGGTGAGACCGAAGTGGATGAACTCCTTGTAGGCCTCCAGACCGCCTATCTTGTCAAATTTCTCCTTGATGAAGTACTCCACGGCTTTCACGTCATGATTGGTAACGCTCTCGATATCCTTCACCCGTTGGACATCAGCCTCGGTAAAGTCAAGATAGATACCGCGCAATGTTTCCGCCGAAGCCGGGAATCCCTTCAACTGGGGCAAGGGCAACTCGCACAATGCAATGAAGTACTCTATTTCCACACGCACCCTATACTTTATAAGCGCGTATTCTGAAAAATAACCCGCCAAAGGTTCGGTTTTAGCACGGTAACGCCCGTCAATGGGACTGATAGCTGAAAGGAGGCTTAATTCCATGTCTCAAATGTTATTATAAAGAAAAAAGACCGACATACTCCGAAGAGTCGCTGTCAGTCTCTTTACACCACTTTTGTGGGCAATGACGGATTCGAACCGCCGACCCTCTGCTTGTAAGGCAGATGCTCTGAACCAGCTGCGCTAATTGCCCATGCCTTCCGTAGAATTGCTCTGCAAAGGTACGACAATTCATCGTAACCTACAAATTTTTGCAGGATTATTTGGTCGGAAAAGGCATTTTTCCACGATACTGTTTCAAACAGTGTGTCTGAATAAGACAATCGAGTAGGTCGGAAAACTTCCGTTTCCAGACCTACTTTTGTTTCCTTTCCTCTCACACCACCGTACATGCCGTTCGGCATACGGCGGTTTGATTCGTTTTCAAAACATGACGTTGGTTGTAATAGTCAAGACAGCTTACTAATCCTCTGCGTGTGAGTACATTCTTGGATATAGCTCTTGCTACACATGTGCGCCTCACCACCCATTCGTAGCGATTGCCACAGTAAGAGGTGAGCCTGGCCTTGTCATTGTCTAAGCCGAGCTTCCTAAGGCCCCACCTAACTTCGTCGCTTGAAAAAATACAATTTTATAATCGCCTAATGTTGAGCATTTTATATCACCCTAAAATAGGTGACACGGATGCAAAATGTATGTTAGAAAGAAAAAAATATCCATCCGGCAATATCGGTATCATTGTCGTAGAGAAGATAAATGGCAAGATGAAGGAACTTGCCACGATTGGCATAGCCTCTAAAGATGAAGATACAGAAGGGCTGATTGCCAAAGCAAAAGACTGGATAGAAGGCGAGAAGCAGCATCGTCATCCGCGTCTGGATCTGTTCGGAGAGGAACGTGCCAGATGCGAGGCGGAACTGCTGACGGCACAACAGATATTGTCCTGCATATCAAACATCACCATTGACGGAGCTGACCTGATTCTTGACCTGGTCTTCGACAACGTCGGATTCAACCGCATAGAGGATGATATCTTGAGGAAACTGGTAAAAGCGCGTCCCTCATATCCGGCAAGCAAGGCCGCTACGGTTGAATATCTGAAAAATCTTTTTGACGAGGATGTCAGCCTGTCCAGGATTTTGCATTATCTGGACAAACTCAGCGACAGCCAGCATCAGATAGTACAGGATATAAGCGTTCAGCATATACGGAAGATACTCGGCGACAATATCGGAGTGTTGTTCTATGATGTCACCACACTTTATTTTGAAGCGGATTACGAGGATGACTTGCGCAAGACGGGGTTTTTCAAAGAGAGAAGGCATAAGAACCATCAGATAATACTTGGGCTATTGGTCAGCATTGACGGCTATCTATTGGCTTACTGCATTCATGAGGGTAATAAGTACGAGGGGCATACCATGCTGCCGGTGGTGACGGATTTTGTGCGTAAATACAATCTTGACAACTTCATCGTGGTAGCCGACTCGAGATTGATAAACAATGACAACATTGCAGATCTTGAGGCGAACAGCCACAAATATATCATCGGTGCCAAAATCAAGAATGAGAGTAAGGTTATAAAGGAGCGGATTCTCGAACAACCCAAGAATGACTGCCAGATGGTTGAATATGACAAAGGTAATGGACAGAGGCTACTTGTCGGGTATACGGAGAAGAGGGCGCGCAGGGACGCCTACAACCGGGAGAAGGGCATACGCAGGCTTGAGAAGGCTTACAACAGAGGGACATTGACGAAGGACAATTATAAACAAGCGCGGCTATAACAAGTTCCTGAAGATGGAGGGCGATATCAAAGTGACCATCAACTATGACAAACTTGAGGCAGATGCAAAATGGGATGGACTAAAAGGGTATCTTGCAAATACCGACATACCTGTGGAGGAAGTCTATACGGCTTATCACAATCTATGGCACGTGGAGAAAGATTTCAGAATAGCGAAATCCAAGATTGATATCAGACCGATGTTCCATTTTACACGTAAAAGTATAGTGGCGCATGTCTGCATATGCTTTGTTGCCCTGAAAGTTTACAAGGAACCGGAGAGGCTGCAGAAGTTGTCGGCTATCAATATGAGCGTTGATAAAGTGCTCGTATTGGCACAGACCATCGTGACAATCCAGCTCTCACTTCCACAAAGCAAGACCACTATAACCCAAAACATGCTAATGAAACGCCATCAACGCATCACCCCACTATTCTCTGAGGATTTTTGGGTGACACGTTGACGAAGTCAGGAAAAAGGAGCCGCCCCACAGGACGACTCCCGATGACTTTCGACAATCAGTATAGGCGCAGCCTTGTTGCTGGCGGGTTGCTCCTCAGCGGAGCCTGTTTCCTCGTCCGGCTACATCACAAAATCAGCAAATTTGACATGAGATACAAAATTTTCAATTAACTTTGCACCATCACTCCTAAGACAAACACGTCGCAAACACACTCGGTGAAACACTACCTGACCAGGAGCAATGCTCTCAAACTTCACGCCATACGAGTTCTCGTTCAGAGGAAAGAAGTTCAGGTCGATGGAAAGCCTATTACAGGGATTGAAGTTTGAGTGTGTAGAAACCCAGAATGGAGTTTTCGAGCGAGTTGGTGTAAAAGCAAAGTTGCTTGGCAAGAAACGCAAGTGGTATCTTAATCAAACATTATATTGGCAGGGAATCCCTATGAAGCGTGATTCAGAGGAGTACATAAACCTTGTGCGTGAAGCATTCTATGCTTTGACTGAGAACAATGACTTTCAGCAGACATTGTTGGCAACAAGCAACAAACGCCTCTACCACACTATGGGCAAGTCTGATCCAACAAGAACCATACTCACAGAAGATGAGTTCTGTAGCATATTAACAGAAATAAGAAACGAATTGCAAAAGAATGACGGATGATATGAAAAATTTCTTTGCATCAACAAGAAACGGTCATGAGTTGAATGACTTCTATGACCGCACAGCTAATACATTAGATATACGTTCAAATGGTCTTTATCCTTCAAACGTATTGAGTAATCTGTGTAGTAACGGATTTAGTTTAGACGGTATGATCTGCGGAAGTATGGAGGGTTTCCTTCAATCCCTGAAGCAGAAAGACATCAATAAGCAACGCCAGATATGCAGTATGAAGGGTGGCAATGCTCGCAAAAAGTGTGTCACCTCATGGCAGACGGATCAAATAGTATGGTGGAAGGAACAGCCAATAGACCGCCAGAGTGAAGAATACCAGATATTGATTCGCCGGGCATATCAGGCAATGTTTAACCAAAGTGAAAGATTCCGTGCTGCTCTTATGTCCACTCGCGGAGTAACACTCATCCATTCAACAGGAGAACAAAGCCCATACAAGACCATCATAACACCAGATGAGTTCTGTGGCATTCTGATGGAGATGCGAGACAACTACGACAAGCGAGATAAGCAGTTACCTAAGCGCAAGCCTGTAGTATTCGTTGATATGGATAATGTCCTCGTTGATTTTGAATCTGGACTTGTCCTTCAGACTGATGAAGTAAAGGCTGAATATGATGGGCGTTTTGATGAAATCCCCGGTCTCTTTGCAGACATGAAGCCAATTCCAGGAGCAATAGAAGCGATGCATGAGCTTCAACAACATTTTGAACTCTACATCCTATCTACTGCCCCTTGGAAGAATCCATCAGCATGGTCAGATAAGTTAAAGTGGGTGACACGATACCTCGATGACGTGTTTCACAAGCGGATGGTTATCACTCATTGCAAGAATCTCTGTAAGGGTGATTACCTGATCGATGACCGAGGCAAGAATGGTACAAGTGAGTTTGAAGGCGAGTGGATTGAGTTCGGTAATGAGCAATTTCCAGACTGGAAAACCGTTATTACATACCTTTTCGCCAAGAATGGAATCAAGGTAGATAAGAAATAGAAAATGAACGCATTTTTCAACATCTTCAAAAGAGGTCAAATACCTATGGGATAACTCTTATAACGCATTTTGATAATCAAGGACAGAACACATTACTCTCCATATTATAATGCATGGAAACCGAGAGGACATGCAGAGTACCATATGGACATGTTGATGACGCCAAAAGATATGATAGCGACACGTTACCATATCCCATTACCATTTCCTCGTCAAAGGAGAATCTGGTAATAATAGAGAAAAATGTGCACTATAAAATATTTTGTGTAAATAGAAATACAGGATTCAAGTTTGAACTGCACCCCAAAAGTTTTGTGTCTAACTTTTGGGGTGCAGTTCACAAGTTAGAGTCTCGTATTTTTTATTTTATAAATTTGCAAAATGAAGAAAATTAT